>JAJDZD010000055.1 GCA_022824865.1 Chloroflexota bacterium | reverse complement strand
CACGCCCACCGACGGCTGCTGGACCCTGCACTTTATGACCGACCAGCTGGCCACCATCGACCTCCGGAAGCCCGCCTAAATGTGTAAACCATGTCCCCGAACGTCTGTAAACCATGTGTCCGGTCTGGACAGGGGAGAGGGTTGGGGTGAGGGGTCTTCCGGGCAACCACCTCAGGGTTATTCAAAGGTTTCGGTTGGGTGCTCAAGACCCCAGCCCCATACCCGATCTTGCGGTTCGTAACCACGCGGTGTACACTTGCCTGACCCTCTTTCCATGCCTCGCCCCGGATCCCCCGTGCTCGTCCAGCCAACCCGTCAGCCGCCGCCCCAAACTTTCCGCCGGCGCCCCCGCCCGCCGGCGGCTCGCCCTGCGTTTCCTCCCCGCTCCCCGTCCCGAGTCCCAGCAATAGCCCAAATCCACTCCAAAAATCCGCCAAAAACCGTCTCTCGCCAGCCCGAGCCCCTTAAGGGGCTCGGGCTGGCGAGAGACGGTTCCCCCCTTCACCCCCAGTCCGCCGACTGGCCGGAATCCACCGCATGACCGCGGACATCTTCTTCCAGATCGTGACGCCCAATGAGGCGTTGGCGCGCCTCATCGAGCACCTGCCTCGATCAGCGCGCACCGAGCGGGTCGGCCTGGAGGCCGCCCTGGGTCGCGTTACCGCTGCGCCGCTCATGTCGCCCGAAGACAGCCCGGCCTTTGCCCGCTCGGCCATGGACGGCTACGCCGTTCGCGCCGCTGACACCTACGGCGCATCCGAGGGGCTGCCCGCATTCCTAACCATGGACGGCGAGGTCCCAATGGGCGCCGCCGCGGAGCGGCCCCTGCAGCCCGGTACCGCCCAACTCATCCACACCGGCGGCATGCTGCCGCCAGAGGCCGACGCCGTGGTCATGGTGGAATACACCCAGCCGGTCGACGAAACCTCCGTAGAAATCCTGCGCCCCGCCGCCCCCGGCCAGCACGTCATCCAGACCGGCGAGGACCTGGCCGCCGGTGACGCGTTGCTGCCCGCCGGCCACCAACTGCGCGCGCAGGATCTGGGCACCCTCGCGGCCCTGGGCATCACTGAGGTTGACGCGGCGATTCCACCGGTGGTTGGCGTGCTTTCATCAGGCGACGAAGTCGTGCCCGCGGACGCCACCCCGGCTCCCGGCCAGGTTCGCGATGTCAACGCCACCACGCTGTCCGCCCTGGCCAGTCAAGCCGGCGCCGAGGTACGCGAGTTTGGCGTCGCGCCGGACAACCGGGCGGAGTTGGATCGGCTCACCCGCGCCGCCCTGGATGCCTGCGACCTCGTCATCATCTCGGCCGGCAGTTCAGTCAGCACTCGCGACATGACCGCCGACGTGATCGGAAGCCTCGGCCAGCCCGGCGTCCTGGCCCACGGCATTGCCGTCAAGCCCGGCAAACCCACCATCGTCGCCCTGGCCGACGGGAAGCCGGTGTTCGGTCTGCCTGGCAACCCCGTGTCTGCCATGGTCGTGTTCGGACTGGTAGTGGTGCCCACCATCCGGCGGCTGCTTGGTGCTGTCCATCCTGACGAGCCGCCGCGACGCCGCGCGCGCCTCACGCGCAGCCTCGCCTCCCAAACGGGACGCATTGACTTCGTACCCGCGGCACTGCAACAGCGCGACGACGAGTGGTGGGCGACGCCCGTCCTCGGGCCATCCAACCTGATCGCCACCCTGGTGCGCGCCTCGGGTCTCATACGGATTCCGCTGGATGCCGGCGGCCTGCCGGAAGGCGCCTGGGTTGATGTCGAACCCTTCTAGCTCCGAACAGCGCGCCGTTTACCTGTACGACGTGCCCCTGGCCACGGCGCGCGAACGCCTGGCGACGGCCCTGGCCGAACTCCCCGACTGGCCGCCCCGACGCACGATTCGGCTGCCACTTGATCAGGCCCTCCGCCACGTCACCGCCGCGCCCGTGTGGGCCGCCCTTTCCAGCCCACACTTCCCGGCTGCCGCCATGGACGGTGTGGCGGTAGCGGCCGCCAGCACGGTGGGCGCCGCCGAGACCGCCCCGCGGCGGCTAAAGCTCGAAACGGAAGCCGTCTGGATCGACACCGGCGACGCCATGCCGCCGAATACCGACGCCGTGATCATGATCGAAGACATCCACGACCGCGGCGACGGCACGATTGAAATCACCGCCGCCGCCGCGCCCTGGCAGCACGTCCGCCCGATGGGCGAAGACATCGTGGCCTCGGAACTGGTGATCCCCCAGGGCCGCTATCTCGAACCCCGCGATCTCGGCGCCCTGGCCGCCGCCGGCCACGCCGAAGTCGACGTGGTCGCCCCGCCTCGAGTGGCGGTTATCCCAACCGGCAGCGAACTCGTCCCCATCGGCCAAAACCCTCAGCCCGGTGAGTTGCTTGAATTCAACGGCCTCATGCTCGGCGCCCTCGCCGAGACCTGGGGCGCCCAGGCGCTGCGCGGCGAGATCGTGGCCGACGACTTCCACGCCATCCGCACCGCCACAGGGGCCGCCCTCGAAACCGCCGACATCGTCGTCATCAACGCCGGCTCATCCGCCGGCCGCGAGGACTTCAGCGCCCGCGTCGTCGCAGATCTCGGTCAAGTATTCGTCCACGGCGTCGCCGTTCGACCCGGGCATCCAGTCGTCCTCGGCGTCGCCCGAGGTAAGCCCGTCCTGGGAATCCCCGGCTATCCCGTTTCAGCCGCCCTCACATTCGAGCTTTTTGTCCGTCCTCTGATCGAGGAGTGCCTGGGCCGCCCGGCGCCGCAACGCCGCTCGGTCAAGGCCGTCACGCCCCGCCAGCTTGTCTCCCACGCCGGCGACGACGAGTTCATTCGCGTGCGCGTCGGACGCGTCGGCGACCGGATCGTCGCCGCCCCGCTGGAGCGAGCCGCCGGCGTGATCATGTCGCTGGTCCGGGCCGACGGCCTGGTAACGGTCCCGCGCTTCTCCGAGGGAATCGCGGCCGGGTCCGAGGTGGAAGTGGAACTCCTGGGCGAATCCGAAGGCATCGAGCACACCACCGTCGCCATCGGCAGCCACGACCCCGCCCTTGACCTGCTGGCCAGCGAAGTCTCCCGCCGCTCGCCGCCCATGCGCCTGGCCTCCACCAACGCCGGCAGCTACGGCGGGCTGGTCGCCCTGCGCCGCGGCGAGGCGCACCTGGCTGGTTGCCACCTGCTGGACCCGGTCACCGGCGTCTACAACGAGACCGACGTGCAGCGCGTCCTCCCCGGCCGCGCCGTCACCCTTATCCACTTCGCCCAACGCGAGCAGGGCCTGATCGTCCCGCGCGGCAACCCCAGGAACCTCCGAACGCTGCGCGATCTAGCCCTCCCCGGCATCCGATTCGTCAACCGACAACGCGGCGCCGGCACCCGCATGCTGCTGGACCACCTACTGGACACCGAGGGCATCGACCCCGCCGCAATCGAGGGTTATGACCGCGAGCTGTACACCCACCTGGCCGTGGCCGCCGACGTGGACAGCGGCATGGCCGACGCCGCCCTGGGCATCCGCGCCGCCGCCCGCGCACTTGGCACCGACTTCATCCCCGTGGGCATGGAGCAATACGACCTCGTCATTCCCAACGAGCACCTGGCACACCCGCCCGTCGCCGCCCTGCTCGACATCCTCCGCGATCCAACCTTCGCCGAAGCCGTCCGAGCCATGGGCGGCTACGACACCTCACGCATGGGCGAAGTCGTGGCCGAATTCGGCGGAGATCGCTAGCGCCCAATGGCCCTGCCAGATCCCCAGGTCAAACAGCCCGCCGAGCTTCCGTCGGCCGTCGCCGAACGCGCCGCCAGCCGGCGCGGCCTGGGCCTGCTTGCGGTCACGGCAGCCGTCGCCGCCCTCGTCTTCAGCATCATGTTGGCAGGCACCCGAGCGACGCCCGAGTCGGCCCCGACTTCCACGACGACACCCGGGACGTCGCCCGTTCCCGAAGCCACGGGATCTGTCGCCGTGAACACGCTCTCGGCGGACGACCTGGCGGCCCACCTACCAGGAATCGGCCCCGTCTACGCCGCTCGAATCGTCCACGCCCGCACCTTCTTCGGCCCGCTGCAATCCGCCGACGACCTTCGAGCCCTGGGCATTCCCGACGCCACGATCGAGCAGGTCCTGCCGCTGATCAGCTTCCAAGCTCAGAGTCGTCCGGGGTTCGGGTCCAACGCATGATGAGCAGCGCCACCAGCAGCACCACCACCTCGGTCACGACGGGCAGCACCGGACCAACCTCGCGCACCCATGCGATCACGCTGATCGTGATGGCGACGAAGAACAGCCAGAAGACCCGGCGCAGGTTGCGTCGCAACGTCGGCGTCAATCGCCGTCCGCGCAGCGCCAGCAGCGCCATCGTGCCGACGAGGACCCCCTCCACGATGATCGGCGCCGGTCCCGACTGCAGCGACCACACGAAGACGATCAGCGTGATGAAGAAGATTGAGAACATCGCGGCGAACAGTGCGCGTATCTGGCGGCGATCCATGGGTTTTTTCGGCGCAAAGGCTGGCGTCGAGAATCATACGGGGCGGGGCTGGGGCCAGGCGCCCTGATCGTCGGCGCCAGCGGCGCATTGCTGTTTGGCGCGGCCGCAACCGCTTGGTGGGGCGTGCCTCCGGCCTGGCTTACCGCGATCCTTGCGGTGGCGGTTCTTGCGGCGGGCGCGGCCCGCCCGAAACGCTTGGCCGTCCTGATCATCCCGGCCGCCCTCGCCCTGGGCCTGGCCCGCGCCGCTCATCACCATCAAGCGCAGGCGCCCCTGCTGCAAGCGCCGGCAGGCGTGGAACTCCGTCTCGAAGGCCTAGTCGTCGACGAACACCCCGGCGCCCGCCGAACGCTGCAAGTCCAGCGCGCTTCCCGTCCCGGTACCGAACCCGCGTCAGCCGGCGGCCTCGTGGAGTTCTTCGCCCCCGGCGGCGCGGCTCCAGCGGGCGCCCGGGTCGCCGTAATCGGTGCCTTCGAACCAAGCCAGCCCCGCGGCTCGCCGCAGCTTCGAAGCACCGACGAGACCTTCGCCGGACGCCTCGATAACCAACAGGTCCGCATCCTCTCGCCCCCGCCGGATTCCAACCCACCCTGGCTCACCCGGCTGCGCGACCACATCGACCGCAGCGTGCGCGGCGTCCTGCCCGAACCGCACGGCGCTCTGCTTTCGGCCATCCTGGTCGGCAAGCGCTCGGCCCTGCCGGGTGACCTGCGCCACGACTTCCTGGCCTCCGGCCTGATCCACGTCGTCGCCATCTCCGGCTTCAACATCACCCTCGTCGCCCTGGCCGTCCGCCGCATGGCCGGCTGGCTGATCGGCCGCTACAGCGTCCTGCTGGCCATGCTGGCGCTGCCCCTCTACGCCGCCCTGGCCGGCGGCGAGCCCAGCGTGGTGCGCGCCACGCTGATGGGCGAACTGATCCTGCTGGCCTGGCTGCTCGGCCGCGACACCGACGCGATGGTCGCCCTGGCGGTGGCGGCGCTCGCCATCGTTCTCGTCGACCCATCGGCCCTGGCCGATGTCGGCTTTCAGCTCTCCTTCGCCGGCACGCTCGGGCTGGTCGTGATTGCTCCGGGAGTCTCGGAGTGGCTGACCGCGCGCGCCCGCCTGCCCCGCCTCGCCGCCGAGCCCCTGGCCGTCACTGCCACCGCCAGCCTGATGGTCACGCCGATCATCGCCCACACCTTCGAACGCCTACAGCTGGCGGCGATCCCGGCCAACCTGCTGGCCCTGGCCGCGCCAGTCTGGATCATGCTCACCGGGGCGCCCGTCGCCATCTGGGCGGCCGCCGGCTGGCCGTTTGGCGAGGTGCTCGCCTGGGCAGCCTGGGTTCCGCTGGAATACCTCATCCAGGCCGCCCGCCTGGCCGCCACACTGCCCGGCGCCTCGATCCCAATCCCCGGCTTCAGCCTCGGACACGCCGCCGCCGTCTACACGGCAATCGCCCTACTGGTCCTGCTCGGCGGACGCCAGCCCTGGCGAATCCCGCAAGTCCGCACGCATCGCATCAGATCGCTGGCCGTCGGTCTGGGCATCGCCGCTTTCGCATTACCGCCCGTCCTGGCCGTGGTCGTCGGGCCGCGTCTCTTCCACGACCCGGCAACCCGGCTCACCGTCGACTTCGCCGGCGACACGCCCACGGTATACGCGCGGATTGCCGATTCCAGCCTCGTCGTCGTGGGCGATCGCCTGCGACCGTACGTCCTCGACGCAGCCCTGCCCGCCTGGGACCCGACCGTCGATCTGCTGGCCATGCCGCGCGGCGACGGCCGCGCTAGCGCCACCGCCCTGGCCCTGCTGGCGGAACGGCCCGTGACGCTCGCGGCGGCCCCGCCCTTGCACGGGCTTGGGTCCGTTCTCGTCTCGCGGGACGGCGCCCGCCGCGCACCGGTCAACGCGATCGGCAATGCGTCCAGTGGCGGCCTGACCGTCGAACTGCTCCACGATGAAACCGGCGCCTGGACGAGACTCTCGACCACAGACCTCACGGCCATGGTGGCCCCACCGGGTGCCGCCCTCCCACCACCCGGCGCATCAGCCGATGTCCTGGTCCTCACGCGACGCAGCACCCTCGGCCCCTCCGACTTCAGGTCTCTGGGCGCAGCGGGCATCCGCCTGCTGCTGGTTCCCCATGCCACTCGCGCCCAGACCGCGGCAGTCGCCCTCAGCCCCGAAGGAGAACCAGCCACTCGCAAGGTTGTCTCGGGCATCAGCGTCTCGATCCGAGCGGACTCCGGGGAAATCGAGGTCCGCCAGCCGAACTGAGATCTCTCGCGGGGTACGATCCTTCGCGGTTCGGCTTCGAATTGAGGCTTACCAGTGCATACGGCGGTTGTCGGCGGCGGGGCCATGGGCGCGGCAATCGTGCGCGGTCTGATCGCCCGCGGCGGCCTCGAGCCAGCCGATCTGACGGTGGCGGAAGTCGTCGCCGACCGGCGCTCTGCGCTCGCCGAGGACTACGGCATCGGGGTCACCGCCGAAGCGGACGCCGCCGTCTCCGGCGCGGGCCTCGTCATCCTGGCCGTCAAACCCCAGAACTTCCAGGACCTCGCCCCCACCCTCCGCCCGGCCCTGGAGGACACCGCGTTCGTCATCTCCATCATGGCCGGCGTCACGCTCGAAACATTGCGCACCGGCCTGGGAACTGACCGTGTGGTCCGAGTCATGCCAAACATCGCGGCCCAGGTCGGACGCGGCGCCTCGGTTTGGACTGCCGACCGCGGCGTCACCTCGGCCGACCGTAACCGCACGCGCGCCGTGCTGGGCGCGCTGGGTATGGAAGTCGAAATCGAGGACGAGTCGCTGATCGATGTCGCCACCGCCGTCCACGGCAGCGGTCCCGCCTACGTCTACCTGCTGGCCGAAGCCTGGATCGCCGCCGCCGTTGCGCAAGGCCTCGACCGCGAGATGGCCACGGAACTGGTTCGGGAGACCATCGCCGGATCGGCCGCGCTCTGGCAGGCCACCCGCAGCCACCCGGCCGCCTTGCGCGAAGCCGTCACCTCCCCCGGCGGCACCACCGCGGCTGCCCTCGAGGCACTGAACCACTACGACTTCCCGGCCGCCATGCGCGCCGCCATCGACGCGGCAACCCGGAGGGCGAAGGAACTGGCCTAGACACGACGGCGCCTGCCTCTGCTAGCGTGCGCTCGAACTCACCCGGAGACTCAGCCCCATGGCCGCCACGCTCACTGACGCCCAACTCGACGAACTTAGGACCTTCGACTCCGCCACCATCGCCAACGCCATCGAGCCCTTCAAGGTTCGCGACCAAACGCTCGGCTACGTCGGCTCCAACGTGCGGGCCCTGTTTCCCAACAAGCAGGAGCCCATGGTCGGCTACGCCGTCACCGCCAAGGGCGACAGCACCACCTACGCCCGTCGACGCGACCCGGCCCTGCAATTCGGGCTCTGGGAAGCCATGGACGCCTCGCCCAGGCCGTCCGTCGTCGTCATCCAGGACTCCGGCAACAACCCGGCCAAGTCCTGCCATTGCGGCGACGTGATGGGCACCCTGATCCGGGCCCTCGGCGGAATCGGCCTGGTGACCGACGGTGGCGTTCGCGACCTTCCCGAAGTTGAAGCCCTTGGTCTTCACTACTTCGCGCGAGGACCTGTGGTTGCCCACGGCACGGCCGTGATCTACGACGCCGGCGAACCCGTGGTAATCGACGGTGTGCCGATCAAGACCGGCGACCTGCTGCATGGCGACGTGAACGGACTGGTCACGATACCCGCGGAAATCGCCGGGGAGGTGGCCGACGCCGCCCGCGAAGTCATCGCCGACGAAACCCGGCGCAAGGCCTACGCCGACTCGCCCGACTTCACGATCCAGGGCTACCGCAAGCTGCTCGGCTTGTAGCGCCGCGGCATCCCGGCCGTGGCGCCCGCCGACAGCCGCAAGGCAAGGGCGGGGGCGGAGCCATGGGCTCCGTCAAGGCGGTAAGCATGCGAGTAGCCGTGGACGTCGTTGCCGCGGGCTCCGGCTTGCTGCCCGGCGCCGGCCCCCTGCGCCACACCACAGTCAACCTCGTCGCCGCGCTCGCGGATTTGGCGCCTGACGCCACCTGGCACGTCTTCTGCCCGGCCTTCGCCGTGCTAGACGAACTCTCCGGTCGCCCCAACGTCAGGGTCCACTTACTACGCGCCGCAGTCCGCACTCGCCCGATCCGGATCCTCTACCAGCACACCGGCTACGCTCACGCTCTCCGTCGCGTCCGCCCGCACGTCACCCTGCACACCGTCAACGTCGCGCCAGTCGCAGGTCCTCGACCCCGCGTCGTCATGCTCCGCTCCCTGCAGGGCTTCACCCATGCGAACCAGTTCGGCTGGTTGCGACGCCGTTACTTGCAGTCCGCGATCCGTCGCTCGCTGATCGGCGCCGATCGCGTGGTCGCCGGCTCCTCAGCATCCGCCCACGACGCGCTACGTCTGCTGGACCTCGATCCAACCCGCCTTCGCGTCATCCCCCACGGCCTGGCCCCGCACATCGCCAGCGCCCTCGACAAGCCGCTACCGAAACGCCAAACGCAACGTCCCAACCTGCTCGCCGTCTCCACCATCTACGGCCACAAGAACTATCCACGCCTCTTGCAAGCCTTCGCCTCGCTGCGCCAGCGCAATGCGATTCCGCACGAGCTGCATATCGCCGGCGCCGACGCCGATCTCACCGCCGCAGACCTGCGGCGCATGGCCGAGAAGCTGGGCGTAGGCGACGCCGTAAGTCTGCTCGGCCCGGTCCCCCACGACCGCATCGGCCCCCTGTACCAACAGGCCGACGCCCTGGTCTACGTCTCCCTCGCCGAGACCTTCGGCCACCCGCCCCTCGAAGCCATGGCCTTCGGCTGCCCCGTGATCGCCTCGAACACGACGTCCCTGCCCGAAATCACCGGCGGAGCAGCCGAGCTGGTCGACCCGACCGACGTAAAGGCCATCGTCTCAGCCATCGAACGCGTCGTCACGCAGCCACGGCGCCGCCACGACCTGGTGGCCCGCGGCAGGCAGCGAGCCCGGGACTTCACCTGGTCCCGCACCGCCGAACGACTGCTGGCGGTCCTTGACGAGGTTGCCGAACCGCCGGCATCCGGCCGTCACTAGCGCGCCGAGCAACCCCGCCGCTCAAGCTCCGCGGCCATCCGCATCGCCGCCTCCACCCGGTTCGGACCCTTCTTGTTGTAGAAGATCACGTAGCTGGCGGTCTCGGGTCCATGTCGGGCGGCCACCAGATCAGCCAATTCGCCAATCTCTGCGTCCGTGTAGACGTGATCCGCTCGTAGCGCCCGACGCTCGCGTGCCGACACATCGCCAGCCTGGTCGCGTCCCATGAAGCGGTAGTAGGCCAGGCTGGGCATGGTCAGTTCGTCCACGGGTTCCGGCAGCCCGGCGGCCACGGCGCGCGGTTCGTCGGCGAATGCCGCGGCCATGCCTAGCGCCCGCAAGCGCTTCAGTGTTTGTACGCGCGCCTCGCCCTGCAACCAAGCCGGATGCCGAAACTCGATCGCCACCGGGTCCTCGCCCAGCCCCTCCCGCAACCTCGATAGGTAGTCATACATCTCGAGCCTAGGACGAATGTTCGCGCCCAACTGCACCAGGAATCCGCCATACTTTCCCGCCTCCCGCAGCGGCTGCACATCTTCGTACTGGCCCTTGATGTACTCCGCCGCCAGCTGCGGATCGCGCGGCCGGTTCGCCACTGCCCGATGCGCCTTGACCAGGAACTTGAACGCCTCCGGCGTCTGCTGGGCCCACTGCGCGTAGACGCCGGGATCGATTCGCCGATAGAAGCTGGCGTTCACTTCCACCACCTGCAGCCGCGTCGCGTAGTACGCCAATCGCTCTGACGCCTTCGTCCCCCGCGGATAGAACCTCGTGTGGTCCGACCAATTGGCCGTACCAACCCAGACGCGACCGGTTCCGGCGTCAGACATCAAACCTGCGGTTCACCTCTTCAGAGCGTCGGGACATACGCCCGCATCCTAGGCGGCGGACTCGAAGCGGCAACAACATGCCGCATTTGCTCCGGGGAAACCGCGTGGAGGAGGTCCCGGCAGCACGAAGGAGGTACGGCCACCGACTGCTCGACCACTCGCCCTTTGGTCCCATCGGCCGTGGCGGCAGGGGGATTCGCACGGCCGCGAGACTTCGGACGGCTCCTGGCCGTCCACGGGTAGCGAGGGCTCGGCTAGACGGTTTGTGGGGTTGCCGCGCCGCCGGAACCTTCCTCACACGGTCAGATCACTATACCGAACAAAAAGCGAACGTCAAGTCCTAAACCCGCCTCAGTCTCGCCATTGCTACGATGCGGCACCAGCTTCAAGGTGAACCCCATGGCCCGTCCCAAGGTTCTCGTCACCGGCGCCGCCGGCTACGTGGCGGCCCAGATGCTGCCCACCCTCCGCGAACGCTACGACTGCACCCTCATCGACGTCACCACCACCGGCCGCGACGGTGGCGAGGTCCCCGGCGTCCAGATCCAGAGCATGTTGGACGACCGCGAAACCCTCCGCCCGCTCTTCACCGGCTGCGATGCCGTCATCCATCTGGCCTTCATTCGCCGGACCGAGGACGTCCGCGAGCACTTCGAAGGCGAGATGGACAACATCCGCATGGCCTACAACGTCTTCCGGCTGTCGCTGGAGGAGAACGTCCGCCGCGTCGTGATGGCCAGCTCAAACCACGCTGCCGACTTCTACGAACACCTGCTGCGCAGCCGCGAGATGGACATGCTGCAAGCCACCAACGAGATCCGCCCGCTCTCCGACAACTACTACGGCTGGGCCAAGGAGTCCTACGAGCACCTCGGCTTCGTCTTCGCCACCGGCACGCTCGGACGCAAGTTGGAGAACGTCCACATCCGCATCGGCGCCCCCCGCCAGCTCAATCCCACCGAACTGGCGGGCGACATCCAGGGCTATTCCGTCCGCCGCAACCTGGGCGCCTACATCAGCCCTCGCGACCTGACCCAGCTCTTCGTCAAATCCATCGAAACCGAGAACATCGACAACGAGTGGGGCGTCCCCTGGCAGGTCTTCTACGGCATCTCCGACAACACCCGCTCCTTCTGGGGTCTTGAGAACGCCCGCCGCGTGATCGGTTACGCGCCCGAGGATGATTCAGAGGTGACCTGGGCCCGCGAGGTGCACGACAACCTCACGTCCAAGGGCGTGATCGGTCGGGTCGGTCAGGCGCCGTGAGCGAGGCGACGCCAGTGGAACGCCGTTGGGAACGCTGCCGCCCCCAGCAGATCTGGGACGCCCTGGCCGAGTTCCCTTGCGTCTACGTGCCGTCCGGACCCCTGGAATGGCACGGGCGCCAGAACCCGGTCGGCCTGGACGCCGTCAAGTCCGAGGCCATCTGCCGCCGGGCCGCCGAACGCACCGGCGGGCTGATCTATCCCACAGTCTTTCTCGGGGCCTGGGAGGTCCCGTGGCCGCTGGGCATGCCCGCGGCTCCCGACCTGATCCAGTCCAACACCCAGACCATCCTCGACTACCTGGCCCGCAACGGCGCAAAAGTGGTGATCTGGCTGGGCGGTCACGGGGGTAGTGAGGACTACCTGGCTTACCGCCGTGCCGCGCTCGACGCCATGCGGCAGTCCGACATCCTGGTCCTCGCCGCCGTGGACGCACACCTGCTCAGCGACTTCGAAAAGCCGATGGACCACGCCGCCGCCATCGAGACCTCCATCATGATGTACCTCGAACCTGAAACCGTGGACCTTACCGCCCTCGATCCGGCCCCCGATAAGTGGCCGGAAGGCGTCGGCGGCGACGACCCGCGCACCCACGCCAGCCGCGAGAAAGGCCGGCACTACACCGAGACCCTGATCGACCGCATCACCGATGCCGCCCGTCGCCTCGTGGCGCTGGACGACCCCGTCGAACGACGCAAGCACCGCCAGTGCGTCGCGCAACAGGTGACCTTGGACGACATGGTCGTGTACTGGCGCGCCTACCTGGCCTCGGCCGATTCGCCCGGCAAGACACCGGACGAGTCCTGGAACGAGCACCTGGAGGCATTCCGCGTGGGCGATTACGACCGCGCCCTGCAGGCCGGCGGCAAGTCGATCGAAGCCGCCCGCCGGGCCACCGCCGGCCGCCGCCCCGCCGGTCGTGAAGGCGAACGCTACGTCTGATATCCCCACAGGCGGGTTCGGTCGAATAAGATAGGGCCGCCCAAAAGAGGCGATACCGCACCGACCCAAGCATCCCGGCCCGCTCTAGCCGCGCGCCGCACTGTCGACACCGACCAAGGGAGCCACACGACCGCCATGGCAAGCGACAAGAACCTCGACGACCTCGGCCTTACCCACACCGGCGACATCCACTGGAACCTCAGCACCGCCGCGCTGTACGAGCACGCGGTGCGAAACGGCGAGGCAGAACTCAGCAACTACGGCCCGCTGATCGCCATGACGACCCCGCACACCGGGCGCTCGCCCAGCGACAAGTGGGTCGTGCAGGACGACGGAAACAAAGACGAAGTGTGGTGGGGTCCCAACAACCAGCCGTTCGACGAGGCCAAGTTCGAGCCGCTGTTCGCCCGCGCCTGCGCCTTCGCGCAGGGCCGCGACCTATACGTGCAGGACCTCTACGCCGGTGCCGACGCCCGCTACCGGCTGCCTGTGCGCTTCGTCACGGCGTATGCCTGGCACAGCTTGTTTGTCCGCAGCTTGTTCATTCACCCCACGGCCGAGGAACTGGAGAACCACGACCCGCAGTTCACGGTTGTGAACCTGTCGCCGTTCCAGGCCGACCCGGCCGTGGACGGCACCGGCACCGAGACCTTCATCGTCGTCAACTTTGCCCGCAAGCTGGTCGTGATCGGCGGGACGCGCTACGCCGGCGAGAACAAGAAGTCCATCTTTACCGTCATGAACTACCTGCTGCCCCAGCAGGGCGTGCTGCCCATGCACTGTTCGGCCAACGTGGGATCGGACGGTGAGACGGCCCTCTTCTTCGGCCTGTCCGGCACCGGCAAGACCACCCTCTCCATGGACCCCGACCGTCCGCTCATCGGCGACGACGAGCACGGCTGGAGCGACGTGGGCATCTTCAACTTCGAGGGCGGCTGCTACGCCAAGACCATCAAGCTCTCCGCCGAGAACGAGCCCGAGATCTACGCCACCACCCGCCAGTTCGGCACCGTGCTCGAAAACGTGCCGATGGACCCGGACACCCGCATGGTCGACCTCGACTCCGAGGAGATCACCGAGAACACTCGCGGCGCGTACCCACTGACGCAATTGACCAACGTGGTTCCCGACGGCCTGGGCCGCCATCCGCGCAACGTCGTCTTCCTGGCGGCCGACGCCTTTGGCGTGCTGCCGCCCATCTCGCGCCTCACGCGCGACCAGGCCATGTACCACTTCCTGCTGGGCTACACCGCCCGCGTGGCCGGCACCGAGCGCGGCGTCACCGAGCCGGAAGCCACCTTCAGCGCCTGCTTCGGCGCTCCCTTCCTGCCGCGTCCCCCCAGCGTCTACGCCGAAATGCTCGGTGAGAAGCTGGACGAGCACGGCTCTGACGTCTGGCTGGTCAACACCGGCTGGACCGGCGGCCCCGCCGGCGAGAGCGACCGCATCTCGCTGCCCTACACCCGCGCAATACTTGGGGCCGCCCTCTCAGGCGCGCTGGACGACGTGCCCTACGTCACCGACGAGGTCTTCGGCCTCCAGGTCCCCACCGCCTGCCCCGGCGTTCCCGACGACGTGCTGAACGCCCGCGGCCAGTGGTCCGACCCGGCGCGCTACGACGCCCAGGCCACCGAACTCGCCGGCCTCATGCACAATGCCTTCAAGCCCTTCGCCCCCGGCGTCTCCCAGGCAGTCCGCGACGCCGCCCCCCTGGCGGCGCGATAAGGGAGCCAACTCAAAGGACGGCTAAATGAGCGACCAGTACCTCGCCTTCATCGGCACCTACACCACTGGTGCCAGCGAAGGCATTTACACCTATCGGTTTGGTGCGGGTACCGGCGCGCTCGAGCGCCTGAGCGTAATCGGCGGCATTTCCAATCCGTCGTGGGTTGAGGTCTCGCCGTCGGGCCGGAACCTCTACGCCGTCGGTGAGGAATCGCACGGCGTCATCAAGGCCTACGCCATCGACCCCGCCACCGGCGCCCTGACCTACCTGAACGAGCAGCTCACCGGCGGCGAGGTCCCCTGCCACATCAGCGTGGATCCCACGGAGTCTTACGCGCTGCTGGCCAACTACGGCAGCGGCAGCGTGGCCATGCTGCCGATCCAGGCGGACGGAAGCCTGGCCCCGCTGACTGGCTTCGTTCAGCACCAGGGCTCCAGCATCCACCCCCTGCGGCAGACCGGGCCCCACGCCCACTCGATCATTCTCGACGCCGCCAATGGCCGCGCCTTCGCCCCCGATCTCGGCATCGACAAGCTCCTCGTCTACGACCTCGATCTGGACAACGGCACGCTGGCGCCGCACGCAATCCCCTGGGTCCGCACCCCGACCGGCGCCGGACCTCGGCACTTCGACATCCACCCCAACGGCCAATTCGCCTACCTCATCAACGAACTGGCGTCCTCCATCACCGTCCTGCGCTATTACGCGGACTTGGGAGTGTTCGGCGAAATCGAGACCGTCAGCACCCTGCCCGACGACTTCGACGGCGAGACAACCTGCGCCGACATCCACGTCGCGCCCTCAGGCAAATTCGTCTACGGCTCCAACCGCGGCCACGACAGCATCGCCATGTTCGCCATCGACCAGGCCACCGGCCGCCTCACCAGCCTGGGCCACGAATCCACCCAGGGCCAAACCCCCCGCAACTTCGCCATCGACCCCTCCGGCGCCTGGCTGCTCGCGGCCAACCAGGACACCAGCACCATCGTCACCTTCCGCATCCACCCCCAGGCCGGCCACCTCCACCCCACCGGCCAGGTAACCAACATCCCCAACCCCGTCTGCATCAAACTCCTGCCGGTCTGAACATCGCAAGGGTCGGTCGGTCTAGTGTCAATGTTCGAGCTGCGCGGCTCATTTGCCCGTTCTTCAGTTCGCTGACCGTCGGCGGGTAGAACAGGCTCGGACTAGACCTCGGTCTGAAGAACAGGCGTGGCGCACAGCCCTGACTCTTCAATGCAGCACCGGGCCGAGAAAGACACGGAGGGGTTGCTACGACCCACCAGCGAAGACCCGCATGAAGCCGTCGATGAGCCCGAGGTTGAAGTCGAAGCTAAGGGCTATGGGCAAGGCTTGCTCAATCGAAAAAGTGGCCAGGGGTCCGGATCCGCCGATTCCAAGGAATGCATCACTTGAAAGGGCCGGATTGAATGTCCACGGCGGCGAAGGAACGGCGAGCGCGATAGCCATTGCCAGGATGCCCATGAGCACGGCGATGGCGAAGCCGGCGGCCAGCATCGCGACAAGCGTTCGGCCGTTGTTCAGGCCAAGCGACTCGCGAGCGGCAAGATAGGTTCCGATCAGCACCCAACCGGCGATAAACGTCCGAAAGCCGGAGTCCAGTGACGGCGGAAGTTGCCCTGCCACAAAACCCCAGCGTGCAATATCGGTCGCTGGGTCGGTAGCTAGGCCGATTATCGGTACGAAGGCGCGAACGAGGACCGGCGTGAGAATGAGAAGAAGACCCGGCGCCTGCGCAAACGCAATGCCGCGCGCGATTGACCCGAACCGTGGCGTCTGACTGTCGCCTGAGACCAGGCGCTTGCCAATGATCCATAGTGCCGCGGCCCACACGGGCCAGGCTGCCAGGTGGACAGCGGCGTGCAGCGCGGCGATTGGCAGCGTCTCGTCGACAAACGTGTGCCACAGGAGGAGCTCGGTTCGACGTTCAAATGGCGCGACTCTCAACATAGACAGCAGGGTCCGGCCGCTTTCGCCAAGACCCGCGCCCACCGCCGCAAGCGTCACGATGAGCACTGCCTGCCGCGTGCTGGCCACGGGTGCCGACACCTCGCGGTAAAGGTCAGAATCCAGGCTCAGAGCGCGGATCGTTCGGCGAACAAGACCGCCGCCCATTCGAGTCTGCACGGTCGGCTCCGCTCGGTGCCCGGTGTCCCGCCCAGCGGGGCGGTCGGTGTTATCCACTGGCAAATGGGAAGAGACGGAACAGATAGCCCATCACCGCGCTGCCGAAGTCAAGGCCCAGATTGAAGTCGGACCCGGACGCAACGTCAAAGCCGGAGGGAGTCCCACGCCAATACGCGGTTGCGTAGTCGAGGTTCCCGCCGCGAGATACCGAGCTGACCGCGGCCCCCACCAGCACCGCGACCACACCGGCTCCGACGCCGGCCCCGCACAAGGTGACCAGGGTGCGGCCGTTGCGTAGTCCCAATACCTCTCGCGTGGCCAGAAAGGTCCCGATGAGGACCCAGACGGCGACCACGCTCCAAACACTAGAGGCCAGCAGTCCCAACGGCGCTTTGCCCACACCGTCAGGGTCGACGCGTCCCAGCCAAAAGGCTCCGGCCAGAATCGGAATCGCGACCACGAGTGCGACGGGCGTCTGCGCGAAGGCCAGGACACGGGCCACAGGCCAGAATCCCGGCGCCCGGCCGAATCGGGCCACACGCCGGCCAATAGCCCAGACTCCGGCCGCCCACACCGGCCAGGCGACAACCTGCGCCACGGCACTCAGCAGGACCATGACGCCTGCTTCGGCCATCGGCGTGTCCATCATCACGAGCGCTGGTTCGTTCCGTTCAATGAAACGAAATGTCCTTGCGCCCCATGCAATGCCTGAAGCTGCGGAAGTGAGGACAACAATCAGCACGGCTTGATACGTGCTGTTATCTGCGGTGGCGACTTCCCGGTACAACGTCGGGTCCAGCCGCAGGGCCCGATACAGCCTGCTGATGAAGCAGTCCCCCATCGCCGCCTGCCTCACTCCCGCGCCGCCTCTGGCGCTCAGTCTGTCACGTGCCGTTGCCGAACGTTCCGTGGCATCGCCTGGCATTCCGGCCTGCTGAACGATGTTCAGGCCGACCGTTTCGCTCCACGCGTCGATCAGTCGACCACGACAGCCTCGCCATCTTCGCCATCGACCCCTCGGGAACCTGGCTCCTCGCCGCCAACCAGGACACCAGCACCATCGTCACCTCCCGAATCGACTCCCAGACCCGCCACCTCCACGCCCTCAACCCCCAAACCCAAATCCCCAACCCCGTCTGCAATGAGCTTCTGCAGGTCTGACTTGAGTTGCTGATTTGCCCTGAAGCGGGCGATGGCTCCCGGTTAAGCCCATAGCTCACGGAAAGCTGGTGCGTGTGACCTACCAGCGCGGACTCGGACGTCTAGACCCTGAGTCGCAGCCTAGGTGCCCTTGTTCGTCACTCCCAACGAAGGGCTAGCGCAGCTCACCGATGACGGGTCACTCCCCGGGTTCAAGTATCAGAACACCGCGATCCGAGCGAAGAGCCACGTTAGAGCTCGAATGAGGCCTAGATTGAAGTCAAAGCCACCTGAAATTGGGACTGCGGCGTCGAAGTAGATGGGATGTCCGGATGTCTGGTAGAAGAAGCCGCTTGAGCCGAGAAAGTCCACGCTCTGGCCGGACGATCCAACCGTTGGCGGCGTCGCGATCACGACCACGGTCGCGACGCTGCCTAGCAGCCCTGCGATGGCCGCCCCGGCTATGAGTATCGTGAACATGGTGCGAGCGTTGGTCAGGCCAAACAACTCGCGAACGGCGAGAAACGTCCCAATCAGCACCCAGACGGATAGCAGCGCCTGCACGCCGAACACGAGCGTTCGCCCGAGATGCAAGGACGCAGCAAGCGGACGAAGCAAACTGAAGTCTGCAGGCAGCAAACGGAAGGCCACGAATACGATAGGAAAAATGAGAGGAACCACCACCGCGAAGAAACCAGGTGCTTGTGCGAACGCGAGAGCCTGTGCAATCGCACAAACTCCCGGGACCGGTTTCTGGGCGAACACGTAGCGGGCAATTAACCAGAGTGCGACGGCCCACACGGGCCACGCGGCGGCCTGCGCGGCCGCGCTGAGCCCTGCGGTTGGGACTCCGTACCTCCCATAGAACTCCCAAAAGAGCGCCAAATCATCATTCGCGCGAAAAGTCGCCAAGGGAGTCAGCACGACCCGCGCGCACGCGGCGGTCCCCACCCCGACGGCTGCCAACAGGATGACTAGCGTCGCCTGAAGCGTGATTCCGCCGGAAGCCGCTACTTCTCGATAGAGAGTCGGGTCCAGGCGCAAAGCTCGGCCTATCCTCTCGCGGAAGGCGGCAATCCAGGTGGCACTCATGGCAGCTGATCGCTCGGCGCCCGCAGTGTGGCTACGCCGCGGGCGGCAAGGTGGGTTGCTCTAGAGACGCGCATGGTCGACAAGCCGAATCAGATAGTTCACAACCGCGTCGCCGAAGCTCAGGCCAAGGTTGAAGTCCAAACCTCGCGATATGTCGAACACTGAAGGGGACGCCAGCGAGTCGACCCAGGCCGCTCGTTGCGAACCGAATTCCCAGGTCACGATGATTCCGAGCAGCACCGAAAAGAGTCCAATGCCCGCGGCAACCGCGACCAGCGCGCCAAGGGTGCGGCCGTAACTCAGCCGAAGAGATTCATGCGTGGCCAGGAAAGTTCCCAGCAGCACCCAGACTCCGACCGCCGCCCGTACTCCGTACACCAGGAGGCCCAACGTGGATCCCTCGTCAACTCGCGGGTCCACTCGAGCCAGCCAGAGTGTGCCCGCCGCCAGGGGAATCAGCACGGCGCACAATCCCGGCGCCTGCGCAAAGGCCAGCACGCGCGCAACCTGCCAGAAGCCCAGCGACCGACTCGGCGGCGCAAAGCGCCGTCCAAAGACCCACAGTCCAGCCGTCCAGACCGGCCAGGCGGCTACATGTGCGAACACACTAACGGCGGATACCGTACTTATCTCGGCCACGACCTGTTGCATCCATCGAACCGCGGGCTCACCCGTCACCAGCAGATGGAGAGCTCCGGCGCCCCACCCAACGCCCGCGATCCCTGCTGTGAGCACAACGACCAGGACCGCCTGCCAGGTGCTGGCGCCCGGTGCCGCCACCTCGCGGTAGAGACTGGGATCCAGCTGCAGGGCCCGACCAACCCGCCGAGTCAGACCGCCTGGCGCCGTGGCCTCGCGGTACACCAAAGCGCCCAGCGGAATCGCTTGCGCCGCGCGCTCAACACGACTAGCACCTAGGCGTTTCGCCACCGGTGGTCCACATGCTCCGTTGGTCACTTGCCTGACGCTGTCGATTATGTCGTCTCGCCTAGCCTCCGAGCCTGCTCAACGATGTTCACGCCCACCGTCTCACCCCACGCGTCGATCAGGCGGCTACGACGGCATCGCCACGTTCGCCATCGACTCTTCCGGCACTTGGCTCCTCGCCGCCAACCAGGACACCAGCACTATCGTCGCCTTCCGCATCCACCCCCAAACCGGCCACCTCCATCCCACCGGCCAAGTAACGAATATCCCCAACCCTGTCTGCATCAAGCTCCTGCCTGCCTAAGCGGCGAATCTAGAACCTTCCCCGCTGACCGGCGCGGCTCGACTCTTGCTCTGTGCCTCGCCAAAGCCGCGCGTATTCATTGATGTGGACGCGGCGGCAAGTCTCGGCGCAAGCGAGCAACCGACCGCCGTCAGTCGGTGGTCAAATCGAAGAGCCACATGAGCGGACGTCCGAAACTCAAGTTGAAGTCCAGTCCACCTGCAATTGAGGCAGCGCCAGGGATCCACAAGCGATCAACGCGGTTGGTGAGCCCGAGGGTTGCCAGGCTCGGACTGTCGAAACCTGCGGTCGACGGTGGCGTGGCAAGCGCGATCATGGCTACGCTGAATCCGAACAGAATCGCGACACCAATCCCGGCGATGATCAGGGTGACGAGCGCACGGCCATTGCTCAGCTGCAGCGTCTCGCGCACCGCGAGAAAGGTTCCCACCAATACCCAGACCGAGAGTAAGGACTGCACACTAAGTCCAAGCGTCCTGGCGATGACCACGACCCGGTGCGACGCCAAACCTGTGGCAGCCGAGTATGGTTCGTATGGCACGACCACTTCGGCCGCCATGACGACGAGCGGGAAGAAGAACAGGACGACGACGGCGAAGACGCCCGGCGCCTGCGCAAGACCAAGGGCACGCGCGACGACCAAGAGCTTTGCGTTATTGCCGGGCGCCGCGACATACCGGCCGATCAGCCATACGGAAGCTGCCCAGATGGGCCAGGCGACCACCTGCGCGAGCGTGTTGAGCCCAACGATCTGAATCCAGGATTGGTCGAAGTACAGCCGATAGATGTCCAGGCCGTCCCTCTGCACGCGTAGGGCCGCCGCAAAGTGCCACTGGTAGCGAGCGCCTGCAGCAAGGCCCGCTGCTGCGGCCGCAAGCAGTACCACCAGCACGGGCAGCCAGGTGCCGCCGTTGGCTACGGCCATCTCGCGGTACAGCGTCGGATCCAGCCTCAAGGCACGGTTTACACGACCACCAGACCTACGGTGACCGGTGGCAGCCTTGGTTCCCGCCGCCTGCGGCATTTCCCTGTCCGTTACCTCGTCATCGGTGCCGAGCGGCTCAGAACCACCCATGAACGACAAGCCGATACAGATGACCAACCACTACGTCCGCCAGACCGAGGCCGAGGTTGAAGTCCAGTCCGTGCGAAATGTCGAAGACGGATGGCGAGTGGCGCACCGAGACATGGCCGCCAGTCGCACCCCGTAGATCCGGCTCGACCACGAATCCCAGCAGCACCGCGACGAGGCAAAGGCCGACGCCAAGGCCGACCAGCGCGCCCAGCGTGCGGCCGTAGCTCATGCCGAAGACCTCGCGAACGGCCGTCACCGTGCCCAGGAGTACCCAGACGCCGACCACGGTCCTGATGCCAACGACCAGCGGTACCAGGGGTGAAATTTCAGGATCGAGCCGGGCATGCGAGGAGCTCGCGGCCAAGACGGCGATTAACACTGCAAGCAGACCCGGCGCCTGCGCGAACGCCAGGACGCGGGCCACCTGGACAAACCTCAGCACCCGATCCGGTGTTGCGCAGAGCCGCGCAATGGCACAGAGTCCCGCTGCCCAAACTGGCCAGGCTGCGAAATGGGCAAGCGCGCGCACGCCGGCCGGCCCATTAAAGTCGGCTTCCATTCCGCTCAACTCTCGATACGCCGGTTCAGCCGTCGCATAAACGTGAGAGGCTTCGGTACCCCACGCAATGCCCGATGCCGCGGCCGCCAGCGCAACCACCAGGACTGCCTGCCAGGTACTGGCGCCCGGCGCCGCCACCTCGCGGTAGAGACTGGGATCCAGCTGCAGGGCCCGACCAACCCGCCGAGTCAGACCGCCTGGCGCCGTGGCCTCGCGGTACACCAAAGCGCCCAGCGGAATCGCGTGTGCCGCACGCTCAACACGACCGGCACCCTGCCCTTTCGCCACCGGTGATCCACCTGCTCCGTCGGTCACGCGATTAGCGTAGGCGCTTACGTCGCCTCGCCGATCCTCCGCGCCTGCTCAACGATGTTGACACCCACCGTCTCGCTCCACGCGTCGATCAGGCGGGCGAAGAGGTCGCCGGGGTGGCCGGTGCCGACCTGGGTGCCGTTTACGCGGGTGACCGGCAGCATGCAATAGGGGGTGCTGCTAAGGAATGCCTCGTCGGCGGTGAATACGTCGTAGAGCGTCAGGTCGGCCTCTCGGACCTCAACGCCCAGGTCCAGGCTGAGGTCGCGAACGGTGGAAAGGCTCACGCCGGCCAGGCCGGTGCCGGTGCGCGGGGTCAGGATGGCGCCGTCGGAGACCACCATGAAGTTCGCACCGGTGGCCTCGGCGATGCGGCCCTCGGTATCGAGCAGCAGCGTGAAGGCGCCGGGGGCCAGGGCGTTGACTTCCTGTTCGGCCAGCGCCAGGAACATGCGGCTGCGCGTCTTCATCCGCGGATCCTGCGTGGAGATGTTGACCTGGCGGATCGAGGGCGTCACGCAGTGCGCGCCGTTCTCGTAGGCGCGGTACCAGTACTTGAAGCCCAGCTCGTGCGTCCATACCAGCACCGACGGCCCGGCGTCGCCGCGTCCGACGTCCGGGAACTGCGGGTGCGAGCCGCGGGTGATGTTGTGGAAGATCCAGGTGTCGCTGCCGTCCGGCAGGTCGGGGCTGTTGCGCTCGACGACCTCCAGCGTGACCTCGGTCAGCTCCTCGGATGTCAGGCCCGGGTCCAGCCGGCAGTAGTCCAGTGAGCGATAGAGCCGGTCGATGTGCTCCTTCAGCTTGAAGGGCTTGCCGCCGAAGGTGCGTGTGGCCTCGTAGACGATCTCGCCGTAGATAATCGCGAGGTCGTTCGGCCAGTAGCGGGCCTCTTCCAGCGGGACGATCTCACCGTTCGAATAGGCCCAGGCGCTCGCGCTCATATCAAGAAATCCCCACCGGCGACTCGCGCGAGGGAGCCTAGCACCGGCTGTCCGGCGCCCAATGTTTCACGTGAAACTTTGGGAATGGGTGACTACTCGGGCAGCGGCTTTCGCAGGCGCCAGAACACGGCGTTGATGGTTGCGTTCACGGTGCGGGCGTAGAAGGCGTAGGGGCCCGCGCCATAAATCACGCCAATGTCCACGCCCCGCGCCCGCAGGTCGGTCAGGGCGCGCTTGAGCAAGACCGTTCCAACCCCCAGCTGTCGTACTTCCGGCGAGACGCCCATCGGACCCAGCCGCTCCGGCGCGGCCACGTCCGTCACCGCGAATCCGCAGAATTCCCCGTCCCGTTCAGCCATCCACAGGGTGGGCGGGTCCAGCTTCAGGCCGGAGGTCGCCAAGTAGGCCCAGCGCCGCCCGACCGGGGCCGTGGCCAGGGCGCTGGGGTACTCGAACTCGCGCGCCACGTAGTCCCATGCCTTCTGGTAGTCGTCCATCGTCATCCGCCGCACCCGCAGGCCGTGGTCTCGCTCCAACGCCTCTTCTGTCTCGGCGGTATCCAGCGGTGTGCTGCGCAGGTCCACGTCCATGTCCATCCCGTCGCCCGCCCGCTCGTAACCCCGCGCCTCCAGGAAGCACAGCGCCTCCGTGTAGCGCAGGTCCAGGCCCTGCATGAAGCGGTTGTTGCCGGCGATGATCGCCACGGACTCTCCGGCCCCCAGGCCTGCCAGCCGGTCCTCGATGTGATCGAACAGCCGGGTCGCGGTGCCCCGCCGGCGCAGGTCGCTCGCGACCGCAAACAACTTCACGCCGCCCACTGTCTGCAGTTCCTCGCTCGGCGGCGCTCCGCAGGCCAGCCCCACCAGGCGCTCGCCTTGCCAAACCGTCGGGTTCAGGTCGGGATCGAAGTCCGGGTCGTCGAGGATGCGGTCCTGGAGAATGTCCTCCGAGAACGGCAGGTAGGCAATCTCGCGCTGGCATAGCGCCGCTGCCTCGGGCAGATTCACGGCCCGCAGCGGCCGCATCTCAAGGTCTGTCACAGTGCCTCGATCCAGCGGCTCAGCGTCTCGAACTCCCGCTCAGCCAGGGTACGCCCCGTGGGCACGCCGGGCCCGACTTCCGACTCCACGATCAGGTGTCCGCTATATCCGCGCCGCTTCAACTCCGCCAGGATCGAAGGCCAGGGCACATGGCCCTCACCCAGCGCCCGCTTGGCAAACCATCCCGGACCCAACCGTCGCCGCGGCGGCTCCATGCGCTCAATCCAGGTGCCGATGTGCTCGAAGTAGAGGCGAAACGGGTAGGCGCCCATCTCGGTGGAGCCGACGATGGAGTGATCCTTGACGTGCACATGCAACAACCGGTCCCACACCGCCCCCACGCAGCGAGGCCCGAACGGCGTCGGCGTCTGCATCAGGTTGGCCGGATCGAGGATCAGACCGACGGCCGGACGGTCAATGGCGTCCAGCAGGCGGTTGGCGCCGTCCGCCGATTCGGCCAGTGAGCCGTGGTGCATCTCGATCGCCACCATCACCCCCAGGTCCGCCGCCGCCTCGGCGCACCAGCGCAGGTGGCGCGCCGCCCGCGCCCAGTGTTCCGGCTCGGCTTCCGGCGCGGCCACCCAGCCCGGCCAGATCCGCACGCTGCGAGCCCCCAGCACGGCGGCCCACGTCAGGAACTGGTGCGCGATCTGCCTCTCGGCCAGGGCGTCCGCCTCATCCAGCAGCGCGAAGTTGCCGGCGTGGGAGGCAATGTTCGCGATCTCCAATCCCTCGAAGAGTTCTCCCAGGAGATCAAGCCGCGCGGCATCGGCATCGGGCGGCAACTGGTGACGCGTGCCGCGGAGTTCGATGCTGGCGTAACCGATCTCCCGCACCGCGGCGGCGAACTCGGCAGCCGGCGCGTGGTCAAACAGCAGCCCCGACAAGGCCAGCCGCATGCCATCCCTCCGTTTCCGGCGGCCAATCTCCAGCCGCACCGTACGTCACCTCAAGCTACCCGTGTCCTGGCCCGCGCTTGCGCTTACGATGCAAGGATGATGATCTCCAACGGCAACCCAACGTGCGACGTCGCCTGAGGCGGCGAACTGTCCTGGCCGCCGGCCTGTCGCTGGGCGCCGGCGCCCTCGCCGCCTGCGGCGACCCACCCGCCCTGCCGCCGCTTCCGTTCGCCGACGCCGATCGCGGCAACGTGACCTACCGCACCGCCGACGGCATCCAGGTCGTCGCCACCTTCACGCCGCCCGACACCCCACCGCCCTGGCCCGCGGCCGTCCTGATGCACCAATACCAGGGCACGCGCGCCCAGTGGGACGACATGACACCCCACCTGCTCGAGGCCGGACTGGCGGTGCTTGCGCCCGACGCGCGAGCCCACGGCGAGAGCCTGCGCCGCGTCCGCGCCGACGGCGGCTACAACATCGAGACCGATCGGGCCAACACGCTGGATAGCTGGCCGACCGACGTGGCCGCCGCCGTCGCATGGCTGTCGGCCCGCGGAGACATCGACCCGGAGCACATCGGCGTCGGCGGCGCCAGCGTTGGGGCCAACACGGCCTGGATCGCATCCTCAGTCGTGCCCGCCGTCCGCCGGGCGGTGGCCGTCAGCGGACGTTTCGAACCCGGCCGCCTGCTGATGGGCGAAGACATCCCCAACTTCCAGCCCCGCGGCGTCCTCTTCCAGTCGGACCGCGAAGAATCCCTCCAGTCGCAAGCCCTCTACAGCCGCACCGCGGAACCCCGCCAGGTCTCCATCTACGACACCCCCGGCCACGGCATCCAACTCCTCAAACACCCCGCCCCCCGCCGCGACTTCGTGGCCTGGCTGGCCGAGGGGCTCTAGTCGTCCAAAGTTAGCGGCGGCCGGCAGTCAGTCCGCACAACTTAGACTGATCGCTGAACCTTCGATTTCGGAGCGGCACTCGAGCGTCCGCCTGCGTTCGGTCGAGAGTCACGGGAGCAGCGCTGGGTTAGTGCGACAGGCCAAGTGGTTCGCGTTGCTACTGGTCGTAACCGTCGGACTTAGCGCCTGCGCCGATGGCTCAAGGCCCGTGGAGTCGCGTACGCCGGGACCGTGCTCCGTGAATCCTGAGAACCTACGCACGGTTCGGGGATCATGGACGAAACCTGCGTTCTGGGAAGTTGCAACGGTACCCCTGGTTCACGCGGCCATAGACTGCGGCTCTGAACTTGAGGCTACGGGCGATCACGGCATGACACCGTTCCACCTTGCGTCGGCGTATAGCCAGGACTCGGCAGTCATCAGAGCGCTGTTGGCCGAGGGCGCGCGCATCGATGCCACGGACGACCGCGGCTTCACTCCATTGCACGTAGCGGCGTGGTCCGGCCACGAGTCAGTGGTCAACGCGCTGCTCAACCACGGAAGCGATATTCACGCCAGAGGGGACTTGGGCAAGACCGCCCTGCATGTCGCCGCAGCTAAGAGCAACGTGGCGGGCGTGACTGCGGCGCTACTTGAACGCGGTGCGGAAATCAAGGCCACGGACGACAACGGTGACACCCCGCTTCACCATGCCGCTTTCTTCGACAACCACGTCTCGGTTGCAGTCCTGCTGAACCATGGTGCGGAAGTTAAGTCCCGTAACGACCTGGGCTATTCGAGCCTACGGTTGGCCGTAGGCAACGCCGGACCTGCGGTAGTCGAAGCCCTTCTCGAACATGGTGCGGACATCCAGGAGACGGACAGCAACGGCTACACCCCACTGCATGACGCGGCAGCAAGTAGGAATGCAACCATCGTTTCAGTACTTCTGGACCACGGCGCCGAGATGGAAGCAAGAAACTCCTGGGGAGAGACCCCGCTGCACGTAGCGGCATTCCGGGGCGCCGTGCTCGTTGTGCAGGTTCTGCTGAGTCACGGTGCCGACATTGAAGCGGAGGACGACCGTGGCGATACTCCGCTTGAAGAGGCGGCCGCCGGAGGCGACCGAGCCACCATGACGGCGCTGCTGAACCGCGGCGCTGCGGTTGACAACCTCTATTGGACCGAACCAACGCTGCGCCAGCTGGTTGATGAGTTGAAGCCCGGCGCCAGGCCGGCGGCTCCCGCCGCATCCGGCGGGACCTAAGCGGACCATCGAGCGACCAGTGGGAGGCCTTGGACAGCGGCAGCGGCGGGCCTGCGCGACGCAGCGATGGAGACTGACGCCGCCCGGCGAACTGCTTCTCCTTGGTCTGATGGCCGTCGTGCTGACGGCCTGCGACGGAGCGTCAGCACCGGAGCCGGCGCCCACCCAGACCGCAATCGCAGCGGCAACGCAAACCCAGGCAGCGGCTCCGGCGGCCACGCCCTCGCCTTCACCAGATACAACCCCGGAGCCGCGCCGCGAAGCCGCCGCAACACCATCGACGGCGGCACCCGCCACGCCTGAGCCCGCGGCACGTCAGGAGTCCACAGCGGGAGCGTGTTCGGAACCCATTGACGAGGCTCGCTGGCTGAGCAAGGAATTCTGGGTCGCAGCGACGCTTGCCGACGTGCAAGCCGCGTTGAGCTGCGGCGCGAACATCAGCGCTCGGGACGAAAATGGCTCCACGCCGCTTCACCAGGCAGCCGCGTTCAACTCCGAGCCGGCTGTTGTCGCTGCCCTGATTGAGGCGGGTGCCGAGGTATTAGCGAGGGCTGACGGAGGACTAACGCCCCTCCATCGGGCAGCCGTACGAAGTCCGGAACCAGAAGTACTGGCCGTCCTACTCGACCACGGTGTTGACCCTAATGTGCGGAATGATCAGGACTGGACGCCGCTCCACATGTGGGCAGTCTTCGGCGCCCAGCCGGAATCGCTTGAATTGCTAGTCGAACGCGGCGCCGACCTGGAAGCCGGGAACGACCAGGGCTTGACTCCGCTGCTGTTGGCGGCAGCCCATAGCGAGCTTCCGGTGAGGGTTGAGGTGCTGCTGTTTCTTGGGGCGAATCTAAACGCCCCGGGCTATAGCGGCACTACGGCCCTGCACCTGGCGGCGGCCCACAACCCCGAACCCGCCATGGTCGAGTTCCTGCTGGAGCGTGGCCTTGACCTGGAAGCGCAAGCCGACGGACTGACTCCACTGCATTGGAGCTTATTGGTCGGTGCCAAGCCCGCCGTGGTAGCCGTCCTTCTGGACCACGGCGCCGACCTCGAAGCTCAGGCATCAATGAGTATGACGCCTCTTCACCTGGCAGTGACCTTCGACGATGAGCCTGACCTAGCCGCCCTATTGATCAATCACGGCGCCGATCTTGAGGCAAAGGGCGATGGCGGCTGGACACCCCTACACATTGCGGCCAGCGGCGACGCCTTGGCGGTCGTGGAGCTCCTGCTGGATTCAGGCGCCGACTTGGAATCGCGGGACGACGACGGCTGGACGCCCCTGCATTTCGCGGCCGACGGCGAAGCCTTGCCGGTGGTGAAGCTCCTGCTGGACTCGGGTGCCAACTTGGACGCGAAGGACAGCGACGGTTGGACGCCCCTGCATCACGCGGCCGAATTCGGAACCGCGGCCGTCGTCACACTCTTCCTGGAACGCGGCGCGAGTCTTGAAGCCAAAGACAATGACGGCGCCACGCCGCTTGACCTGGCCATAGCCGCCAACAATCAAGCCACCGCTCGCGTGCTGCGGGACCATGCAGCGGGGAACTAGGCCGGGCGCCGGCCAACCGGCGGTGTGGCTCGGGCTGCTCATCTTCGTTGCCGTAGGGCTGGCCGCCTGCGACGGCGCCTCAGAGCCTGCGCTGTCGCGCACACCGGCTGCGTGCCCTGTCCTCCCAGAGTCGATCGAAGAAGTTCGGGAGGCTTGGCCAACATCAGTGCTCTGGACCAATGCGACCGTGACTCTTGTTCATGCGTCTATGGACTGCGGATTCGACATTGGGGCGACGGATGACAGTGGTTGGACTCCGTTGCACCTGGCGGCGGCGTTCAGTCGGAACCCAGAGGTAATCGCAACTATTCTGGCCTATGGTGCGGACTTGGAAGCTAGCAGTGAGTTGGGCCTCACGCCCCTGCACACGGGGGCGGGGCTGAGTCGAGATCCGGCTGTTGTCACCGTCCTCCTCGATCACGGCGCCGACGTCAATGCCAGAAGCGACGGCGGCCTAACTCCGCTGCATGTTGCAGCGTTGGTCAGCGACGAAACCGCCATCGTTGGTGTCTTGCTGGAGTACGGCGCAGATATTGAGGCTAGGGATGAATCTGATAACACACCGCTGCAGGGCGCGGTCAAGAACAGCAACGTGGTGATCAATGCGGCCTTGCTGAACCACGGCGCTGACACGGAGGCCAAGGACCAATTCGGGGATACCCCGTTACATAACGCCGTCGAAAATGGTGACCCGGACATCATTGAATCGTTGCTGGCGGCCGGTGCCGATATTGAAGCCAAGGATGACCTTGGGGATACGCCACTGCATGCGGCGATTCGAAGCGGGGAGCCACCCGGCGTCGAGGTCTTGCTCAGGTACGGCGCAGATATTGAAGCCAAGGATGATCTTGGCGACACGCCACTGCTTGCTTCAATTCGAAGCGGGGAGCCAGCCGCCGTTGAAGTCCTTCTAAAGCACGGCGCCGACACCGAGGCCAAGGCCAGTTTCGGGCGCAATGCCCTGCTGATGGCGAGCGCCGGTGGTGATCCAGCCATCGTTGCCATGCTGCTTGAGCACGGGGTCGATGTTGAGTCCAGGGACGGATTCGGCAACACCGCGCTGAACGTAGCAGCCGGTGAAGGGAATTCTGCTGCCGTCGCGACCCTGCTTGACTACGGAGCCGACATTGAATCCGGGGCCAGATTCCAGAATCCACCACTTCAGTCGGCAGCGCGCCACGGCGACCGTGCCACGATGTCGGTACTCCTGGACCGAGGCGCAAACGTCGGCGATCTCTACTGGAGCGAACCGACCCTGCGATTTCTGATTGACCAGCGAGAGTCGGAAAGCCGACGGACGACACCCAGCACTTAGTCCGGGTCGACGCTCGTTCGCCGAATCAGACAGCCGAGAGCGGACGATGGTTGGACGCCCTTACATTGGGCGGCGGATGCTGGAATCCTGTCCGTCGTCACACTCCTGCTGGACTGTGGCGCAAACGCCGCAGCGAAGAACAGTGACGGTGCCACGCCGCTTGACCTGGCGGAAGCCGCCAACAATCAGGCCACCGCTCGCGTGCTGCGGGACCATGCGGCGCGAACCTGGGCCGGTTGTGCGGGGGTCAGCGAGTTCCTGGCCAGGGCAACCCGGCCGGATGCTTCGTCAAGGCAAGGACCATTGGGCCCCGGCCTAAGGCGGCTCAAATTCGACCGCCTCCGAAGATCCCTGGCAGCCTGGCTGGTTCCTTGGTTCCGATCGGGAACTTCGACCGAGAGACTAGAATCCGCACCAGCGCCGCTGGCGGCAAACCGTCTCGATGCCTTTGCGGCCCGCATACACTCTCGACTTCGGCACTTGGCTCTCGCGGTCCATTGACACGAATGACGCTTCGCTCGCTGTTGCCTTCCGCCCTTCACCGACTCGGCTGGCCGTTGGTCGCCCGGATTGGATTGCTCGCGCTCGGCACCGGGGCTGTCATGCTGACTGTTTGCCGGACCACAGCCGTGCCCGATCAGCAGACCCCGAGGGTCTCGTGCGTCAACGCGTCGGCGAAGTGGTATCAGTGGGAGTTGCCTGACTTTTGGCCAAACGCGGATGCGATTGGTGCTCGCGGAATGCTGGCCTGCATAAGTGCCGGGGAGCGCGACGCTCTCGGAAGAACTCCACTGCACCTGGTAGCGACGTACGGGGCGGATCGATCCGTCGTCGCGGTCCTACTGGAGCGAGGAGCCGACATCGATGCCAGGGACAACTATGGAGACACCCCGCTGCATACCGCAATTGCGAGCGACCGGCTCGATGTACTTGTCGTCCTACTGGAGAACGGCGCCGACATTGAGGCCAGAGACGGTTTTGGTCACGCCCCGCTGCACATTGCGGCACGTGCCTCCAAGCCTGCGGTAGTCGAGGTGCTGCTTGACTTTGGGGCCGATATCGAGGCCACGAACGACTATGACAACACGCCGCTTGAGGAAGCGTCCGAACATGGCGACGCCGCCACGATGTCCGTACTACTGGACCGCGGCGCCGAGGTCGGCGACCTCTATTGGAGCAAACCGTCACTGCGCCTGGTGATTGACGAGCGGCAGTCCACGGTCAAGCCAGCAGCGACCGGCTCTTAATCCGCCCCTGAACTCGCCGACCGAATCTGGTGGTCGGGAATGGCAGGTCTGCCGCTACCCGCAGTCGCTGTAGCCGCAGGACACGCACTTCATGCAGCCTTCGGCGTAGTGCAGTTGGCTGCCGCCGCAGGAGGGGCAGGCGCCCACGAAGCCCTGGTCGCGTGCCGCGCCTTCCACGTACGTCTCGGCTGCCGGCGCCGAGCCGCTGCCGAAGGTCGGCGCGCTCTGGGGAGGCGCCGTCGCGACCGTCGCGGCCGGCTGTTCGGCCGGGTCGGACGTATACGTGCCCTCACCCTGCAGGTCCACCATGGGGACGAAGTCACCGTTCTCGACGTCGATCCGCTTGGCCATGGCCTGGGCGATGCCGTCGCCGCAGGAGAGCACGCGTTCGGGGCCGAATCCGGCGGGCCGGTGGCAAGTGATCCCGCGCAGGGTCTTCTGCACCTCTTCGACCGGCACGCCGGAGCGCAGCGCCAGCGATGCAAGACGGCCGATAGCCTCGGTCTGCGCGGCGGCGCAGCCGCCGGCCTTGCCCAGCGTCGCGAAAGTCTCGAACGGTAATCCGCGCTCGTCGTCGTTGATCGTGACGAACAGCGGACCGCAACCGGTTCGGATACGGGTGGTGGTGCCGTGAATCTGGTCGGGCCGTTCGCGCTCGACGGCGGCGACGATCGGCAGCGGAATGTGCTCGGCATGGTCGTCCGAGGCGCCATTGGTTGCCGGCGTCGGCGCCAACTTGGGCGCATGGCCGTTGCTGTGGCCGTTGACCGGAACAGCCGCCACAGGCGCGGGAACCTCTTCAGCGGGCGCAGGGGCCTCGGCGGCCTGCGGCTCGTCGGACTCGTCGCGGCGCGTTTTGTCGCCGGAGTCGCTGGTTGTCAGCACCTGGTAGTCGCGGCTGCCGTCGCGATAGACGGTCACGCCCTTGCAGCCCAGTTCGTAGGCCCGCCAGTAGCCGCGTTCCACGTCCTCGCGGGTGGCCTCGTGCGGGAAGTTGATCGTCTTGGACACCGCGTTCTCGGTGTGCGCCTGGAACGCGCTCTGGATGCGGATGTGCCATTCGGGCGAGACGTCGTGAGCCGTCACAAAGATGCGGCGAGCCGACTCGGGCACGCCCTCCAGCACCTGCAGGGCGTCTGCCGGCGTCTCGTCGGTGATCCGCAGGCTGCCGTGGTTGGCCTCAATGGCGTCCACAAGCTCTTCGCTGAAGAAGCCGCGGCGGCGCGCGTAAGTCTCGAAAATCGGGTTCACGTAGCGCAGCGTGGTCGCGGCGTTGTCGTCGCTGTCGCGCATCACGTTCTTCCAGAAGATCAGCGCAAAGAGCGGTTCGATGCCGCTCGAGGCGTCGGCGATCATGCTGATCGTGCCGGTGGGCGCGATGGTGGTCACCGTGGCATTGCGCCGCTCGCCGTGGCCCTTTCGGTCCCAGGCCGAGTTGATGAAATTGGGGAATGCACCGCGCGCGGCCGCCAGTTCCTCGGAGGCGCGCCGGCCTTCGTCGTTGATGAATTGCATCACGTCGCTCGCCAGCGCCTCGGCTTCGGGGCTGTCGTAGGGCAGGCCCAGGTGGAACAGCACGTCGGCCCAACCCATCACGCCCAGCCCAACCCGGCGGTTGCCGTGCTTGACGATGGCGTCGATTTCCTCCAGCGGGAAATTGGAGGCTTCGACCATGTCGTCCAGGAACCTGACCGACAGGTGCACGTCACGCCGCAGCGCCTTCCAGTCGATGCGCGTGCGGTCCTCGGTGAGGTGCCAGTTGAGGTTCAGGCTGCCGAGCACGCAGGCCTCGTACGGAAGCAGCGGCTGCTCGCCGCAGGGGTTGGTGGTGTCCTGCAGCGCCACGTCCGGCGTCGGGTTCGTGCGTTCCAGGCGGTCCAGGAAGATCATGCCCGGTTCGCCGTTCAGCCAGGCGCCGTCGACCAGGCGCTCCCAGACGTCGCGGGCGCGCAGGCGCTTCGTGACCTCTTCGGTACGCGGGTTGACCAACTCATAGTCGGTGTCGTCCCGCACGGCCTGCATGAAGGCGTCGGTGATGCCGACGGAGATGTTGAAGTTGGCGATGCGCCCGTCCTCGGTCTTGCATTCGATGAAGTCGAGGATGTCCGGGTGATCGACGTTGAGGATCCCCATGTTGGCGCCGCGTCGGGTGCCGCCCTGCTTAATCTCGCCGCAGGAATAGTCGATCATCGACATGAAGCTGATCGGGCCGCTGGCCACGCCGCCGGAGCTGCGCACGAAGTCGCCGCGCGGGCGGATGCGCGAAAAGTTGAACCCGGTGCCGCCGCCGCTCTGGTGAATGATGGCGGCGTGCATGTCGGTGGTCTTGATGCTGAGCAGGTCGTCGTCGATGGGCAGCACAAAGCAGGCCGCCATCTGCGCGTAGCCCTGGGGCTTGCCCGCGTTCATCAGGCAGGGGCTGTTGGGCACGAACCGAAGACCGCGCAGCAGGTCGTACATGGCGTCCACGATCTCGTCGTGGCCCTCGGCGTCCACCCAGCCCCGCTCCCGCTCGACGTCGACAACGCCGCGCACCACGCGGTCAAAGAACTCGTCCGTGTCTTCGATGGGGTGGTCGACGCGGTCCTTCAGGAAGTAGCGCTTGCGCAGCACAGCCAGCGCGTTGTCGGAAAGGTCCGGATACGGTGTGCCGTGCTTATGCATAGCGCGTTTTTGATGGTACCGAGAATCGATAGCTCGGCCGCCACCCTCCCCACGTGGCGGTTGGGATCTCGACGAGAGATCCGTCCTCGGTGTTGCCACGCTCGAGTTCAGTACGAATTTGTCCCAATCCTTCGCTGACCAGCGCCTCGTGCGCCCCCCAGGTGCTCGCCGAGTCCTGCGGGAAGGCCACACCCATCGAAAACTCCGTTTCCGCGTGCCGCAGACCGAAGAGCACCAGGTCGTACGCGCCGGTGGACGGGATGACTTGCGCGAAATCTATGGCGAATTGCCGCCCATCGCGCGTGCGGTGCAGTTCGCCGAGCAGTCTGATCACCGCCGCACCCCCCACTCCGGTTCGCCCCCACCCCGCCGTCGCTAGTCGCGAAGGTCAGCAAACCAGCGGCGAAGGCGACTTGGGCCTACATACTACATGTAGGTGAACGAGAATGGTTACATCCCCTATCTTGCGTGTCAATTGCTCACTTTCAACGACATGGACAACTCGTTCGTCTGGCGTTCGGCATTGTCACAGATCGACAGAATCCAGGTTGCGGGCTCGGTTCTTTCGAGTGAATCGGCCGGTGAACGCGGGGGACCACGACGACGGCAGGCGTCTGCCCACACGTCATCCTCACTGGTCCACAGCGCATCCACACGCCGTGAACGCGTCGGCGTGACCCGGCCGTCTCAGCCGGCGGCGGTCTGCAGCTCGGCGATACGGCTGTCGCGGCCGACTACGATCAGCATGTCGCCCTCGTTCACGCGCTCGGACAGGCCGGGGGTAACGATCAACTCGTTGCCGCGCTTGATCACCAGCACGTTCACGCCAAACCGGGCGGCCAGGTTCAGGTTGGCCAGCGACTGCCCGGCGAACGGCGTGCCGTCGATCTCGGTGATGCCGAGGTGCGGCAACAACTCCAGGTAGTCCAACATGCCGGGCGTGGAGACGCTCTGGGCCAGGCGCAGCGCCATGTCGCGCTCGGGAAAAACCACGCGGTCCGCGCCAACGCGTTCCAGGATCAGCCGGTGCACCTCGCTGGAGGCCTTGGCGAAGACTCGCGGCACGCCCAGGTTCTTCAGGTGCGTCGTGATCAGCACGCTGGCCTCGACCTCGGCCATGGCCACCACGGCCAGATCCACGTCCGTCGCCCCGACCTCGCGAAGCACCGCCTCGTTGGTGGCGTCGCCCACGACGGCCTGATCCACGACGTCGGTGGCCATTTGGACGGCCTGCTCGGATGTGTCGAGCACAACGACCTCGTGCCCGGTCTCCGCCAAGGTGCGGGCCAGGCTGCTTCCGAACCGGCCGAGTCCGGTTACCAGGATCTGCATGGGCACGATCGGCGGCTAACCGACCTTGATGGCCTCCTCCGGATAGCGGACCAGCGGTTGATGCTCGCGCGTGACGAGCGCCTGGGCAAGCGTCAGGGCGCCCAGGCGGCCGACGAACATCGTTCCGATCAGCACGAGTTTAGAAGCCACGGTGAGATCGGCCGTGATGCCGGTGGAATAGCCGACGACGGCAAATGCGCTAACGGCCTCGAACAGCAAGTTCGACAGCACCGTTTCCGAGCCGCGCTCGGCGATGGACATGAGCACGGTAGCCAGGAGCACAGCGACGCCGGACAGCCCAACGACCGCCAGCGCGCGCATGACCGAGTGCTGGGCGATGCGCCGACCGAATGCCTCTGGGAAGCGGCGACCTCGAATGTGCGACACCATCGCGATGAAGAGCACGCTGAAGGTGTTGACGGTGATCCCGCCGGTAACCGCGGCCGAGGCGCCCCCGATGAACATCAGGACGATCAGAACGATCAGCGTGTCGGTGTGGAGACGGCCCATATCGATGGTCGAGAAGCCGGTCGTGCGCCAGACCGCGTGATTGAGCGCGGCGTTCGAGCGCAGGCCAAGGTCGTCCTCGGGCACCGCGCCGCCGAAATCCGGCGAAAGCACCAGCAGCAGCAGGAATCCCGCGATCAGGAGGGCCGGCATGGCCGTCAGCACGATTCGTGATTCCAGCCCCAGGCGCCGCCACAGCCGCCGACGTATCACGTCGAAGATCACCATGAATCCGATGGCGCCAATGATCGCCAGCGCCGCCAGGATGCCCACCGTGGTTGGATCGTCGACCAGACGCGCGAAGCTGTTGGAGCCGGGCTCGATGTCGAACCCCGCGTTGGTGAAGGCCGAGACGGCGTGAAAGATCGACCACCAGTGCGGATTGTCTACTGCTGAGTCGCCGCGGACCCGCAGAAATAGCAGCACCGCGCCCGCGCCTTGCAGGAACAGCGTGAAGATGGCGATGCGCCAGAACAGCCCCTTTAGGCCGCCGGGTTCACCGCGACCGATGTGCTGGCCGAACATCAGGCGTTCGCGGGTGGACGTGCGCCGGCCGGCCAGCGAGAAGATGACGATGGCGCCCACGATGAAGCCCAGAGCGCCGGCCTGAATCAAGCCCAGGATCACGATCTGTCCGAACAGCGACCAATGGTCGTGGGTCGAGACGACCGTCAACCCGGTGACGCAGACAGCCGACGTTGCGGTGAACAGCGCGACCAGCAGGTCCGGCTCCTGGCCGTCGGCCAGCGAGAGTGGCAGGGCCAGCAGGACGGTGCCCAGGAATATCAGGCTGGCGAAGGCAATGACGAGGATGAGTCCCGGCCTAAAGGGGCCGCGGCGCGCCAGGGTGGTGTCCACCTCCAGGCTCATGGCCACCCGCCGCGGCACGCGAACTACCCGGTCGCCGGCGCCCAGCGGCTGAGGTGCGCCATGGTGGCGGCGCGGTCCCGGCGGCATCAGACGCCTCCAGCCCGTCCTCGCTCAACGTCCGAGCGAGCCCCGGCGAGATCCAGTTGCGTCAACCGGCACCACATCACAGCCGGGCAGTGTAGACCCGCGTTGACGCTGCGGCTGAGCGACCCCTAGGCTTCGGCGACCGGCCGCCGGATCCGAAGCCGTATGCCTGAGCCATCCCCCGTACGCGTTGCCATGATTGGTGTGGGCGGAATCGCCTCCATGCACCTGGCCAACCTGTGGAGCATGCCGGAAGCCGACGTGGTGGCGCTGGCGGACATTGATCTCGCGCGGATTCCGGACACGCTGCGCCTAGCCGCCGCGAGGATGTCACGGCCGGTCGAGCCGCCCGCCATTGAGTCCTTTGATGACGCCGGTCGGATGCTGGCGGCCGTTGCGCCTGACGCGGTGTTCATTTCGGTTCCGCCGTTCGCGCATGGCGAGATCGAGTACCAGTGCATTGAGGCGGGCGTGCCGATGATGGTGCAGAAGCCGGTTGGACTGGACATGCCCACCGTGCGCGGGATCGAGCGCGCCATCGCCGAGCGCGGCCTCATCACCGCCGTCGGCTACCAGACGCGCTACAGCCAGGCAGCCGACACCGCGCGTGAGCTGCTGGCGGACCGAACGGTGGGCATGGCCATCGGCACCTACCTGGGCGGCATGCCCCGCACCGCCTGGTGGCGGGTGCAGGCGCAGTCAGGCGGGCAGGTGGTTGAGCAGGCGACCCACGTGGTGGACCTGCAGCGCTATCTCGTCGGCGAGATCGAGAGCATTCACACCGCCGCCGCGACGCGATTGATGACCGACGCGCCCAATCTGGACATCGCTGACGTCTCGGCGGCAACGTTCCAGTTCGCCAACGGGGCCGTCGGCACGCTGCTGAACACCTGCGGGCTGAACGATGTGCCGGTCGAACCGTGGGACCATGGCGTCACCATCGTGGCGCGCGACCTGTCGATGTGGGTGTGGCACGAGGGCGGCCGGATCGCGCGGCCGGGCGAGGTGCGCGAATTCACGAACAGCGCCGACGCCAAGTACCTCTTGGATGAGGCATTCGTGCGGGCGGTGCAGACCGGCGATGCCTCCGACATTCGCTCGACCTATGCCGACGCCGTTCTCACCCTGCAAGCGACGCTGGCCATCGAGGAGTCCGCGCGCTCCGGCTCACCCGTGCGTCCCGCCGACCTGGGCTAGAGGACGCGTTAGGGCAAACGCTCCCCGGTCTTCGCCTACTCGTAGGCGAAGTTGGCGCGCACCGTGGCCCGGATACGCAGTTCGCCGGCTTCCACCGGGACCGCGGCCGCGGCGGGCGCGGCTGCCATCGGCCGTGCCACGGCAAACTCGCTGCGCGCCACCGGCACGTAGATGCTGTCTTCCTGTAGCGAGATCAAGCCACGCACGCTGCCGCGCAGGGCGTCGGCCACCGCGCGCGCCTTGTCGGCGGCGTCCAGGGTGGCCAGCCGCAGGGCTTCGGCCTTGGCCGGGCCATCGTCCTGCAGGGTGAAGCTGATCGAGCGCACGCTGTTGGCGCCCGCGCTCAGCGCCGCGTCCAGCACGCGGGACGTCAGCTCGATCTTGTCAATCGTGACGGTGACGGTGTTCGCCGAGCGATAGCCCACCGGGTCGGCCGATACAGTGCGCTGCTCGGGCGCGGCTGGCGGAAAGACCGGTGACAGGCTCAGTCCGGTCGTCTGAATCAGGACTTCTCGCTCATTAGAGCTCACGCCGCGAATGGCTTCGATCAGTTTCTCGGCCGTTGCGTTGGCCTCGTCGGCCGCTTGCGCCGCTGTGTCGGCTGAGGCTTCGACGCCCAGCGTCACGATCGCGCGGTCGGGCGGAACCACAACCTCGCCTTCACCAATGACGTGCAGTCCAAATGGTCGTTCGCCTGGCGGGATCAGATTCGCGGCGCCGCCCACGTCGACCGACGTCGGTTCCACGGAGACGTTCGGGTCGCCGGCCTGGAATTGCCGGAGCGCGAGGAATCCGATGACGATCAGGACTGCGACGATCGCAAAGATCGTCAGCAACTGCGCCTGCCAGGGGGCGCGCCGGTACAAAGCAAACATGCGTCAATCCTAGCCCGTTTGGCCTAAACCATTCGCGCGAAGCGCCGACGACCTGCGTATAGGGCCGTCGGCGCTTCGCAGCGCAGGAGTCGGTTTAGCCGAAGCGGCGCTCGACCTCTTCCCAGTTCACAACGTTCCAGAAGGCCGCGATGTAGTCGGGGCGGCGGTTCTGGTAGTTGAGGTAGTAGGCGTGCTCCCACACGTCCAGTCCCAGGATCGGGGTGCCGCTGCCGTCCATCAGCGGGCTGTCCTGGTTGGCGGTGCTGGTGACGGCCAGCGAGCCGTCAGGCTGCTTGATCAGCCAGGCCCAGCCGGAGCCGAAGCGGGTGGTGGCCGCCGCCGCGAACTCGGCCTTGAAATTGTCCAGGCTGCCAAAGGCCGCGTCGATGGCCTCTTCCAGCGCGCCGTGCGGATGCCCGTGACTGTCGCCGCTCAGCACCGTCCAGAAGAGCGAGTGATTGGCGTGGCCGCCGCCGTTGTTCTGCACCGCCGTGCGGATGTCCTCGGGCACCGCGCCCAGGTTGCTGATCAGGTCTTCCACGCTCTGCGCGGCCAGGTCGTCGTGACCCTCCAGTGCGGCGTTGAGATTCATGACGTAGGTCGCGTGGTGCCGGTCGTGGTGAATCTCCATCGTACGCGCGTCGATGGTGGGCTCCAGCGCGTCGAACGCGTAGGGAAGGTCGGGTACTTCGTAGGCCATGTCGCAGGTCCTTTGCTAGCGTCGGCGCCGCCGGCGATCCGGCGGGTCGAGGGCTGGAATCAATCCTAGCCCGTTGCGGGACGCTGCTAAAGCGGCGGCCGAATCAGAAGGCCCGGAAACTGACGCCGTTCACCATATAATGGGTGGTGCCCGCGTTCGCGCGGGCGGTTGTCTGTCTGTCCTGTCCGTTCAAGCACTCCAGGGGGAAGTGTCGGAACTGGTAGACGAGCGTGACTTAGGATCACGTGGAGATTTCTCCGTGAGAGTTCGAGTCTCTCCTTCCCCACCACCTGCACAAAGTCCGGAACCCTCACGCTGCGGCGCAGTAGAGAAGTAACCCAGGCGCCTTGCCCCGTTTAGAGTTCGGCAGTGTCGCGTTCGCAGGAGGAATGTTCCACAAGGCTGATGTCGCGCTCATCGGCCGGTTACAAGCAACCGTTCGCGACGTGGCACGAATTGGCCTGCTATGTCTGCTGGCTGCGGTTCTTCTAGCCGCAAGTGCTGACAAGCCGCCGCCGGCTGAGGTTTCCATGTCCGTCGCTGCGCCCTCGCCGACCGATACGCCCGAACCTACGGCCATGCCGATTCCTGACCCTTGGCGCTACGTAGCCATTAGCTCGGGCGGGTTCCACACCTGCGGGCTGCGCAGAGACGGCCGCGCGGTGTGTTGGGGAGACAGTCGATATGGGTACCCCCCTCCGGACGAGACTTTCACAGCTATCGCCAGCGGGCACGACTACACCTGCGGGCTGCGCGCTGACGGCTCGGCTATCTGTTGGGGCCGGAACCGCTATGGCGCGGCAGAGCCGCCGGAAGACGAGACATTCAAGGCCATCAGCAGCGGCTACGTGCACACCTGCGGACTGCGAACAGACGGCACTGCCGTCTGCTGGGGCTACAACAAGGACGGCCGGGCGACGCCGCCGGAAGGTGAGACCTTTACATCGATCAGCAGTAGCTGGACCCATACGTGCGGACTGCGTTCCGATGGCTCGCTCGCTTGTTGGGGTGACCGAAGCAACGACCCGTCGACGGCGTTGGCAGGCGAGAAGTTTGTATTCCTCAGTAGCTACGGCCACACGTGTGGCCTGCGCGGCGATGGGTCAACTATTTGTTGGGCTGATAGCGACGACGGGATGATCACGCCGCCGCAAGGTGAATCGTACACGTCCATCACCTACCGTCCGGATGGCACCTCGTGGGTGCGCGCTGACGGAACCTCGGTCTTCTGGTATCTCAATGACCATGGCCAGACAAGACCGCCCGAAGGGGAGACTTTCGCATCGGTCACGACCGGCAACTGGTTCAGTTGCGGTCTGCGTTCCGAAGGCTCAGTGGTCTGCTGGGGCAACGATGACGACGGACAGGCAACCCCGCCGGAGAGCGAGACATTCATCGCCATCAGCGCAGGCTACGGTCATGCCTGCGGGCTGCGCGCTGACGGCATCGCGGTCTGCTGGGGCGGAAATCAGTACGGCCAGGCAACACCGCGGAAACTGAAAGCCGTCACATCCATCAGCGCCGGTGCCGAGGACACCGCGGCGCCCGCACCTCGTTTCACGGCCCTCAGCAGCGGCACCAACCACACTTGTGCCCTCCAGGAGGACAGATTGCCCGTCTGCTGGGGCGATGACACGGACGGCCAAGCGTCGCCACCCCAGAATGAGCGCTTTACGGCCGTCAGCGCCAGCGACTCCCACACCTGCGCCCTCCGAGAGGATGGATCGCCCGTCTGCTGGGGCGATGACACGGAGGGCCAAGCGTCGCCGCCCCAGAGTGAGTTCCTGACGGCTGTCAGCAGCGGCGGCACCCACGCCTGCGGCCTGCGCGCGGACGGGACGGCCGTCTGCTGGGGCAGTGACGGTTCCGGCCAGGCATCGCCGCCCGCGGAGGAGCGCCTCACCGCTATCAGCGCCGGAAGCAGTCATACCTGCGGGTTGCGCGAAGACGGGACGGCCGCATGCTGGGGCCCTGAGCCTGGTTCGGGACGCTACGGTAGATGGCAGCCGCCCCCGGATGACCGGTTCGTATCCATCGACAGCTTCTCCGGCTTGACCTGCGGAATCACTGAAGCTGGCGGGACAAGGTGCTGGGGTGAGTACGCGGATCTCGCTGATCCTTATAGGAATAAGCCCGGCGGCCTCACCGCCATCAGCGTGAGCCACGACTCACATGGCTGCGGCCTCACCAAAGACGGCAGGGTTGTTTGCTGGGGCCCCAACGCTTACGGAGAGGCATCGGCACCGTGGGGCGAGAAGTTCGCGTCGGTCAGCGTGGGGGGCCGGCACAGTTGTGCGCTTCGCCAGGACCGCACCGCCGTCTGTTGGGGCGACGGCGAGTTTTGGCAAGCCACGGCGCCTGGGCAGCAGGGCCTCCTCGGCCCGGACGCGCGGTTCGCTTCCATCAGCAGCGGGCACGACCACGCGTGTGGACTGCTGCAGAGCGGCGAGGTCGTCTGTTGGAGGCGCATTGGTGAAGGTTGGTCCTCACCATTCCCGGGCGAGCGCTTGACGTCGATCAGTAGCGGCGGCAGCCATGTCTGCGGCCTCCGGCAGGACGGCACGGCTATGTGTCGCATGGGCGATGGTCCGAACTTCGGGCAGGCATCGCCGCCGAAGGGCGAACGCTTCGTATCGCTGAGCAGCGGATGGGTCCATACCTGCGGGCTGCGTCTGGACGGCACCGCGGTGTGTTGGGGCGCCGAGTCCAAATCGATCGGCCCTCCCGATATGTTCCTGCCAGCGGATGAGCGTTTCGCTTCGATCAGTGCCGGTGACCGGCATACCTGCGGGCTGCGCGAAGATGGGACGGCCGTGTGTCGTGGCGACGATGAATATGGGCAGTCGTCTCCACCGGAAGACCGGCACTTCAAGTCGCTGAGCAGTGGGACCTACCATACGTGCGGCCTGCTCACAGATGGCACCGCCTTGTGTTGGGGTACTGAAGAAGTACCCCTTTACCCCCCTAACTCGGAATGGGTGCTTGCCTATGGTCACGCCACCCCACCTGCGCGGGAGAGCTTCGTATCGCTGAGTAGCGGGGAGATCCACACCTGTGGACTGCGTTCAGACGGCACGGTTGAGTGCTGGGGCCTGGATGACCGTAGGGTTCTGAGGGGACACGGGCAGGCATCCCCTCCCCGCGAGGAGCGCTTCGCCGCGATGAGCAGCGGGCGGTTCCACACCTGCGGCCTTAGGCAGGACGGTGCTGCCGTCTGCTGGGGCGCCGGACTCGCCGACCAGTCGTCACCCTATGAGGTCGTTACCTTTACAGCCCCCGACCTGCGTCCGACCGCCGTTCCCGATCCCGATGAGCGCTTCAAGGCGGTCGCGGCCGGGGCGGCCCACACCTGTGTGCTGGCCGTGGACGGCGCGGCTTACTGTTGGGGTGCCAACGACCGCGGCCAGTCGGACGCCCCAGTGAACGAACGCTTCACATCGATCGCAAGCCATCACGACATAACCTGCGGAATCCGCGCCGATGACACCGCCGTCTGCTGGGGCGATCGCACACGGAGTCCGTGGTCGCCACTGCCCGGCGTGGCGTTCAAGGCAGTGACCACAGGTGTCGGTATCCTCCTTGACGGCACCGTAGAGCGGTGGCGCGACGAGCCCGATGCCTACACGCCATCCGGGAGATTCGACTCAATCACCAATGGCAGCTTTGGCAACAGCTTTCATTGCGGGCTCCGCGATGACGGCTCGGTCGAATGCTGGAACGCCGAGGGTGGGTTGCGCTCAGGCCCCGAGGACGTCACGTTCGCGTCCATCAGCAGCAAGTACGAGTTTGCCTGCGGGCTGGACAATGCCGGGACTCCGTATTGCTGGCCTGTCCAAGGCGTCGCGGCGAACTTCGGCCAATGGTCCCCGCCGGCGGACGAGGTGTTCAAGATGATCACCACGGGACGTGTGCACGCCTGCGGCCTGAGGCTTGACGGTTCGGCGGTCTGTTGGGGGAATGACCAGCGTGACCAGACTTCGCCGCCGGCGGAGCTTGTGTTCGCGTCCATTTCCAGCGGATCTGAGCACACTTGCGGAATCCTTACGGACGGGACCCTGGCATGTTGGGGCGGCAACGACCATGGACAGTCGACACCGCCCGGCCGCAAGACCGGTCATTGAGTGACCGACCACCGGGCTTGGAGTGACCATCACCTCATCCTCGCTCACCTGCCGTTGCTTTGCAGAGATTTCCCCAGGGAACGTCGATACGGAGACCGCGCACGCGAGAGTTCGTAGTACAGTTTCCCTAGACCATCTAGTCCCACGACCGGCGTGTGACCCATGGCCAGAGGATTGGTATGCCCGCGACCGCTGAGAAGCTTGACGGCAGCCGCGTTCGGCTCGCGGTCGAAGTGCCGCCAGAGGACCTGCAAAAGGAATATGGACGGGCGATACAACGCGTAGGACGCCGGATCAAGATCCCCGGCTTCCGCCCCGGCAAGGCGCCGCGCCGCCTGGTTGAGAACGCCGCCGGCGTGGGCACGGTGATGCAGGACCTGCTGGAGGCCGTGGTGCCCCGGGCCTACACCTCGGCCCTGGACGAGACGGGCGTGAACCCGATCGACCAGCCGGAACTGGATGTGCCGGAACTCCCGTCGCTGGACGCGCCTTTCCTGTTCTCGGCCGAAGTTGCTGTCGCGCCGACGGTCGAGTTGGGTGACATGGACGACGTGTCGATCGAGGTATCGGTCGACGAGGTGATCGAGGACGAGATCGAGGCCGAAATCGAGCAGCTGCGCACGACCCAGGCTTCCTGGGAGCCGGTGGAACGCGCTGCGGTTGCCGAGGACATGGTGCAGACCCGCATTCAGGTCGTGGGCGAGGGGATCGAGCCGGAGGATCCGCAGCCCTACAACGTGCTGGTTGGAAATAACAACTTCCCCACAGGGTTCGACGGCGCCGTGACTGGCGCCGTGGCCGGGGACGCGGTCTCGTACGACACTCACATCCCAGCAAACGACCCGAACGAGGCGCTGCGCGGCAAGGCCGTGACGTTTGAGATCCAGGTGGACGGGGTGAGTGAGCAGGTTCTCCCGGACCTGGACGACGAGTTCGCCCGCAGCGTGGGTCCGTTCGAGAGCGTGGACGCCCTGCGCGAACGCATCACCGGCGCCCTCCACGAGCGCAAGACGCACGAAGCCCGGCAGGAACTCGAAGAGCAGGCGGTGCAAGCCCTGGTGCAGCGCGCCACGTTCGAGATCGCCGACGTGCTGATCGAGCGGGAAAGCGAGTCGGTGCTTCGCGAGCGTACCGACGCCCTCGTACGGCAGGGGGTTCCAGTTGACACCTATCTCGCCATGCGCGAGCAGACGCGCGACGAATGGGAGGAAGAAGCGCGCGACGAGGCGCTCAACCGCGTTCACCGCGCCCTGGCCCTGGACGCCTATGCGGACGCACATGAGCTCACGGCCGAGGTTGACGAAATGCAGGCCGAGGTCGACCGCGTGGCCGAGTACTACCCGCAGGAACGCCGGAACATCATCCGCACCAACCTCATGCGCGACGAGGCGGGCCGGCACGTGGCAACCAGCGTTCGTGCTCGAAAAGCCATGCGGGCGCTGGTAGCTGCGGTTACCGACGGCACGGCCCCGCTGCACGACCACGATCACCACCATTCCGAGCCCTCGCCCGAGCTGGCGGCCGCGGCAGAGCCGGAGGATGACCCCGAGTCCGCGCAGGCCTAGCGTCGCCGGACGGGAAAGGACTTTCGCATGGGCATTCTGGTTCCTTACGTAATCGAGCAGACCGACCGCGGCGAACGCGGGATGGATATCTACTCGCGCCTGTTGCGCGACCGGATCATCTTCCTGGGTACGCCCATCGATGACGCCGTGGCCAATACCGTCATCGCGCAGTTGTTGCTGCTGACGAGCGAGGACGCCGAGGCCGATATCAACATGTACATCAACTCGCCGGGCGGCAGCGTGAGCGCCGGCCTCGCCATCTTCGACACGATGCAGTACGTGCCAAACGACGTGGCCACGACCTGCGTAGGGTTGGCCGCCAGCATGGGGAGCGTGATCCTGGCCGGGGGCGCCAGCGGCAAGCGGTCGGCGCTGCCGCACAGCACGGTGCTGCTGCATCAGCCGTCGCAGGGGTTCGAGGGCTTCGTGCAGGCCGCCGACTTGCAGATTCGAGCCCGCGAGATCGGCAAGGTCCGCGACCGCATCGAACAAATTTTCGTGGACGCGACCGGACAGCCCAAGGAACGCATCCACGCCGACTCGGACCGCGACTTTTACCTCACGGCGGAAGAGGCCAGGGACTACGGCCTGATCGACCAGATCGTGACCCCGCGCTCGGCAAGCGTGGGCCAGGACGGCAACGGCCCGGACTAGGCGACGTGGCCCGACCTCGGTACCCTGCCGGGACCTTTGTCCCTCGGAGCCGATATGGCCCGTAGTCGATCGAACCGCGCCAGCTACCGCTGCTCGTTCTGCGGCAAAACGCAGGATCAGGTCCGCCGCCTGATCTCAGGCTCGGCCGGCGTCTACATCTGCAACGAGTGCGTCAACCTCTGCCGGGACATCATCGACGAGGAACAGACGCGCGAGCCCAGCCCGCGCGCGATGGCCGGCCGCATTCCCACGCCGGAGCGGCTGTTCGAGCTGCTGAGCGACTACGTGATCGGACAAGACCGCGCCAAGAAGGTCGTCTCGGTCGCCGTCTACAACCACTACAAGCGGGTGGCGGCCGGCGCATCCGACGACGACTTTGAACTGCACAAGAGCAACATCCTGTTGCTGGGACCCACTGGCGTGGGCAAGAGCGAGATTGCCCGCACCCTGGCGCGCATTCTCAACGTGCCTTTCTGCATCGCCGACGCCACCGCCCTCACCGAAGCCGGCTACGTGGGCGAGGACGTGGAGAACATCCTGCTGCGCCTGCTGCAGGCCGCCGACTTCAACGTCCCGCGCGCCCAGACCGGCATCATCTTCATCGACGAGATCGACAAGGTTTCCCGCAAGGCCGACAACCCATCGATCACGCGCGACGTCTCGGGCGAAGGGGTGCAGCAGGCGCTGCTGAAGATCATCGAGGGCGCCCAGGTCAACGTGCCGCCGCAGGGCGGACGCAAGCACCCCCACCAGGACTTCATCCAGATGGATACCCGCGACATCCTGTTCGTCTGCGGCGGCGCGTTCGAAGGGCTGGACCGGATCATCTCCCGACGCATCGGCCACGCGGCCGGCGTGGGCTTCGGCAAACGCTCTCAGGACGAGAAGGCCGAGAGCGTGATGCACGAAGTCGCTTCAGACGACCTGCTCAAGTACGGCCTCATTCCCGAGTTCGTCGGCCGCCTGCCGGTGGTGGCCGCGCTGGACGAATTGGATGTCGAAGCGCTGGTCCAGATCATCTGCGAGCCCAAGAACGCGCTGTTGCGCCAGTTCCAGAAGCTGTTCGAGATGGACGGCGTGGAACTGGAGATCACCGACGACGGCCTGGAGGCCATTGCGCGCCGCTCGCAGGAAACCAACACCGGCGCCCGCGGCCTGCGCACAACCCTGGAAGACCTCCTCATGGACACCATGTTTACCCTGCCCTCAAAGACTGGCGTGAAAAAGGTGGTCGTCACGCGCGACACGGTGGAGTCCAACAGTGCCCCCATCCTGGTCACCCAGCCAGGCCTCGCCGAAGCCCAGCAGCAACAGGCCGAAGAGTCGGCCTGAGGAAGGCGCCGCGCCCTAAGTCCAGTCCCACTCCGGCGGTTTGTGGAACGGACCGACACTATCAGTGAGTCCTGTGGGGAATTGGCAGTTCGGTAACTGCGTGTGATCAAGCAGCGCGTAGGACGTTGCAGCCGCCTGCATCCGCCGGCTGCGCACCCGGTGGGGGCTCACTACATGCACGGGGAGGCTGAAGGTTTGACGCACGAGGCGAATAGGCTCTACCAGATCGGTGTCATTCGATAGCACGAAGGCGGCCTGAAAGTCCCGCTGCGCGGCGTCGAGCACAAGGTAGGTCGCAAGGTTGACGTCGGAGCCTTTCTCCTCGACACGCTCTACACGTATTCGCTCGAGAATTCCAGCTAGCGGATTAGTCAGCGGCATCCAGTGGCGGTTGCGAACGAACCTCCCCTTGTGAATCTCGACCCCGGGAAGCGTGCGCAGTGCACGCTGGTACGTCTGTTGGCGTATGTCCTTGTGTCGATCGGTCGGCGAAGGCTTGACGTCGGCCGTGAAATAGCGGATGCGGTGCAGCGCATGGGCCGATCCAAGAAGGCCCACACAAAGCTCGCGCAAATCAAGCCAGCGGTAAGGAGTCCTGCGCAGCGCGCCGTAGTAGAGATTGAACCCGTCCACGTAGACGTTGGTGCGCAGAGCCATGCCGTTAAAAATTTCAGGGGCCACCCGGAGGTGGCCCCATCCCAGCCATCGAAACAGCTGGGGGGATCAGTGGCTGCATTATACAAGCCCCGAACCTAAGGGCGTACGGTGGCTCCCCTAGCAACTGAGGAAAGTCCAGTCGGCCGCCCCGTAAACTCACGCGCAAATCGGCAGACCGGAGTCACCCGCATGCGCGCCGTCGTTCTCTCCTACAGTCATCACGGATTCGGGATGGGCCGCACCGCCGTCCAGCTTGGGCACGAACTCGCCGGCGCGTTCGACCCGCTGGAGTCGGAGCGCAACACGATGGCCGAGACCTTCGGTTGCCCCGTCTTCGACACCGCAGCCGAGTGCCTGGAAGCCGTGCGACCCGACGTGGCCCTGGTCTCCGGCCGCCACACCCTGGCTCCCGACTACCTGCAGGCCTGCGTCGACGCCGGCGTGCCCTGCCTGTTCGACAAGCCCTGGGCGGACTGCGCCGACCGGCTGCGACCCGCCGTCGAAGCCGCCGAGGCCGCCGGCCTTTGGGGCGCGCTCACCCTGCCCACCCGCGAGCTCAAGGTGTTCGGCGTGATCGGCCGGTCGATTGCCGACGGCACGCTCGGCGACCTGGCCCACTTCCACAGCCGCCTCAGCACCTCCACGCCAACCCGCTACGACAACATGCCCTCCGCCTGGCACAACGACCCGTCGATCTCGGGCGGCGGCTGCTGGGCGGTGGAGTGCCAGCACGGCATCGACATCATGCTGGACGCCATGGGCGGTCAGCCGGTGAAAGCCGTGGCCGGCGTCATCTCCAACGCCATGTTCCAGCGCCCGTTCGACGACTACGCCGCCGGCCTGTTCCGGGCCGCCGACGGCAGTACCGGCCTGGTGGAATGCAGCTACGCCTATCCGCTGGGCGACCATTCCGGCGAATACGTCATCCGCGCCGTGGGCACCAACGCGATCATCCTCGGCCAGTACACCGCCGACCTCGTCGGCCAGGTGCAGGTGCATACCAGCCAGGGCGTCCGGGTCTACGACGAGACGCCGCGCTCCGACATGATGGCCAGCATCATGGGCCGCTCCATCCAAGCCCTGGAAAACGGCGACCCGCCGCCCATCCCCCTACGCCAGGCTGTCGACATCCTGGAACTCCAGGACGGCGTCTACGACCTCGCCCGCCAATCCTCCGCCACCAACGGCCCCCACCTCATGGCGGCACCGGCACCGCGGCCGGCCTAACGACACACGCTCCGAAGCAATCCTAGGCCTGCCCCGGAGTCGCCTGGGCGGCGTAGAGGCGCTGGTACGGACCGTCGGCTGCCATCAGTTGGCCGTGCGTCCCGGTTTCGGCTACGCGCCCGTCTTCAAGCACGAATATGCGGTCGGCGTTGCGCACGGTCGATAGGCGGTGGGCGATAACCAGCACCGTTCGACTGCCCGAATCCGCCAGCACGCCATCGTAGACCTCGCGTTCGGTGACCGAGTCCAGGGCGGAGGTCGCCTCGTCCAGGATCAGGACGTCGGGATCGGTGAGCAGGGCGCGGGCGATTGCCAGGCGCTGGCGCTCGCCGCCCGAAAGGTGCGAGGCCCGCTCGCCGATCTCCGTGTCGTAGCCCTCGGGCAGCGACAGAATGAAGTCGTGAATCCGCGCGATCCGGCACACGCGCTCAAGGTCGCGGTCGTCGATGTCGGCCAGTCCAAAGGTCAGGTTCGCTCGGATGCTCGCGCTGAAGAAGAAGGGATCCTGCGCAACCAACGCGATTGACCGCCGGACCTGGTCGCGGCGCAGCGACTGAATCGAGTGGCCGTCGAGATCGATGTGGCCCGCGTCCACATCAAAGAACCGCGCGATCAGTTCAGCTGCGGTCGACTTGCCCGAGCCGCTCTCGCCAACCAGCGCGGTGACCCGTCCAGCCCCCGCTTCGAGACTGAATTCAGCCAGCGGCTGCACATCGGTCGAACGGTGGCGGAACGCGACGCCGCTGAACGCCAGCGCGGGCGGATGCGCCAGGTCATGATGCGCAGTCACGGAGTCATCCTCGGTTGGAAGTCTCAGCGTCTCGTTGAGCCGGCGTGCCGCCGCAAAGATTGGCGCCAACTCAAACCAGTAGACGCTGGCCGTCATCGAGATCTTGACCAGGGCCATGAGCACGCTGATCAACGCGGCAATGTCGCCTGTCGTCAGCCGTCCGTTGAGGTATTCGATGCTGCCTAAACCGAACACCAGGATTGGCGCCGTCAGCCAGGCGAGCGCGATGCCGACGTCGCCCGACGTGCGGCCGGCCAGGAACTCGCGCAGGTGGTCGCGGCTCAGCCGCTCGGCCAGGTCCGAGAATCGCGCGGTTTCGCGGTCCTCGGCCCGGCTCGCCTGCACCAGGCGCGACGCGCCCAGTCGTTCCTGCGCGAACGCCGCCAGGTCGGATTGCGAAACCAACCGGTCGTACGCGGCCAGGCGGCGCAGCCCATAACCGAACCGCCGGGTGAGCATGAAGTAGAGCGGCGCAATGACCACGACGAGCCCCAGCAGGCGCCAATTGATGATGGCCGCGGTAATGATCGTGGCCAGCCCATAAGCAAGAGCGAAGAGGCCGGCGCCCGCGCCCCAGCGCGCTTGCCAGGCCAGTTCGCTCGGATCATCGATCGCCCGCGCGGTCAACTCGCCGGAACGCATGCCGTCAAGGACGTCCATCCGCACGCGCTGGACGTGGGCGAAGACCCGCTCCGTCAGCCGCGCGCTCGCTCGAAAGCCCAGCCGTTCCGCGCGGGCAGCCAGCACCCAGCCGATGCCGACCGATAGCGTCGGGCCAGCCGCGGTCAGGATGAGTGCTCCGAGCGCGTCGGGGAATCCAAGGTAGACGCCCTCGCTCACGAGTTCGCGCAGGGCCAGGGCGCCGGCCACCGCAAACACGATGGTCAGCGAGGCGAGGAGTACGGTGACGGCAATCGTCGAGCGCTTCGGCGGCGCGGCGGCCAGCGCCTGTCGCAGTTCGCGCCAGCCGCCGTCACCGGCCTGCTCCCTTGGCTTCCCGGCCGGCATGCTAGGCCTCCGCCGCCGCGAACTGCGTGTCATACATCGCCCGGAACAAGCCGTCCCGCCCCCTGAGTTCGGCCACCGTGCCCTGGTCGACAATGCGGCCTCCGTCCAGCACCAGCACCCGGTCGGCGTTGATGATGGTCGCCAGCCGGTGGGCGATCGCGATGACCGTGCGACCCTGGCTGGCCCGATCTAGCGCGGCCTGGATGCGCCGTTCAGTCAGGCTGTCCAGTGAGGACGTCGCTTCGTCCAGGATCAGGAGCGGCGGATCCTGCAGCAGCACCCGCGCGATGGCCAGGCGCTGACGCTGCCCGCCGCTGAGTCGAACCCCACGGTCGCCGATCACCGTGTCGTAGCCGTCCGGCAGCGAGGCCGCGAAGTCATGGAGCTCGGCGGCACGCATGGCCTCGATCAGTTCAGTCTCGTCCGCCTCCGGCGCGGCAATCTGCAGGTTCTCGCGGATGCTCTCGTTCAACAGGGCGGTGTCCTGCGGGACGATGCCAACCACGCGTCGAAGTTCGTGCGCGGGCAACTCCGACACGTCCAGGTCGTTCACGGACACCGTGCCCGACCGCGGTTTATAGAAGCGCATCAGCAGATCCGCCACCGTAGTCTTGCCTGACCCCGTGGGACCGACCACGGCCAAGAACTCGCCGGATGCGACCTCGAAGCTCACGTCTTGCAGCGGCGCCTCACGGTCATCGGTGTAGGCAAATGAGACGTCGCTGAACGTCACGCCCGGAGGCCCGGCTGCCACCGTCCGACGGCTGTCCGCCGAAGCGTCCGGCGGGTCCTCCAGCAGAGGCGCCACCCGTCGCCAGGGCGCCAGCAGCCGGTGCAGCATCGTGTAGTAGTCCAGCATGAAACCCAACGCGGAGTAGAAGAGCATGGCCGTCAGCACAAAGGCGGCCAGCGTGCCCGGCGTGGTGCGCCCGCTGGCGGTTTCGGCAATGCCCACGGCAAACACCAGCAGCAGGCCCAGGCCGCGCGCCGTCATCCACATGTTGTCCTGGTAGCTGGCCAGCGTGGTGACGCGGTACGAGCCCTCGGTCAGCAGCCGCTGATTGAGTTCGCGCAAGCGAGCCTGGGCGCTGGCATGGGTGTGGGAAGCCCGGATGAAACGGCGGCCCGCGATGGCTTCCTGCGCGAACGAGCGCACGTCCCCCGAGAGCTGGCGTTCGGTTTGCAGCGCGGCCTGCTCGCGCGGTGTGATGAATCGCCGGATCAGCAGCAGGACCGGCGCCAGCACCAGCATCGCCGCCGCCATCCGCCAGTTCAGGATGAACGCCGCGATCAGGGGACCGCCAAGCTCGATCGTTCCCAGGAACCCCTTCATGACCAGGTGCTGAGCCCAGTGACTCGCCGCCTGCGTATCTCGAATTAGCCGGTCGGTCAGTTCTCCGCTGGTCTGCTTATCGAAGAACCGCCCGTCGCGGCGAAGCATCCGGGCGAAGATGTCCGTGCGCAGGTCCTGGTTGGTGCGCACCAGCCCGCGCTCGCGGCCAATCCGGTTGGCGATGACGGTGAAACGATGGAAGCCGTACGCGCAGCCGATGGCCAGCACCAGGACCACGACAAGCCCGATTTCGCGGGCCGGCAGCGCATCGTCCAGCAGGCCGCGGACCATGAAGGGAATCACCGTTTGCACCGCCACGCCGGCCGTGGAGATCGCCCACAGCAGCGCGTACATCCGCCAGCGCTTGACCATGTAGCCCGCAAGCAGGCGAGCCCCGGCCGGGATCCTGCGCGTCATCTCGCGAGCGCCGCTGACGCGCAGGACACCATAGTCAGTCCCCCGCTACCAGTTCGTCACCGACCCGTCAGGGCGGGTCAGGTGCGGAGACTCCCAGTGGCTGACCGGGAGTTCCTTCACAACATCCAGGTCGATTTCCACGCCCAGGCCTGGGCCATCCGGCACCGGGTACCAGACGCCGTCCAGCTTGTGCTGAAGCGGGAATAGCTCATCGGAATACAGCCGGCCCAAGTCCGGTCCGCGGTCTTCCAGCCAGGCCCAGTTGGGCACCGCCGCGCCCATGTGCACGCTCGCCGCCGTACAAACCGGGCCCAGCGGGTTATGCGGCATCAGGTCGATGTAATGGACCTCGCACCAGCCGGCCACCTTCATCGCCTCCGTGAACCCGCCAACGTTGCAGATGTCCACCCGCGCAAAGTTCGTCAGGCCCTGTTCGATATAGGGCGCGAACTGCCATTTGCTGGAAAACTCCTCGCCGATCGCAAACGGCACGTCGGTCATCGTGCGTAACGTGGCGTAGGCGTTGGGACTCTCGTCGCGGATCGGCTCTTCCAGGAAATCGATCGTGCCCGGCGGCATGCGCTGGCAGTAGGAGGCCGCCTCGGCCACGCTCAGCCGGTGGTGATAGTCGGGACCCAGCACCGGCCCGGATCCCACGGCCTCGCGCAGTGCCGTGTGCCACTCGGCGGTCACGGCCACCGACTCGCGCGGCTCGAATCGGTTGCTGCCGTCGCTGATCCCCGGGCCATACATGGAGGTGCGGATGCACTCCCAGCCATCCGCCACCAGGCCCTTCACCTCCGCGATCAGCTCGTCCAGGTCGCTTGATCGGGTGGTGACGAAGCAGGGCACGAAGTCCCGCTGCTTACCGCCCAACAGCTGGTAGACGGGCACCCCCAGGCTCTTGGCTACCAGGTCGTGCAGGGCAATGTCGATGGCCGACATCGCGGAGGTCAGCACGCGCCCGCCCTCGAAATACTGGCTGCGATACACCTCCTGCCAGATGCGCCCGATCCGCCGCGGGTCCTGGCCGATCAGGAAATCCCGAAAGTGCGACACCGCCCCGCCCACCGCCAGGTCGCGGGTGCTCAGGCCGGCCTCGCCCCAGCCGTAGAAGCCGTTGTCGGACTCGATCCGCACGGTCTGCACGTTGCGGAAGCCCGGGTTGAAGGCATGAAACTGGATGTCGGCGATTTTCATAACGGCGCCTGCCTCGGGAGCGAACGGCACGCCTCATGGTGCCAGCCAACGCCGCGACTTGGAGCCCCAGTGGCTACTCGGCAATCACGAACCGCATCTCGCGCGGATTCTCAACGACGCGCGACGCCTCAAGCACCTCAAAGCGCACCACCTCACCGGCCGAATCAAAGTCCACAATCACCCCCGGTCGAACCTCGTCGCTTTCCTCGATGGCGGACTCGCGCAGGCTGATGACCACGGTGTCCGTCCGTGGGTCATAAGTCACTTTCACGTATGTAGGCCTCCGAGATACCTGGAACTGCGGGATGTCCAGCACACGGTAGCGCGCTACCTCAGAAGTTCGTCACCGACCCGTCCGGTCGGACCGTATGCGGGGTTTCGGTCTGGCGGGAGGGAATCTCCTTGATCACGTCCAGGTCGATCTCCACGCCCAGGCCCGGGCCGTCCGGCACCGGGTACCAGGTGCCGTCCAGCTTGGGTTGCACGGGGAAGATCTCGTCGGAATAGAGCCGGCCCAGGTCAACGGTCCGGTCCTCCAGCCAGGCCCAGTTCGGCACCGCCGCGCCCAGGTGCACGCTGGCCGCCGTGCAGACCGGGCCCAGCGGGTTGTGCGGCATCAGGTCGATGTAGTGCGTCTCGCACCAGCCCGCCACCTTCATGGCCTCCGTAAATCCGCCTACGTTGCAAACGTCCAGGCGGGCGAAGTTGGTCAGGCCCTGCTCGATGTACGGCGCGAATTGCCACTTGCTGGAAAACTCCTCGCCGATCGCGAAGGGCACGTCGGTCATGGAGCGCAGGGTGGCGTAAGCCGCCGGCGTCTCGTCGCGGATCGGCTCTTCCAGGAAATCGATGGTCCCCGGCGGCATGCGCTGGCAATACGAGGCCGCTTCCGCCACGCTCAGCCGGTGGTGGTAGTCCGGCCCGATCACGGGACCTGGCCCCACCGCCTCGCGCACCGCCGTGTGCCACTCGGCGGTAATGGCCACCGACTCGCGCGGCGAAAAGACCTGCCCCTCGGTCTCCCACAGGCCCCAGACCAGCGTGCGGATGCACTCCCAGCCGTCTGCCACCAGGCCCTTCACCTCCTCGACCAGGTCGTCCTGGTTGCGGGCGTTCGTGGTGACGAAGCAGGGCACGAAGTCCCGCTGCTTGCCGCCCAGCAGTTGGTAGACGGGCACCCCCAGGCTCTTGGCCACCAGGTCGTGCAGCGCGATGTCGATGGCCGCCATGGCCGAGGTCAGCACCCGTCCGCCTTCGAAGTACTGGCTGCGGTACGTCTCCTGCCAGATACGCCCGATGCGGCGCGGATCCTGGCCGATCAGGAAATCCCGAAAGTGCGCAATGGCCCCGCCCACCGCCAGGTTCCGCGAGGTCAGGCCCACCTCGCCCCAGCCGTAGTACCCGTTGTCCGATTCGACCCGCACCACCTCCAGGTTCCGACGGCCCGGGTTGAAGGAATAGAACTGGATGTCGGCAATCTTCATGGCAGCGCCTGGCACGAGAGCGGACAACACGCGTCATGGTGCCAGCCAGCGGCCCTGCCTACTCGATAAACAGCTTGATGCGGGCCGCGACCTCGGCGCGCTCCTCGTAGGGGATCACGGAACCCTTCCGCGGATTCGCGCCAGCATCGTCGTGATAGCGAGGGACGACGTGCATGTGGACGTGGGGAATCTCGTGACCGGCCCCGACGCCGTTGTTCTGGTAGATGGTCAGGCCGTCCGGCTCGAAGGCCCTGGTCACGGCCAGCGCCGCGCGCCGCGTGTCCCGCATGATCGCCGCTGCTTCCTCGTCCGTAAGGTCAAGCAGCGTCGGCGCGTGCCGCTTGCTGATAACCAGCAGCCGCCCCGGGTGCTTACGTCTTGGCTCCACAAAGGTCAGCGTCAAATCAGTTTCCAGCACCACCGCGCAACCAACGCCCCCTTCCGTCTCACGACCGGCCACGTTGTCGCAAAACGGACACCGCCCCCGCCGAGGCTCCGGCAACTCGAAATAGCTCATCCCCGAATCCTACGGGCCCGCCTCGGCGAGAGCCGGCGGCGAATCCGGGATAGATGCGTCATTCCTGATCCTGCTGGATGCGCGGAGTCGGCGAGCGCGAGGGCGCGTAGCCCGCCGCCTAGGAGTGGAACTAGAGGGGATTGCGCCAGCGGAGGCCGGGGAAGCGGCTGAAGTCGCTGTCGTTGGAGTGGACTTCGGCCTGGTATTCGATGGCCAGGGCGGCGATGTGAGCGTCGGTGGCGAGGTTGCCGCCAACGCCGGCGGCGTCGAGGGCGCGGCGTACGAGGGTGAGGTGTTGCCGGCCAGGATTCAAGGGGGTGACATGGGGTAAGCGAAACCACTCGTCCAAGTAGTCAACCGCCTCTTCCGGAGACCGTGGATGCGCGAGCGCGGACGGGTGCGTGGCCAGGCGCACAAAGCCGATAGCAACAACCCAGGGAATGCCGACGCGTTCCGTGCCGTTCAGCAGACGCCCCCACCAACGCAGGGCCGAGGGATGCAAGGGCGCCGCTTCGTCATGGGCATAAAGCAGCAGATTGACGTCCGGAACGATCACTCCCGGTGCTCTTCGATTAACTTCCGCTGCTCTTCGAGGAAGTCCTCGACTTCGAGCTGATCGTTGAGTTGGTTCAGCTTCATGGGGTCGACTCCCGACCGAAATCCGCTGCGGAATGTTCGAACGCGAAACACTGGCCGGTCTTCTGGGGAATCTGGTGCGAGGCCGCGGCGCAGGGCTTCGTTGACGACTTGCTTGAATGGGACGTCGAGCAGCTTCGCCCGCTGCTTGAGGGCGTCGGCGAGATCGTCGTCCAGGGTGAGGGTGGTTCGCATGCAGGCATCAAAGCATCATTTTCTTGTGGTGTCAAGGTGTTTGCACGGGTTGGCTCGGACGCTGACGGCGACGGGTCGGGAGATTGTGATTACAAATCGGGGGAAGTCGGTGGCGCAGCTGTTGCCGTTTCGGCCCTCTCTGGGTTCGTGGTCCGGTCGGGATCGTGACATCATCAAGACCCACGATGACTTCGACGCGCCGATCGACGTGGAGTGGGCGGCGGAGACGAAACCGAACCAGATGCTTAATCCACCACACTACTCGATAGGGTGTTCCGTCCGGACCCTAAATCCTGCTCATGTCGCAGGAATCGCTTGGTGCGGCGTGTGATCGAGATTCCTGCAGACGCTTCGACTGAGAAACAATCAGGCGGCCAAGAGAACTCGCGTTTCCACATTGTGGCGTTGATCGCCTTGGCTGGTCTTTGAATACGCACCAGGCGACTTCTGCGCGTAGCAGCCCAATTGGGCGACCGAACCTCCGAGTTCTGGCAGGGTTAGCGAGAGAGCCCAGTTCGTTCGGGAAATGTCGAATCGCGGACGCCATGCTACACTTTGGCGCTACTCAGGTAGCGAGATGCCCTTTTTTCCTGGGCTGTAGGCGGGCAAGAACAGCAAGCGTCGAATTCCAGTGAAACATCTTGGGCTCCTGTTTTGGAGCCACTTCTGACATGACATTTTGCGGTCACTAAGGCCATAGTAGTGCCCACGCTGCTCCATATCTCCGACTTACATCGAACAGCCGCGCCTCGTCTTGACAACGACGATCTGATTGCAGCCATTTGCAGCGACTCGCGACGATGGGAACAGGAGAACATCCCGCAACCAGAATTTATTGTAGTGAGCGGCGATCTAATCCAGGGACCGGACAGAAAGGAGAGTGATCCAGACGCGGAAATTGCGTCTCAGTATCTCGAGGCTGACCGTCTCCTTCGAAGTCTAGCAGAGGAGTTCGTTGGATCTGATCTATCTCGGGTAATGGTCGTCCCAGGGAATCATGACGTCAGTTGGCACCGAGCTCACGAAGCCATGTCGCCGCTAGAAGAGTGCCCAGCTGGAATAGGCTACAAAGAGTTCAATTCAGACTCAGGATTGCGATGGAACTGGAGCAATCGCCAAGCCTACGAGATTGTAGACGGCAGAACCTATGAGTCGCGACTTAGACACTTTAGGGACTTTCAATCCGAGTTCTATAGAGACCTAGATCCAAATCCACTATCCCACGGCTGCGAAGATCTTGTGTTTCTTCATCACCCAAGCCTTGGCTGTGCCATAGCGGGATTCGCATCGTGGAACGGAAATGACTGTTTCTGCCATGTTGGAGAGATTAGGTCTGAAGCGATCAATGTATCCCGGAGACTGCTCGAAGAGTCAGATGCGCCATTGGGCATCGCCGTCTGGCACCATAGTCTCGTTGGGGGACCCAGGGCAAGTGACTACATGGATGTGCGTGTTACTCACCGTCTCATTGACTTCGGATTCAATGTCGGATTACATGGTCACCAGCATTTCCCAGGAGCCGTGCCCTTCGAACTGCGACTACCGAACTTGACGTCAATGGTGGTCGTCGGTGCTGGGTCGATTGCTGTGGGTGATCGCGGGCTGCCTACGGGTGAGAGGCGACAATTCAATCTAATATGTATTGATTCTGATCAAGACAGAGTTACGGTGCACGTGCGAGAGATGTCGGAGGCTGGAGTATTTATGGCCTCCTTTAGGAATGACTTTGGGGGAAAGAGCTACAGCGAACTTAGCTTCAAACGGCCGACGGCTCGGCGATCACTTAGCACGGTGACGCGAACCGTCGACGATGCGATGTCCGCAGTGGCGAGAGGAGACTTCGAGAGTGCGTTGGGACTTTGCGACGAATTCGGTGTGTCCCATTCACAGCAGAAGCGTCAGATAATGATGCGATCGCTTGATGGACTTGGAAGGGCGGAAGAGCTGATTGAGCTATTGGATCCTCCACAGAACTCAGAGGAGGCGGTCATGCTGATCTCGTTACTGCTGAAATTGGGTGAGTTCGACGTTGCCGAAGCGAAGCTGGGCCTGGCGGGTGATTGGATCGACGCGTCGCTAATCGATCAACTGAGAGCCAGAATATTGATTGGCAGAATGTCGCCATGAACAGTGCAGAAAGAAAGATTCCCTTCAAGGTGGAGATTTCCCGTATTCTCGAGTTACTTGCCGATCAGATCTATCAGTCGCCGCTCGCTTTGTTGAGAGAAAATACACAAAACGCGTTTGATGCAATTCGCATGAGGATGTCGAAGGGAGATAGCTTCGAACCAGCCATTCTCGTGACCGTTGATAGTGAGAGCGTAGTAGTGGTTGATAACGGCATTGGGATGACCGCTCAGGAAATTGAGACGAACTACTGGTATGCGGGCAGGAGTGGGAAGAACACGGATGAGGCACGTGCAGCGGGTGTTGTGGGCACCTTCGGTATTGGCGCAATGGCGAATTTTGGCGTTGCCGACGCGCTTGAAGTGGTTAGCGAGTCAGCACGGACAGGTGAGCGGACCCTGTCGTCGGTAGAGAAGTCCGACCTGTCAACAGATAGCAACGTGATCTCGGTTGCGTCGATAGAGAGCAAAGGAAGGCCTGGTACAACCATTCGAGCACGTCTTGCCTCGGAGAGCAGAGTGTCGGTTTCGGAAGCTCGCGCTTATCTCCACGAATTTGTTGAGTTCGTCGATGTGCCTGTTTATTTCAACGAAGAGAGCTTGAGTGGGTCAATTCACAGGTCGGTGCTTCCGTCTGAGAAGCATGCGTGGGCGGAGAAACGAAAGGGATTAGATCTCGCTGGTGTCGTCATGGGCGATTTGGAGGTACTTGGGATGGCGACTGGCGAGCTCCGAGTCGTAATTCAGAACATTACGTCTCCTGCAAGTCCGGGACAGTCCGGTTCAGTAGTTCTTTTGCAGGGCCGCGGTGCGATCCGTACACTTCGGTCAGGGTTTGGTCTATCTAGAGTCGCCACACATTCAGGTTACCGATGGGGCGGTGTGGCGGATCTGCCATTTCTAAGACCAACTGCTGGACGTGAAGCACTGGACGCCCGTTCCAACCAACTCTTGCAGCACATCATCTCGGCTCTTGACGACCAAGTTTCGTCGATAGCTGCGAGCCACTCGGAGTCGTTCTCCAACGATGGGTTTCTTCAGTGGATTGTCGACACTAAGGGATTCTCACGCTGTGGTCCGTTAGAGGTGCATCTTCGTCCGACTGGCCAGTTCGAGCGACTTGAGGATGTAGTCAAACGTCGTGGCATTCGCTACTACAGTGGCCGAAGTGAATCGGTAGTGCAGACATACGCGAGCGAGGATGAGACATTGATTGTGCTTTCGAGAAGATCTCCACGTAGAAATTGCGAGCTTGGCTACCTTCGAAGTAAAGGAATCAGAGAGGTTGACATTAGTCCTAGGGTCACGCGAGAAATCCCAATCGCTCAACAGAGCTTCGATCACTCAGCACTTGCAACACGTCTTGCTAGAATTCTCGAAGAAGACTACTTTCTGGCAGCCGAAGTGCGCTTCGGGGCCATTTCTGGCGGTCTCTCGATCCTCGTCACTGATTCAGGCAATCCGGCCACAATATACGTTAACCCTGAGTCAAGCAGTGTCGCTCCACTTTTGGCACTCTATCGTAGTGACTTTGACGCATTTGGACCCTTCGTGAAGGACTTTGTTCGATCGGCCGTCTTTCCTCGAATAGCAAAACTTGTTCCTAGTAGTACGCGCGAGGGTTCGGAAGCATTCCTGCGACACCTTCGAGCAAATCGAGAGTGGTTCGAATACGAGCTTGATGACAAGGCGAATGTCGATGAGATTTTCAAGGAACTAGCCGCTGGAACTCTGACCGTGGTGGAAGCAACAAAGAGGCTAGTAGATTCCGGACGGTCGGTTGTTGAGGTTAGCAGTTCTGGTGCTGCGCCAGTTTCGTCGGTGGTAAGGGACTTTGAATCCGGAGACGAGGATACTGAACTTGGTGATACGTTTGAGGCTAGGCCGGGGATCGACCGTCGGGAGCAGAGAACAGACGCACTGATATTGACGAGCGAGTCGCCGGTAAATGGATATTGTTGTTTTCTTTCGTTAAGCGAACGCGTGCAGCGGGAAAAGGGTGATTTTTTCTTGCAGCCGCATACAACTGAGATTGTCTGGGGCGGTCGTAAGGTCATGTTCATTTTTCAGCACCACTCGGGGCACTTTGGCCTATACTACGATATCCTGTGTCCCGGGCTCGTTAGTGCAGAATCGGGTGGAGGTCAATACGTGACATCTACTATTCTCGCGAATGAGCGAACTTTCGTGCCGGTTCCGAGCGCGATTGCGGATGACTTCATGCCTAGCGCAGGCGAGCGTAAACGATTGGAAGTGAGATGTGATGTGCTGTATCTGGACAGGTAGGCGATAGATTATCGGCAGCGAAGATGACTTTGACGCGTTTTTGGCTCCGGGGAGTGAGCGCGCCGCGTGGGGAAGCTAGGGAGGCGTTGGACCGAGGTTGGGCCGCTTTGAAAAGCTGATCGCTTGCACGGTCGGATCTGCGCGATGTACTTGGGTAATTGTAACTTCAGTTATGGTGTCCGATGCCATTGCGGCTAGAGGTCTACGGGTTCGGTTCTACCGGAGAGGGTGGATCGGAGGAGGGCCTGGAGGGCGCCGACGATTTGGAGGTTCTTTGGGGCCGCTGGTTTCGGAGTCGGGTCCGCCGTGGATCCAGCCGCCCCAGCTGCGCTTGACGAACACGTCGAGCGGCGAGCGTTCGACGCCTTCGTAACCTTGAGCGCGGGCCGGCCGGTGTCGGGCTCGGTGGCTGCGGCCCCATGCAGCCTCACCCCTCGCTACCCTGTCGAGAGGTGGCCGCCGTCCCTGGGCTCTGCCCAGCGCGCATGATGCAGTGGACGACTTTGGAGGGAGCTACGCAATGGATCTGGTGAATGGGGTGCCGCGGAGTCCGTATGAGTCGATGCACGGGATCGTGTTTTTGCCGCGGGCGATCGACAAGGTGCGCGCCGAGATCGCCGGTCAGTTGGGGGACTACATTTCGCGCACGTTCTTTTCCGGGATGCTGCTGGAGTTCCTGGGGATCGAGCCGCAGGACTTCGTGGATGCGGTGGCCGCGCGCGAGAGTGACGAGGAGGTCTGGGCCTGGGTCAAGGCGCGAATGCGGCCGCGGTCGGCCACCGAGATCATGGCCTTCAACCGCGAGATGATGGTCAGAACGCCCGACGACGATGCGGCCCGCGAACGCTTCTGGCAGTTCATGGCCGACATCGGCCAGTCGCACCGCACCGACGTCACCCGCCAGTTCGACCGCCTGGACCTCGACGAAGGCCGCGACGTCCCCCTCGGCGGCCGCCAATAACCCCGGCCCTCCGGAGCTGCCGGCGCTCTTTCCCCTCTCGTCCCCGACTTATCTCACTACTCTTCCCTCTCCCCTCTCCCCTTCCGCCCTCCCCTCTCCCCTCTCCCCTCTCCCCTTCCCCTTGTCCAGTCCGGGTGGACACATTCGCGTGCCAGGTGGACACATTTGGGGTGATCTGCCCCGAAAACGGGACACATCCGGGCAAAAACTGGACACCTGGCCGAAAACACGGTGAACACCTGCCAGGCCAACGGACGCCCCCGCAATCCAAACCGCCCCAGCCCCCAACCACCATCCCGAACACCGCAACCCACAACCCCGTCGCCCCCCGCCTTGCCGTTCGTAATCACACGGTGTACAATCAGCGGCCGTACCCATCGCCCACCCCTCGGAGCTTCCCGTTCACATGGCCCTCGTCCGCCTGCCATACCTCCTTCTCTCCCTGCTGACTCGCCTCATCCTTCCCACGCCCCCACCCCACAGCGGCCTCGCCCATCCATCTCCACGCCCGCGCTCGCCCACCCCCTCTCCCGCTCCCCGTCCTACCCTCCCATCAACCCCCTCGGCCCCCTTCTACCCCGCCGCTACACCGGACGCGCATCCCCGGTCTGTCGTCCGCGAAACTCCCGAATCTGCCCCAAAAAACCGGCCAAAACTGTCTCTCGCCAGCCCGACCCCTCTGGGGTCGGGCTGGCGAGAGACAGTTCCCCCTTCATCCCCCGCTGCGCGCCCGGATCGCCAAACCACCGACGCCACGGCCATGACCGCCGCAGCCAACCCGCTCAAGCGCAGAGCCTGACCAATGCCTGAAACACCTCAGCAAACCAAAGCCGCACCAGTCGCCGAATCCGCCCGCATCACCAGTCTCGACCTGGTTCGCGGGGTGGCGGTGCTGGGGATTCTGCTGATGAACGTGGTCCACTTCGGGTTCGGACGCGTGCCGTACCTGAACCTGAGCGCGGGCGGCTCGGAGTCGTGGTTGGACTGGGTCGTGGGCATCGCCGGCGAGATTTTCGTCGACCAGAAGTTCATGGGGATTTTCTCGCTGCTCTTCGGCGCCGGGATCCTGCTGTTCATCGAACGCGCCGAGGCCAAAGGCGGTCGTCCCATCCAGCTGAATCTCTGGCGGAATGCCCTGCTGCTGGGCATCGGCATCCTGCACAGCCTGCTGTGGGAAGGCGACGTGTTGATCGTCTATGCCGTATCGGCCCTATTCCTCATCGCCCTGCGGAAACTTCCGGGTCTTGGGCTGATCGGCGTCGGCGCGGGTGTCTTCCTGCTTTCCGTTCCCGTGCTGCTCGTGAATCAAGCCATCGCCAACGCAACCGATGTCGCGCTCAGCGGTCTTTGGGCTCCATCCAGGGGCGACGAGGTCGATTTCGCCGGACTCAACGGCGCCGTGCTGGGACTCACACTCCTCGGCTACTTCCTGCGCGGCCTGGGCATGATCCTGATGGGCGCCGGGCTCTATCGCCTTGGCTTCATGCAAGGGGCCTTGTCGGCCAGGACCTACCGTCTGACGGCCAGCGCTGGCCTTGCCATCGGCCTGCCGCTCGCTGCCATCGGCGTCCTGATCACCGCTTTGGGCGACTATTCCAGGGACGTGGCGTTCATCGGACAGGTTCCCAATACCCTCGGCACGATTCCCGCCTCGCTGGGCTATATGAGCCTCATCGTTCTCTGGAACCGAGGCTTGGACAGCGCCCTGAAACAGCGCTTCCGCGCCGTCGGCCGCATGGCCCTGACCAACTACCTGGCGCAGACAATCCTGGGCGTGCTGATTCTCACGCTACTGCTGAGCGATCTCTCCGTGAATCGGGCCGGCCTCCTGCTCTTCGTCCTGGCCGTCTGGACGTTGCAGCTATGGTGGTCGCAGGCTTGGATGCAGCGGTTCCGCTTCGGCCCGGCGGAGTGGCTGTGGCGGGTTGCGACGTACCGGAAGGATCAGGCGCTGCGCCGGGCCTGACCCCGCAATCGCGGATCTACCAGACGGTGAACCCGCCATCCACGATCAGGTCGTGGCCGGTGACGTAGGAGGCGGCGTCGGAAGCCAGGAAGACGGCGGCACCCTGGAGTTCCTCCACCTCGGCCATGCGGCCCAGCGGCGTATCGCGATTCCAGATCGGCTGGGCCTCGCGGGTGCGGGGGGCGTCGGCCATCTCGGTGCGGGTGTAGCCGGGACTCAGCGAGTTGACCCGCACCCCGTGCGGCGCCCACTCGGCGGCCATCGACTTGGAAAGCTGAACCAACGCCGCCTTGGACGAGTTGTAGTGCGACTGCGGCTGCGGCCGGTTGGTGATCCGAGCCGAAATCGACGCCAAGTTGATGATCGAGCCGCGTCCCGCGCCAATCATCACGCGGGCCTCGGCCTGCGAGCAAAGAAACGCGCCCTTGACGTTGGTGTCGTAGATCCAGTCCCAGTCCTCTTCCGACATTCCGGCCGCGTCCACCCAGTTGTTGACGCCGGCGTTGTTGCAGGCAATGTCCAGCCGGCCCCAGGCGTCCACGATTTGGTCGACCAGGGAGTCGACCTCATCCGCCTTCGTCACGTCAGCCGTCAGCGCCAGGGCGCGTCGCCCCGTGGCTTCAATCGCGGCAGCGGTGCTGTCCAGCGTTTCCTGCGTGCGCCCACATACAGCCACGTCAGCCCCAGCTTCCGCAAACCCAATCGCCAGCGCCTTGCCGATACCGGTTCCTCCCCCGGTAACCAGGGCGGTTCTGCCGGCCAGGCTGAATTGATCCAGGACACCCATTTTCAGACCTCAGAACAGAACCGCCGCCACGGCGAGCGGCGTCGGCAAGCTTACGAGCCTAGCTGCCTCCGCCGGCGGGGGTTGCCTGCTGGCTTTCGCGTTCGGCCTTGTCGGCGAGGGCTTGCTGGCGCAGCTTTTCGCGGTCTTCGGGGCTCATGTAGTCGTCGCTGCTGGGGCGCTGCTTGGGAAAGGCGTAGCCGCCGGGGGCGTCGACCTCGCTGCCGCAGGCGCCCAGGGCCGTCAGCCCGAGCAGGGCAACGGGCGCGAACCTGAGGATGTTCCGACGTGACGTCATTGGACTGGCTTTGACTCGTTAGCTACCGGCCGTGGGGGTGGGAGTGTAACCAGCGGCGGCCTGCTCTTGCAGTTTGGCGCGCTCTTCCTCGGAGATGTAGTACTGGTGACCGTCCCCGACCCTGGGGAAACTGTACCCCCCGGGCGCGTCGGCATCCGAGCCGGCGCACGCGACGACGGTTCCCGTTGCGAGGGCGCCCAGCACGAAAGGCGCAAGACGAAGGACGCGTCGCCTGGAGATCACGAATTGAGTCCACCGGCCAGTCGCCAATAGTACCCCGAATCAGCGGCGATGCGACCTTGGGCAACTGTCAGGTCGACAGACGGCCGAGGGCGACGGAAATGATGACCGCAGCGCTCATCGAGCTGAGCATGAGCCCAAGAATCCACTTGACTAGGCGTGTTTCCATGGCGTGGAGATCCGCCTTGGTCACGCCGTGGGTTCGGAACGTCTCGCGCAGCCGGTTTGTCTCGGCCCGCACGTCAACCCTCATCAGATTCATCTCGGCGCTCAAAGAGTCGCGTGTATCGCGGCGCGCGTCGGCCGTCATGACCGTAGTTCCTTCGTGTGCCGGGCGATCACCCGGCATCTCAGCGGCTGGACCCGCACTCCGGGTCGCTGCCACATCGGTACCAAGCGCGTCCCACCCTTGGCACGGCTGGGCCGCTTGACGCGCATTCAAATCATAGCTGCCTTCGTGGAGGGTCCGATTTCCCCCTCTTTTGGGGCTGCTAGCCGGAGCGCTAGGGGAATCTCCAGTCGCGGGAATTGACGCCCATGCGCGTGGCTGGCACGGTCCGCATGGCTGCTCGCCGAGGTACCCGCCAGGATGTTGCGAGTTGGAATGATCGGCCTGGGCGGCATCGCCCGTTCCCACGCCCAGGGCATCGCCGAGTTGGACGACGTGGAGATCGTGGCCTGCGCCGACCTGATCGAGTCGACGCGCGCCGAGTACATGGACGCCTACGACGTCCCCAAGGGCTACGCGTCGCACACGGAACTGCTGGAAGACCCTGACATCGACGCCGTGGGCGTGGTGCTGGGTCATCACCTGCACCACCGGCTGAGCGTGGATGCGCTGAACGCCGGCAAGCACGTGCTGGTGGAGAAGCCGATGGCGCTGACGCTGGAGCAGTGCGACGAGATGATCGCGGCCGCCCATGCCAACGGCGTAAAGCTGATGGTGGGCCTGACCAACCACTTCCTGCCGGTGAACATCAAGGCGAAGGAGATCCTGGACTCAGGCGAACTGGGGCCGCTGATCACCATCGTGAGCTACATGTCCAAGAACTGGAACCACGCCAACCGACGGCCGCAATACCGCAGCCGCTACCACGGCGGAGGCATGTGGCTGAGCAACGGCGTACACGTGGTGGACCGGGTGACCTGGTTCATGGGCTCGCAGGCGGCCTCGGTGTCGGCCTCGATCGGCACGCGGGCGCACTACCAGGCCGGCGACGATTCGGCCACGGCCTTTATCCGCTACAAGAACGGGCTGGCCGGGGTGGCCGTGTCGGTGGGCTTCGCCGACGGCGGACCGATCCACGACACGCACGTCATCTGCGCCAACGGCAGCCTGAAGTTTGCGCACAGCGCCTCCGGCCGCGGCCTCTGGATCGGCAAGAACAACTCCTGGGACGAGGTGGAGTACGACTACTGGCCGCAGAACATGCGGCTGGAGTGGGGACGCTTTGCCGAGGCCATCGAGCAGGGCATCGAAAGCCCGGTGCCCGGCGAATACGGCCGTCACATCATGGAGATCCTGCTGGCCGCCGAGACCTCGGAACTCAGCCGCAGCGAAGTCCTGCTGGACTCGGGCGAGAGTTGGAATTCGCAAGCCGCGGGCGAGCCGGTCCAGATCCAGCACGGCTGGGTGTAGGCAGATGAGTGCACTGGAACGACGCCGCCTGGGTCAAACCAACCTGTACCCGACCCGCCTGGCACTGGGCGCCGCGCACATGGGCGGGATGGTGCACGCCATAACCATTCCCGAGGTGCGCGCCACGCTGCAGCGCATGTACGACCTGGGGGTGCGCTGCCTGGATACCTCGCCGCTCTACGGCAACAGCCAGGAAAACCTGGGCAAGGCGATGGAGGGCATGGACCTGCCGGAGCTGCTGATCTCCACCAAGGTCGGCTCCCATCCCAGCCGGCAGTTCAGCTACACGGCCGAGGACCTGCGCTGGTCGCTGGACGACAGTTCGCGGCTGCTGGGTCGCGAGAAGCTCGACCTGGTGCTGATCCACGACCCGCCCACGATGGACCCGGTGATGGCCGCCGGCGACGGCTTCGACACGCTGGAGGCCCTGCGTGACGAGGGACGCCTGGAAGCCATCGGCCTGGGCGTGCGCGACCTGGACTTTCACCGCCAGGCAATCGACGCCGGGCGGGTGGACGCGATCCTGACCTACGCCGACTACAGCCTGGTGCGCCAGACGGCCGCGCCGCTGATTCGCCACGCAAAGTCCAACGGCGTGGGCGTGATCCTGGGCTCGCCGCAGCTGCAGGGCCTGCTGGCGCACGGCGACCCGATGATCGCCCTGAAGGTCCGGCCAAGCCTCACCGACCTGTACCCACCTGAGGACATCCAGGCCGCCCGCGACTGGTACGCCTGGTGCCGCGAGCGCCAGGTGGACCTGCGCCACCTGAACATGCGCTTCGTGCTGGCCAACGGGGACATCGACGTGGTGTTGACCGGCGCGGCCTCGGCCTACGAAATGGAAACCAACGTCCTCGAAGCCACCTCAGCCATCCCGGCCGACATCTGGGCCGAAGCCCTGGAGCGGGTGGCGGAGTTGGACGAGCAGGCGGGCTAAGCCGAAGCCAACCTACTGATCCACCACCGCCCCGTCGGCGCCCAGGCGCGTGTGGATTTCGCGGGCCTTGTAGGGGGCGTTCTCCGCGGCGTCGGGTTTGAGGGTGACGCCGATGCCGGGGCGGTCGGTGAGCCGAATGTAGCCCTCGCCATCGTGCGGGTGGATGCCGTCCACCATGGCGCTCTTGGGCGGCACGGTCTCGCCGAGCGGTAGCTCCTGCAGCGCGAAGTTGGGAACCGCGGCGGCCACCTGCAGGCAGGCGGCGGTGCTGACGGGGCTGAGCGGGTTGTGCGGCACCACGCCCACGTGACGCGCCTCGGCCAGGGCAGCGACTTTCTTGCTGCCGGTGATTCCGCCCACCATGCACACGTCGGGCCGCACGTACTGCACCGCGTCGCGGCGCAGGCACATGTCGAACTCCCAGATGGAGCTGAAACGCTCGCCGGTGGCGATGGGGATGTTGATCTTGGAGGCCACGTAGGCCATCTCGTCCAGGTTGTCGGGCGTGACCGGGTCCTCAAAGAAGTAGGGGGTGTACTTCTCGATGGCGCGGCCAAGCTGGACGGCCTCGGTGGGGGTCATGCGGCGGTGGATTTCGACGCAGAGGTCCACCTCGTTGCCGGCGGCCTCGCGGTAGAGCCGCACGGCTTCGGTTGCGTCCTCGATCTTGTCGACGTGGGTCTTGAAGTAGACGACGTCGCGTTCTTCGTCCAGGAAGGGCGAGAGGTGACCGACGGCCGTGTAGCCCTCTCTTCGCGCGTTGGCGACGCCCTGCACCAGGGCTTGGCGGGTGTCGCCGAGGACGTGGTAGTAGACCCGGCAGCGGTCGCGCACGTGGCCGCCGAGCAGCTGATAGACGGGGACTTCGAAGTACTTGCCGGCGATGTCCCAGAGCGCGATGTCGATGGCGCTGAGGGCGCCCATCACCGCGGCGCCGCGGAAGTGGCTCCAGCGGTACATGTACTGCCAGTGGTGCTCGATCCGCAGCGGGTCCTCGCCAATGAGGTAGCGGCCCATCTTTTCGATGGCGGCGGCCGAGGCTTCCAGGAAACCCCAGGAGCCTGACTCGCCCAGGCCCACCAGCCCGTTATCCGTATGCACCTGCACCAGCAGGTATTGGTCCAGGAACAGCGGTTCGACTTTGGTGATCTGCATGAATGCTCCAGGTAACGCGCCGGGAGCCTGCATCGTACGCGCCCCGAGCGGCTGTGGCAGGCTGCCAATGCTCGGATGGCAGCCCAAGGCGGCCGGTCGCATGCAAGCGCAAGTCCTGGTCAGTCACTCGGTCGAGACGATTCAGATGGAGACGATTGAGCTGGGCGATCCGGGCCCCGGCGAAGTCCTGGTCCGTCACCACGTCACGGCCATGTCGCCCGGCACCGAGCGGGCCTCGTTGCTGGCGCTGCCCAACACGCCCTCCCAGGTCTGGCCACGCAACGTGGGTTACAGCGCGGTGGGCGAGATTGTCGCCGCGGGCGCGGGCGTGGACCTGGCGCCGGGCACCCGCGTGCTGACCCGCGGCCGGCACGCCACGGCCGACCTGGCCCCCATGCGCGACGTGTTCCTGGTCGACGACGACGTGCCGGACCAGGAGGCCGCCTTTCACACCATGCTGCGGATCAGCATGCAGGCGGTGCGCAAGGCGCGGGTCGAGATGGGCGAGACCGTGCTGGTGATCGGCGGCGGGCTGATCGGGCAGCTGGCCGCGCAGTTTGCCTACGTGGCCGGCGCGGGGCGCGTGGTGGTGGCCGACCTGGATCCCTCGCGGCGCGAAATGGCGGAAGCCGTGCCGTGGCTCGAGTCCATGGACCCAACCTCAGAGGACGCACGCGCCGCCCTGGCCGAAGGCCACACCGGCGGCCCGCAGGTGGTGATCGAGTCCACCGGCTTCCCGGCGCCCATAAATGACGCGTTCATCCTGGCCGGCCACCTGGCGCGGGTGGTCATTTTGGGCAGCACCCGTGGATCGACGGAGCAGGTGAACTTCTACCGCGACGTGCATAAGAAGGGTCTGACGATCATCGGCGCGCACGACTCCATCCGTCAGCCCGACGCGGGCGACAACCCGTTTCTCAACGCGCTGCCGGTGCACTGGTCGCCGCGGCGCGACATCGCGGTCGCGTTGCGGCTGGCCGTGGCAGGCCGGATCACCCTTGACCCGCTGATCACGCACCGGGTGAAGGGCGGCGACTTCAAGGAGATCTACGACCTGCTATTCGACTTCGAACCGTCGCTGGTGGGCTGCCTGTTCGACTGGCGCTAGCCGCCGAGTCTTCGCTCAGTCGTCGTCAAGGCGGCGCACGTAGTGGATCTGGCGGGCGACTTCCTGGAAGCCGAACCGCGGGTACAGCGTCTGCCCCTGGACGTTCTGCACCAGCGTCTCGATTTTTGCCACTCGCATGCCGCGAGACCGCAAGTAGTCCAGCGCGTGCTCGATCAGCCGAGAGGCCACGCCGCGCCGCCGGTATCTCGCGTCCACGGCCATGTTGGGGATCTGGCCGATGCCGGCGTCCGGCTGCGGACTGGTGGTGATGTAGCCGATGACCTCGCCGTCCAGCACGGCTACGAAGTGGTTGGACGGCGAAGCCTCCAATTCGGCCTTCACGCCCGCCCACTTGCGCGTCTCCCAGAGCGGCTCGGTGTCCAACCCCAGCAGGCCGTCGGCGTTCTGGTCGATGCTGACGCCGTCGAAGCCTTCCAGGGTCAACTCGCGAATGCGGTCATTGTCGCGGCGCTCGTAGCCGCGGATAGTGATGGGCAGGTCGGGCTGGGGCATCTGATGATCTGCTTCTTCAGGGCTCCCTGAGCCTATTCGTAGCCATTCCTACCGTCGAACGGGGGACGGGCGTTGTAGCGTGCCTGGCATCCGACTTCACAGGACCCGCCCACTTCATGCGTCAGGAACCGACAGCGCTCCTCGCCAACGACGAGGAGCTGATTGACCCCGATCCCTTTGCGATCGCACTAGGAATCATGGGCGTGGTGGCGGGCGGCGCCGCGTTCCTTGAGACCCGAAGAACACGCCAGTTTCAGGAGCGAACTCATCGCGACCGCTTTCGGGCCGCATGGTTTGACTCTCGCCGGACGCTCATACATTTCCAGCAAGTGCTCGCGGAATTCGAGTCGTACATGCTCGAAGACGGATACGGCGGAATGGTGTTTCGGCTTGGGGCCGTTCAGTTGCGCGTCGACCCGCGCAAGCACCACGCCCTGCGCCGTATCCACGGCCAGACGCTGACGACCGCCAACTACTTGGCCGACAACATTGACCGCCTCTCCGAGTTCCTGGGACCAGAGGACCAGGAACTGGTGGACCACATCAAGGCCCGATTGGCCGAGATGACGATCCCTGAACGGTTTGGCCAGGTCGTCCGGCTTGCTCGTCAGGGGCACGCGCTGTTCGCTGAACTCCTCGAGTCGGTCGATGAGCGCGAACGCTTTCTGGAGGGCGGATAGCGTCGATTCGGTCGGCGTTGTCCCGGCTGCAGCCAAGGGATACAATGCCAGCAGGTTTTGGAAGACGAAGCTATAAGGTGATTCTCGCCAGCCGTCAGGTTGGCCGGTTGCAGGCAAAAGGTAAAGGTAAGGAGTTCGAGAGGGGCCGCCGGGATAACTCCCGGCGCCCCTCTCGACGCGTTTAAGGGCTAGCGTGCACCTGCCGCCCAATTGGCGGTGGCGACCCCGCTGCTCAGGCGCCAGTCGCGCAGAACATCCAGCATTTCGCTGCGGATCTGCGCGGCCACTGGGTCGTTCCAGAGGTTGAGCTCTTCGTCCGGATCGTTCCGCAGATCGAATAGCTGCCCCTCGTCCTCGCCCAGGAAGTGCACCAGCTTCCAGGTCCGGCTGCGCACCGCCGTTACCAGGTCCACGTGCAGGCCGTTGCCGTCGTCGCGGCCCTGTTCGGTGAAGACGTAATCGCGGTGCGGCGGGTTGCCGCCTTCGAGGGCCGGGAGGAGTGAACGGGCCTCCATGTTCGGGTCCGGCTCGCAGCCGGCGATTTCCAGGATGGTCGGGCCCAGGTCGAACCACTGGACCAGGTCGTCGATGCGCCGGCCGCCGGCAAACCGCTTTGGCGACCAGACGATGCAGGGCACGCGCGTCACCGCGTCGTACATGGTCCATTTCTGGATGTGGCCGTGGTCGCCCAGGCAGTCGCCGTGGTCGGAGGTGAAGATCACCACGCAGTCGTCGGCGTAGCCGTTGCGCTCCAGGGCGTCCATGAGTTCGCCCATCTGCGTGTCGATCATGGTTACGTTGGCCATGTAATGCGCCCGCTGGCGGCGCCTCGACTCCAGTGGCGGATCGACGATGTGCATCACGGAGTCGTGGTCGACTTCAGTGTTGTGCTCGCGCATGACGCGCATCGCTTCGGGCTGACCGTCCAGATCGGCCTGTGACACGGGCTGAATGGGCAAATCGCGGTCCAGGTAGGGCGCCAGCGCCTCGGGCGTGGGGTCGTAGGGCGGGTGCGGGCCGGGGAAGCCGACTTCAAGGAAGAGCGGCTGGGTGGTGGGGTAGGTGTCCAGCCACCAGCGCGCCAGGCCGCCCACGAAGTTGTCGCTCTGCATGTCGGCGGGCAGGTCCCAGGTGAAGGCGCCCATGGCTTCGCGGTAGTCGGGTCGCTGCCGGTACAACTCGCGCTGCTGTTTGGCCAGCCCACGCGCCGCCAGGGCCTTATCCCATTCGTCGAAGTAGTAGCGGCCGTCCAGGAACCGGTCCTTGTTCTCGACGACTTAGCGCTCGTGGAAGCCCAGCGGCGTCTCGAAGGGGACGGTGTGCATCTTGCCGACATTGACACAGTGGTAGCCCGAAGCCGCCAGCTGCTCCACCCAGGACCGGCGCCACTCGCAGCCGTTGCGCAGCACCCCGGTCGTATGCGGATAGAGCCCGTTGAAGAGGCTGGCGCGGGCGGGGACGCAGGAGGCCGCGGTGACATGGCACTCGTCGAAGCTGACGCCCTCTCGAACCAGCCGGTCGAGGTTCGGCGTGTCGACGTGCGGGTGTCCCAAGGCGGCGATCGTGTCGTAGCGCTGCTGGTCGGTGATGACCAGGACGATGTTCGGACGCCCGCCGCCGGCCGTGGGCGGCATCAGGCGGCGGCGAAGCGCTTCCAGGCGCGCGCGTAGATCTCGGCCGCCTGCACGACTTCCGCCATCGGCACAAACTCGTCGGCGCTGTGCGCGTACGCGATGTCGCCCGGTCCGCACAGCACGCTGGGAATGCCGGCGGCGGCCAGCGTGGCGGCGTCGGATCCATAGGACACGCCGATCACATTCGCCTCGCCGCAGACGTCGGTGACGGCGTCGCGCAGCACCTGCACGATCGGGGCGTCGGCCGGCGTGTCCAGCACATCCCCGAACACGAACGGCGCCTGCACCTCCACGCGCAAATCGGGATGGCGGCGGCGCGCGATCTCCAGGACCTCCGCGAGTTCCGCCTCCACGTCATCTACGGACTCACCGGGAATCTGCCGCCGCTCGATGATGGCCTCGCAGCGATCGGGAACCATGTTGAAGGAGGTTCCGGCCTTGATGATGCCGACCGAGAACGACGAGTTGCCGACCAGCGGGTGCGTGCGTCCGGCCAGGCGCCGGCCGTATTCCTCGCGGAGCACGTGCAGCACGTCGGCCATGCGCAGGATGGCGTTGTCGCCAAGCTCTGGCGTGGAACTGTGGACCGCGGTGCCGTGGGTGATCAGGGGCCAATAGCGGCCGCCGCGGTGCGAACGAACCACCTCCAAGCTCGTCGGCTCGCCGACGATGGCGCCATCCACCTTGACTCCCGAGTGCGGCAGCGCCTTGGCTCCGGCGCTGCCGGTTTCCTCGTCCACCGCCGCGGCGACGGTGAGCGGACCGGCCGGATCGGAAACGCGGGCGGCCCACTTGAGCGCCAGCAGCATGGCCGCCAGCGAGCCCTTGGTATCGCAGGAGCCGCGACCGTGCAGCCGGCCCTCGTCGTCCATGTACGGCTCGTGACCGTTGGTCATGGGACCCAGCGCCACGGTGTCCATGTGCGCTTCCAGCATCAGGTGCGGGCCGGGCGCGTCGGGAGCGATGGTGCAAATCACGTTCTCGCGGCCGGGGAAGACTTCCTGGCGGGTGATCTGCGCGCCGATGGAGCGGGCGAACTCCTCGACAATGTCGCCCATTGCCGCTTCGCCCGTGCCGCCCTCGACGTCGGGCGTCACGCTGGGCGTGGCGACCAGCCGGCTCAATAGGTCGGCGGCTTCGCGTTTGGTTGTGACGTGGGCGCTCATCGGCGCGTCATATTGGCACCCAGGCGCCAGCGGCGGCCAATCGCCGAGACCATTCGAGCCTCGCTCGGTGGATCGGCTAGGCCTCGTCGTCGAAGAGGCTGGCCGGGAGTTCCAGGTCCACGAGGCGGTCTTCAATCTGGCTGGTGACGGTCGCCTCAATGGTGTACATGTTTACCACCGTCTGGATCAGCGGCATCACCGGCTCGGCGACGCCTTGCGCCACGTCGGCGAAGTTCTCCATCTGCAGCCGGTACATCTCGGCGCCCGAAACCGGGATTTCCCGCCACTCGCCGTTGCCGTACTGGTGCTCGATGACCGGTTCGGCGTGGGGCCGCCACGCTCGGCGGATGCAGAGGCGACCTTCCCTGCCGGCAATGTGCAGCTCTTCGCTGATATGCGCCTGGCGGCTGCCTTCCACGTAGCCCACGCAGCCACTGTCGTATTCGATCAGGCCGAACTGGCGGTTCAGGGTGCCGTAGACCTCGCTCATGCTCCCGACCGACCACACGCGGGTCGGCCGGGCGGCGACAAGGCTTTTCGCGTCGGAACCCAGCGTTCCATCGGGGTTGGACCCCTGGCCGGTGCCGCGTCCGCCCGCCCCCATCGACGCAAAGTGGTTGACCGCGTTGATGGCGTAGCAGGTGATGTCCCAGGGCGAGCCGCCCAGGCGCTCGGGGTCGCGCCGCCAGTTCCGGTTCGGATCGTCGGGGCTCTCCTCTTCGTAATCCAAGGTGCTGAACTTGGAACTGACGGAATCGATCTGGCCGATAGTTCCTGCGGCCACCTGGCGCTCCAACTCGGCCACGAACGGGTGGTGGCGGTACATGAAGCCTTCCATCAGGTAGGCGCCGGCCGACTCGACCAGTTGCGCCAGTTCCAGCGCTTCCTGCCCGTCTGCGGTCAGTGACTTTTCACTGAGGATGTTGCGGGCGCCGGCGTTGAGGCAACGCTCCACCTGTTCCCGGTGCTGGTTGGGCCAGGTGGCCAGCACCACGCCGTCCAGGTCCTGGTCGCGGATCATCTGTTCGTAGTCGGTGTACCAGGCCTCGCAGTCGTAGGTCTCGGCCCATTCGCGGGCCACCGACTCGCGGATGTCGCAGCAGGCGACGAGCTGGAGCTTCTCGGACTCCAGGCCGGCGCGACCGTGGCGGGAACTGATCCCGCCGCATCCAACCACCCCGATGCGAAAGGCCGGGAGATCGCTGGCTGACATTTCTCAACTCCCTGCGAGAGATCAGCGCGCCAGGCGGGTGCCGCGCGGGCCGCCGACCGGTTCGAACGGCATCATCGCAGACGCAGGCGCGATGCCGTCCCCGATTCGCTGCTCACGCCGTCCAGTGATCGAACGGATTCTTGCCGTCGGGCAGCGGCAAGCCCACCCGCGCGCCCTGCATGTGCGAGGCGTGGGCCAGCATGGCCATCTCCAGGTAGAGCCTGGCGTTGGGCAACTGCACCAGGTCCCACTCCGGCTGCTTGCCTTCCAGCATGTCCATCATCGAGCGAGCCATGCGCCGGTGCGACCGCAGCCACTTGTGGCGGTCCGGCGGCGGCTCGGCGGGGACGACCTCCCAGCCGTCGTCGTCGATCAGTTCCGGGTTGGCCCTCGGATGCAGATATATGTCCGGGCCGCGTCCCATCGGCCCCGGTAAGGAGATCGTGCCCTCGGTGCCGTAGATGTCGACGCGGTACGGGTCCGAGGCCCCGTCGCCCTGGTAGGACTCGAAGTCAGCCGCGACGCCGCCCTCGAAGCAGTAATAGGCCTTGAGACCGTTGCCGGCCACCAGGCCCATGCCTTCCCAGCCGGGCCTGAGGTCGGACTGCTCGCAGGTGCGGCCGTCCTGGGTCAGGTGGGCGCTGCACCACAGCGGAGCGCCGAAGAGCTGCCAGAGAAAGTCGAAGAAGTGCGGATACAGGTCCAGGAACATCTCGTCGCCGCCGCGCTCGCCGTCCTTGCCGAACACGCGCACCAGTCGCGGCTCGCCGATTCGACCTGACTTGACCAGGGGAATCGCCACATGCTGGATCGGCGGATGCCCACGCCAGGGATGCGCGACCACGCAGATGACGGACGACTCATCGCAGGCCGCCTGCATGGCGTCCACGTCCTCGGGCGCGGTGGCCACCGGCTTCTCCAGGTAGACGTTCGCGCCCGCCCGGGCGGCGTCGACGACCAGGTCGCGGTGATCGCCGACCTCCCGCGAGGCCACCACCGCAATGTCGGGCTTCTCGACCTCCAGCATCTCGCGGTAGTCCGCGTAGGCCGTGCGCGCACCGGTTTTTGCAGCCGCCTCGGCCCGCCCGTCGTCGTCCGGATCGGCCAGCGCGGCGATCTCGGCGCCCTCCACCCCAACGAAGGCCATGTCGAGATAGTGCCCGTAGTTGCCATGCCCCGTATGCCCGATGATCCCGACTTTGAAACTCATGCCGGTCTGCTCCCTCAAGGCCGCAATCCGCGGTCCTCCAGCCGAGCCCCAAAGGCTCAGGCGGCCTGCTTGGTGTGAGGTTACCCAGATCCCGCGGTCACCGGCTCGCAGGTCGGAAGGTCCAACTCGTCGCGATCACGCAGCGGGAGCCCGGCCGGCACGCAGCCGGTGAACTGATTGCCCGCCAGCGCGATCTCCTCCAGGTTGGGCAAGTCGACCAGCCGGTCCAGGATGTCGCCGCTGAGCTGGTTGGACGAAAGGTCCACGACTCGCAACTGGTCCATTTGGCTCATTGTGGACGGGATGGGTCCGGTCAACTGGTTGTTGCTGAGGTCAAGGATTTCGAGATCCCACTGACCCAACAATTCGTCTGGGATCCGGCCATCAAGACTGTTGTCCCGCAGTACCAGCACACGCAGGGATGTTCTCCACGGAATCGCCTCGTGCACTGCCCCGCGCAGACCCCGACCGCCGAGGTCCAACTCGCGAACGCCAACGTAGGGTGGCTCCCCACCCAGGACCACGCCCTCCCACTCGGCCATCGGGCGATCCGGACGCCAGTTCAGCGCCTCGCCGCCGACCAGGCTCTTCTGCACGCGGATCAGGTCCACGCATTCCTCCACCAACCCTTTATTCACGTCCGGGTCCGGCACTGCACCCCCGGTCCGACAGGCCACCGTGTCCGCCGGGCCCGGCACGTAACGCGCTCGCTGCGGCAAGAGCCCCGCGTCCGAATAGACCGGGTTTTCCCGCTGGGCCAGCACGCGCAACTCCGTGCCATCGGCCGCCACCGTCGCCACGACGCCGGGCCCCTCAACAAATCTCCCGCGGGCGAGCAGGGCAATCCGCGCGCCGTCCGGCGACCAGGCGACCGCCCGCACGGCTTCCGTCAGTCCATCTGACGACAGTGGATCGGCAAACCCGATCCCTGTTGTTTGGCCGGTCTCCAGGCTGACGACAAACGCCGGGTAATCGGAGCTGGACTTGACGAGAATTCGGGTCCCGTCCGGCGACCAGACCACGGTGTCAATCCAGGCCTCAGTCGGATCATCCTCCGCCGGGACCGCGGATCCTTGAGGCGCCGTCCACCGCGGGATGTCGCTGACCAGCGTCTCGTCCTTGCCGTCAATCCGTACGGTGTACAGCCCCACCCCGTCGGCGTTGGCTCGGGCGTAGGCCACCCGCTGGCCGTCCGGCGACCAGGAGGGCCCGCTCACCACATCGGTCGCCAGGCGCCACCGCTTGGCACCGTCAGCGCCGAGGATATAGAGCTCGCGGACAATCTGGTCGAACTTCCTAAAAGATCCAGTGCCTGCTGTTCTATAGGCAAGAAAACGGACGACGGCCAAGTGGCGGCCGTCCGGTGACCATTGCGGCGACTCGGGCAGCACTGCGAATTCTTCGTCCAGCAGGCCCTGGACGTCCGTGCCGTCGGCCGCCATGGTGTTCAGCCCCATACCAAGGCTTCTGGTGTCGGCGTCGACGAGGAACGCAATGCGCTGCCCATCCGGCGACCAGGCCGGATAGAAATCAGCGCCCACGTTCGCCGTGAGCTGCTCGACGCTTCCGCCGCCACGCCTCACTCGGAACAGCTCGAGGCCTGTTTGGTCGGTCAGGACTCGCGGTGCGCCATCAGGTCCGGTGACCGTCTCCGGTCGGCAGCCCGCGTACACAAGGTGGACCCCATCCGGGGCCACGGCGAAGGACGTTCGCAGTATGTCCTTCGCCGTCAGCCTGAGCCGAGAGCCGTCCGCTGTGATGCCCCGCAGATCCCCCTGATCCGTGAAGTACACCTCCGAGCCGTCCGGGCTCCATGCTGCAACGTCATAGTCAAACCCTGGCCACCAAGGGTCCCGATGTGGCCCGCATTGGCTAGGGACGGGAAAACGGGTCACTGGGCCGTGGCTGTAGACGTCCATTTCCTTCACCACAATGGCGACGATCTGGGGGGACCTCGAAATCCGATCCGTCACGCGCCAGATGCCGATTGGCGCTACAGCCACGACCACGACCAGCACTGCCACCAGGGCACGACCGAGCCGCCCGCGCAATCGACCCAACATCCTCGCCCCCATCAGCGCGTCTGGTACAGCGCGTACAGCGCCATGATGTCGGCCGGGTCCCGGGCGTGATCAAGCTCGCGGCTGGTGACCGGTATGAAGTCCCGCACGTCTAGCTGCCTCTGACAGAAAGCGACATTTCGGAGTTCCCCGCGAACTCCACGGGCTCGTCGCACCTCGTAGGACGCACGGGACTGTGCGCATTCCGCCGGGTCTGAATCGGTTGACCGCGCACAGAGAACCTCTAGGGATTTCAGACGTCTACGTGACCGTCCGCGCTTCGCGCCAGCCATCGCAGGGAACTATCACAAGCTATCCATACCGGACTGATAGCTCCAGCCGCTTGGTTGCCACTAGCTTGCAAAGCCCTGGACAGCCTCGCCGCATCCAGCCGAACCGCTGGACCAGGCCCTACGCCTAAGACGACCTGTTGGCGCGGCGTACGCCGCGCCGACGGGTCTTCAGCCGCGTGGCGGACGAGCGTCCAGCGGGTAGGACGGAGGCGGCAGGGCCTCGATCCAGGATTTCCAGGAGTCGTACGCCCGCCTGCTGTCGGCGAGGACACGGTCGGACGTGTCGATGATGCGCTTCATGCCGGCTTCGATCGACATTTCGCCGCTGAAGAGAGGGGCAGCCGCACGGAAGGACTCGTACCACTCCCACCAGTTGGGGTGACCGGTCTGCCAGTGGTGGTGGTCCGTCTTGTCCATCCAGGTCTTGTAGTACCCGTGGTTTTCGGGCGGCCCGGCCTTGAACGCGTCGGTATGGATCACCGACTTCAGCATAGGCAGCGAGCCGCGGTCGATCGCGATGCGGCCCTGGACCTTGGGACCGGCAAAGAACAGCAGGGTCTCGGTGCACTCCTCCACCAGACCGTTTCGCTCGGCCGCAGCGGTGCAGTAGTGGCCCTGGTTCGTGAAGTGGTGAGGAAACGGACCGCGGTCGCCTTCTTCAACCGGACCGAGGCCCCACGCGAATTGGTCCTCGATATGCCGGATAGAGTTTCCAAGGCCCCCGGCCGTCCAATGCCGCGCCTGCTTTCCAGCCGCAAACGGGCTCCCGGCATCACCGGCCACCGAGGCTATCTGGTCCAGAGGCATGGCTACGCCACTGCGAATCGTGTCCACGGCCAACTCAAAGCCGCGGTCGCCCCCATCGTTGAAGATGTCCCAGTGCAGTTGGTCTGGGGCGCGGTACATGTGATTGCCGGTGTCCTGCATCGCGCGCGCCCAACTCCCCCAGATGAGCCAGGCATTTGGATGCATCCGCAGACCGTACGTGCCGGTTTCGGGATCGGTGGTCTGCGCGAACATGTCCTGCGCTTCGCGCTCCAGGTGAAAGCTCCCGGCCACTGGCATGGGAACGCCTTTGTCCTCTAGCAACGTAAAGTTGTAGACGGCCCCATTGATGTTGCCCTGGTAAGGCAACCCGAACATGACGCCCTCGTAGCCCCTGCTGTGCGGCGCCGGGCGGGCGGCGCGATCATCGTCGAACTGGCCAACGGACATTTCATCTGGCGGCGCGTACCACTTGGTGGGTTCCCAGTCGGGATGCTTGTTCAGTGCGCCGTCAATGCGGGCAAAGCCGCCGCGATGAACCCACGTGTTCAGGAATCCGCCGTCCAGCAGCGCCAGTTCGGGCTGGTCCCCTGCCTCGATGAGAGTGGAGAACGTCTCCGCGTACAGGTAATTCGGCGGCTCGAACTTGATGGCGATGTGGGGGAACTGTTGATGAAATGTCTTCAGGGCCCAGATCATGGTGGCGCCGCGAGCGCCAGACGTGTGGTCGTTGGCTAGTCGGAGCACCGCAGGAGGGCGTTGCGGCATCGCATCGTCCTCAACAGTCGTCTCGACTTCCTTCGTCACGACGTTTTCGACGACCTTCTCCACCGCGACTTCGTGCCTGAGGATTTTCTCGACCTCGTGAGTCACCACCTTCTCGACTCGCCGTGTCACCACCCTGTCGACCTCTACCTCTTTGACGACGACCCTCTCGACCGGCACTTCCCGGGTGACTACTTGCTTGTCACCGCAAGCTGCCAGCGCAACGGTGCCGGGGATACTCAGCACGGCGGCGCCCATGCGAAGCAGCTGTCGGCGGGTAATTGCTCCCGCCGTTCGCGCTCCGCCTGCAACTCTCATTGGCCCAGCCCACCACAAAGTCAGTAAAGACGCGCGACACGGCGCTTGCGTCTTCAATCGCACCCACGTACGCAGACTAACCAGCGAAGACTTGCGGTCAAGGATTTGGCGCCGACGTGCCTGACGTTGGCCAATGTCTTCTGGTCAGGAGGAGTCTCAGTTTCAGATTGACGCAATTTCGAAGATCGTGCCGAGCGCAGTCAGTGCCGGCCTTTGGGAGGCGGCCAGGACCCAATCACCTGTGCCCCGGCACCGGGCACCGGCAGGTCAAGCCGCAGCGAGACATACAAACACCTCGGAGTCTGTCGCCGCGGCTGGCTTGACCCGGCGGCGTCGCCAGTGAATCAAGCCGTTAACGAGCCGTCGGCCCGGCGTGTGCCGGGCCGACGGTCTCTCGTCCGCTAAATCGGACGAGCGTCTGATGCTTAGGACGAAGGCGGCAGAGCGTCGATCCAGGCCTTCCACTCGTCGTACTCCTCCTTGGTGTTTTCGAGAACACGGTCGGAGGTGTCGATGATGTGCTGCATCCCCTCTTCGATCGACATGTCGCCGATGAAGGGCGGGGTTGCGGCGCGGAAGGACTCATACCACTCCCACCAGTTGGGGTGGCCGTTCTGCCAGTGGTGGTGGTCCGTCTTGTCCATCCAGGTCTTGTAGTACCCGTGGTTCTCGGGCGGCCCGGCCTTGAACTCGTCGGACGTGATCACTGTCTTGAGCATGGGCAGCGAGCCGCGGTCGATCGCGATACGGCCCTGGACCTCCGGACCCGCGAAGTACAGCAAGGTTTCCGTGCACTCTTCCACCAAGCCGTTCCGTTCGGCCGTGGCCGTGCAGTACTGGCCCTGGTTGGTGAAGTGATGCGGCGCACCGCCACGGTCGCCTTCCTCAATGGGTCCAAGACCCCAGGAGAAGCGATCCTTGATGCGCGGGATGGTCGAGCCGACGCCACCGCCGGTCCAGTAGGTGGCCATCTTGCCGGCCGAGAACGGGTCCCCAAACTCTCCAGCGACTTGCTGGACCTGGTCGAATGGCGGAGCTGTGCCACCCAACACGGTGTTGACCGCGAAGGCAAAGCCGCGGTCACCGCCGTCGTTGAAGATGTCCCAGTGCAACTGGTCCGGCGCGCGGTACATGTGATTCCCGGTGCCCTGCAGGGCGCGCGCCCAGCTGCCCCAGACGATCCAGGCGTTGGACGACATACGTACGCCGTACGTTCCGGCTTCCGGGTCGGACGCCTGCGCGAACAGATCCGCGGCCTCACGCTCCAGGTGGTAGGAGCCCTCGACCGGCATTGGAATCCCGCGCTCTTCCAGCAGCGTGAAGTTGTAGATCTTCCCGTTGATGTTGCCCTGGTAGGGCATTCCAAACTGGGCGACCCCGCCGTATCCCGTGGTGTGCGGGGCCGGGCGGGAAGCACGGTCGTCATCAAACTGACCAACGGTCATCTCGTCCGGCGGCGCGTACCACTTGGTCGGATCCCAGTCCGGGTGCTTGCTCAGCGCGCCGTCAATGCGCGCAAAGCCGCCCCGATGCACCCAGGTGTTGAAGAACCCGCCGTCCAGCAGCGCCAGTTCGGCCTGCGTGCCAGCCGCAATGTGGATCGAGAACGAGTCCACGTACAGGTGGTCCTGCGGCTCGAACTTGATGACAATGTGCGGGAACTGCTGGTGGAACTTCTCCAGCGCCCAGTTCATCGCCGCGCCGCGTGCGCCGGACGAGTGGTCGTTGGCCAACCGGATGACCGCGCTCGGGCGCTCGGCCATCTTCTCGACCTGGACGACCTTCTCGACGACCTTCTGGACTTCCTTGGTCACGACCTTCTCGACTTCGACGACCTTTTCGACCGGAACTTCGACGACCTTCTGAACCTCAACGACCTTCTCGACCGGGACTTCCTCGCGGACGATCTTTTCGACTTCCTGCGTTACGACCTTCTCGACCTGTTGAGTGACGATCTTCTCGACCTCAACCTCTTTGACCACGACCCTGTCGACCGGGACTTCCTTGGTCACAACCTGCGTCTCGCCGCAGGCAGCCAGCGCTACCGCGCCGGAAATCCCCAGGGCGGCGGTTCCGCCCCTTCGAAGCAACTGTCTTCGAGTAATCATGTCCTGCGACCGCTCCCTCCCAGGCTGCCCCCGTCCGGCGAGGCCGCGACTCGTACCCGCAAGGCACGAAAGTCGTAACCCGCCACTTCGAGGGCGAGAAAGTAGGGCAGACTAGCGGGAGAGGCGGAATCAGGTCAAGGCAGCCTGCGCGCTCGGCCCCGCCGTCTCACCGCCACTCGTCAGGACCGCCCATGCAGATTCAGTTCCAGGAACCGCGCTTCTTCAACCGCTATCGGGTGCTTGATGGCCATCGCACGGTCATGGCGCTCAACTTGGGCGGCGCGGAGAAGGACCTGTTCCTGATGCGCCCGTGCGTGCATCCGCTGTACACACCGGCCGGATATCCAGTCACGGAGATGGGTGCGCATAACTTCCCGCACCACAAGGGCATCTGGATCGGGCACGCCAAGGTCAACGGTGTGAATTTCTTTCACGACCTCGTCGACGCCGGCTGGATCGTGCCGATCCAGGTCACATCCGACGCCGACGCCGACAGCGCGCGCATTAGCCTCAGCCTCGAGTGGCGCGACCGGCGCGGCACGGTGATAGCCACCGAAATCCGTAGCCATGTGGTGCGGCGCATCGACAACGCCCACCTACTGGACATGGTCTCCACGCTGCGCGCGTCCCACGGAAGCCTGGAACTCGAGATCGACAACCACTCCTGGGCGGGCTGCCGCCTGATCGACGCCCTCGACCAGGATGACGGCGGAGTGATGCGCGACTCCGAAGGTCGAGAGGGCGCCGACGCGATCAACGGCCATTCGGTCCGCTGGGTCGATGTGCGCGGGTCGATTGGCGAGCACGCCTGCGGGGCCGCGCTCATGGCGCATCCGGCCTCGGCGCCGGTGCCCACGTTCGCCCGTTTCTATGGAACCAGCCTGCTCAACCCCACGATGTACGAACCGTTGACCATCGCGGACGGCGACTCGTGGACTTTCGGAACGCGGGTTGCTGCGTACGACGGATCGCCCACGGCGGCCGACCTGCAACGCTGGTGGTCGGGGGCCGGCCGGGATCCAGCCTGACGCCAAGGGGGCCTACAGCCGCTCGGCGTGCTCCAGCTTCAGCACGAACATCGCCGCTCCGCCCACTTCAACCTCGACGGGGAGCGAGAGGTCAATCTCGCCGGTCCAGGGCAGCGTCACCAGTTCGGTGCGCGTGATGCAGGTGCGGGCGGTGATCTCTTTGAGTTCGTCCAGGCGCGCGGCCTCCAGCGCCACAACGAACACGGCATTGGTGGCCTGCAGAAAACCGCCGGCGCTGGCCACGCGGGTATGGGAAACTCCGGCCTCGCGCAGCGCGTTGGAGTATTCGCCCGCGTCATCGTCCTGGACGACGCACAGCACCATCCGGTCGTAGGCCAGGGACTCAGGCATCACGCGTTTCCATCTGCCGGGCGCTCACAGGCGGGCGAAGGCGTCCACGCGTACCACGAACACGATGCCGTAGGTCGACCCGCTCTTGGACTGCCCGGAGGCGTGCGGCGACGCCCCACGGATCTTCTCGATCACATCGTCTACCTGTTCGGCCCCGACACCCACCATGAACACGGCGTTCCCTCGGCGCAGGAAGCCGCCCTGGGCGTCGATTCGGGTCGCGCGGTAGCCGGCCTCGATAAGTACCCGGGTCACGCCCTCGGCGTCGTCTCGATGGACGACGGCAAAGATCAGTCGCTGAACCTCGTCAGGATTGCCCGCCACCGCACATTATCTCCCCAAGTACCCGCCTATTCACCATAACGGAGCCATCGGCCCTTCTGCTATTGCCCTCGTCGAAATGGGAGACCTTTACGTGACCCGAGGAGCGGGAGTGCGGTGTCAATCTCCTCAAGCGGGCACCGTTCTTTCCCCTCTCCCACGGGAGAGGAGACTTCTGGCACCTGCGCCAGAAGGAAGGTGAGGGGTCTTCCGGGCAACCAGCCTTGGGTTATGCAAAGGTCTCAAATGAGCGAGGCGTCTCCTTCAGGCGGCGTCGCCGAGCTGGAGGACGCGTTGCAGAAACCGGCGATCGTCGGGCGCTAAATCCAGGTCGATCGCCAGTGCGCGGGCTTCCGCCGACATCTTGTCCCACGTCTTCCGCAGGATCTCGGCCGTGCGTTCGTCCGGCTGGCCGGCGCGGAAATCTCCCAGCTGCGTCTCCAGAAAGACCAGGCATAGCGCGTCTTCCAGGGCCTGGACGTCCGGGTCGCGCCGCAGGTTCTTCTTGCGCACCAGGTCCTGCGCGCGTTCAATGGCGGCCGCCTCGTAGCCGGCCTCCGTCATGACCTCGCCCAGCGTGGCGGCATGCAGTTCCTGGAGGGCCTGCCGCCACCGCAAATAGCCGCGACGTCCCTGCGGATACTCGCGCCGCGGGATGGCCCAGCGCCTCACGTGGTGGCCGTGCGCCGCGATGCGTAGCGCGTCGTCTGCATCGGGACGCAGCCGCTCGATCCAGGCCGACACCATGGCCGCGTGCGTCAACTCCTTGGGTAGGGACTGGCCGCCGACCTGAATCTCATTTGGGTCGGCGCTGTTGAGCTCGTCAATCCGGTCCAGCGCCTGCTTGAGTCGCGCTAAGGTCATTCGCTCTGCCCACGCAGCCATCAGCCAATTGTGAACGCAATGAAGGCCCGCCGCCAGCAGTTCACCCGTGAGCCTGGCCGCAAATCGAACGGCGCTCGACCAGCGGTCCGGCGGATTCTCGTCGTATGCTGAACGTGTTCAGGTCAACGGAGAAGCCCCATGGCGGTTCGTACTGTTGAGAAGCCGTTTGTGGTGGCGCCGGACGACGCGCCAACCCTGGATGTTTCGCCCGAAGGCGTCGGAACCGTTATCAAGCACGACTTGGTGGCCAGCCAAGTCTCACCGCCCAATTTCGCGATGCGGCTGTTCGACGTCGCGCCCGCCGGAGCCACCCCCTATCACCAACACCCCTGGGAGCACGAGGTCTTCATCGTGGAGGGCTCCGGCGAACTGAAAACGGCCACCGGCGCCGAGTCGTTTGCGGCCGGTGAGGCCGTCTACGTACCGCCCGACGCCATGCACCAGTTCCGCAACACCGGCGAGGGCCCGCTCAAGTTCATCTGCGTGATCCCCAACAGCGGGGATTGCTAAGCGGCGCGGGGCGCTTTGGTACCCCCGAGGGAAGTCGAATCCCTGTCTCCACCTTGAAAGGGTGGTGTCCTAGGCCTCTAGACGACGGGGGCCGGGCGTGCAGGCATGGGCTGAACTCAAGCCTAGCATCGGGTGCGCGCCTTGCGGCCAGCGCGCCTCAGGTCGCACACTGGCCGTCCAACCCCGCTCCAGCGGTCGCCTTCGGCACGGCCGCGCGGTCGAGAGGATCCCCCTAGATGGCCAAAGTCGTTGCCCGCCAAGTGGTATCGGGTTCGCAGGAACTCGTGTGGCATGTGTTGTCCGACTTCGACCGGATGTCTGAATGGCTGCCCGGCGTGACCTCCATTGAGCACACCGGCGGACCGTCCAAGGCATTCGGCCGTGAGCACATAGTCCGAATGGATGACGGCCTCGAAGTTCATCACCGCATCGTGGCCTGGGATGACTCGCGGCGTGTCGCCTGGCGGATAGTTCGCGAGGTTCGGGATGGCCGCGACGTCGGCTCCCTCCACAACGTCCGTACCACCATTGACCTTCGCCCCAGCGCCGCCAACACGGAAATCACGCTCACAGGCACCTGGTCCGGCGGCGGCCCGCTGGGCCTGATCAAGTCGTTCACCAACCGCGGCCGGATGAAGAGCGATTTCGAGCAGGCGCTGGCCAACCTGGACAAGCTGATGGCCGGCGGCGAATAGGGCCGCGACCAACCAGACGAGCGCGCCGATCATGGAGCTTGAGTCGCGCGTGCCCAACGAGGCCAACCTGGCGGCGGCGCGGCGGAGAATCGCGCAGGCGCGCAAGCTGCGCGACAGCACCGACATCATGGAGCTGCGCGCGGCTACCGACCTGCTGGTCGAGGCGGCCGCCACCTTCGACCTGGCGGCCCTCCCGGTGGAATTCGGCGCGCTACACCTCGATCTGGCCGACACGCTGAACCTGCGGGCGCGCCTGGGCGACCCGGACGTGCTGGACGAGGCCATCGACTGCTATCAGAAGGCCATCGTCGTCTTCAACCGCGATGAGTTCCCGGAGGCCTTTGCGCGCGCCTTCCACGGACTGGGCCTGGCCAACTGGGCCGGCGGACAGCTGGAGGCGGCGCGCTGGTGTTTCGAGACGGTATTGGAAGCCCTATCCCCCGAGGTTTCGCCGCTGGAGCATGCACGGGCCCGAGCCAACGTGGCCGCCGTGTTGGCGGCCACGCCGGAGGCCCAGGCTCGAGCGCAGGCGGTCGCCATCTACGAATCCGTGCTGGACGCGGTATCGCCGGAGACGCATCCGGCCGATCACGCGGGGTTCCTGCTGGCGCTGGGGCAAACGCGACGCGTGCAGTTGGAAGGGAGTCGGCAGAGTCAGCTGGAGGCGGCCGTCGCGGCGTTTATCCGCGCAGCGGACGTGGCCAACGCGGGCGCGCGTGGCGACCTTCGATCCGCGGCTCTCGCGGAAGCCGCCCTGACGCAGGTGGAGCTGACGGCGCTGGATCCGTTCCGCTTCGACCAGGCCCGGCAAGCGTTTGACCTTGCCCTCGCCGAGGTTTCGGCCGACTCGCAGCCCGACCGTCACGCGGAACTCAGGCTCGGATTCGGCCGGTTGTGGGCCGGTCGGCTTCCGAGTGGCGACGAGGCGGCCTGTGAAGCGGCGTTGACGCAGTTCGAGGCCGCGATTGCCCTGGCGCCGCGGGTGAGCACCCCGGCGCTGGTCGCGCCGGCCCTGATCGAAGCGCCACGGGTCATGGTGGAGGGTCCGGCGCGCACCCAGGCGCGCGTTGACCGCGCAATTGAGCTCAGCCGCCACGCCCTGTCGGCCTGGCCGCGTGCCCAGTTCCCGACCGAGTACGCCCGCGTCAACCTGTCGCTGGGCACGGCGCTGCTGGCCTCCGCCGCCAGCGACCGGACGGCGAACGTCCGCGAGGCCCTCGAGGCGTTCGAGGTCGGGCTGGACGCCATCAACCGCGACGCCGAACCCGTGGCCTATGCCTCGCTGCAGGTGGCACTGGCCGAAGCCCTGGCCGCGCGCACCGACGGCGACCGCGCGGACAATCTGCGCCGCGCTGCTGCCGCGGCCAATCGAGCTTTGGAGGCCTCCGACGAGGACCGGGCGGTAGTTGGACGGGCGAACCACCTGCTGGGCCGCCTGGCGTTGGAGTCGGGCGGCACGTCACCCCAGGCATTGGCCGAAAGCGCGGCTCACCTGTACCGCGCGCTGGAAGATCGACCGCTCGACGGCGACCCGGTCGCCCACGCCGAGACCCAGATGCTGCTGGGTATGGCGCTGGCGTCCCAGGCCGCGCGCGGCGAGCCGCACTTGCTGGCGGCGGCGATCGAGGCCTACCGGGCGTCGGCCGCGGCCTACGACGTCGAATCCCACCCGCGCGAATCCGCCAGCGTGCATTTCAACCTGGCCGTCGCCCTCATGCAGTCGGCGAGTGACGCCCACGGCCTCTCGGAGGCCGTCCGGAGTTTCGAGGTGGCCGCGAAGGTATTCCACGCCGCCGCCTACCCGCAGCAGCATGCGATGATCAGCAGCAACCTCGCGCAGGCGCGCTCGCGACTCGAGGCCCTGGCATGAGCACCCGTCCGGTTGACGGCTTTGAAGTCGACGTCGCCGTCATCGGCGGCGGGCCGGCCGGCTCCACGGCCGCCACCCTGCTGTCGCGAGCCGGGTTCAGGGTTGCCGTCCTCGAACGCGAACGCTTCCCGCGCGAGCACATTGGCGAATCGTTGCTGCCCATCGCCTTCCTGGCGCTGGACCAGATGGGCATAACCGAGAAAGTCCTGCAGGCCGGGTTCGTCCGCAAGTACGGCGCCACCTACATCTGGGGCCGTTCCCGCGAACCCTGGACCCTGCGGTTTTCGGAAATGATCGACGACGCCTTCTTCGCCTTCCAGGTCCGCCGGGCCGACTTCGACAAGATCCTGCTGGACCACAGCGAAGACTGCGGCGCGGCCGTCTGGGAAGAAACCCGGGTCACGGACACCATCCAGGTGGGCGGGCGCGTGACCGGGCTGCGCTGGCGCGGCCCCAACGGGTCCGAAGGCAAGCTGCTGTCCCGCTACATCCTGGACTGCTCGGGCCAGTCGTCGCTCCTCGGCACGCGCTTCAACCTGCGCGAGTTCAATGAGGAGATGCGGCACGTCTCCCTGTCCGGCTACTACTGCGGCGCCCGCAAGCTCTCCGAGGTCTACCCCGACCTGACGCTCAACGACGACGGCAACCTGCACATCGTGTCCAGCGCGGCCGGCTGGTTCTGGCACATCCCGCTGGCCGGCGAGATCAGCAGCGTCGGCTTCGTCACCGACCCCAGCCACGTGCGTGGGATGAATCCCCAGCAGCGCGTCGAGTTCTTCCTTGAGAACGTGGCCATCACGCCCGAGTTGCTGCGCCTGTTGGATCAGGCGGAGTGGATCTCCGACCGCGTGGAGATGGACAGCGACTGGTCCTTCTTCTGCAAGTCCTTCCACGGCCCCGGCTACATGCTCTGCGGCGACGCCGCCTGTTTCGTGGATCCGGTGCTTTCCACCGGCATCGCGCTGGCCATGAACGGGGCCATTCGAGCCGCGTTGACCTTGACCGCCGCGCTCCGTCAGCCCGAGGTGGAGCCGCTGGCGATGCACTGGTACGACAGCGAGTACCGCAAGACCGCCCAGGACTTCCTGGAACTGGCCCTGCACTGGTACCACGGCGAACGCAACCGCGATGACTGGTTCTGGCAGGCCCGGCGCATCGTCGACCCGTCGCAGAGCTTCTCGCTGCAACAAGCCTTCTCGCTGATTGCCGCGGGCGTGTCACGCAGCCCAGGTGCCACCAGTCATCTCAAGCTCAAGCACGCTGGCGGGTTCAGCCCCGAACAGCTCAAGATCATCTACCAGAACTTCGAGCTTGAACTCAGCGATGAGCAGCAGTCGCAGCTGGAAGACTTCCTGGAAGAAGAACGGCAGGCGCGCGACTATCAGCCGGTCACCATCGAGCAACTGCTCGGCGGGATTCCGACCTGGGCCGAGGGCGTGCAGTGGCAGCCCTATATGCTCAACGACCAGGAAGACGTGCTGCGCCCCGCCACGCTGGTCGAGATTCCCGACGGCGACAGCACCAAGACCCACTTCCTCTCCATCGCCGCCACCTCGCTCCTGCGCCTGCTGGACGGATCCCGAACCGGTCAGCAGATCGTGGACGACGCAATCGAGACTTGGGGCACGGCCGTCGGCAAGTCCGCCGCCGCCGTCCGCACGCTGGTGACCGACACGTTGCATGAACTACACGAAGAAGGCGCACTGACGGTCGCCTGATCTGGTTTCCCGCGGTCCTCGGTCGCACCTGGGCAAGCACCTCCAGCCAAGCCTGATTGGTGCGCTCGGATCTAGCCCCGGCGCCGCCGGATCTGCCGTATGCCCGCCATCAAGCCCTGACAGCGAGCCGCCGCTGTCTATCGAACCCGATCTTAGGTGGCGTGGGGGAACATCTCCGCCAGCTCGTCCACCACTTCGCTCAGAACCGGGAACTCCTCGCGGGTGAGCGTGGTCAGGCGGTCGTGGCCGGTTTCCGGGTCGTACTCGTGGCGGTGATACACGTCGGGCGTGTGGGCATGGCCGCTGTCGTAGCGGAGCACGTTTTGTCCGGACCCTCGCTCCTGGATTCGCGCGTGGTACCGGTACTTGAAGCCACGGACCTGCGTGCGATTGTTGACGCTGCGAACGGTAAGACGCTTGTCGACGTCAATCTCAACGCCGCCCTGACAGACGATGAAACCAAAACAGCGGATGATGTCAGGGCTACCCGGAATTGGGATGAACCGCGTGCGGTCCGCGACTACAAACGGGTGGGCGGCCAGGACTTCCCGATGGATCAGCTCGTAGCGGTCGAACCAGAGCCAGCCGTGCTTTTCGCCGCGTCGCCGGTCAGGTCCTCGAGAAAGTCGGCGTCGAATTGCCATCGTGAAATCTCCGCCGTTTCCCGCATCTCGCCCGTGGCGGTCCGATCCAGCATCTCCTCGGTGGAGATCTCGTAGCGCAACTCGAACCGCGCAATGCGGCGCCGCAGCGTGCGCACGACATCGCTTCGCCGTTGCGCTTTGAGATGCGGCGGGAAAGGAGATACCGAGCCGTTTTTCGTGGCCATAGCGATGCCGGGACCTTGTGCGTCGTCCCCTTCAGGATGCGCCCGCGCAGCCCCGGCCGCAAATAATCTGTGACCCGCGGCCGGGAAGACTTGCGTCCAGCAACGAGCGCAGCGGCTAGAGTGGCGTACGCCCTCCCACGGATAGCTGTGCCAATGCCGCCTGACTATCTGCGCGACCGGCTGGAAGCCGTGGCTACGCCTGAGCGCGCCGCGGGTGAAGCCCGCTACCTGAAGCTGACGGACCGGCGCGTGATTGGAACCGGCATGAAGCCCTGGGAACGGGTCGCCCCGGCTTATGTGCGTAAACACGGCCAGCCGAGCCTGGATCAACTCGAGCAGTGGTTCGACGCCTCGCTGGAGGAGGCCTGGACGGCGATCTACTGCCTGGCGGCGCGGCCGGCCTTTGACGACGCCTGCTGGCGGCTCGTGGAGCGCTGGAGCGGCCTGCCGGATACGTGGGCCATCGCGGATCCGCTGGCGCTGATCCTGGTTGCCGGGCACCTGGAGGCCGGCGTTATCGACGAAGACCGCCTGAACGATTGGGCAGCGCGCGAGGAACCGTTTTGGTACCGCCGGGTTGCGCTGGTTGCCACCACCTCCCTCAACCGAGGACTGGGCGGGCCGACGCGCAGACGCCTGCAGCGCTTCGGGCGCGTACCGCCAATCGGCCGCCATCCCCGCCCGGCGCTCACGCTCGACCTGTTGGAGGTCAGCATCCACGACCGCCGCCACTTCATCCGGCTCGCCATCGGCTGGGCGCTGCGCGAACTGGCGGCGGTCGACCCGGATGGTACTGCGGCGTTTGTGCAGCGCCATCGCAAGCAGTTCACCAGGGCCATGCTGGCCAAGGCCCGGTTGGACGACCATGGGAGGCGTACGGCGTGATTTCGCTGATTCTCGACACTGACCTCGGCGACGACGTGGACGATGTCTTTGCCCTCGCCTACGCGGCTCGCCACCCCCGCATCAACCTTCGCGCAGTCACCACCGTGCTGGGCGACACGCGTTGGCGTGCGGCCCTGGCGCTGCGGTTGCTGGACGAATTGGGGGTCGACGACGTGCCGGTCGCGGCCGGCGCGCCCGGCGGCGAGGTCAACACTGTGACCCTGTCCGGGGACGTACTGGTACTGCCGGGCGCCGACGATTCGCGTTGCGACCCTCGCTCGGCTACCGACCTGATGGCCGACGTGATTGCCGCGGCCCCGCCGCCCGTCTGGCTGGCGACCATCGGTCCGGCCACGAACGCGGCAATCCTCCTGGCCGAGCGGCCGGAGGTCGCCGACGGCCTGTCAGGCATCGTGATGATGGGCGGCCGGCATGAGCCGGCTTTCCCGCGTGAGCACAACTTCGGCACCAATCCCGAGGCCGCGGCCGCCGTCTGCAACCACGGCGGCAACGTCCTGGTGGGCGACTACGTAGTGACCTGCCAGGCCCAACTGCGGCGCGACGACCTGCCCCGCGTGCGGCAGGCGCCGGGCGTAGGTGCCTCGCTGGCGACCATGCTGGAGACGTACTTCGACCGCCGCGAGCGCGACTGGACCTCCATGTACGACCCGGCCGCCCTGACCCTGGCGCTGGACGAGACCTTCCTGACGCTCGATCCGACGCCCAGGCACGCCAGCGTGGTCGACGGCCAGGTTCGCTTTGCCCCGGCCGACGAGTCTTCGAACCTGCGGCTGGCCAGCTCGATCGACACGAACGCGTTTCACGACGAATTGCTCAGCGTGATCGAACGACTCGCGTGAGCCTGCCGGCCAACCCGGACCTTGCCCCTGACGGTCCGCACCTGCCATTCGTAGAGTCCGCGCACCAGGTGCTGTCCCGCGATCCCCGCGTCAAGGCGCTCTGGGCCGGCGGCAGCCTGGCCGATGGCACCGCCGACCGCTGGTCGGACGTGGACCTGCGGCTGGCCGTTGCCGACGAGGAACGGCCGGCCTTTATGGCCGAGATCGAGGACTCCCTGAACGCCATTCATCCCATCCTTGGCTGGCGCACGCGATCGACACGCAGCGCCGAACTGGTGGTCGTCACCTTCGCGGGCCCGCTGCGAGCTGACTTCGTCGTCACCTCGCCGGAAAGCCTCGACCGCCAGCGTTACGAGCCGGTCGCGCCGCTGTTCGATCCCCACGGTCTGGGAGTCCGGCTTCAACAGATCCCCTACCAGCCTTCGCGTCGCACGCCCCGGGAATTGCTGGAGCGTGAGGCCGCGCAGGTTCCAGCGGAGGCGGGACGCCTGCAACGCGCCATCGAGCGTTCCTCCATCGTCGCGGCCATGCAGGCGCAGGCCAACCTGCTGGAATCGGCCCAGCGGCTCCTGCTGCTCCTGCGCGACCCGCAGGCCGCCGGTCTCCTGGGACCCAAGCACGCGGCGGACGCGCTGACGGCCGATGACATCGAGCCATTGCTGTCCCCCTTAGCCGCCTGGAGCGGCGACTGGCCCGACCCTGCGTTGGACTCCATCGAACCCACGCTCAACGTCGTGCGACCTCTGGCAGCCCAGGCCGAGTCTCGCTACGGCATTGCCGTGCCCTTGCGGCCATCACCGCCAGGCCCCGATCCCGACACTCGTCCCGCCGCCCAGGTCGTCGAAACCGGATGCTCCCTGCTGGTCCACGCCATGGTGGGCGCGACCTACTACAACCGCGGCATGTACACCGGGTTGCTCTGGGGTTACGCCGGCGCGGCGCGCTTAGCAGCTGAACTGGCCTTCGTGGCCGCTCACGGCCATGCGCCGGTGCCGGCCGATGCGCCGGACCTCCTGCCACCTGAGGATGCAGCGGCCATTGCGACCGCGCTGCGCCCGCTGCGGCAGGGCGGCGTGATGGGCGTGCGCCGCGTGGCGACCGGGGTTGCGGCGGCCTATAGCCGTTGTCTCAAGCGCGCCTGCGCCCGGCTGGACCTGGAATACCCGGAACGCCTCGACCGGCCCGTGTCCGACTACCTCCGACACGAAGGCGTGTTTGTCCCGGACGCCGCTTAATCGCACCCGTCACCGGCTCGCGTCGGGCACAATGGTCGCCCCCTGACTTGCACCAGAAGGCCGGCCCGTGAGGATCTCGCAGCGTGTTCAAGATTTGGCGGAATCGGGAACGATCGCCGTCAGCAACAAAGTCGCCGCCCTGCGCGCCGAAGGCGTGGACGTCATCAGCCTGGGCGCCGGCGAGCCCGATTTCGACACGCCTGACCACATCAAGCAGGCTGCTGACGACGCGCTCGGTCGCGGCGAGACCAAGTACGCCAAGCCGGCCTCCGGCGTGCCTGAACTCAAGCAGGCCGTCTGCAACAAGCTGGCCCGCGAAAACGGCTTGACCTACACGCCCGACCAGGTCATCGCCAGCGTGGGCGGCAAGGAAGGCCTCTACCTGGCCTTTGCCACCCTGCTGGACCCGGGCGACGAGGTCATCATCCCCGCGCCCTACTGGGTGTCCTACCCCGAGCAGGTCAAGCTCTGCGGCGGCGTCCCGGTCATCGTCAACGCCGGCGCAGACCAGGACTTCAAGATCACGCCGCAGCAGCTCAGCGACGCGCTGACGGACCGCACCCGCGTGTTCGTCTTCAACTCCCCCAGCAACCCCACCGGCGCCGCCTACTCGCCCGAAGAGACCGAGGCCCTGGTGGAGGTGCTGGCGGACACCGACGTCATCACCTTCAGCGACGAGATGTACGACCGCCTGCTTTACGGCGGCCGCACCTTCAAGAGCTTCGGCGCGGTGTCGGATCACGCCTACGACCACACCATCACCTTCAACGCCGGCTCCAAGACCTACTCCATGACCGGCTGGCGCGTGGGCTACGCGGCCGGGCCGGTGGAGTTGATCAAGGGCATGGCCAAGCTCCAGTCGCAGACCACCAGCGGCGCCGCCACCTTCACCATGCACGCCCTGGCCGCCGCCCTGGATGGCGACCAGGACTGCGTGGAGATGATGCGCAGCGAGTTCGAACGCCGCGGTGAGTTCGTCAGCAACGCGCTGAACCGGATCGAAGGTGTCATCTGCCCCGAGCCCGGCGGCGCCTTCTACGTGTTCCCCGACGTGTCCGATACCTTCGAGCAGGTGGGCGCGTCAGGGTCTACCGAGTGGGCCAATCGCCTCCTTGAGGACGCCCACGTGGGCGTGGTCCCCGGCAGCGACTTCGGCGACGACAATTGCGTCCGCCTCAGCTTCGCCACCAGCATGGAAAACCTGGAGGAATCCCTCCGCCGCATGGAGGCGTTCCTGGAGTAAGCGGCCTCAAGCGCTCGGCGTTCACCGCGCACGGCGCATAAACGGCATTCAGATCACGCGCCTCGGGTGCTCGCAAAGAGCGTCCGGGGCGCGTTGATCATTCAGAGTCGATCAAACCGTTCACCCCTACCCTGCCCGGCTCGTCGGGTAAGGGCCGTCACGCACAGCCGCCTGCCACGTCGCTTTAGCCGGCGTTGCGATCGCCTTTGATGTAGATCTCGCCGTCCAGATCCTCGAGCGAGTGCCGTGTGCCCGTGATGCCGCTGTGCACACCCGTAGCAGCCTCCGGCAACTCGATCAGCTGCGCGCTTCCACTCCGGTTGTACACCGCCCACCCATTCGTGAACTCGCGGATGAACAGCCCCTCCCGACCGCCGTACAACTCGCCCTTTGTCTCGTCTCCGCCAACGGGCCGGCCAAGCGGCGCATCCCAGAAAGCATGCCAGCTCTTCTCATGCGTGTGCTCATGCACCTCACCGGCCGCGTGCTCCTCCGCGTGTCCTTCCCAGACTTCGTAGCCATGCTGGTGCTTGAGGGCGCCGTCAAAGCCGATCACATAGGACACGTACCCGTTGGAGTGGGTCAGGCTCAGCGTCGTAAACACACGCATCCATTGCTGGTTGCGCGCAGAGTTGAGCGGTTCCTCCAGGATGCTCCACGCCTCATAACCGTTGACCTGGGGGAATCTGAAGTTCGTTTCGGCCCAAAGCAGGGTGCTCTCGACTTCGGCCAGGTATTCCCGCGTGTGCCGGCGATGCCCCTCCATGAACGCCCCATTGACGTACGGAGCGGAAAGCGGAATCTCCTGCGTTCGCGAATTCACCACAATAAGAAAGTCGTCCCCAACCGCTTCGCGGATTCGTCGAAGCATTGATACCTCGGCGCTGATCCTGTTCCCGTGGTAGAGGTGGGCGATCTCTAGATTTGAGTCCTCTTCTTGTGTCCACCAATCCATGAAAATACCGTCAAATAAGCCGCACTTTGCGACGGCAATTGCTTGCTGGACGAAATGGTCTTGCGCTGCGGGATGCGTGTAGTCGATGAGAAGCTCACCCCAACCTTCGTCCGCAACTCGATCACCCGACTCATCCCGCAGCCAGTACGGCCAATCTTCCGGGTATGTCTCGGGATGGGCGCCGTAGTGGTAGATGGGAACAAGATGTAGCCAGTACGGATTCCGAGCATGCAGCCGGTTCTTTTGCTCCAGCGCAAACTGCCACGGTCCGACAACTCGCATCCCATTCGGCGTCGAGCCCCACTCCAAGCCGTGCCCCATGCCGGCCCAGAAGAGATCGTGATAGGCCCGCATCTGCTCAACGTATTCGAGTTCCCAAATGTCGTCCGGTATCGGCAGATTCAGAAGTATGTGACTCCACGCCCCAAAGACCGAAGGAAACTCCCGATTCACTACCCGCTCCACCGTCCCGTCCCGATCGATCTCACATACTCGGTCGTCCGCGACCTCTTCAACGACTTCCGCAACTTCGGCAGTAACGACCTTCTCGACCGGCGCCTCCTCGGTCACCACTCTCTCCACCGGAACTTCGACGCGCACGACTCTCTCGACTTCCCTCGTCACAATCCTTTCGACCGGGACTTCTCTGATCACGACCCTCTCGACCGGCACTTCAACGCGGACGACCCGCTCAACCTCTCTCGTCACGACCTTCTCAACCGGAACCTCCCGAACAACGATCGTCTCCACCGGGACTTCCCTGGTCACGACCTTGATGTCGCCACAGGCCGCCAGCGCCACGACCCACAGAATCCCCAACGCAACGATGCCGCCCAGACGAAGCACTCGTCGGCACGTGACCATTCCCATTAGCCGGGGCTCACGAGGTGGCGCCGCCTCCGAATGTCGCTCGCTCGCCGCCGCTACCCGCCCGCCGCGATCGCGTTCACTTCCGCCGGGTCCAGCCCCACCTCCGCCGCCGAGGCCAGCACGTCATTCCAGGTCGCGTCCGGCAGTTCCACCCCCGCCGCCGCCACCGCCTCGCGCGAGCTGCGCTCAATGTCGCCCGGCACCAGCACCTCGTCGAATCCCGGCGCCGTGGCCGTCTGCTTGACCCTAATGATCGTGGCGTCGTTCATCGCCGCAAACCCGTCGCCCGCGCCCAGCGCATCCGGGTCGATGGCCAGCGCGAACGTCCCGATCGGCGACTGCGGCTCACCCGTAATCGTGTCGCCCACCAGGTTCGACGCCAGCAACTCGATCATCAACATCAGCCCATAGCCCTTATGCCCGCCGAACGGCAGCATGACCCCGTCGTTGTACAGGTCGTTCGGATTGGTCGAGGGCCGGCCCTGGTTGTCCAGGATCTGCTCTGGCGGAATCTCCACGCCCTTGTCCCGCGCCACCCTGATTTTTCCCTCCGCCGCGGCCGTGGTCGCAAAGTCCAGGATGATCGGATCGGCGTCGCCCGCCGGCGCCCCGAAACTGATCGGGTTCGTGCTCATCCGGCCTTCACGACCCCCAAACGGCGCCGTGCGCATCATCCCCGGACCGCCCGCCACCATCAGGAACACCGCCCCCATCGAGACCGCCAGCTCCGACCACTCGCCCAGCCGCCCGATGTGGTTACAGCGCGCGATCCCGCCCACCGCCACCCGCGAAACCCGCGACTTCTCCACCAGCCGGATCGTCAGTTCCTCCGCCGCCAGGTGCCCGAACGCCCCGCCGCCTTCCATCACCACCGAGGTCTCGCTCTCCGAGACCACCTGCGGCCGTTCCGCCGGCCGGTAGCCCCCGTCCTTGATCTGCGCCAGGTACTGCGTCACCCGGATGACCCCGTGCGAGGGATGCCCCGACAGATTCGCGTTGATCAGCCAGCGCGCCAGCTTGCCGGCAATATCCTCCGGCGTCCCCGCCGCCCCCAGCACCCGGGCGGTGGCCTTCGTCAACGGCTCAACGGCAAAAGTCGGCATGCGATCCTCACGTCATACGCGGCAACAAAGCCCAGCCGCATACTACGCAGCCACCCGCGCTGCGCCTACCCGGAACAGACGGGAGTTGCCGCCACGCGCCAGCGCTCAAGTTGCGGAAACTCCCACGTGCTGACCAGAGCCACGACCGGCATTGCCGCGGCCGCCATCCTCGCAACCGCCTGCCTGCTTTCATTGATTGGCATCCCAACCAGCGTTGCCGCGCAGAACCCGCCGACCAGCGAATCGCCGGAGCCAAAAACTGCCGCGACAGCAGACGCTGACTCACAAGCTGCCCCGATCGCCCCCGTCCTCCTCGGCCACTCCGTCCAGGGCCGCCCCATCCGCGGCATCGAGCTGGGTGCCGGTCCCCGCTGGCTCGCCGTCATCGGCGGCATCCACCAGGGCCGAGAGGCCAACTCCACCGTCCTCGCCAACCTCCTGCTCGACCACTTCCGCGAAAACCTCGCCGAAATTCCCGAAGGCGTCGGCCTCGCCATAATTCCCGATCTCAACCCCGACGGCGCCATAGCCGGCACCCGCGCCAACGCCAACGGCGTCGACCTCAACCGCAATTGGGACGCCGGCTGGCAGCCTGACGCTTATGGACCCTCCGGCTTCGTCCCCGGCGCCGGCGGCACCCGGCCCTTCTCAGAGCCCGAAACCCGCGCCCTCGCCCGCTACCTGCTCGACCGGCCCTTCGTCGCCGCCATCTTCCTCCACAGCCGCGGCGGCTTCGTCGTGCCGGGCCCTGGCGCCGGCTCCGTCGAACTCGCCAGCACCATCACCCGCGCCGCGCAATACACCTACCTCAGGGGCTGGACCGCCTACCCCCTCAGCGGCCAGGCCTCCAGGTACCTGGCCCAGCGCGGCATCCACGTCGCCATCGTCGAACTCACCACCCACACCCACCCCGACTACCCCCAAAACCTCCAGGGCCTCCGCGCCGCCCTCGCCTGGACCCAACACCTACCCCCGCCCACCGGACCCCGCGGAGTCGCCGACGCCGAGTTCTCCGACGTCTGCGGAACCCTGCCGGGACCCTACCGCGCCGGCCTGACATCCCCCCTATGCCCCTGGTAACCCCCACCCGCGCTGTTCGACCCCCGCCCTCCAAGCAGACGCCGTCCCCCTTTCGTGGCCCTTCGTGCCCTTCGTGGACCACTCCCATCCCTCCTCCTCTTTTCTCACTTCTCTCCCCTCTCCCCTTCCCCCTAACTCCCGTCTTCTCTCACTCCTGAACTACTCTCCGCTCACTCCTGCCTCCGAGGGGTCTTCCGCTCGAAACCCACGCCCCACCTAAATCCCCTGCGCCCCCGCCTTCCAAGGAGCCGCCGTCCCATTCCCTCTCCCTGGCAGGGTGTGTAGACCGGAGACATCATGGACACCCGTTCGGAGACATGGTGGACACCTTGGGGAGCCATGAGGGTATGAGCCGGTGCCGTTCGAGGATCGATCGATGACGGAGCAGCGGGCGGAGTTTGTGGCGTTGGCGCGGCAG
>JAJDZD010000016.1 GCA_022824865.1 Chloroflexota bacterium | reverse complement strand
GGCCAGAAAGTCGTCGATGTTCACAAAGGCGTCGGCCGTATACCACTGCGCCGCGAACCAGCCGCTCATCAGGGCGGCTTCCGGCGTTGAACCGGCCGCGACCATGGCGCCGTACACGATTTCAACCTGGGTCGGCGCGGGAACGTAGCGCACAACGATGTGTGGGAACTGCGTGGAGAATCGCTCCAGGGCCCAATCGACCGCCGCACCACGCGGACCGGACGTGTGGTCGGTCTGGAACAGCAAGTTCTGGGTCATTGGCGCCGGTTGAGCCTCCACGACTTTCTCGACGACCTTCTCGACAACCTTTTCGACCTCGACCGTTTGCGTTACGACCTTTTCGACCTCGACGACCTTCTCGACTTCGACTGTCTTTGTGACGACACGATCGACTTGCTGGGTCACGATCTTCTCGACCGGGACTTCCTTCACTTCGGTCTCACGGACGATCTTCTCGACCGGGACTTCCTTGATCACGGTCGTCTCGACCGGGACTTCCTTTGTCACGACCTGCGTCTCGCCGCAGGCCGCCAAGGCAACGGCAGCCGCGCTGCCGCCGAGCATGACCATCGCCCGGCGTCGCGAGACTGGGTGCCTGAGTTGCTTCAGTGCCATCGGCCTACCTCCCGTAGATGCAGTGCAAGGGCGACCGTCAGCCGGCCGCGCCAACATGAACAGCGTCCACCCTTGATGCTGCAATTTTCAAATGTCAAGTGTCAAATTGTCCTGGACTCTCCAGTTACTTGCATGTGTGCTCTCTGTACAGCAAGGCGCCGGGCGGGCAAGCGGCGCTGGCGCGGCACTGACGAATTGGAAGCCGGTCATTGAGGCGGGGTCCGAGCCCGTGCCGGCCGAGCACACGGTCCGGATGGCTCAAATGCTCGATCACAGCGTCGTTGGTTCGGCCTTCCAAAGCACCCGGGACGGGCGCAGCCGGTCGTCGGCACTGACGCTGTGGGACGGGAAGCGGTGCGGGCGCTAAGGTAGAGCCTAGCGAGCGGTCATTCGTCAACCGGATTGACCTCGCAATGCCCGTTGATGGCAGCCACCAGAGGGGGCTCGCAAGTGCCAGACACTGAGGTGCGGACCCTCACGCCCGAACGCCGCCTTCTTTTTCTCGATCTGAAAGACGTCCAATCGCTGCACGGCGTGGTGCAGACGGTGTGTCGGGCGGAGAAGCATCGGGATAACCCGGTGTTGCCGCTGGGGGACTCGCACGAGTGGGACGGGATGCAGGCGCGGCCGTGGGAAGGCCGGACGATCCTCTACGACGAGCAGGACCGGCTGTTCAAGTGCTGGTACGCGGGCAGCGACCTGACGATGGCCCGCTGGTGGTGGACCGGGTACGCGATCAGCGACGACGGGGTGCACTGGGAGAAGCCGAAGCTGGGGCTGTTCGAGTACCGGGGCCGCAGCGATAACAACGTCTGCCTGAAGGGCTGGGGTCCCGTGGTCAAGGACCTGGACGACGTGCCGAGCCGTCGCTACAAGATGATCGTCAAGAGCACGGAGCGTCTCGACGACTGCTGGGTGAGCGTTTCGCCGGACGGGGTGAACTGGACCGACGGGGCCTCGATCCGGCTGGCGGAGTGGTACCGGCCGGATCCGGACATCGTGGTGCTGATCAAGGACGACCAGGACCCGGATCCCGAGCGTCGTTTCAAGATGGTGTGGCAGGGGCTGGGTCCGAGCAACAAGCCGGGGCCGCCAATGGTTCGGACCAAGTACCTGGCCTGCGGGCCGGACGTCGAAGATCTGGCGGGGATTGCGGATAACCCGATCCTGGATCCGATCGACGGGATGGAGCAGGAGAACCACTACCTGGCGCTGGCGCCGTACGCGGGGCAGTACGTAATGCCGTACGAATACGGCTGGTACGCGCCGAACGGGACGGGGGTTTACGGGATGTTCTGCTCGGACATCCGGCTGGCGGTGAGCCGCGACGGGGATCACTACACGCGGGTGCAACCGCACCAACCGCTGATTGCGCGCGGGCCGCGAGGGACCTGGGACGCGGGGGCGCTGATGATGAGCGACAAGGTGGTGGAGCACGACGACCGGTTGTGGTTCTACTACGTGGGCAACGGCGAGGAATGGACGCAGTGGCCGGAGGGCAGCGTGCCGGAGTACTCGTACTGGAAGGGCACCGGTGAGGTGGGGTCCAACCGGGTGTCGCGGATGGGGCTGGCGACGCTGCCGAAGGACCGGTTGACGTGCCTGGAGACGGTGGACCGGGAGACGCCGGGATGGGTGGTGACGGAGCAGCTGCGGATCGACGAGCGGGACGGGCGGCTGGCGCTAAACCTGAGCGACGTGCAGCAGATGCGGAGTTTTGCGGACGTGGAGGTGCTGCCGGCGGACGGGGATGAAGCGCTGGCAGGATTCACGAGGGAGGATTGCCGGCCGCTGGACCGGGATGGGCTACGCGAACCGGTGACCTGGCGGGAGCGGCGGCTGGCGGACCTTGAAGAGAACACGGTGCGGTTGCGGGTGAACCTGTATGGGGCGGCGCGGTTGCATGGGATCAGCGTGGTGCCGTGATGGATTGGGGATGCCGGCATGAGTGAGCAGCGCCTGCTCTTCCTGGACCTGGATGACGTGGAGTCGCGGCACAACGTGGTTCACGCGGTGTGCAAGGCGGAAAAGCATCCGAACAACCCGGTGCTGCCGCTGGGGGACCACCACGAATGGGACTCGTTGCAGGCGCGGCCGTGGGAGGGGCGGACGGTGCTCTACGACGAGGATGAGCGCCTGTTCAAGAGCTGGTACGCGGGCTCGGACGTGAGCGTGGAGCGCTGGTGGAACACGGGATATGCCGTCAGCGGGGACGGGGTTCACTGGGAGAAGCCCAAGCTGGGTCTGCATGAGTATCGAGGGCGCAGCGACAACAACATCTGCCTGCGGGGCTGGGGTCCGGTGGTGAAGGATCTGGAGGAGGACGACCCGGCGCGGCGCTACAAGATGATCGTGAAGGGGCCGCCGCTGGAGCGGAAGATTCGAGCCGGGTACTCGGCGGACGGAATCCATTGGACCGAGGGAGCGCAGATCGACCTGCCGGAGTGGGACGGGGGGGCGCCGGACATCGTGGCGCTGATCAAGGACGAGCAGGAGACCGATCCCAGCCGGCGCTGGAAGATGATCTGGCAGGGAGTGCTGCCGAACAACAAGGGCGGGCCGGAGCGGGTGCGGGTGAAGTACCTGGCGTTCGGGCCGGACATGGAGCACCTGACGGCGAGCGCGGACAACCCGGTGCTGCATCCGAACGACGGGATGGAGCAAGAGAATCACTACCTGATGCTGGCGGCGTATGCCGGGCAGTACGTGATGCCGTACGAGTACGGCTGGTACGTGCCGAACGGCACCGGGCGGTTCGGGATGTACTGCGCGGACATCCGCTTGGCGGTGAGCCGGGACGGGGAGCACTTCAGCCGGGTGCAGCCACACCAGCCGCTGATCCCGCGCGGGCCGCGGGGCGACTGGGACAGCGCGTCGCTGGTGATCGCCGACAAGCTGGTGGAGCACAACGACCGGCTGTACCTGTATTACTGCGGCAACGACGAATCCTGGACCAGCTGGCCGGGGGGGAATATCCCGGACGACTCGCACTGGCGGAACACCGGGGCGATTCGAATGTCGCAGATGGGGCTGGCGACGCTGGGGTTGGACCGGTTTACGTGCCTGGAGTCGGTGGACCGGGAGACGCCGGGGTTTGCAGTGACGCGGCCGTTCCCGGCGGAAGAGCGCGGCGACCGGCTCTCGCTGAACGTCAGCGACGGGCAGCCGTTGCGGAGCTGGGTGGAAGTGGAAGCGTTGCCGGCGGACGGCGAAGAGCCGCTGGCGGGCTTTAGCAGGGACGATTGCCGGCCCGTGTGCCGCGATGGACTACGCGAGCCAGTGACCTGGCGTGAGCGGCGATGGGACGAGCTGGGGACGGATGCGGTTCGGCTGCGGATTCACTTCTGTGGCGCAGTTCGGCTGCACGCGTTGAACTTCGGCGGCTGATCGGCGGGTCCCCGGTGCCGAGAATGAGCGGCGGGGAGGCCCTGGTCCATTCCCTGGTGCGGGAAGGCGTGGACGTGGTGTTCGGGATTCCGGGCATTCACATGTCCGGAATAATCGCGGCGCTGCGGGACCATCCCGGCATCCGGATGATCACGACGCGGCACGAGCAGGCCGCGGCCCACATGGCCGACGGTTACGCGCGGGTGAGCGGCAAGCCGGGGGTGGTGCTGGTGGTGCCGGGCGCGGGGGTGTATAACGCGGCCAGCGGCCTGGCCACCGCCTACGCGCGCTCCTCGCCGGTGCTGGCCATCGCGGGACAGATCCCGCGGGCACAAATCGGCGGCGGCTTCGGCACGTATCACGAGGTCCTGGGGCAGGCGGACATCGTGGGCGCGGTCACCAAGTGGCGCCACGCAGCCCTCGCGCCGCAGGAGATTCCGGCGGTGGTGACGGAGGCCTTTCGCCAGATGCGAAGCGGCCGGCCGTATCCAGTGCTGATCGAGATTCCGCCCGAGGCCGGGGTCGAGCGTGACGAGGTGACGCTGCAAGACCCGGCGCCGTCGCCGCGGATCGTCCCGAGCGACGAACACCTGCGTGAAGCCGCGCGGCTGATCGCGGACTCGCGGCTCCCGGTCATCTACGCGGGCGGCGGCGTGGCGCGCTCAGACGCCGAAGCGGCGCTGGTGCGCCTCGCCGAAGCCACGAACATCCCGGTCGTCACGTCTTGCGGCGGCAAGGGCACCATTCCCGATCGGCACCCGCTTGCCTACGGCTCGTGCTTTGCGCACCACGGCGAGTTCGACCAGATGAACCAGCTCTTCGAGGTGATGGAAGCGGCCGACCTGGTTATCGGCATTGGCACGCGCTTTTCCCTGGGTAGTCCGGCGGGCGAGGCCTCCACGCTGATCAATATCAACATCGACGAGGCGGAGCTCACGCGAGTTCAGGCCAACACGTACCCGCTGCACGGAGACGCCAAAGCCACCATCGAGGCACTGCTTCCCCTGCTCGACGCAGCCGGCGCCGGAGACCGACCGTCACCAGTCGAGGCCGTCGTCGCCGCGCGACGGCTGATTGCCTACCGGGACATCCACCTCAAAGAACCGCACTACCCGATCCTGGAGACCATGCAACGCAGCGTTCCCGAGAACACCCACATCGTGTGGGACGTGACGCAGTTCGGCTACTACGCCCGAACGCACTACCAGGTGCACGAGCCGAAGACGTTTATCGACTCCGGTTACTCGTTCAACCTCGGCTTCGGATTTCCCACGGCGCTGGGGGCAAAGGTGGCCCATCCCGAGCGCCCGGTGATATCCGTCAACGGGGACGGCGGATTCCTGTTCAACGCGGTGGAACTGGCCACGGCCGTGCGGTACGGCATCAACGTCACCAGCATTGTCTTTCGTGACGACGCCTACGGGAACGTGGCCCGCGACCTGGAAGAGTTCTTTGAAGGCGATTACGAAACCGGCCTGCATAATCCCGACTTCGTGGCGTTTACCGAGTCGTTCGGAGCGGTAGGACTGCGGGCGGACGATCCGCAGGACCTGAAAGACCTGCTTCCACGCGCGCTCGCGTGTGATGCCCCGGTTGTGATCGACGTTCCAGTCGGCGATCTGCAACTTCCGCGCGCCGAGTTCATGGCCGCCCTGCCGAAGCTGCCCTGGGTTCGTCCGCAGGAAGGGCTCATAGGCTCGTAGCGACTCCGATACCCAGCGTCCACGGTGGGGCCGGTAGCAGCCTCTCCATCGCGTTTATTGAGTTGGGGGTTTCGCGCAAGCCGATCAGCGCGGCTGCCGAGGCCTGAAAGAGCGTGTGCGTAACCGCCTTGGCGGGAACCAGCGCGCAGCTGCTGGTAACCATCGGCGTCCTGCAAGGTGCGTAGACGCCAGCCCAGCCCGCCACTCTCGAACCCGGCGCGGATCGACGGCACTGGTTTCGGCACGTTTGACGCCGGCGGCGGCTGCGTACGCTACTAACGGTGGTAAGCGGCGACGGGGCACAGGAGAAGGCTGGAGCCTATGCGTCTGCGACCAGGTACCTGGCAATTGCGCGCCCTCTGGCGGTTGCATGTCGGCGTGGCGTTCGCATTCGGGCTATTCAGCAGCGGGCTGGCCGCGCTTATTGCGCTGACGCTTGTAATCAATGCCGTCACGGTTCCGGCCTGCGAGGCAGCAACACCGGCACCGCCGGACTTTGAAGCGGCGCCGTTTGCATTCGACCCGGAGGCTCGGGCGCTGGTCCTTGGGCAGGCCCTGGTGAACGACGACATCCGCGTGGCCTACGAGATGCTGGCACCCGAGGTGTTGCACGTTGGGTCACTCTGCGAAATTGGGCTTGAGAACTTTCGGAGCCTGACCGGCGACGGTCAGACGGATGTTGCCCTGGACCGGACTCTCGGGGGTGACACGCACGCCGCGCGCTCCGTTGGTCCGGATGAAGGGCGCGCGCCGGTATTCGGATTTGACCCGTCTAACGACTTGCTTTCGGTTTCACTCCAGCTAACGCCTCGCCAGTTCCCGGACAACCCCGTAAGCTACGTGCGGGTCACCTTCCTGCGAGATGGACGCGTCGACTGGATCGGGCTCGATCAAGCCATGACCGAGCTCGGCCCTCTGCGGGTATTCCCGGTGCCCGCCTACGCGGATGTGGATGCGTTCGAGGAGACCGAGGTCGTGGTGGGACGGGCGCCCTGGGAGTTGGGGGGAACGCTTACGATTCCGCGCGGACACGGTCCCTTCCCAGCTGTCGTGCTGGTGCACGGCAGCGGCTATGCGGATCGCGACGTAACCCGAGGAGCGACGAAGGCGTTCCGGGATCTGGCATGGGGCCTAGCCAGCCGGGGCGTGGCCACCCTGCGCTACGACAAGCGGACGCTGACCCATGCGATGGCTTTCGCGCGCCAGCCGGACTTCACGATTGATGATGAGCTGGTAGACGACGCCCTGGCAGCGGTCGAACTATTGCGTCAGACCCAACGAATCGACCCGGCGCGGATCTACGTCTTGGGACTCAGCCTGGGCGGCTTTGCCGCACCACGTATGGCGCAGCGCGATCCAGCGATTGCTGGTCTCATTCTCTACTCAGCGCCTAATGGAGTGTCGTGGAAAGACTTCGCAGAACAGGTACAGCGTAGAGTCGAGGCGGACGGCGAGGTCAGCGCTTCAGACGAACGCCGGCTCGACATCGCCCAAGCGCGCCTCGCGGCGATGGAGGCGCTGGCCGCGGGCTCCACGGCGCCGCACATGACGGTTCGTCCATCGCATTTTCTCGATCGTGCCGACTACCGGCCGGAGGCAGTCGCTCGCGACTTACCGATTCCCATGCTGATCCTCCACGGCTATAACGATAAGTTCCTGTCTGGCGAGGACATCGTTGGCTGGGTTGCGAGCCTGCGCCGCCGGGACGACGTTGTGTACCGCCTCTATCGAGAGCACACCCATGCCCTGTTCGACCGGCGCCCGCGGAGCGGACCCGACCTACGCCCTGAGATTCACGTTGGCTCGGAAGTCATTAGTGACATTGCATCGTGGGTTGTCGGTGAGCGACCGGCGGGCACGTGCGTGGATCTGCAGGCCTGGCACGCGGGCTGTCGCGGCGGGCCGAACGCGGCGTTCCACGCCGACTGACGCACGACCCGCGCGAATGACCAGCTCTCCTCGAGCACCACTGAGTCGCCGACGTGAATGTAGAGAATGCAGCGACTTCGACATTAAGCGGGCGACGCGGGGAGCGGCATCGGCTGGAACGGCGGCGGCGCTGGCGGCTGAACTCAACGTGGTTGACGGTCATAAGAGCTCAGGGAATGTCAAGCTGAACGATGTCGACTATCCGCAGGCGCAGGCCAGCACGCGAATGCGCAGCCCAATTCCGCAATTGCCCATGAATTCGAACGATCGAGCGTGAGCGCAACCACGGTTTCACCCAGGACCCAGGCGTATGCGCCGCTGCCGCGGCGGCAGGTGGTGTTGACGTTGGGTGGGTTGATGCTGGCGATTTTCCTGGCGTCGCTGGATCAGACGGTGGTGAGTACGGCGATGCCGCGGATCATTGCGGACCTGGGCGGGTTTGACCGGTTTACGTGGGTGACGACGGCGTACCTGGTGGCTTCGACGACGACGGTTCCGATCGTGGGGCGGCTGTCGGACCTGTATGGGCGGAAGGCGTTTTTCCTGGGCGGAATCGTGGTGTTCCTTGTGGGGTCGGTGCTGGCGGGGGTGAGCCAGACGATGGATCAGCTGATCGCCTTCCGGGCCATCCAGGGCATTGGCGGGGGGAGCATGATGGCGCTGTCGTTCACGACGGTGGGCGACCTGTTTCCGCCGGCGGAGCGCGGCAAGTACCAGGGGATCGTGGCGGCGGTGTTTGGGCTGTCGTCGGTGATCGGTCCGACGCTGGGCGGGTTCATCACCGACACGCTGTCGTGGAACTGGGTGTTCTACGTGAATGTGCCGCTGGGGCTGCCGGTGATCGCGCTGTTTATCCGGTTCTTCCCGAACACGCGGCCTGAGCAGCGAACCTACCGGCTGGACTATGCCGGGATGGCTCTGCTGGTGCTGGTGGTGGTGCCTTTGCTGGTCGGGCTGTCGCTGGCCGGGGTGCAGTTCGAATGGCTGTCGCTGCAGATCGTGGGGATCCTGGTGTTCGCGGCGATGATGACGGTGATCTTCGTCCTGGTGGAGCGGCGGGCGGCGGATCCGATCATGCCGCTGGGGATCTACGCGAACCGGGTGGTCAGCATCTCGCTGGTGGCCGTGTTCATCACGGGGTTCGCGATGTTCGGGTCAATCATCTTCGTTCCGCTCTTTTTCCAGGGTGTGCTGGGGGCTTCCGCCACGAGCAGCGGCTCGTTCATGACGCCGATGATGATGAGCATGGTGGTGGCCGCCACGCTGTCGGGGCAGGCACTGTCGCGGTTGGGCGGGCATTACCGGCTGCAAGGGCTGATGGGGATCGGCGTCATGGCCGGGGGCATGGTGATGACTTCGCGGATGACGCCCGACACCTCGTTCGGGCAGGCGGTGGCCAGCATCATGGTGACGGGGCTGGGGCTGGGGATGACATTTCCGAGCTTTACGATCGCCGTGCAGAACGCCGCGCCGATGGGCCAACTGGGGGCGGTGACGTCGGCGACGCAGTTCTACCGGTCGATCGGCGGGGCGCTGGGGCTGGCGGTGCTGGGGTCGTTCATGGCGAACCGGTTTGCGGCCGGCCTGCAAGACTCGCTGCCGACGGCGATCAGGCAGGCTGTGCCGGCGGAACAACTGGCCCGGATGGAGGAGAATCCGCAGGCGCTGGTGAATCCGCAGGCGCTGGAGGCGCTAAGGGCCGGGTTTGCCGAACGAGGTCCACAAGGCGCCGCGGTTTTGGACCAGTTGCTTGGCACGCTGCGAGAGACGCTGGCGTCGGCGATTAGCTCGGTGTTCGTGGTGGTGGCGGTGGCGTTGGGGATTGCCTTTGTGGTGACGGTTTTTCTGCGGGAGGTGCCGCTGCGGGGGCGTGGGCCGGGGCCGGGCGCTTCGAGGGAGAAGCCCGGGGCGTCCTGAGTCAGTCTCGGAGGATTGGGCTCATGACCGAGAAGAAGCCGCGCAGGAAGCGTCGGAGCCTGGCAGCTCTGACTGCCGCCCTGGAGCAGGCGACAACCAAGAACGCGAAGGCTCGCGCGCATTACGAACTGGGCCTGTTTCACGACAACAACGGGCGGGAAGGGCACGCGATTCCGCACTACCGAGAGGCGTTGGCGTTGGGGCTCGATCCCACGGTCGTGCCCGAGGCGCTGGCGTGGCTGGCCAGCAGCCTGTTCAAGACCGGGCAGCCCGAGGAGGCGTCAGCGACGGCGCGCCGGGCGCTAGGTCGGACGCACGACCCGTCACTCGAGAAGTTCCTGGTTGGGCTTCTTCGCCGTATCGATCGAGCGGCTCACACCTCGCAATCGGGCTAGCCCGCGTGACGACCGACGCAATCGCTTAGGCGGTGGCGGAGGTGGACTGCAGCGCGAAGAGGCGGGCGCTGCGGAGGGCGAAGCGGAGGCGGATTGGGGTGCCGGGTGGGACGCCGAGGTTGGTGTCGCCGCCCCAGGAGACGGGGTGGCGGAGGTAGTTGCCGAGGATGCGGTCGCAGTCGGCGAGGGTGCGTCCGGGCAGGGGCCGACCTTCGGCGTCCTGGACTTCGACCCGGCCCTCGCCGGAGGCAGAGGCGTCGACGTTGAGTTCCAGGGTGGAGCCATCGAGGGTGAGCGGGCGGGTAACGAGTTCGCCGCCGGTGTAGGCGAAGTTGGCGCTGACGAAGCCATCGAGGCGCTGCTCGGTCCAGCGAATGACGCCGCCGGGGTTGTTCTGGCGCTTGTGGCCGTGGGATTGGTCGTAGGCGGTGTGGTACTGGAGCACGGTGTCGCCGCGCACCAGGAGGCCCTGGACCGCGTAGCACATGCGCTGGCCGGGGCCTTCGGCATCAATGCCAACGTAGGGCCGGCGGTCGGGGCGGTCCCAGGAGATGCCGTCGCGACTGACGGCCAGCTGGATGTCCATGAGGCCGTCGTTGCGGGGCGGGTCGACATCGTCCATCTCGTCGGGCGTGAAGTGGTGGTACATGGACATGGTGGCCAGGTAAACGTCGTCGGCGCCCGGGTACTTGACGACGGACGGGGTGTAAATGTCCATGTCGGGCGGATCATCGTCGTCGCAGGCGATGACGATGGGCAACTGCTCGATGATGTGGCGGTCGCTCTCCTCGTTCGACAGGTCCCAGCCGTCGCGGCTGGTGAGGTCGTCGGTCTCCCAGCGGGCCACGGCGCGGCGGCGGCGGCCGTCGGGATGGTGGGAGAAGCCGCGGAAGTAGGCGACGTAGCGTCCGAGCCGGTCGTCCCAGAAGGCCATGTTCTGGGTGTCGCCGGCGCGACGGATGCCGTTGCAGCCGAGTTCGCGGAAGACGTAGCCATCGGGGGAGGCGAAGACGCCGTAGCCCACGTCGCCGGGATCGTCCTCGAGGCTGAGGCCGAAGGTCTTGTAGCGCTCGGAGGGAGGGGCGGTCGGGTCGATGAAGACGTTGGAGCGCTTGGGCTTGGGCGGGATGATGTTCATGTCGCGCCGGCCGTTGAGCTCGACCAGCCCGAGGTTGGGTTTGCGCCAGTGGCGTCCGTCCTCGGATTCGGCGTAGCCAAAGCGCGCGGACTCGAGGCCCCTGCGGATCACGGACGCGAGATACCAGCAGCGGCCCAGGCCGTTGTCGTCCAGGACGGTGTTCTGGAAGTGGATGTGGTGCTCCCAGGCGCGGTCGCGGCCGATGGCGATGCCGCCGAGGCGGGGCGGGTTGACGCCGAGTGAGACGCCGGAGGTGTGATCGGCGAGCGAGAGATCGATGAAGAGGTGCTTGCGCGAGCCAAGGTCAACGGTGTCTGTCGCCATTGCTTCATCTCCTGTCGCGGGCGGGCTACCCGGCGCTGTATTGGCCCGGGCCGACTGACAGCGCCGCGCAGCTTCACGTGCCTAGCTGGCGACGAACGTGAGCCAGGGGACCGGACATGCGACAATTGCAGCGTACGCCTCAGCCACCACCCATACGAGGGAGCGCACCATGGGACGCGGCGCCCGAGTCTCGATCGAATACTGCAGCCAATGAAACTATCTCCCTAAAGCCGTCCGTGCGACGGAAGAGATCCTGGGAGAGCATGGCACCGACGTTGGCGAGATGACACTGATGCCTTCAGGCGGCGGCGTGTTCGAGGTGGTCGTTGACGGGGACCTGGTGTTCTCGAAGAAGGCACTGGGACGGCACGCCGAGGACGGCGAGGTTCTGCCGCTGGTGAGCGCGGCGATTTCGGGCTAGCTCAACTGATCGACGAACGGGCCACGGCCCCGGACTCCTTTGTCCGGCACCGTGGCCCGATTCAATTAACGGAGTCAACCTGGCAGCGGTGACTCGCGAGGGCAGGGTCCGCGTCAGCTCGATCTGACCCACCGTCCTGAGGTTCGAGCTACGGCCTGAGGGCTATGATCTTGCAGGCTCTCTTGCTGGGCGGTGTGGCGAGCCACCATCGTCCGGACGACAGGAATCCGGGATCCCGGTTAACGGAGGAGCCGATGACCGCCGAGTTGACCGCTTTCGACATTGAGCGTCGCCTGACGAAAATCGAAGCCACGCTTGAGGCGAAACTGCCGACCTTTGCAACCAAGGCGGATTTGCACGCGCTGGAGACGCGCCTGATCAAGTGGATGGTTGGGTCCGTTTTGGCCGCGGTAGTGGCCACCGGAGCGATCGTGTCGGTGATCAGCCGGTTTTGGACCTAGGCGCGAGAGAAGAACGAGGCCCGATCCCCGGCATTGCGCCGGGCGGCTAGCTCGCCGGGGCAGGCGACTCGCCGGCGTTGTCGAGGCGGCGCTTGGCTTCGGCGTAGGTGTCGGGTGGAAGCGGGCCGCGTTGGGCGGTGGCGACGTTTTCGGCGAGGTGGTTGGGGTTGAGGGTGCCGGCGATAATGGTGTGGACGTCGGGGTGGGACAGGGTGTAGCGGAGCATGAAGGCGGTGGGGGATTCGCCTTCCTCGCGCAGGTCGTCCAAGCCAGCCCGATCATAGGCGGCCCAGCGATCGGCACTTGCGAGGCCGACCCCGGGTTCGCCTTTGCCGACGCCGCCGCGGATAACGGTTCCGATTCCGGCTTGCGCGGACTTGCTGATCCACTCCTCGTGCTCGCGCAGGACGGCGGCGTAGGGGATCTGGAAGACGTCGAAGACGCCCCACTGGATGTAGGTAGGCAGGTGCGGGAGGGTGGTTGAAGCGCCGATCCAGCGGACCTTGCCCTGGGCGCGCATGTCCTGGAGCGTGTCGACGACGCCTTCGGCCTCGCACTGCTCGACGGTGGCGTTGTGGAGTTGCATGACGTCGACGTAGTCGGTATTCAGGCGCCCCAGACTCTCCTCAAGTCCGCGGAACATGTTCCGGCGGGTCCAGACGTGTTCGCCGCCGCCCGGGATGCAGCCGCACTTGGTGGCGAGGATGTACTCGTCGCGGCGGGAGCCGATGTAACGGCCCATCAGTTCCTCGCTGCGGCCGTAGTCGTTGGACGTATCGATGTAGGTGATGCCGGAGTCGAGGACGGCGTTGAGGATGCGGCGGGCGTCGTCGTCGCTGATGTCGCGGCCGCGGGGTGCGCCGCGGATTTCCATGGCGCCGTGGCCGAGGCGGGTTATGTCAAGTCCGGTGCGGCCGAGAGTTGCGGTGGGCAGGTCGGCTGTCATGGGTTTGGACCTCCGGGGCGGTTGGGCGGGGATTGAACGCTAGGCGTTTCCGGCTGTGTTCACCGCTTCCAGCACCCGGACCGGCGAGGCCGGCAGGTGGCGGATGCGGCCGCCGGTGGCGTTGTGGATGGCGTTGGCGAGGGCGGCCAGGGGCGGGACGATGGGCAACTCCCCGACGCCGCGCACGCCGTAGGGATGGCCGGGATTCGGGTACTCGACCATGACGACTTCGAGGTTGGGGACGTCGAGCGCGGTGGGCATGCGGTAGTCCAGGAACGAGGTGTTGGTCATGCGGCCGGCGTCGTCGTAGGTGTAACCCTCGGTGATTCCCCAACCGATGCCCTGGGCGATGCCTCCCTCGATCTGACTGCTGGCGTAGGGCGGATAGACGGCTTTGCCCACGTCCTGCACGGCGGTGTAGCGAAGGACGTCGACCTTGCCGGTTTCGGGGTCAACGGCGACATCCACGATGTGGGTGGCGAAGGAGGGGCCGGGAAGGGTTGGGGTGGTGGTGGCCACGCCGACGGGGGCCTCGCCCTCGCTGACGATCAGGCGGGCGGCCTCGGCGAAGTCGACCGAATAGCCGTTGGCGGCGAAGCCATCGAGCGATACGTCGATCGTCGACTCGGCCACGTCCCAGATGTCGGCCAGGGCGTCGCGCATCTTGCTTTGAAGATCGCGACCGGCTTCGATGGCGGCCCAGCCAGTGGCGAAGGTGGTGCGGCTGCCGGCGGCGTTGCCGCCTTCGGCGATGGCGTCGGTATCGGGAATGCGGGGATGAACGCGGTCCGCGCCGATACCGAGGGTTTCGGCCAGTTGCATGGCGATAGAGGTGCGGGTGCCGCCGATATCGGGGGAGGATTCAAGCAGGGTGACGGAGCCGTCGCCGTTGAGGCGTGCGGTGGCGGATGAGGTTCCGCCGCCGTTGCCCCAAAAGCCGGAGGCGACGCCGCGTCCGCAGAGGCGGCCGTTCTGCTGCGCGACGGGCGACTGGTAGTGGCTGGTGGCGCGGGCGACGCGAAGCTGCTGGCTGTTGCCGATGTCGTTGAAACGGGTGCCGTTGGGGCGCAAGTCGCCTTCGCCGGAGGCGTTGCGGAGGCGGAATTCGAGGGGGTCCATGCCCAGGGATTCGGACAGCTCGTCGATCACGCCCTCGACGGCAAAGGCAGCCTGCGGGGCGCCGGGGGCGCGGAAGGCCTGGGACTTGGGCTTGTTGACGACGACGTCGTAGCCGTCGACGCGGAAGTTCTGGAGCTTGTAGGGCGCGAGGCCACAGTTGGCGGCGCCGCCGACCGAGGAGCCGGGAAAGGCGCCGGCCTCGAAGTGCATTTCGAGCTGCGCAGCGGTGAGGTCGCCGGCCGAGGTGGCGCCGATCTTGCAGCGGATGAAGGCGGCGGGGGCGGGGCCGGTGCCGAGCAGGGTCTCGGTGCGGTCCATGGTGATCTTGACGGGTCGACCGGCCTTGCGGGCCAGGACCACGGCGATGGGCGCGACGTAGTTGGTGAGCTTGCCGCCGAAACCGCCGCCGATTTCGGCGGGGACGACGCGGATGTTGGAGATCGGGATGCCGAGCATCTGGCTGATCTCGTTGCGGACGCCGAAGTGGCCCTGGGTGCTGCAGTGGATTTCGAGGGTGCCGTCGGCTCGCCAGAAGGCGGTGGCGTTGTGGGGTTCGATGTAGCCCTGGTGGATGGTGGAGGTGCTGAAGTCACGTTCCAGGATCAGGTCGGCGGCGGCGAAGCCGGCTTCTACGTCGCCCTCTTCGAGGACGATGTGCTTGGCGGTGTTGCCGGGCGTGTCGGCGAACTCGCCCGCGGTTTCCATGCGCAGGTCGGGGTGCAGGATCGGGGCGTCGGGGGCGATGGCCGATTGGGCGTCGAGGACGGGGTCGAGGACCTCGTAGTCGACGTCGATCAGGCGGAGGGCCTCGGCGGCGATGTGCGAGGAGGTCGCGGCCACGGCAGCTACGGCGTGGCCGTGGTAGAGGGCCTTGTCGCGCGCCAAGACGTTCATGGCCTTGAGGCGGATGGCGTTGCCGAAGGCCTGGGGGCCAACCGCGGGCGCCAGTGGCATGTCGGCCGAGGTCATGGTGGCCAGGACGCCTGGGAGAGCCTCGGCGAGCGAGGTGTCGATGTGGGTAATTCGCGCGTGGGCGTGAGGGCTGCGCAGGACCTGGGCGTGCAACATGCCGGGAATGCTGACGTCCACGCCGAAGACCGCGTGCCCTGTGACCTTGTCGACGCCGTCGTGGCGGATTGGGCTGGTGCCGACGACGTTCAGTTCAGGCGCGGTTGTTGACATTCGAATCTCTTCCCGGCGCGGCTTCGATACCGATCTTCGCACGCGCTCGGGATCCATGTTCGGTCTGGTCAGGTGCGGCTCATCGACCGATCGCGGGCCAGTCCGGACCCGCGGTGTTTCCGCCAGGCGCGACGGACGTTAACGGCGAGCGGGCCCGTCACGGGGACCGACCGGCACCCGTGCATGCGCGGAGGTCGCCCGTGGACCGCAGTTGCGCAGCGGCGAACGCGCCGGTACGATGCGCGCCCTTTTTCTTCCGGCCGTGAGGCAAGGAGTTGTGATTGAACCTGATCGTAGCCAACGACGACGGTATTGAAGAGCCCGGTATCTGGGCGCTGGCGCGTGAACTCTTGCCGCTGGGGTCGGTGGCGGTGTACGCCCCGACCCGCAACTTCAGTGGGGCCGGCATGTCCATCACCCTGCGCCGCGAGCTTCGTCTGAATCGTGCGGAGGTGCCTCCGGGCATCGTTCCGGAATGTGACGCCTTCACACTGGACGCGCCACCAGCCTCGCTGGCGGCCATCGGGTCGGCGCACGCCTTCGGCGGGCAAGGCGACGCGCTGGTTGCGGGCATTAACCCCGGCTGGAATCTCTGTGAAGCGCCCTTCAGAGTCTCGGGCACCGCTGGCGCGGCACAGGTGGCGGTGGAGCGCGGGCTACTGGGCGTGGCGGTGTCGGCCGAGGAGGTCGCCGCCGGTCATCAGTACGCGGCTATCGCCACCGCAACCCGGCGGCTGGTGCAGGCCATTGACGCCGCCTTCGATCCGCTTCCCGCCGTGCTGCTCAACGTGAATGTGCCGGAAACCTTCGGACCGGACACGGCCGTGCGGCTAACCCGGCCGAGCCGAGATCCGACGTTCAGCGAGTTTGGACTGCGCGAGTGCGGAGCCGACGAGCACGGGATCAGCCTGCGCGTCAAGCTCGGGGACTACTTTGGCCGGCAGCCACTGCCCGGGGACGAGATGCACGCGCTGGCGGAAGGCTCCGTGTCGATTGCAGTAACAGGCCGACACCCAAGGGATGTGTGGATGTACGAGCCGTGGATGGCCATCGTCCAGGCGTTCAGGGCCTAAGCGTGGATACCGCTGCCCGGGCCGCCGCGAGTGCGGCACGAACGGCCAGCAGCGCGTGGAGCGACGCCCGGCGGAACTGGATGGATTCACGGCTCAGGCAAGAGAAGCGTTGCCGCTCATCCAGGCAATTCGGCCTCGTGCTAGGTTCACCGAAGAGACATGGTCCGCAGAACGCACGAACCATGACCGGCCTTCGGACGCCAAGCTTGAGACGAGCCGTCAACGCGTTGATCCCACGAAGGCTGCTTTGAAGGCCCTGGCACGTCCCAACGTGCTGGTGCTGATGAGCGACCAGCACAATCCGATGGTGAGTTCGCCGTACGGTCATTCCTTCATCCGCACCCCGGCGATCCAGACCCTGGCCGAACGCGGGATGACGTTCGAGAACGCGTACTGTCCATCGCCGCTTTGTGTGCCTTCGCGTTCCGCGTTTCTCACGGGGCTGCCGGTCCACGTCATTGGCGCCTGGGACAACTCGTGTCCGTTGCCGATCAGCGAGCCGACGTGGGCGCACCGGCTCAACGCCGCGGGCTACGAGACGACGCTGTGCGGGCGAATGAGCATCGGCGGGCCGAATCAGATGCACGGATTCTCACGACGCATCCACCCGGAAATGCGCCCGGGAAAGATGGGGTCAAGTTTCCCCAACTGGGATGCTCCGATTCGGGCGCGTCCGGGAACGCGGAAACGGCTTCAGACCGCGGGCGCCGGCGACACCTTTCAGCAGCGTTACGACGATGGCGTAACCGAGGCCGCCGTGGCCTATCTCTCGGACCCGGAACGCCGGGACGGTCCGTGGGCGGCCGTGGTGGGCTGGTTCCTGCCGCATACGCCGCTGACGGTGCGGTCGGAGTATTTCGACCGGTACTACCCCGCGCATGCGGATCAGCCGAGTGCCGCGGCGAAACCTATCGACACAGTGCATCCGCAGAGCCGACGCTTTCGAGAGTCTCTGGGCGTCGAGGGACTCTCAGAGGCAGAAATCGGGCGCGCACGCGCGGCGTACTACGGCATGGTCTCGTTCACGGACGCGCAGGTGGGACGGGTCCTGGAAGCCCTGGAGGCCAGCGGGGCAAGTGAAAACACGCTGGTCGTTTACACGTCGGACCACGGCGAAATGATTGGCGAGCACGGGTTGTGGTGGAAGAGCTCGTTCCATGAGCCGTCGGTGCGGGTTCCGCTGATCGCGGCGTGGCCATGGCGGATCGAGGGCGGTTCGCGGGTGGAAACTCCGGTTTCGCTGCTGGACCTCACCCGAACGATTGTTGACGAAGCGGGCGCGGATTCCGACGGCATCGTCGGCGACAACCTGTTGGACCCGGAACTGGATGAAGGCCGGGCAGTGTTTGCCGAGTTTGAGGCGCATGGTACGGACCGGCCGGGGCGAATGGTTCGGCGGGGGCGTTTCAAGTTGAACTATTACCACGAAGAAGCGCCTGAGCTGTTCGATCTGGAGGCGGATCCGAACGAGGTGACGAACCTGGCCTCGAGACCGGCGTTTGCCGGTGTCCGAGACGACCTCACCGCCCTGATTCTCGAGGATTGGTCGCCGGACGAAATCGACGAGCAGGTACGCGAGAGCCAGCGCCGTCGGCGGATCCTCTTTGCGGGGCTGTCGTAACCGAAGCAGATCGGCCGGACGCACGTCTGAGCCAAGCGAATTCAGTCTGTAATTACTCCTGCGCGAGCGCAGCTCTCACGCCGGCACCCGTCCGCGGCGCGGGCCGTGATAGGTTCACGGCAGCAGCGCCAGCCGCAGAATGAGCCATCAATGTCCGCTTATCGGTCAGCACGCTGGAGCCGACAGCGCGTATGCGTGGCGATTGCCGCGGTGCTGGTTGGCCTGACCGTTGCCGCCTGCGGGGGCGACGAGAAGCTGGTGCGCCAGGACTATTACTCGGTCATCGCGCCCGAGCGCTGCGGCGGGGTGAGTTCCGTGAGTTGCGCCGGATACCAG
>JAJDZD010000005.1 GCA_022824865.1 Chloroflexota bacterium | reverse complement strand
GGCCAGAAAGTCGTCGATGTTCACAAAGGCGTCGGCCGTATACCACTGCGCCGCGAACCAGCCGCTCATCAGGGCGGCTTCCGGCGTTGAACCGGCCGCGACCATGGCGCCGTACACGATTTCAACCTGGGTCGGCGCGGGGACGTAGCGAACAACGATGTGTGGGAACTGCGTGGAGAATCGCTCCAGGGCCCAGTCGACCGCCGCACCACGCGGACCGGACGTATGGTCGGTCTGGAACAGCAAGTTCTGGGTCATTGGGGCAGGTGCAGCCTCGACGACCTTCTCGACGACCTTCTCGACGACCTTTTCGACCTCGACCGTTTGCGTTACGACCTTCTCGACCTCGACGACCTTCTCGACCTCGACCGTCTTCGTGACGACACGATCGACTTGCTGGGTCACGATCTTCTCGACTGGGACTTCCTTGACCTCGGTCTCCCGGACGATCTTCTCGACCGGGACTTCCTTGATCACGGTCGTCTCGACCGGGACTTCCTTCGTGACGACCTGCGTCTCGCCACACGCGGCCAAGGCCGCTACACCGGCAAGCCCGGTGACACCAGCGGCAGCGCCTCGCAGCATGTGTCTTCTAGAAATCAATCGACGCATCGGTCCCTCCCTGGTTCCGAATTGAGCGAGTCAAGGCGCTCAGTGATTCGTCGCAGCCATTACTGTATCCCAGTCGTCAACTGGGCGTCTAAGCACCAGCAAACCTACGCTGACTGGCGGTTACACAATCGGTCGGGCCAGCGTGGCGGGTCGCGGCGGGGGTTGCACGACGTCCGGCCACGCATCTCCCGTGGCATCGCACCAACGCCGCAATGCGTCCCGCGAGCGCTTGATCTGGGTCGTGTAATCCGGGTTTGCGATCTGGTTCTGAAGTTCCAGCGGGTCGTCGCGTAGGTCGTATAGCTCGTCACTGTCGTCATGCGATTCCACGTACTTCCAGCGCTCGTCCACCCACATCCGCAGCGGGTGAAGCGGATCGGTCCAGTTCACCGAGTGAAACTCCGCGACCACGCCCTCGTTGACTTGGTCGTCGCCTCCGCGAATGAGATCTCCGAAGTCGACGCCCTGCAGCACGTCCGCCGGTTCACTGCCACACATGGCGACGATGGTGGGAACGAGGTCGACAAGCGAAACGACCCGAGCCGAGCGATGCGCGAATCCAAGGCCGCCCGGTGGTCGAACAACAAGCGGAATCCGCACCAGGTCCTCGTACATCACCGCGCCTTTGGCTGCCAGCCCGTGATGCCCCAGCATCTCCCCGTGGTCCGAGAAGAAGACGAAGAGTGTGTTGTCCCACTTGTCGGCATCCAACAACGCCGTAACCAGTCGGCCAACCAGATGGTCCACATACGAAACAGCGCCCCAATAGGCCGCCCGCATCGACTGGACCTCGTTATCAGTCCAGTCCGATATGACCTTCAGCTGCTCGGCGTCGCGGTGTGCGACCAGCGCCGGGCCGGCGGGGTCGTGCCGGGTCGCCGGGACGTCCATGTCATCTGGGTCGTACATGGAGTGAAACGGCTCCGGTGACGTATATGGTGGATGCGGCTCGTGGCAGGAATAGACCAGGCAGAATGGTCGGTCGTCGCCCTTACGGCTTCGAACCCAGTCTGAAGCGTGATCCATGTGGAAGAAGGAGGGATGCTGAGCCAGCGGTAACAGCGATGGGCCGACGCTAGTCTTCCGGTTGTAGACGGCGGGATCCGGCTCGAACCCATGCTCCTTGCCGCCGATTTCCACGCCGATCTGCTGTGTCAGCCGCAGGACCTCGTTCTGCGCACGCCGGTCCACGTCGATATCTCCCGAACGAGACGAGAAGTCGGGAAATCCCGGCCGCGCCGCCCCGCTGCCCAGGTGCCACTTGCCCGCATAGCCGCGCAAGTACCCAAGGTCTCCGAGATAGTCGCCCAGGTTGCGCACGCCTTCCGGATAGCGCATGAGATCGCATCCCGGCCGCATCTGGTGATTGGCCACCATCCCGTTGCTGTGCGGATACAGCCCCGAAAGCGTGGCCATGCGTGACGGTGAACAGATGGGGTAAGGACAGTAGGCTCGGCTGAAGAGCGCTCCGTCGCCGGCAATCCAGTCCAGGTGCGGCGTGCGGATGCCTTCCACGCCGCCAGCCGCGATGGTGTCGGCGTGCTGCTGATCACTGATGAACAAAACGACGTTCGGTCGCTCAGTTGCCATGGCTGGTGTTCCTTCCCTAACGGCATCCCCGAAGTGGCGTTGGCGAGGGGCTCCACCGAGACCTTATGTCATCGCCGACCGCCGCTCGCACCTGACATGAGGCTTGCCGCCGGAGAAACGGAATTTCGCGGCTGGCTGCTATAGCTCGGCTTGCTTGGCCATCCAGTCCGCCGTGGCACGTGCGGCCTCGGCCAGCACCTCGCCTATCATTCGACCCGAGCGCTTCAACACCTTGAAGCCGTGATCCGCACCCTTCAAGACATGCAATTGTGCTTCGGCAGGAAGGTCGCATACCGCGCCGCGAATCAGATCCAGCCGAGCCATTCGGTCGCGGTCGCCTGACACAAACAGCAGCGGCACGTCGACTTCGGCTAGGTGCTCGGCTCGTCTGGTGTCCGGCCGCCTCGGCTGGTGCAGCGGAAACGCGTAGGCAACGATTCCGGAAAGGCCATCGGGAAGCCCCTGTGAGGCGGCCAGCGTAGTCATCCGGCCGCTCATCGAATGTCCGCCCGCAAACGTGGGCAGGTCGGGCACAGACGCTTTGGCAGCGGCCACTGCCGCTCGAACCGTGGCCAGGCGCACGCGTTCTCCATCCATACCGCCGCGTCCTGACTCGGAGTAGGGGTAGTTGTAGCGAAACGTCGCGACGCCGGTGACGGCTAGCGCCATGGCCAGCTGCTCCATAAAGGCGTGCCGAGCGTTGGTTCCGGCGCCGTGACCAAGAACCAACAGCGCCCGCGCCTCCGGTGGGCGTTGCAGCACGGACGACACACTGCCGCGATCGGCCGAGACCTCGAACGAACCGACGACTTCCGAGACGTTCAAGTGGCTAACCGTCGGCGAGTTCGGCAGCTACTCGCGCGCCGTGGCGCCTAAGCGCGTTAGCCACGTCTTCGCGTCCATCCGCCAGAGCCCGGTCCAGATGTGTCAGACCATCATCTCCGAGCCGATTGAGGTTGGGCTCGGCTGATGCCAACAGGTCAACAGTCCTCGCATAGTCGCCCAGGGGGTCCCGAAAGTTGCCGGCGCCCCAGATTGCGCCGCCGAGCGGCGTACCGCCAAAGTCGTTCGTGACGCCCAGCGACGGCGTGTGCCCAAGGAGCACTTCCACAATGTCGGCATAGCCCCGCACCGCTGCGCGGTCCAGCGGCGTGCCGTTGTCGTCGCCTCGGGCATCGACCGAAAAGCCAATCTCAAGCATGAGTGCGACACCGTCGCGGTAGTTGTTCCAGGCGGCGTCGCTAATGGCCCGGGCCTCGTCGGGCGCAAGCGAAGCCACGAGGCCAGGATGCGCATCCACCAGCGCCAGCGCACGAGAACGGTCACCGGTCCAGGCCGCATGTATCAACTGCTCTGCTGGATTGGCGCGCATTAGCAACTGGTCAACGAACGCGTCATTGCCTCTGGTGCTGGCAAACGGCAGCGGCCTCATTCCTACGCCCATCCGGTAGATGTACATGTGCCCCCCGGGTGGCCGGTTTGCCATGTGCGGGCCGTGGTTGCTGCGAGATCCGAGGGCATCTGGGTTTGCCGCCAGCACGCGATCCGCTACGGCAATGTCGCCAAGCGCGCACGCGACATAGATGTCTGGCGTGGCCCTGCGTTCAATGAGCTGTCGACATACGGCCGGTTCATCAATAGCCCACTGGGCTGGTGTCGCGCCGTGGTCAATATCCCGCATATCAACGTCGGCGCCGCGATCAACCAGCAGATCCACGATTGCCGGCGTCCGTGCCATGTGCAGCGGCGATGCCCCGTCGCGTCCGCGCTCGTTCACGCAGGCAGGCCGCTCTTCGACCAGCTGTCGAAGTGTGGCCACATCGCCGAGATTCGCGGCAGCATGCGCGTCAACCCGCAGGCCGCGGCTGAGAAAATCGTCGAACAGGTCGGTCATTACCGGCGTGCCGTCGGCGCGCCTCTCTCTCACCCACAGTTCCACGTGCTCCCCGTCCAGCACGCCCGAACCGCCCGGTTCCCATCCCGACCGAGCATTTACGTCGGCACCAGCCTCCACCAGCACCCGCATCATGTCCGCGTCCCCGCGCGAACTGACCTCAACAAGCGCCGGCGCGTCGAAATGCCCCCACGGCTCGTCAATGTGCTCCCGCAGCCACGAATCCGAGGCCAGCAACGCCCGCATCTCGGCTGAGTCACCGCTTCGTAGAACACTAAGGAATCCGTGCTTGGCGGACTCGCGATTTGATTGGTCCTCGTCCATTAGCACGCCGCCACATCGAGTTCTCCGCTCTGCGGACTCAAGCGACGCGTCCGCAGAGGCCAAGCCATCCTTGAGCAGCGCCGGTCGGCATTGGTCATAGCAGTCGGTCCGCCCATTGGACGACTGCTTCGGCTGTCGCAATCGCTCTCTCGTACTCCTGCTCGGTCACTGGTCTGGCTGTTCCCGGATACCTGGTGATCACGGCGAATGGAGTAAGTCCGGCAGCCTCGAGAATCTCTGCCGGAACTGATTCATCATCGCCGTCAAGCAGCGACAAGAGCTGCGCAAGGTCGTGGACGTAGGGGAACTCGATGCCACGTCGAATTAGCACCCCCTTGATTGCCTTTTCGGCGCTTTGCTGAGCTTCAAAGCACAGGTCTTCGAGATAGGCATTCGGAACTCGACTCTTGGCCAACGCGAGATTGCTTTTGGCTCGGTTTAACCATTCCCTGGGATCATCTGGAGCAAAGCGTTCAGGGGGCCTCATAGACCACCGTGCCATCCCGCAATGCGGGCTTGAACACCAGCGCATGCGAGTCCTTGTAGCGCTCGACGTCCTCGGCGGTGGCGACGATTGCATCAACTGCGACTCCGACCCCGTGCAGCCGTCGGTAGATGCGCGCCATAAGGCTGATCGGGTCGCTTGCGTCCTTGATGATCAGTAAGTCCACGTCGCTGTTTCGACTCAAACGTCCGCGGGCGGCGGACCCGAAGAGAATGATCCGCTCGGGCTGAGCTACCTCGACGACGCGCTGAATTACGTCGTCCAACACTGTCTGGTCAAGCATTGGACGCAGCTTGGGTTGACGGCTTCGACGAGGGTTCGTGCATCGACACGCGTTCCTACCGTCCGGTCACCCATTTTGGCAGGTCAGGATTGACCGCGGCCGTAAACATCACAAGATCTGCCCTCTCGATAGGCTAGGGGCTGGCTGAATCTGGCGAATGCAAGAGACCCGCGCTGGAGTTGGGGCTTGCAGCAGGCAAGCGCTCTGGCCGAGTGCTCCTGCTCGCCTCAGTACGGCCGCCGTCCCCACGGTTGCGGGTTCGGCCGACCAAACCTGGTCGTCGCCTCTTCGTAGTCACTGCCGCGCAGGTCGTCGCCGTGAAGTGCCGCGTGACCGCCGTGCGAACGGACGATTTCCACCAGGGCGGCGCGCATCCGCCCAAGCTCATCGTCATAGGCTGGGTCGCCGGCCAGGTTGGTCAGCTCGGTTGGGTCGGACTGGCGGTCGAAGAGTTGCTCGAAGCGGCCGTTGGCCCACCAGATGTACTTGTAGCGTTCCTCGATCAGCGCCAACTGGCGGTTGTCCTGGTTCCCAAACACGCCGTGGACCGGCTCCCCAGGGTGGCGACCGGCGATTACGTCGGCCAGCGGCGGCGCCGTGCCGACATCCGCCGGGATCTCGGCGCCGGCGGCGCTGAGCATGAACGGCATCAGCTGCTCCTGACTGGTCAGGGAGTCGATGTGGCGAGAAGGCCCCAGGTCCAACTCCCGCCGCACCGACTCAGGTGCCCAGACGATGAGTGGGACGTGCGTGGACTCCTCGTAGAAGTTGCTCTTGAAGAAGAGGTTGTGATCGCCCATCAGGTCGCCGTGATCGGAGTTGAAGACGATGACCGTCTGTTCGCGCAGACCGAGCCCGTCCAGCACGCCCAACAGGCGTCCGATGCAGTGATCCAGGTGGGTGATGTTGCCGTAGTAGAACGCGCGTGCGAGCGCAATCTGCTCGGGCCCCAGCGAGTGCCAGGTGTACTGAAAGTTCGCGCGGCGGAGTTGCGGCGGGCTCTCCGTCATGTCCTTGCCGTTGCGCCACGGCTCCGGAACGTCGTCGGGGGAGTAAATCTGGTCGTATGGGCGCGGCGGGTCGTAAGCCGAGTGCGGTTTGGTGAAGCTGCAATGCAGGTAGAAGGGGCGCTCAGGCTCGGTTGCCTGGTGCTGGTTGAGAAAGCCGATCGCCTCGTTGGCGGTCCAGGTGGATACGTAGTGGGATTCCGGAACCGGCGAGGGCGCGGCGAAGATGTCGTTGTTGCCGACGCCGTGGGCACGCTCCTGGCCGGCCCAGGGCGTCGTTTGCAGCCAATGGTGGTAGTCGTCACCCTCCGGCATGCGGCCTTCTTCGCAGATGACGGTACTCTCGAAGCCGTTCAAGGCGCGCTGGTCCGGCGTGAAGTGAAACTTGCCGGCGCCATGGGTGCGATAGCCGTGCCGCGTCAGCACGCCGGGCAGCGTGTTCTCCGGGTTCATCGGGTTTCGCGAATTGCCAAATACCCCGTGCGCCCACGGATGCTGTCCCGTCATCCACGTTGTCCGCGCCGCCACGCACACCGGCGTCTCGCTGTAGCAGCGGGTCAGGTAATAGCCGTCGCGTGCCAGCGCATCCAGCGTGGGGGTCTGCAACCAGGGCTGGCCGGCGATCCCCAGCGCATCCCCGCGTTGCTGATCGGTGGTGATGAAGAGGATGTTGGGGTGACGTGCGGTCATACCAGCACTCCGCAGGACAAAGCCTAGGCCTGCATTCTGATTGATTCGCGGCTCTATGGCGATTCCGGGGCGCTCTCAAGCGCTTGGAGGCTGGCGAGGATGTCCGTGAGACGTTCAACTAGACGGTCGATGTTCTCCTCGGCGTCGTCGTATTGGATGGTCCAGCCTTCAATCCCGGTGGCCGAAAATTTCCTGGCGAAGTCGTCGCCGGAGAACTGGCCTAACCACCGCTCCATTAGCTTGTGAAGCTCCATTTCGGGCGACCAGTTAGAGAAGGGCGCTGCAAACGTAAGGTTGGTCATTCCGTGCCATCCGGATACCTTAGGCGGAAAGAGCCACGCGACACTTACAAGGCCACGCCAGGCGGGACACGGCGTTCGAATGCTGAGACCCCTCGATCCCCAAGCCAGGACGGCGCCAGAGTCCTCGGCGGCGTCGAAGATACGTTCGGCCGCGCTGCGCGCGACCTCGCTCCCGAGATCCTGCAGGAACACCTCGCGGGTCAGCTTCCTGCGCTTGTTGGGTTTCGGTACGGCGGAGGTGCGGCCAATCACCCGCGGGACAAGGACCTGCCCTGACGCGCCCCTGAACTGCTTGATCTCCACCGCCAGGACTTCGATCTCCGGCATCTGCTCGTTTAGAAACTTGACCACCTGCTCTAGCGGGTCGGGGATCTCATCCGCCACGAAAAGCAGGCGCAATCGGCTGGCAGCCAGATTCGTCGCTACCTGCTTCCAGAGCTGATCACTGTCGGGTTCGCTGTCTGATTGCAGTAAGGCCGCGAGTTCGCTTTCGGGATCACGCCCCCGTGCACCCGCAGACTCGGCGAACGTCTGGCGAAGTTCATCCGCAGACCATGCTTGGGCGGCATGCGCCGCGTACTCCAGCAGCTGCCCGACCACCGTTCGTCGGATTTCGGTGTTCGAGCTTTGCTTTACCTCCACCAATGTTGGCATGGCGTCCTGATCGATGATCAAGTGGTCGACAGACCAGCGGTCATGTGCGCCGGGTACGTCGGCGATGCCTTGCTCGCGCGTTATCAGGATCCAACGTCGTGGGTCGCCCGGACGCATCTGCTCACCGTCCAGCAGTTCCGGATGCTCGGCGATCAGCCGCTGAAGCTCGTCTTCGGTGGCGAACGGCTGTTCCTTGAGCGGCTCAAGTCCTGACTCTCCCCTGCTGTAAATCCGCTCGGCCATTCCTCATCCCCATCTGGGCGCCGACGGCATTCTGGTTGATAGAGCTGACCCTGGCGAACGTTGATGGCCGTCGCGCTACGCTGGATTCGCCGCAAGCTAGGAAGACTTACGTCGCCATTCCGCTCATCGCGCCATGCCCAAACGCAAATTTCTCACTGCCGAATGGCGCGATCTGGCTCTTCTGAACTATGAGATCGAGCCGGACGTGCTGCGGCCGCATGTGCCCGCAGGAACTGAGCTTGATCTATGGCAGGGCCGCTGCTTTGTCAGCGTGGTTGGGTTCCGGTTTCTGAAGACGCGGCTAATGGGGGCGCCGGTTCCGTTTCACTCAAACTTCCTGGAAGTGAATCTGCGGTTCTATGTCCGGCGCGAGGTTGAGAGCGAGGTGCGGCGTGGGGTGGTGTTCATCAAGGAGATCGTTCCTCGGCGCGCCATCGCCTGGGTGGCGCGGGTGGTCTACAACGAGAACTACGTTGCGCTGCCGATGCGGCATGCGGTGGACGGCGTCTCGGCGCGGTACGAGTGGCGATTCGAGGGCGCCTGGAACCGCCTGGCGCTTGCGGGACTGGGCGACTGGCGGATTCAAGACCCGGCATCCGAGGCCGCGTTCATCACGGAGCACTACTGGGGCTACGCGGTTCAGAGGGACGGCTCGACGCTCGAGTACCAGGTCGAACACCCGCGCTGGCGGGTAGCGCAGGCGGCCGAGGTCGAGCTGGCGTGCGACGTCGGGCGACTGTATGGCGACGGATTTGCCGAAGCGCTGAGCCGCGAGCCGGCATCGGCCTTCCTGGCGGATGGATCGGAGATCGTCGTGCGGCGCGGGCGGCGGCTGACCGAACGCGACGCCTGACGAGCGGAGTACTCGAGGCGACCGACGACTACTTGAGGGGCCGCGCTACGCTGAGCCGTCCTCACATTCCCCCGGGCACAGCGCATGCCGCCGAACTTCCTGTTCCTGATTGCCGACGATCACCGGCATGACGCCATCGGGTCGCTGGGCAATCCGGCGGTGCAGACGCCGACGCTAGACGCCCTGGCCGCCGCCGGTACCGCCCTGACCAGCACCTACATCATGGGGTCGACGTCGAACGCGGTCTGCATGCCCAGCCGGGCGATGCTGATGACCGGCCGCTCGCTGTTCCGAGTCTTCGCTCCGAATCCGGAGTGCGTTTCGCCGTACCCGATGGATCCCGAGATTCCCACGTTTCCACAGCTGCTACGCGACGCCGGCTACCGCACCTACGGCGTGGGCAAGTGGCACAACGAGCCGGATCTCTTTGCCCGCAGTTTCGACGGCGGCGGCAGCATCTTCTTCGGCGGAATGTCCGACCACGACGCCGTACCGCTGCACGAGTTCGACCCGGACGGCGCTTATCCGCCGGAGGCCATGGCTCTTGGCGACGGCTTCTCGACCGAGATGTTCGTCGACACGGCGATTCGGCTGCTACGCGAGCACCCCACCGACCAGCCATTCTGCATGTACACGGCGTTTACCTCGCCCCACGACCCGCGCACGCCGCCCGCCGAGTTCGCTGAGATGTACCCGCCCGATGAGATCGAGCTCCCGCCCAACTTCGCCCGCATGCATCCCTTTGACAACGGACACCTGCACGGGCGCGACGAGTCGCTGGCCGCGCATCCCCGCGATCCCGACGAGATTCGGCAACACATTGCCGACTACTACGGGATGATCAGCCACCTCGACGCGCAGATCGGCCGCCTGCTCGACGCATTAGCGGCGACCGGCCATGCCGACGACACGATTGTTGTCTATACCGCCGACCACGGACTGGCCGTAGGTCAGCACGGCCTGCTGGGCAAGCAGAACGTGTACGACCACAGCCTGCGCGTCCCGTTGATCATGCGTGGGCCCGGCATCCCAGCCGGGCAGCGTCGCGAGGGGCTCTGCTATCTGCACGACGTCTTCCCGACCATCCTCGACCTGGCCGGCGTCCCGGTGCCGGACGGATGCGAAGGGATCAGCCTGCTTCCGGTCCTGAGCGGACTGGATGCCGGCCTGCGTGACTGCGTCTTCTCGGCATTCCAGCGCAGCCAGGATCTCGCTCCCGACGATTCCACCCAGCGCATGGTTCGCTGTGGAAGTCTGAAGCTAATCGAAACGCGCATGGGCGGCCGAACGCATCGTCAGCTATTCGACCTGGCGGACGACCTCTGGGAAACGCACAATCTGGCAGACAACCCGGCGTATTCGGGCCCACTGGCCGACGTGGAGCGTTTGCTTGCCGGGGAGCGAGTGCGAGCTGGCGATCCGGCGAAGTCGAGTGCTGACGAGGACTAGCGGCGCTGGAGCGCGCAGTCACGGGCGGCCGGAGACCTGTCGCTTACCTAGAGACCCAGCACGCCTCGAATGTTCTCGCTAAAGATCTTGCGCTTTTCTTCGTGGGTGAGGTCGGCGTGCGCCACGTTCCCCATCTGCCAGGTCTGTCCCAGCACCGGGTAATCGGATCCGAATACGGCGCTCTCGACCCCGGCCACGCGCACAAACGCCTCGATCTGCCCCCGGCGATTGCCCGAGCCGGACATTTCGCAAAAGACGTTCGGTAGGTCGCGCACCGTCAGGGCCAGGTCCGGCGTGCGGATGTGCTGCCAGATGGCATGCGCCCAGATGAATCGCGCGTTGGGATAGGTGGTCGCCAGCTGGCGGATGCGCGCCGGCGAGTCGTAGGTGTGGCTGAGGATTGGCAGCCGGTGATCGTCGGCGAACTCGTACACGGGGATGTAGTTGGGGCCGTGAATCGGGTACTCGTGGCTGGTGGAGTGGATCTTGATGCCGCGAAACCCCTGCTCATCCACACGTCGAATCAGTTCTTCCTTCGCCAACTCGGGGTAGTTGGGGTTTGGCACAGCGAACCCGATCACCCGGGTCGGATGATCGCGCACCGCCCCGGCGACCAGCTCGTTACCGCGCACGAAGTCCGGCCCGATGGCCGTGTACGCGCTGAAGCAGCAGTAGTCCACACCGGTCCGGTCCATGACCCGCAGGAGGTCGTCAACTCCGCCGCCCTGGTAGAAGAAGTTGGTGCCCGGCCCCGGGTGGCTGTGGACGTCGATGACAAAATCGTTCAGCGGTTCGCCCGCCAGGGCATCGGCGGCAAACGGGTCCGGCCGGTGGTGATGCGGGTGTGGCGCGTTATGACGCCAGACGTGGCCAAACACGGCGCTACCAGGCCGCCATGGCCAACAGCCGTTCCAGGTTCGACGAGCCGATGGCCCGGCGGGCGTCGTCGTCGATATCCGCGTACATCAGTTCGGCGTGCGGTGGTCCGACCGCCTGCCAGGGTAGCTTCGTGCCGAACACCATGCGGTCGGCGCCGACGGCGCCGGACAGGTACTCGATCCCCCGGTGCGTGCGGTACCCACCGGTCTCCAGCCAGATGTTCGGCGATTCCCGCATCAGCGGCGTGATTGCTCGGTTAATCATCTTGTCGACGTCGCAGATGACGATCTGCAGATCGGGTTGAGCGGTGGATACCCGGTATAGCTCACGGGCTGTCGGCGCGTCCAAGCCGTCAATGTGCCAGAACAGCGGTACCTGGCCGGCCAGCGCCGCGAATAGTTCGCCCGACACCCAATCGTCAGTGAGAAACCGCTGCTGGTCAGGAAAGATCCGCACGGCCGGCACGCCGGCCGAGCGTAACTCCTCGATGAATCGCGCGGGTTTCGGGAACTCACCCGTGTGATGCGGAAGTGCGAGCCACGAAGGGACCAGACCGGCATGACCCTCGATGGCCTGCATCAGCAGTTCGTTACCGGCGGTCGGGTGCTCTTCCAGCGCCAGCGAGTGATACACCAGCGCTCTGCCGATACCGAAGCGCGCCTGGTGCGCCGCCAGGTCGTCAGGCGTTAGAAACGCCATGGCCGGCCCGGGCCGGGAGACCATGCCGAGTGCGCAGTTTGCGTCAAAGAGTTCGATCACGGCTGCGATGGTACGAGATCGGCTCGGAGTTGGCAGATCTCTTGCGCTCCGCGCTGTTCGATGGCGAAGTGTCGGCGATTCGTCATTTGCGGTAAGACCCTGCCGGACTGGAACGCGGAAACTTGCCGGTCCGAATCGAGTAGCAGTTCGACATGTCAACTGCCCTCGTAGACAACGTAAGTCCCGGCGATCTTGTCATGCAAGCCTTGCGCAAAGGGATCAAGAAGTATGTGGAAAAACCCGATGCAAAAAGTACATAATGAAACTACATAGCCGAGCGTTCTCAGCAATGATCTGAGAAAGCGTATCTCGCGCCCCTTGGCGTCGACGACACGCAGTTTCAGAATCAGCTTCCCGGGAGTTGCTCCCAAGGCGGTCCAAAAAAACAACTGATAGGAATAGTACGTGATGAACACCGAAGATAAAAAGACCATTAGGATTACGAAGTCGTCCTCAACTTGAGGGGCACTAACGAAGGCGCCAAAAGTCGCAACTGAAACCAGGCCCGAAATCCAAGCAGCGATGAATGAATCGATCAGGAAGGCAAAGAATCGACGTTGTAAAAAGGATACTTCATAGTGTTTGATTGTAGCATCCACACTGTTTTGGAGTGCATTATCCGCCGGGGATTCAAAGTCCTCTCTTTGTTGATTGCCTATCACAGGGCGTTCCCTCTGCCGTCTGTGTCTGGATTCTCTATGCATCGCGGGGAGACTCGTGTGATGCACCCGTGTAGTGAGTAGCACTTACACTCGATCCACGGTTCGCGCACCTCAGCGTTCGGACCGGAGTGATGCCAAGAGCGCACGCCGAGAGTTCGGAGGTTTGATGACGGTGTAACCAGGTAGTGCTCGCTTGCTGCTGCACTTTCCGGCTGGGAATTGCTAAAACTGTGCATGCCGTATCGGTTGGAAGTCGAGTGTAGGCTGTCATTCGGCTGCGTCGGAATTCGTAGCTTGCCCCCGCCGCTTGTCGATCACATAGGTTCCGGCCATCTTGTCGTGGACGCCCTGCCGGCGCTCGTCGAACGAGGCCCAAATGAACCCAAGGCAAAGTGGAATCTGGACGGTCCGGACGAGGGCTCGCTCGAGACCTATGGGGCCGCCGGTGTGGTCGACCACCCGCAGCCCGAAAATCAGCTTGCCCGGCGTGGCGCCCCACACCCACCAGAACACGGCGAAATAGATGATGGCGTAGTAGAGGTAATAGGGAACGATATAGATGGCGAACTCGGATTCCAGAAGGCTCGAGTGATCGAGACTGAACGCCAGGCTGGCCAGCATCATCACGAGGAGCAGCACGCAGAGATCGAGCAGATTGGCGTCGAAGCGGGTTCGGAATCGGGCCAGGGGATAGCCGCCAAGCGACGGCTCGGTGGTCGTGCCGGCTTCGCCGCCTCCCGATTCTGCTGACGGCCGGTCTGCTTGCGTAGCCACGGGTCGCCTCCGGTCAAGGTGTGCGCCCCTACTGCGGGACCGAATTATACCGCTTGGCGCCGGTGCACGGAGCCGACTCTAAGAGGACACACAATCCTGGCCGGCCTTCGGGTGGCCGGGATGCCGGTCAAGCTTCACCAACGTGCACGCCTTCAGCCTTGTGCCGCCAGTGACATACTCTCGCTTTGACGCTAGTCAGTCGGCCAATTGCCCCGGCGCCGGCCCTTGTCGGTGGTGCGCGGGCGTCGCGTCGTCCGCTGGTCGCCGATGCGGCCACCACCGGCGTACGTAACATGGGTCTTGGCAATCTTGTCGTGCCAGCCCTGTGTATTCCGGTCGAAGGCAATCCAGGCAATCGCCAGCGGAAGAACTACTGCGGAGAGAATATAAACAGCGTGTCGAACGAGAACCCATAGTATCCCAACGTGCCGACCTCTGTGATCGACAATCTGTAGGTGGAGGAGTCGCTTTCCAACAGTTCCTCTAAAGATCCAGATTGATATTATTGGATAGACTATATAGCAAATTACTAATGCAACTATTGCGAATGTTCGAAAAGTGTCATGCTTGAGGTAAGCATCCCACTGTGCGCCTGGCGAAGGCTTGTTTACTGGCGGCAACACTAAGATTGCTAGAATCAGCACGGCGGCTGCAAGGGAAAACGAAAAATCAAGAGCCATCGCGAGCAATCTGCGGGGAAATGACGCGATTGGATATGCGCCGATTAATGGACGTTCATCTGCCGATTGACTCTTGGATTCTACGTCTACGGATTTCGTGGGTAGCCTCGCTTCACTACCGCAATGAATGGACTGACCCATCTCATGCAGGTTGAGTTCCCGCAAGGCCACAGCGGTTTGAGTCATCGGCGGTCGTGTTGTTGGATCGCGCAAGACCTCGGCTGCCGTATCTCGTCAGCCGGAGGTGACTGATCCCTGTCGAGTGGGGAAGCCGTGGTCTGGCGATCAGGGCTGGCACTTGGATTGTTGCCGATACGTACCGTCGGGTGTGCTCGTCGATCAACATCGCATGCTTGTGAACTTATTCGGTCGGCCACGTGCTCCGTGGAGAGCGTGGGCTACGATCCGGCTTGTTACTAGCTGAGCCAGCTTTTGGATCGGACCTGCGAATGGTCGGCGGTCCGGATGCGAGATCATGGAAGAGGTCGGAGGCCATGTCACGCGATCGAGCCTTGCTGCGGCCTTCGTGAATAACGTACGTATTGGCGACGTGGTCATGCCACCCGCGTCCGAAACTATCGATAAAGATCCAGATGAACCCTAGGCCAACCGAAACAGTTGATATCGCATAGCCAAATAGCCGCGCGATGGACTTGGCGATTCCGATCGGCCAGCCATTGTGGTCGACGATCTTGAGGCCGAGCATCATCTTGCCCGGCGTTGCGCTGAACGCCGTCCAGCAGAGGATGTAGTAGAACGTCAGGAATGCAAGCGCCATCGCAATTGCGGCCGCCAATGGCGGCGGTCCTCCCGCGTCAGTCCCCAAGCCAACGCCGACGAGCATGAAAACGATCAGCGCAGTGATAGTTAAGTCTATTAGCAGGGCCGAAAGACGTTGCTTTCGGGTCGCAAGTGGTGTCCCATGCAGCGTATAGACGGTCTTGGGGCTCGCCGAATCTGAACTTGTGCTCGATTGGGCTTGATCTTCCACGACCAACTTTCGCTTTGGGGTCGGATGGAACGCTGCTCGAACAGTATACGCTACTGACAGCTTGCTACGTTTCCGGCTCGAAGGTGTGGTAATAGGTGCGACTTCGCGCGAGCCCCGTGCAGCCCGCAAGCGAAGGAAGCCGCTTCATCGATCATCTGTAGCGCGTTTGCCCGGGCTCGACCGGAAGTCCCCCAAACTGTCGGGCCGGCACTTCAGCAGCGATAGCGATGCGCCACAGTTGTTGTGGGCGATAGATCTAGGTATGGCGGCCGCCAGGGCATCGCGGCTATCCGGTCGCTGCGTCAGGAGGCCGGTTCGCACGATTCGCCCGCCGGGAACGCTGACTAAGCCGGACAGGACCCGGTGAGGCGTGCGAACACCGCACTTGAAGCTGCCGCTTCGGTTGTTCAAACTGCGGCCACCCCGTGCCGCAAAGCGTCCCGCGCGCCCGAACCGCGGCGTGAAGACGCGGGACCCGAGCCAAAGGAGGCCCGCATGGCGTCGATGAAGGGCCCTGCCGTCCTGCTGGCGCAGTTTCTGCGCGACGAGCCGCCCTACGACAACCTGGAGAACATTGGTCGCTGGGTTGCCGGCCTTGGCTACAAGGGCGTGCAGATCCCCACCTGGGATCCGCGCGTCATTGATCTGGACAAAGTCGCCGAGTCAAAGACCTATGCGGACGAGTACCTCGGTGGCCTGGCCGGTCTGGGGCTTGAGGTCACCGAGCTCGCGTCCCACTTGCAGGGCCAGGTGCTGGCCATGCATCCCGCCTATGCCGACGGCTTTTCGGTCTTTCATCCGCCCGGACTCTCCGGGTCGGAAGTTACCGAGTGGGCGACGGATCAGCTTGGCAAGTCAATCAAGGCCTCCGCCAATCTGGGCGTCAGCGCGCTGCCAGTCATGTCCGGCGGTTTCGCCTGGCACATGATCTACCCGTGGCCGCAGCGGCCGCCGGGCGTGGTCGAGACGGCCTTTGAGGAACTGGCGCGCCGCTGGCGTCCGATCCTGGACATGGCGAGCGATCACGGGGTGACCATTGCGTACGAGCTTCATCCCGGTTCGGATCTCTACGACGGCGCGACGTTCGAGATGTTCCTGGACGCCACGGACAACCACGAGGCCGCCTGCATCAACTACGACCCGAGTCACTTCGTGCTCCAGCAACTGGACTACCTGGACTTCATTCGCCGGTATGCCGACCGGATTACGGCTTTCCACGTCAAGGACGCCGAGTTCCGCCCGGACGGGCGGGTTGGCGCGTACGGCGGCTACCAGGAGTGGGCGGGGCGGGCCGGACGCTTCCGATCGCTGGGCGACGGCCAGGTGGATTTCACGCAGGTGTTTACCCTGCTGACCGAAGCCGGCTACCGCAGCTGGGCGGTGCTGGAGTGGGAATGCTGCGTCAAGAGCCCCGAGCAAGGCGCGGCCGAGGGCGCGCCGTTCATTGCGCAGCACCTGATCGACGCGGCCGACGTGGCCTTTGACGACTTTGCCGGAGGCGAAATGGACGCCGACGCCAACCGCCGACTGCTGGGCCTGGACTAGCCGCCAGGGCCCGTCCGAAAGGAATCCCCCAATGGACTCGTGGAACCGCAAGCTGCGAATGGGCATGGTCGGCGGCGGCCCCGGCTCCTTCATTGGCCCGGTGCATCGCATGGTGGTCGCCATGGAGCAGCAGGCCGAGATGGTCGCCGGCGTGTTCTCGCGTGATCCGGACCTCAACCGGGAAACCGGCGCAGAGCTCTACCTGGACCCGGGCCGCGTCTACGACTCGTACCAGGCGATGGCCGCCGCCGAGGCGGCGCTGCCGGCCCATGAGCGCATCGACTTCGTAAGCATCGTCACGCCCAACGTCTCGCACTTCGACATCTGCCGCGCTTTCCTGGAAGCCGGAATCCACGTCGTCTGCGACAAGCCGATGACCTACACGCTGGAGCAGTCCGAGCAACTCGTAGACATTGTCGAGGAGTCCGGCCTGGTCTTTGCCCTTACCCACAACTACACCGGCCATCCCATGGTTCGGCAGGCGCGCGCGCTGTTCCGTTCGGGACAGATGGGGCGGGTGCGCAAGGTCATCGTGGAGTACCTGCAGGACTTCCTGGCGACCCCGCACGAAAAACTGGGCATGCGCCAGGCCGAGTGGCGGCTGGATCCGGCCCGCTCGGGCATCGGCGCGACCATCGGCGACATCGGCACCCACGCGTTCAACCTGCTGGAGTACGTCACCGGCGAGAAGGTCAGCGAGATGTGCGTGGACCTGAGTACCTTCCTGCCCGACCGGACGCTGGACGAAGACGTAAACGCCCTGCTGCGGCTGGAAGGCGGCGGCAAGGGCCTGTTGACGGCCAGCCAGATCGCCACCGGCGAGGAAAACGGGATCACCCTGCGCGTCTACGCCGAGCACGGCGCGATCCGCTGGGGACAGGAAAACCCGAACTACCTGGATGTCTGGCGACTGGGCGAGCCGCGCCAGACCTTCAGCCGCGCCCAGGGTTACCTGGACGCGCACGCCTCGGCCGCCGGCCGCATCCCGCCCGGCCACCCCGAGGGCTACCTCGAAGCCTTCGCCCAGATCTACGTCGGCGCCCTGACCGCCATCCGCCGCCACCTCGACGGCAACCCCATGTCCACCGACGAATACGACTTCCCCACCGCCTACGACGGCCTCCGCGGCATGCAATTCATCTACCGCGCGGTGGAGTCGTCGAAGCAGGGTGCGGCGTGGGTGTCGCTCTAGAGGGTTCCAGGTAGACGCCGGCTATCGACGTCTAGAGATTCGTCAGGATGTCTCCTTCGATCCGCTGAAACCTGCCGGCAACCGCCGCCTCGTCCAGTTCGATCCCCAGTCCTGGTCGTTCGGGCACGTCTACATAGCCGTTGACCGGCAGCACGGGATCAATGAGCAGCTCGTCCATCAACCTGTTGTTGATCATCTGGAATTCCAGCGTGTAGCGGTTGGGGATGGCGGCGACGAAGTGGGCGGTGGCGGCGAAGGAGATGCCGGTCGTCCAGCTGTGGGGGATGCACCGCTTGCCGCGCGCTTCCAGCCAGCGGGCGAAGCGGCGGGCCTGGTCCAGGCCGACCCAGGTCACGTCCAGATTCACGATGTCCAGCGCGTCGCTATCGATCAGGCGGCGTACGACGCGGGGATCGAAGGTCGTCTCACCGCCGGAAATCGGCACGCCGGACTCTTCCCGTAGCCGCAGGTAGACGGTGACGCTGTCGGCGTCGGTGGCTTCGGCGGTGATGCCGCGGTAGGAGGCGTCGTCTTCCGCGCGCATGATCGGGTCTTCGAACCAGCGGAAGTCCAGCTCGCGCAGCCCACGCGCCAGTTCCAGCACTTCGTCCGCCTCGTCGGGGCTGAAGCGCATGTTGGCGTCGAGCATCAATTCGAAGTCGGGACCGACGGCGTCGCGCAGGCGTCCCAGCAGGTCCAGGAATCGGGCCGGCGTGACGTGGGAACGGGCCCAGGAGGTTCCGATGCGCAGCTTCATGGCCGTGTAGCCGTTGGCCTGGTGTTGCAGCGCTTCTTCGATCAACTGCTCGGGCCGGTCGAACCAGGCCCAGCCAACGCCGCCGCTGGCATAGCAGCGCAGGCGAGGTTGAGCCAGGCCCTCGGTGTCGAGGAGGCGGTAGACGGGGGTGCCGGTGGTCTTGCCCACGATGTCCCAGCAGGCCACGTTGGCGGCGGCCAGGGCGAGGTTGGTGGTGAGGTCGGATCCAAACACCGTCAGCCTGTCGGCGTCGAAGGGGCTGCGGCCCAGCAGCCGGGGGCGCACGACTTCGCGTAACGCGCGAATCCGGGTGTCGATATCGGACCAGGGCATGATCTCGCCCAGGCCGGTGATGCCCTCGTCGGTATGCACGCGCAGCACGATGGCGTTGAAGTGCATGGCCAGTGGTTCGCGTTCCCCGCGTCCGCCGGCGTACCAGCGGTCAGCCTCGGGGAAGGCGTAGCTGCAGACGAAGGTCTCGATGTCGGTGATGCGCATGTCGGTGGGCGCCTTCCTAGAGTCGAAACTCACGTCCGAGCGGGTCGCGACCCTGCGCTCGCAGCCACTCCTGGAACTCGGCCAGAACTTCGGCGTTTGGCGGATAGTGGGTGTGCAGGCTGCCGCGGCCGGCGCTGATCTCTTCGCGGATCCAGACTTCCAACTCCTCGTGCGTCGAGGCTTCCGCGATGACCTCGTCAACCGCGTGCGGCGGTATCACCACCACGCCGTCGCCGTCGCCCAGCACGAGGTCGCCTGGCATGACGGCGACCTCGGCGATCTGCACCGGTTCCTGGCTGCCCACCGACATCAGGCGGCGGTCGATGCCCTGCCCGTGCACCCCGCGGGCGTATAGCGGGAGGCCGACTTCTTGAATGGCCGTGATGTCGCGGCAGACCCCGTCAATCACGATGCCGAGTCCCCCGCGCGCCTGGACGCGCCGGGTAAAGATGTCGCCCACGACGGCGGCTTCCAGGCAGCCGCGCGCGTCGATGACCATGATTTCGCCGGGCTCGATCGATTCCAGGGCGCTGCGGTGGGGCGAGCTCTCGAGGTCGGCGTACTGGGCTTTCACCAAGTCCTCGCGCTTTTGGATGAACCGGAGCGTGCGCGCGCGTCCCACCATGCGGCCGCCCTCCGGCGGCGCCAGCGGGTTGATGCCGGTTGCGTAGGCGAAGTCGAAGCCGAGCTTGCCGAGGGCCGCCGTGACGGTGGGCGTCGCCAATTCGGCCAGCGCGTCCAGGGCGGCCTGGTCAACGGATACATCGTTCGGGGGCGCGAAATCGGCCATGCGGGTGGATTCCATTGCGCGTGCAGCCCCGATTGTGCGCGTTCGGCGGTCGTCGCGCACGACGGCAGGGTCACACGCCTTCGGCGTCTGGCGCGTAGGATGCGAGCCGTACGGCGGCCACTCGAACTCCCCAGGAGCGCGCCTCATGGCGGATTCCATCCGCGTCACGGTCTGGAACGAATTCCGACACGAACAGCGCAACCCCAAGATTGCGGCGATCTACCCGGACGGCATTCATGGCGCGATCGCCGGGCCACTAGTCACGCAAGACGACCTGGAGGTCCGCACCGCCACGCTGGATGAGCCGGAGCACGGGCTGACCGACGAGGTGCTGGCGGCCACCGACGTGCTGACCTGGTGGGGGCACACGGCCCACGGCGAGGTGGAGGACGTCATCGTGGAGCGCCTTCGCAAGCGCGTCTGGGAGGGCATGGGCCTGGTGGTGCTGCACTCCGGCCACCTCTCCAAGATCTTCTCGTCCCTCATGGGCACGAGCTGCTGGCTGAAATGGCGGGAGGCCGATGAGCGTGAGCGCATCTGGGTCGTCGATCCGTCCCACCCGATCGCAGCCGGGCTGGGTGAGTACTTCGAGATCCCGCAGTGCGAGATGTACGGGGAGCACTTCGACATCCCGCCGCCCGACGAGCTTGTCTTCATCAGCTGGTTCCAGGGCGGCGAGGTCTTTCGCAGTGGCTGCACCTTCCGGCGCGGCAACGGCAAGATCTTCTACTTTCGGCCCGGCCACGAAACCCTGCCCATCTACCACCAGGCCGAAGTCCAGCACGTCATCGCCAACGCCGTGCGCTGGTGCGCGCAGCCCCGGGGCGTGTATCACGGATACGGCAACTACATGCCGCGCGAGGAACTCGAGGGGTACACCGGACCTGACTTCAGCGGGCACCCCGACGACGTGGCTGCCAAGGGCTAGCCTCACCGAGGCAGGGCTTCGCGCCGCCGCTGGACCGTGCGTTGGTTAGCGACCCGAGGCGCGCCCCTGCGCTGTAGGCGTAGGATGCGGGGTGGCTGACGCGGGGAGGTCAATCCAATGGTGCAGGGCTATCCGGGACAGGCGGGCATCTGGTTTCAAGGTGATCCGGAGGTCATCAAGGACTATCTCGAGTTCAACCCCGTCGGCATCGTGACCAACACGCTCGTTTTGGACGGTCTGGTCGACACCTATGGTCCGATGCTGGGCGTGATCGAGCGCTACCTCGAGCTCGACAACGCTGGCCCGGTGGTGGTGGAGGTGGACGGCGACACAACCGAGGACATCGTCAACGCCTCCGCCCCGTTCCAGGCGCTGTCCGAGCGCGTCGTGATGAAGATTCCCAGCACCACCAAGGGCTTCCGCGCCATCGCCCGCATGAAGGCCGAGGGCCGCGAGTCCATGGTCACCACCCTGTTTTCGGCCAGCCAGGCCGTGGCGGCGGTGCAGGTCGGCGCGACGTACATCGCCCCATTCGTCGGCCCGCTGATCGACTCGGGCGCCGACGCCGGCGCCATCGTCAGCGACATCGTGCAGGTCGTGCGCGGTCGCGCCAATCAGCCGTATGTGCTGGGCGGCATTATTCGCAACTGGATTGCCGCCGACGTAGCCCTGCGCGCCGGCTGTGACGGCGTCGTGGTATTCCCGCACCACTTCGAGGAGATGATGGTGCATGCGGGCACGTCCGAATGGAACGCCACGTTCCGCGGGCACTGGGACAACATGGTCGCTAAGGGCGCGCTGGCCGGCGTAGTCAGCGACTGAGTCGCGCGACTCTCGCCTGCGCGTGGCGGCGCGAAGTCCAAGGGCGCCACACCTGATTGGCTCAGAAATAATTGCCCCAGACACCGGCTTCGGGCACACTCGCGAACCGTGTGCCGATGGCAGTTGCACGGCTGTGTAGGAGGAACGTATGGGGCGGTTCCGAAAGTATCTGAAGCCAGGGCTGGTAGTTGTGGCCCTTGCGCTAGCAATCGCCGCAATCGCGGCCTGTGGAGAAGAAGAACAAGAGGCGACGACAGTCGTCAACCGTCTCGCCGCCGTCAAGGAACGCGGCACCCTCATCTGCGCCAGCCGCAACGACGTGCCGGGCTACGGTTCGCTGGACGCGTCCGGGCGCAACGTCGGCTTTGACATCGACCTGTGCCGCGCCGTCGCCACGGCTGTGCTGGGCGACCCCGAGGCCATCGAGGTCGAGTTCATTACCGCGGCCGAGCGTGGTCCGACCATCCAGTCCGGTGAAGTCGATCTTCTGGTTCGCACCGTCACGTGGACGACTTCCCGCGACGCGCAGTGGGGCAACTACGTCCACACCACCTTCTACGACGGTCAGGGCTTCATGGTTCCCAAGTCCTTGGGCGTTGACTCGGCCTACGACCTCGGCGGCGCCTCGGTCTGCGTGACCGCCGGTACGACGACCGAGTTGAACATGGCCGACTTCTTCCGCCAGAACAACCTGGAGTACAACCCCCAGGTGTTCGAAGACACGGACGTGGTGCTTGGGGCGTACCAGGAAGGCCAGTGCGATGTCTTTACCAATGACCGCTCGCAGTTGGCCGCGCTCCGCAGCGGCCTGTCGAATCCGGGTGACCACGTGATCCTGCCGGAGACCATCTCCGAGGAGCCGCTGGGCCCGGTCGTTCCGCACGGTGACGAGCAGTGGTTCGACATCGTCAAGACCGTTGTTGCCGGTCTGATCTACGCCGAGGCGTACGGCATCACCAGCGCCAACTATGCGCAGGTGGCTGGTGGCGACAACGTCAAGGCCAAGCGTCTGCTCGGCACCGAGGGCAGCTTCGGTCAGGAGGACCTCGGGTTGAGCGAGACCTTCATGCAGGACGTACTCAGGGCCGTGGGCAACTACGGCGAGATCTACGACCGCAACCTCGGCCCGGGCGGCATTGACCTCCCGCGCGAGGGCGGCCGCAACGCGCTCTGGGCCAACGCCCCGTGCACGGACTGCCCGAAGGGTGGTCAGATCTACGCACCGCCGCTGCGCTAATCGCGGCAACCGGCGAGTTCGCTCGCCGCGGTTTCGGGGGGACGCGCAAGCGTCCCCCCGAAACGTTAATGGGCATTTCTAGTAGGCTGGCGCGGGCGTACACCGACGGGGGTGATTGCACAGCGCTGTGACGCGATTGCTCTACGTTCAGGGCGTCCCCATTTGGCGCAACGTCGTCGCCCTGCGCTGGATTGTGCAGATTGTTTCCGCGGTCGTAGTGCTCTCCACGATCGCCCTGTTTCTGCTCAACGTCGCTCGCGAGATCGAGGCGCGCGACATTCCGTTCGGCTTCACCTTCCTCGACCGCGCCGCCCAGATCCCCATCGGCGAAGCGGTGATTCCGTATGACCCGTCCGACTCGTATCTATATGGCCTCCTGGTGGCCGGCCTCAACACGATCAGGGCGTCGGTTCTGGGGGTCATCCTGGCCACGGCCATCGGCATCCTCGTCGGAGTGGCTCGCTTGTCGCCCAACTGGCTGCTAAGCCGAATAGCGCTCGTCTACATCGAGGTCTTCCGCAACATCCCGCTTATCGTCCAGTTGCTCTTCTGGCTGACCATCGTGCTCACCCTCCCGAAAGTGGCCGAGGGCTACGTGATCGCCGAGAGCATCTTCATCAACAACAGCGGCTTCTACATGCCCTGGTTTGAGGCGCAGAATGGTTTCTGGCCGTGGGCGCTCATCACCGCGATCGGCGTCGTATTGGCGGTGTACGCATTCCGTGGCCTGAACCGGCGTGAAACCGAGACGGGTCAGCAGAGCTATCCGCTGCTCGCGGCGGCTGTCATCGCCATCGGACTCAGCCTCGTTGCACTTCTGATACTGAGGCCCCTGGCGATCGACATCCCGCAAGTCGAGGGGCGATTCGGACGTCTGCAAGGCGGCGCGCAACTGAGCGGCAGTTTCCTGGCGCTGCTGGTTGGACTGGTGGTCTACACGTCGGCCTTCATTGCCGAGATCGTCAGAGCCGGCATTCAGTCCGTTGGCAAGGGGCAGACCGAGGCGGCGCGGTCGGTTGGCCTATCGGGCATGCTCACGCTGCGGCATGTGACCTTTCCCCAGGCGCTGCGCGTCATCATTCCGCCGCTGATCAGCCAGTTCCTCAATCTGACCAAGAACTCCAGTTTGGCCGCCGCCATCGGCTATCCAGACCTGGTCAGCGTGGCCAACACGATGACGCAGATCGCGCCGGCCATCTCACTATTCATGATCGTCATGGTCAGCTACTTGTCGATGAGCCTGCTCTATTCCCTGATCGGCAACCTCTACAACCGCATGATCCGGTTCAAGGCTGCGTGAGGGCCTGGCCATGACCGCACGCGCCGCCCCCGCCCCGCTTCCCCCAGCCACCACGGTCGGACTCCAGGGCTGGCTGCGGCAGAACCTCTTCAGTTCCTGGGGCAGCAGCGCCGTCACGATCGTCTTGGCGGTCGTCTTGTCCTGGGTCGTGGTCAACCTGGGCGCTTGGGTCTTCGTGGAGGCCGACTGGACCGTCATCATCAGCCGCGTGCCGCTGTACATCGTGGGGCTCTATCCCTACGAGGGCTATTGGCGGCTATGCATCTGTCTGCTGCTGATCAGCGTGCTGCTGGGCATGTCCTGGCGGGCCTGGCCCAACGCCGCGCGCCGCTTCGCCTTCGCGTTCGGCGTGATCATGCTGTTCGTCGGCGTATTTCCGCATGAGATGGCGCCAGACCATCGGGCCCTGCTGCTGCTCAATCTCCCATTCATCGGACTCGGCTATGTCCTGACCCCGCGTCCCGCGGAAACAAGCCCGGGGCGCTTTGAGGCGATGGCAGGCAGCGCGCTCGCTCCCGCCCTTGAGCGCGTCGCCATCTTTTCCACGCCCCGGCGCATGGTCATCGCGGCGCTGGTTGCCCTGGTTCTCACCATGATCCTGATCCTGGGTATCGCCGGCGTCCCGGGGCTCGATCCGGTCAATCCGCAGGACCTCGGCGGCCTGATGATCAACCTTCTGCTGGCCTTCTTCGGCATTGTCTGCTCGTTGCCCATCGGCGTCGGGTTGGCCCTGGGGCGGCGGAGCAATCTGCCGATTCTCAAAGTCGCCTGCGTGATCTTCATCGAGGTCATTCGCGGCGTCCCCCTGATCACGCTGCTCTTCATGTCTCGCCACATCCTCCCGCTCACGTTCCCCGAGGATCTGAATATCGACCGTGTCTACTTGGCGGGCATCACCATCACGATCTTTTCGTCGGCTTACATGGCCGAAAACGTTCGCGGCGGCATGGCGGCCGTGCAGGCGGGCCAGACCGAGGCGGCCCAGGCGCTCGGCTTGCGCGGCTGGCAGACCACGCTCCTGATCACCCTGCCGCAAGGGCTGCGCAACATCATCCCCGCTATTGTCGGCCAGTTCATCAGCTTGTTTAAGGACACCAGCCTCGTCTACTTCATCGGCATGCTGGACCTGGTGGAGATGGGCCGCGTCAGCGTTCAGGGCAACCAGGAGTTCATCGACAACGGCCGCGAGGTCTACCTCTTCATTGCCCTGGTCTTCTGGGTCTTCTGTTTCAGCATGTCATTCATCAGCCGGCGCATCGAGGGCGTCCTGGGCGTCGGTCGGCGCTAACCCGGACCGCGGAGGAGTTCAGACATGGCGGAAACCAACGGAGTTCAAGCAGCCGTCGATATCCCCGCGGACAAGGCGGAAATCCTGGCCCGCCCGCTCGAAGAGCGCGATGACATCGTGGTTTGCGAGAACGTCCACAAGTGGTTCGGCGACTTTTGCGCCGTGCGTGACGTCAGCATGCGCGTCAAGCGCGGCGAGGTGGTCGTCATCTTCGGCCCTTCGGGCTCGGGCAAGTCCACCTTCATCCGCATGATCAACCGCCTGGAAGAGCACCAGCAGGGCCGCATCGTCATCGACGGAATCGAGATGACCAACGACGTCCGCAATCTGGACGCAATCCGTCGCGAAGTCGGCATGGTTTTCCAGCAGTTCAACCTCTTTCCGCACATAACCGTGCTCGGCAACATCACCCTGGCGCCCCAGCGGGTGCGGCACATGCCCCGGAGCGAAGCCGAGGCTTTGGCAATGCAACTCCTGGAACGCGTTGGCATTCCGGAACAGGCGCAGAAGTACCCCGCCGAACTCTCCGGCGGCCAGCAGCAGCGGGTCGCCATCGCCCGTGCGCTGGCCATGCAGCCGCAGATCATGCTCTTCGACGAGCCCACCTCGGCCCTTGACCCCGAGATGATCAAGGAAGTGTTGGACGCCATGCGCGAGCTGGCCGCCACCGGCATGACCATGCTCTGCGTCACCCACGAGATGGGCTTCGCCCGCGAAGTCGCCGACCGCATGGCCTTCTTCGACGAGGGCGCCCTGGTTGAACTCGGCCCGCCCGACCAGATCTTCAACAACCCCCAGGAAGATCGGACTAAGTTGTTCCTGGATCAGATCCTCTAGCGGGCAGAGCGGCTCTGAACGTAGGCGGGCTCCGCACCTACGCCCAGTCGAGCGTCTAAACGACGGCCTGCAGGCTCTGTCGCAGCCGAACCGCGTAGCGCGCGCGCTCGGCGTCGTCCGCCCGCTCCAGCCCGTAAACTGGGGGCGGCTCTTGACCATGACGCGGGACGACGTGCGTGTGCAGATGCCACACGTCCTGGCCGCCGGCGGGTTCGTTGTTCTGGCGGACGGTAATGCCGTCGCAGGGATATCCACGCCGCATGGCCGTGGCGACTAGTCGCACCATTCGAGCAATCTCGCCAGCTACATCGTCCGGCAGCGTGTAGATGTTCTCGTAGTGAATCGTCGGATTCACCAGCGCCCGCCCCGGCCCGCCCGGATCCCAGTGCTTCGCGATGTGCACGAACACCTGCTCCTCGCGCCACGCGGTGAACGCCGGCTCCGCCCCGCCCGCGATGGCGCAAAACGGGCACTGGTAGCCGGGCGGCTCGTGCGAAGGGGCCCAGTCAGCCAATAGACCAAACCTCATTGGAGGGGCTGGGTTCAGGGTACTGAGCGCGGGCTGAGCGGCGACATGCGCCAACACGATGGCGTCCTGGAGGTGCTGGCCGACGGTCTATTGTCATAGCATCTGGACTTTCCGCGTCCACGGGAGCGACTACCTCGAACGGCGTAACGCGTCACTCAATCTGGGCCGCGCGGCTGGTCGTGTTCGCGGCCTTCTTTGATCTCTTCGTGCAGTTCCCAACCATGGCGCCCCATGCCCGCAACCTCGGGGCGTCGGCGGCGCTCGTCGGCATCGTCGTGGCGGCCTACTCCATCACGAACCTGTTCGGCAACCTGGGCGCCGGGTTTGTCCTGGACCGATGGGGCCGTCGTGGCCCTATCGTCCTCGGTCTGGCGATCACGGCCCTCGCGGTCCTCAGCTACGCCTTCGTGCGATCGCCGGAGCAACTCCTGATCGCGCGCGGAATCCACGGCCTCGGCGCGGCCGCGCTGACGCCCGGTGCGTTCTCCATCATCGGCGATTGGGTGGCCTCGGATCAGCGAGGCCGTGCCATGGGCCTCGCCGGCGCCATGATTGCCATACCGGCCATGATCGGCCCGCCAGTTGCTGGCATTCTCCGGGATGCCTGGGGCGCCAGTTCGGTGTTCTTCCTCGACGCGGCCGTGCTGTCACTCACGCTGGTCGCCTTTGTGGCCGTGACACGTCAACTGCCGGACAAGGTTTCTCGGCGGGTTCGGCAGCGGGGCGTGAACGTGGCCGCGGCGCGCGTGGGGCGACTAATACTCGCGGCCAACGCCACCCTCTTTGCCGTGACGGTGGGCGTTGGAGTGCTCGTCGCGCACCTGCCGCTGGTGCTGGAAGGCCAGGGGGAGTCCGCCGCTCGGTCCGGCTACAGCTTCGCCATCTTTGCTTTGGTGGCCATACTCGTCATGGCCAGTCCAATTGGTGGTGCGAGCGATCGCTTCGGTCGCTTTATCCCGCTGCTCGTTGGTCTGATCGGTGTCGCTGGAGGCCTGGCTTTGCTCGGCGTCTCCGAGGGCTATGGCCTGGTCGCGGCGGGCATGGCGGTGTTCGGCCTCGGCTACGGGCTGGTCTTCCCCGCGGCGACCGCGTTGGTCACCGAAGCCTCAGGCCCCGGGCGCCGAGGCATGGCGTTCGGCATCTTTTATGCGGTGTATTCGCTGGGCGTTGCCTTGGGGTCGGCCGGGAGCGGGCGGCTGGCCGGACTGTACGCCGACTCAGCAGGGTCGCCCTTCTTGGTGGCCGCGGCCGTTGTACTAACTGCTGTTCCGGTCGTCGCAATTATCGGGCGCGTGAGATTCGAACATTCGTGAGCGCCCACTCCTGCGAGTCCCCGGCTGCCCCAGACGCTACGCATACCACGGAAGCATCGGCTCGATTGCCAGGACCAGGAACACCAGGGCAAGGTAGAGCAGGGAGAATTTGTAGGCGGCCAGCGTCTGGTCAGGGCTTGCGCCGTTTCGCAGCGGCCACGAGGCGCGTAGCCAGTAGGCACTCAGCAGCGTGCCGGCCAACCCGAAAGCGATCCCGCCGTAGCCCGCCGCCAGCGGAAGCCATGCCAGCGCGGCGAGCAAGAGGATGTACAGCTTGATCTGGAGTCCCGTGTCGCGGGCGCTCGCGACCGCTCCAAGCATTGGGACTTTGGCCGCGGCGTAGTCCGTTCGCAGGAACAGCGAGAGCGTCCAGAAGTGCGGCGGTGTCCAGAAGAAAATGAAGGCGAACATGTACAGCCCGATGGCATCAATGTGTCCTGAAACGGCCGCCGCGCCAATCAGCGGTGGAAAGGCCCCGGCCGCGCCGCCGATCACGATGTTGTTCCAGGACCGGCGCTTCAGCACCACGGTGTAAACGAGCACGTAGACCACGGCGGCGGCCAGCGTGAGGAGCGCGGCCACCGGGTTAGTCCACACCGCAAGGGCCACGACCGCCGTTGCGACAAGCACAAGTCCGGCAGCAATGACAGCGACCGCGCTGACTCGACGGGCGGCCACGGCGCGCCCACGCGTTCGGCGCATGAGCGCGTCGATGTCCGCTTCGAGTCCCTGGTTGATCAAGTTGGACCCGGCGGCCGATATGGCGACGGCCACGATCACGGCAAGCATCGTCGCGGGCTCAGGCTGTCCGCCCGCGGCCTTCCAGGCACCGGCGGCCGCAACGAAGACGAGCAGCAGAACGATGCGTGGCTTGGCCAGCGGGAACAGGTAGCGGGCCAGGGCTCCCATCAGCCGCTGCGGTGCTTCAGCGCCAGGCTGAAGTGAATGACCACGACCCACCACAGCAGCGCCGCCAGCGTAAGGTGCAGGACGCGCAGTTCCGGATACAAGCCAATGGCCTTGGACGCGACCCCAACGCCGATCTGCGCGGAAACCAGCAGCACAGCGCCGTAGCTGAGCAGCACGGCCATCCGCGAACCGCCGCGCTTCCTGACTTGCCAGGCCGTGAAGAAGATGGTTAGCGCGAGCGCCGACGCGGCAATGCGGTGCAGCATGTGAAGGCTCAGGGCCTCCATGCCCACGTTGCCGTCGCAGAAGGGCAGCGTCGGGCAGCTGGCGCTGGCGTTCCGCCCCACGATCGTGCCTCCAAGCAGAACCACAATTGCGGTCGCTTCCAGCATGGCTCGCGTTCGGCGGACACTCGGAAGCTCCACACTGGGCACGTCCAGGGCGCGCAGCGCGCCGCCGGTCAGCAAGGCCAGGGTCAGCATTGAAAAGACGAGGTGGGCCAGCCGGACCATGCCGTGGAGATGCGTGAGAACGGTAATGCCGCCCAGCACGGCCTGGATCAGGATGGCCGCCAGCGCGCCGCCGACCAGCTTCAGCGTGAGCGGGTCGGCGGCCCGGCCTCGAACGGCGTACCACGCCGCCGCGACGACGGTCAGCATGGTGACTCCGGCAAAGACACGGTGGCCGAATTCGATGCCGGTGGCGCCCTCCAGTTCAGGAACTATCACGCCTTCGCACAGCGGCCAATCCGGACATCCCAGGCCGGATCCCGACACCCGCACCCACGACCCGTAAGCAATCAGACCAATGGTCAGGATCGCCGCGGCGGCAGCCCACTGGCCGGCACGGCGCACGTGAATGGAGGGCGTTGAACGGCTCGAGTTCAAGGGAGGCTTCGGCTCTAGTTGGCGCCGACCGACATCACGACCAGCGCCACAAGCAGCAACGCGGGAAGCAGCGTCCAGACGACTTCCGCCGGCCGCCCGCCAACGACGCTACGCGCCGCGAGGGGCTGTACCCGCATTCGCAGCGCGGTAACGATGATGGCGGCTTCAACGAGGATCAGCGAACCCACGACGAGCCACAGGCCTGGAGTGGTCACAGTCTCAAGGTTAGCGATTTGCCACCGACCATGCGGCGAATTGACGACGATTGCGGGACCCTTTAGCGGCCTGCCCGCATTGGCTGCCCGCGCGAAGCTCTCGGGCCTGGCAGGCTGAATCGTCCGCAGATGCAGGTCGCGGGAGTGGACCGTGGCGGCACCGCGCCCCAACGTTCTTATCGTGCTCATGGACCAGCTCCAACGTGGCGCCCTGGGCTCCTACGGCTGCCGGGCCGCGCGCACGCCATACTTCGACCGGCTGGCCGCCGATGGCCTCAGGCTCACCCGCGCCTACGTGCCGCTGCCGCAATGTGCCCCCGCGCGGGCGTCGATGTTCACCGGACGCTATCCCCATCAGCATCGCGTCTACCGCGTTGGCGACTCAACCGAGTTCCCGGCGGACTGGCAGGCCGAGGTCGGCCCGCTGGTCCATCGCACGCCGCTGCCGGAGTCCGTGCCCTCGCTCGGGCAGGCCTTCAAGGCCGCCGGCTACCGCATGGGCTACACCGGCCCCTGGCACATGGGCGACGACGAAACCCCGCATCATGGCTGGACCGACTTTTGGCGCACCTACCGCTATTGGAAGAACGGCCGAGACTTCTACGTCCGGCACCTCGAACGTCACGGCTTGGCCGACACCTTCCACCGCGAGCACCGCCGCTACAGCGCATCCGGCTCGCTGGCCAGCGGCGTATTCCCGTCCGGCGCGTCCACCATCCCCGTCGAGCACGCCCGCACCTCATGGGCCGTCGATCGGGCCATCGAGTTCCTGAACTCCCGCGACGACCGTCCCTGGGTCTTCTGCTGCTCCATCAAAGACCCGCATCCGCCAATCATTTCGCCCGGCGACTTCCCCGACCTGGTGTCTCCGGACGAGGTTGACCTGCCGGTTTCGTTGGCCGACGACCTCTCCACCAAGCCCCGCACCCTGCGCGAATCCGTCCAGCATCAGTGGGTCCGCAACATGACGGACGCCGACTGGCGCCGCCTGATTGCCCACTACCACGGGCTGGTGGCGCACGTGGACACAGAGGTAGGCCGCATGCTCGATTACCTGCAATCCGAGGGGCTGGCCGACGACACCATCGTGGTCGTCCTCTCCGATCACGGCGAGAGCCTGGGCGCGCACCGCATGATCGAGAAGGGCCCTTCCATGTACGAGGAGTCCCTCGGTATCCCCTTCATCGTGCACTGGCCCGGACGGATCGACGGCGGTCGGGTCAGCGACATGCTCTTCAGCACGATCGATCTGCTCAGCACTCTCGGAGAGCTCTGTGATGTCACAGTTGACCCCGGCGAAGGCCACAGCTTCGCCGGGGCCTGGACATTGGATTCACCGGGTCCGCGTGAGGAGGTCTTTGCCGAGTTCTACTCCCACTTCGAAGACCAGCACCAATTCATCAAGACTGTCTGCACCGCCCGCTGGAAGCTCAACCTGTTCCTGCTCGACGACTCAGAGCTATACGACCTGCAAGCCGATCCACACGAAATGACTAACTTCATCGCCGACCCGGCCCACGCCGTCCCCCGGGCAACCCTCGCCCAGCGCATCGTCGACTGGGCTTACGAGACCGGCGATCCCCTGGCCCCCATCGTCAAGCGCGCCGCGCAGGCGCTAGGCGCCTAACGGACCGTCTGCCACACCTGCTGCAATTCGCGATAGCCGATGATCCGGATCCCTTCCTCCTCCACGATCCGCGCGGCTTCCTCGGACACCGCGACATCGAAGTCCGACTGTCTGCCTTCCGGCGTGCCAGTCACGCCGGGCACCCTTGGATCCGCCATAACGGCCCTCAATTCGTCGGTCGCGATGCCGGGGTGCAACGCCCACTCGCTCAAACCCGCGGGCAGTTTGCGCAGTCGAGCGGCCAGCACCTCGGCCTTCTTTTCCGGCGGGATCCGGCCCGAGTCCAGCACCCCATGCTCAGCCGCGGGCAATCCCTGTGCCAGCAGGCTCCGCACCAGGTGCGGCGACCCGGCCCGTACTGCCAACCCAAACTCGAGCGCCAGGCTGACGACCAGGTCGAAGATGTCCCGCCGCTGCTCGTGCGGACCGTAGTGACTGTCCAGGTGCGTCGGCTTTAGCCCCAGTCCCAGGACCGCCTCGATCTGCGCGCGAAACTCCGTCTCGAGTTCGCCGATGTCCGCCGTTTCCAGGATGTGGTCGAACCGGTCGTCGCCAAAGAAGTACCCGGACTCGTCCACCAAGGACGGCACGTCCCCCGGCGCCGCCAGCGGCCCCCAACGGTAGTGCCGGTACTCGGATACGACGGTCAGATGTACGGCAAACGACACCCCTGGATGCCCACGCAGAAACTCGGCCGCGTGCAAGCACCAGGGTGTTGACGCCATGAGCGAGCAGGAACTGACCAGCCCGTCGGTGATCGAGCGGATGGCGCCGAGGTTTTGGCCGTGGCACATGCCGAAGTCATCGGCGTTGACGATCAGCAAGCGAGCGTCGGCGGGATACCCGAGCATCTCGTTGGCTCGTGAAACGCCTGCCATCTCAGTCCTTCCGCATGCCGCTATCGCTCGCCGTTGCCGCGTCGGTCGGCCCGGGAATCGAGGCCGTTTCTCGTATGATTCTGGTCGAGTTTGACTGTCGTGCGCGGTCGCGTTAGCGCTTGGCACCACCGCGAATCTAGCAGAGGGGCAATTCTGATGCGGAAGACGATGGCCCAGGCGCTGGTTGAATTCCTCAAGGTTCAGCAGGTGGCGCGGGACGGTCGACAGCAGCCGTTCTTTGCGGGCTGTTTTGGCATCTTCGGCCACGGCAACGTGGCCGGCGTGGGCGAAGCGCTGCAGGAAAACCCCGACTTCCGCTACTACCAGGCCCGCAACGAGCAGTCGATGGTCCACAGCGCCATCGGCTACGCCAAGATGAAGAACCGCCTGGGCACGCTGGCTTGCACGTCGTCCATCGGTCCCGGCGCGACCAACATGGTCACCGGCGCCGCCACCGCCACCATCAACCGTCTGCCCGTCCTGCTGCTGCCCGGCGACATCTTTGCCAACCGCAAAGTCGCGCCGGTCTTGCAGCAGCTGGAAGCACCCTGGTCGCACGACGTGTCGGTCAATGATTGCTTTCGCCCGGTGTCCACCTACTGGGATCGAATCAACCGGCCGGACCAGTTGGTTCCGGCGCTCATGGAAACGATGCGCGTCCTAACCTCGCCCGCCTCTACCGGAGCGGTCACGCTCTGCCTGCCGCAGGACGTCCAAACCGAGGCCTATGACTACCCCGACGACTTGTTTGAGCCCCGCGTCTGGGACATCCCCCGCGCCCGCCCGGACGCCGGCCTGATGCAGCGGGCTGCCGCCTGGATCCGGGCAAGCGAACGCCCGCTGATCATCGCCGGCGGCGGCGTGCTCTACAGCGAGGCCTCGGCGACGCTCAAGGCATTTGCGGAGGCCACCGGAATCCCCGTTTCCGAGACGAAGGCCGGCAAGGGCGCACTGCCGCACGATCACTCGCAAGTCCTTGGGGCTGTTGGCTTCTCTGGCGGCACGGCCGCCAACCTCGTGGCCCACGATGCCGACCTGATCATTGGAATCGGCACGCGATATACCGACTTCACCACCGCGTCCAAAACCCAGTTCCAGAATCCGGACGTGCGCTTCATCAACATCAATGTGGCCGAACTGGACGCCTACAAGCACGCGGCGCTGCCCCTGCAGGGCGACGCCAGGGTTGTGCTCGAGGAACTGGCCGAGGCCACCGCGGGCTACCGCGTCCCATCGTCATTCGGCCAGCAAGTCGATGCCTGGCGCGACACCTGGATCGCCGAAACCGACCAACAGCGGGCCGCCACCGACGCGATTCCGCTACGCCAAGGCCACGTCCTGGGCGTTGTCAACGACTTCACCCGGCCTCAAGACGTCGTGGTCTGCGCTGCCGGCAGCCTGCCGGGCGACCTGCACAAGCTCTGGCGCACCGGGCAGCCGGGCGGCTTCCACCTGGAGTACGGCTACTCGTGCATGGGATATGAAATCGCCGGCGGCATCGGTGCCAAGATGGCGGCGCCCGAACGTGAGGTCTACGTCATGGTCGGCGACGGCTCCTACCTGATGATGGCGCAGGAGCTTGTCACCGCCATTCAGGAGGGCATCAAGGTCAATGTTGTCCTGCTCGACAATCACGGCTGGGGAAGCATCCGGGCGCTCTCCACCGACGTCGGCGCCGATGGCTGGGGCACCCAGTATCGATATCGCAACGGATCGTCGGGCCAGCTGGACGGCGACACCATCCCCCTCGACTTGGCCGCCAACGCCGAGGGCCTCGGCATGAACGTCATCCGCGCCGACACCGCCGACGACCTGCAGGAGGCCCTCGAAGACGCGCGCGACTCGGACAGCTCAACGCTCATCGCGGTGGACGTCAGCGCCGACGACGGCGTGCCCACCTACGAGTCCTGGTGGGACGTACCGGTATCGGAAGTCTCGACCATCGAGGGCGTCCAGGCCTCGCGCGAACGCTATGCCGAAATGGTCAAGAACGAGCGCCCGCTCATTTGACCGACCATGCGCGCGATCTTCAATGACGTTGCATCGTCGCCATTACGCCTCGCCGACTAACGGGAGAGATACGCCATGAAACTTGGCCTGTACATGGACATCCTCAACGACATGTCATTCACCCAGGCGCTCGACTACGCTGCCGGCCTTGGCCTTGACGCCGTGGAAATCGGCACCGGCAACTTCTCAACCGCGCCCCACTGTCGTCTCGACGAGCTTGTTCAGAGCCAGGCCGCACGCGACGACTTCATGGGCGCCATCACCGATCGCGGACTGGTGCTCTCCGCGCTCAACTGCTCCGGCAACCTGCTCGACCCGCATCCTCAACGCCGCCAGCGATGTCAGCAGGTCTACTACGACACGATCCGGGTCGCGAGTGACCTGGGGCTGGACATCGTCATCACCCAGAGCGGCTGTCCGGGCGCGCCGGACGGCGGGACCTATCCCAACTGGGTCACGGCCACTTGGCCGGCGGAATACGTCGAATGCGGCCTTCGCCAATGGGCCGAGGAAGTCACCCCCTTCTGGACCGAAGCCGGCCGCTTCGCCGCCGACCATGACATGAAGATCGCCATCGAAATGCACCACGGCATGGTGGCCTACAACCCGCGGTCCCTCTTGCAGCTTCGCGAAATCGCCGGTGACCTGCTCGGCGCCAACCTGGACCCCAGCCATCTCTGGCCGCAGGGCATGGAACCCACGGTCGTGGTCGAAGGGCTGGCCGGCTGCATATGGCACGTCCACGCCAAGGACACCGGCATCGACCCCAACGAGGCCGCGCTCAACGGCCTGCTCGAAATTCGCCCTTGGGACCAGTCGTTTGAACGCTCCTGGGCCTTCCGCACCGTCGGCTACGGCCACGGCGAACTCTGGTGGCGCCAGTTCTTCAGCGCCCTCCGTAGGGCCGGATTCGACGGTGTGGTCAGCATGGAGCACGAGGACCGATGGATGGGGCGCTTGGAAGGTCTGGAAAAGAGCGTCGACTTCCTGCGGCCACTACTCCTCCAGGACCAACAGGACGTAATCGCGCCGCGCGCCTAGCCTTCGGTCGACTCTGCGGCCAGCGCCGTAACGCCCTCTCGGTAAACCGGGTCGGCCGAGTCCAGCGGCAACGCAACCGGCCGCCGCCGCGCCGCCGAGGCATAGCACGCCAGCACCGTGTCCACGGCGCGCGCCCCGTCCTCACCCGTGCTCCGCGGCTGACGCCCCTCGGTCACCGCCTCAACGACGTCGCTGACGAGGTTCAGGTACGAGTTCTGCATGTTGTACCCGTCAAACGCCCAGGCCAGGCGCTCGTCCTCGCTCGCGTGCGCGGAATCTGCATTGGCGATGACGCCCTCAACCTCCAGCGGCTTCGTCGTCATCCCGTCTGAGGTAAACGCCGAGTGGAACCGGTCGAACGGCGTCGTACCGTTGTTGATATAGCGTAGCCATAGACGCCCCTCGGTACCGCCGACGCCGATCCCGCCCGGCCCCAGGCCCCAGCCGAGGTTCAGGCTGGCGTACACGTCACCAAGTCGCAGGTGGCACATCGCCAGGTCGTCGACCGGCAGTGGACCTTCACCGGTTCGGCGGATCATCGCCGAGACTTCGCTCACGGGCGCGCTCGCCAGCCAGCTCATCACGTACAGCGGGTGCAGCATGTCCATCAGGATCCCGCCGCCCGCGCGCCCCAGGTCTCGCCGCCAGCCCGGCTGAAAGGTCGCCGCGCCCGGGTTGTCCGGCACGCACAGCAGATTGGCGCTCACGGTCTGGACCTCTCCGATCACGCCCCGGTCGATTGCCGTCTTCGCCGCCTCGAACTCCGGAAAAAACAGGTAGTTGTGCATCATCGCCAGCACGCGGTCGGCGCGCTCGGCCGCTTCCGCCATCTCCCATGCGTCCTGTGGCACAGAGGCCAGCGGCTTCTCGGCCAGCACGTGCTTGCCGGACTTCAGCGCGGCCAGCACCGGCTCTTTGCGCAACCACGGCGGCGTCGCCACCACCACGAGATCAAGATCCGGCAGCGCTACCAAGTCTTCAGCGTCGGCAAATCGACGCTCGACTGGAATCCCCTGCTCGTCGCCCACCCGCGCCAGGTTCGGTGGCGTCACGTCCGCGATCGCGCTCAACTCGATCCGCGGATGACTGGCCAAGCCAGGCGCGTGAACGCCGCCGCCCATGCTGCCGCAGCCAACCAATCCGGTGCGGAGTTTCGTCATCCCTGAGGTCCTGTGGACGTACGCAGCATGCGCGGCGTCCGCCTTGCTATTCGATAGCCTCCTGGCTTTCCCCGTCGAACAGTCGGATTCGATCCGGCTTCGGGCGTATCCAGATGTTCTCGCCGGGCTGACCGGCAAACGTCGTCTCCGCCCTCGCCTTGATTCGCGTGTCCTCGTCCAGCAGCACGTCAACCAGCACTTCGCTGCCCATCGGCTCGACCGCGAAGATCGTGGCCTTCGCGTAGTCCGTCTGCTCCATGAACGAAAGCTCCATCGCCTCGGGACGCGCGCCCGCGATGGCGGGTCGGTCGACCCGGGGGCGGCGCAAGACAGCCGTGGCGGCGTCGCCCGCGACTTCCCAGGAGAAACCGTTCCCATTCACCCGAACCCAGCCGTTTGTGCTCGTCAACGTTCCCGAAACCAGGCTCATTCCGGGGCTGCCCACGAAGTGACCGACAAAGGCATTGGCCGGCCGGTCATAGATGTCCATCGGTGAACCCACTTGCAGCACCTTGGCGTCTCGCATGACGGTGATGCGGTCGGCCATCGCCAGCGCTTCCGCCTGATCGTGAGTCACGTAGATGGCCGTCGTCCCCAGTTGCCGTTGCAGGTACTTCAACTCCCCGCGCATCTCCTGCCGCAACTCGGCGTCCAGATTGGAAAGCGGTTCGTCGAACAGAAATACGTTCGGCTCGCGAATGATGGCGCGGGCCAGCGCCACCCGCTGCCGCTGGCCGCCGCTCAATTCCCGTGGCTTGCGATCCATCAGTTCCGGAATCCGCAGTAGTTCCGCGACTTCCTTCACCCGCTCACCGATCCGCGCCTTGGAGGTCTTGCGAATCTTCAGCGGGTAGCCAATGTTGTCGGCCACCTTCATGTGCGGATACAGCGCGTAGCTCTGGAACACCATCGCCACGTTTCGCGCCCGTGGCGGCACCTTGTTGACGACGGTATCGCCGATCTTGATCGTCCCCGCCGTCGCCATCTCCAGGCCGGCGATCATTCGCAGCGACGTCGTCTTCCCGCAGCCCGACGGCCCCAGCAAGACCATGAACTCGCCCTCCTGCACATGCAGGTCCACTTCGTCCACCGCGATCACGCTGCCGAAGTGCTTCGATACGTTCTCGAAGGTGACAGGCAGCGAAGGCATCCGAGTTGTTGAGTCGCTCATGCTCCCGAAACTCCACCGAGGGTCAGGCCCCGGATCAGGTTGCGCTGGACCAGCAGCGTGAAGATCAAGACCGGGATGATCGAGATGGCCGAGGCCGCCATCATGCGGCCGTACAGGATGTCGAACTGGGTGATCTGATTCGCCACCGCGATCGGCAGGGTCTGCGCTTCCGTTCGCGTCAGGATCAACGCAAACAGGAACTCGTTCCACGACGCGATCAGGATCAGGATCGAGGTCGCGGCCAGCCCCGGCCGGACCAGCGGAACGATCACCTTGCGGAACGCCCCCAGCCAGTGATCGCCGTCCACCATCGCCGCTTCTTCAAGATCGCGCGGAATATCCCGGAAGAATCCCAGCATCATCCACACTGCCAGCGGCAACTCCAACATCGAGTGCACCAGCCCCATGCCAATGTGGGTGTCGATCAGGCCAACCTGCGTGAAGAAAATGAACAGCGGAACCACGGTCACAGTCTGGGGAAACATGCGAACGGTCAGGATGAAAAACAGGATGTGGTAGTTCAGGCCCCACGGCAGCTGAAATCGGGAAAGTCCGTACGCCGCCAGGCTGCCCACCGTGATCGCGATCGAGGTGGCGATCGCCGCGATGATGATGCTGTTCATAATTTGTTCGCCGAATCCGCGCTTGCCAACCACTGCCTCAAACCACTCCAGCGTGAATTCCTGCGGCCAGATCGTCGGAGGTATCTGCGAGAACTCCGCCTCGGTCTTAAGGCCGATCATCAGCATCCAGTAAACCGGCGCCAGTACGATCAACACCACCCCGAGCATCAGCACGTGGCGGCTCAGGACGAGTGGAGCGGTGCGTTCACCAACCATGGCTACCTCATACCTATGTGCGCAGGATGCGTCGGATGTAGAACGTCGCCAGAATGATCAAAACGACTTGAAACATGACGGACAAGGCGGAGGCATAACCAAAATTAAAGTGGATGAACGCATACTTGTAGATCGACAACGTCACGGTCTCGGTCGACGATCCGGGCCCGCCGCGCGTCATGGCCAGCATCCGGTCGGCGATCCGGGCCGCATCCAGCGTTCGCAGCAGCAGCACCACCACGAAGGTCGGGCGCAGCAGCGGAATCGTGACGTCCCTGAAGATCTGCCACGGCGACGCGCCGTCAATCGCGGCGGCCTCATACGGGTCTTGTGGCAGCGACAGAATCCCCGCATACATCAGGATGAACACGAACATGCTCGACTGCCAGATGTCGATCAGCATGATCGACGGCAACGCCGTCCGGTCGTCGGCCAGCCACAGCAGCGGCTCGATGCCCACCAGGCTCAGCAGGTAATTCAGCACGCCGAAATTCACGTCCATCATCACCAGCCAGCCCGCACCCACGCTGACCGGCGGTAGCACCAGCGGAATGATCAGCGCCGCGGTGAAGACCATCCGCGCGCGCGAGTGCAGCTTGCTCATCAGGAACGCGATGATCAGGCCGACGACAATCTCCGCGGATACGACAACCAGGACCCAGACGGCCGTACGCACCGTGGAGCCGATAATGAGGTTGTCGCTGAACGCCTTCGTGAAGTTGCTGAAACCGATGGGCTCGATCTCGAGCTCGCCAAGCTTGAAGGTCACCCGCGAAAAGGCCATGCGCCAACTCATGATGGCCGGGAAGACCGCCATCACGGCCAGCAGCGCAAGCGATGGCGCTATGAAGAAGTACTTGAGGTGCAGCTCCCACCAGGGAGTCTTGGCGATGGCCTGAATGTCGTCGCCGCGCCGCCGGCGCAGGACGTTAAGCACAGTCGTGCCGGCCGAACGCAGGTTGCATTGTTCGACATGACGCAAAAGGCCCGGCGGCGCTCACCTGCGTGAGCGCCGCCAGGCCCGTGCCTGGTTGCGTAACCAGTTCCGCGATCACGTGGAGACCGGGCGGCGCTAGGCCGGCGCGATCCCTGCGATCGAGGTGCTCAGCGTCCTTATGAGTACGCGCCCTTTTCTTCGAGCGCCACTCGAACCTCTTCGTCCGCCAGCCGCGCGGCGTCGCCCACTGACTCCTGCTCGGCGATCACGGCCGACACGTGCCGGCCCACGATCTCCTCAACGATGGAGTAGTGCTCCGTCCGCGGGCGCGGCACAGCCACCGAAGCGGCGTTCTTGATGCCCGCCAGGAACGGGAAGTCCGCCAGCAGTCCGGGGTCGTCCATCAGGCTGAACCGAACCGGCGGCCAGTTGTTGGCGTACATGTTCTCCTTCTGGTTCTCCGCCTGGGTGAGCCAGTGGATCGCTTCCGCCGCCGCTTCGTGGTTCTCGCTGCCCTGGGGAACCCCAAACAGCCACACGCCGGTCATATTGGCGTGGTCCGCGCCGGGCTGCGCCGGCTCGGGCAACACGTCAATCTTGCCGACGACCTTGGACAGGTCTGGCGTGTACATCTTCAGCAGCTGGTCGGGCCACACGTCGCCTGACATGGCCGCCAGACCGGTGTAGATCAGCTTGCCCAGCTCGTGGTGGCCGATGTTCTCAACGCCCGGGGGCGCCAGGTTCTTCAGCGTCACCACCATGTCCAGCGCCGCCAGGCCCTCTTCCGTGTTCACCTGCGGGTTCAGGTCGCCGTCAATCACGTCACGCCCGAAGCCGCGCATGATCGGCAGGAAGCTGGTCATCGCCGGGTTCCCCGGCTGCCCGCGAATGGTGTACCCGTACAGATCGGGCGCCATGTCCCCGGTGATCTTGGCCGAGTACTCGGCCACGTCATCCCAGGTCACCGGCGGCTCGACGCCGAGATCCTCCATGACGTCGGTCCGGTAGGCAAAGCTCTGGATATTGCCGATGTTCGGCACCGCGCGCGGGCCGTACTTGCCCGGCGGCCAGTCGCCCAGGTCCACGATCGCCGGGATCATGTCCGGGTCCGGCCACACCCAGCCGAAGCCCTGGTACAGGGGCGTAATGTCGGCCAGGAATTCCGTGAACTGCGGCATCCACGGGTCGTCCATCGACGCGATGTCGTAGGCCGATCCGCCCTGGCTCAGGTTGATGAGCAGACTCTGATAGGTCGCCGCGTACGGCTGCTCAACGTGGTCCAGCTCGATCTGCGTCTCGGAAAGCAGCTTGTCGAAGATGCCGGTCTCCGGCGTGCCAAGCGGCCCCGTGCCGCGCAAGCGCACGCGCGGCTTGCCGATCGGCTGCTCGATGACGACCGTCACGATCCGCTCGACCGGGACTTCTTTGGTGACGATCTTCTGGACGACCTTCTCTACCGGAACTTCCTTCTCGACCTGGACGATCTTCTCTACCTGTTGCGTCACGATCTTCTCTTGCGTGACAACTTGCGTCTCGCCACAGGCGGCCAGGATCGCTGCGCCGCCTACGCCAAGCGCGACGCCTCCGCCGGCGCGCAACATCTGCCGGCGAGTCATTGAACGTGGAAGCATTGTCCCCCCCAGTTGCGCTTCCCGATCGGCTCAAGTCCGTGTCTGGAAGCGCCCATTTGGCGCATCGAATTGTCAACACCCGATGCACAACCTACACAGAATTTAGAATACCAGCGGCGAGATATGCGGCCAACCGAAGCCAATCCTTCGGTGTGCTATCTAGAGTCCAGCCGACCAACCGGCTAATGCCGTAACGACCTCCACGTCAACTATGACGTTGATGGCACGTCGGCAGACATCTCCCGCACCTGATTCGACCCCGGTCGCCGCAGCGAAATGACGCGATCGACTTCCGCCGACTCGTTCTCCGGCAGCGGAGACTCCCCGTTCGTCGCGCCGATCTCCGCCACGCTGGAAATCCCCCGCAGCTTGTCCGTCTCCGCAGTCGCCGTCAGATCGCCGCCAAAGTAGTCGAACCACGGCAGGCCGGCCGACGCATACGCGCTGGCCGTCGGCGGCTCCGTCGGCGGACGTTCCCCGGTCAGCGCCATCCACTGCACCGAGTTGGCGATCGTGACGAAGCAGCGGCTGGCGTGCCGCTGATCCCAGGCGTCCAGGCCGTAGTCATCGTCGTAAATCTCCTGCCGCATCCGACCGCCTGGCGCAAGACCCATCGGTTCGCTCTTGATTGGGCCGTAGGCGACACCATAGTCAGTCGGAGCGTCGGTGGCTGACATGGAGATCATTTCCTCGTACCGCTCCGCTTTCATCGGATAGGCAATCAGTTGCAGCCCGCCATGCTCGGCCTCGTCCGTCAGCTGCTCCTCCACCGTGTAACCCTGACCCAGCGGCATCGCCACGAACTGGCGAACGATCCCCTGCGCCACGCAATACCCGTCCAGCCACGGCTGCTCCGGCAGTACCGCGTAGTCCTGCGGATCCGTGTTGAGGTGGTTCATCCAGGTCTCGCCCGTCAGCGCGCAGACCTTGCCGGTCGCAACTTTCACGGCGAACGGATACCCCCCGCAGTCAAAATTGATCCACATCGCTTCGGCCTGGTGCATCGGCATCAACACCCCGCCGCGCCGCAGCCAATCCGTCGGCAGGCGACGGGCGTAGTCGTCCAGGTGCCGCAGCGGAAACCTGCCCATGCCGGGTGGCAGCGGATAGTCCAGCCCGTCGTCCGGAATCCGCAGCGTCCGCTGAAACTCGATAGCGCAACGCGCGTCCTTGTGGACCTCTGGAAACCTGAATACCAGGCGGTCGTGTTCAAGCGTGATCATTCCCTCGTCCTCTCCTTGCCTTGCAGCCGCGCCAACGCATCTCGATGGAAGCGGCAGTTCTCTTGTTGACTCCGTTGATTGCTGTGAATGTCGTGCGCTACCAGTCCCCGTCCCGCACCTCGCGCACGATGCGCAGCACGGCATGGTCGGGCGCATCCCGCAGTTCGCGGATCAACTGGGCGAACAACCGCGGCCGCTTGCGAATAACCTCCTGCAGGTCACTCGAAACCTTGCCGCCCAACGCCAGCAACACGTCCGGATCCTGATCGAGTTCCTTCGCCAGCCGCACGGTCGCGGCTTCGGAGGGCGGGGCGACCTGGCCGCGCTCGATCTTGCTCAGGTACCCCGGCTCGACCCCGATCCGCTTGGCCACCTGCCGCAGCGAATACCGACGGTCGTGCTCTTGCAAGCTCCGCCGAGCCGTGTTGACGTACGTGCCAAACTGCGTCATGTTTCCTAAACACTACACACTTTCGACATACCTGTCAAGTGCTCACGGTTAGGTGTTCGATCTCGACGCGCTCGCTCCGTTCAGAGACCTTGGCGTAACCCGAGGGGCGGATGTGCGGTGTCAATCCCTTCAAGGAGATGCCGCTCTTTCCCCTCTCCTGGAGGAGAGGAGAATTCTGGCGACTTCGCCAGAAGAAGGTGAGGGGTCTTCCGGGCAACCACCCCCGAGGTCTCGCGTGGCAGGATGCGGGTGCCTCGGGTGGCCGAGGCGCAACGTCGGCGCTGACCAGGAAGGGGATTCCCAATGCCCACGATGAGCGGCGCGCGCTTCCTCGCCGAAACCCTCCACGCCTATGGCGTGACGCACTACTTCTTTATGCCGGTCAGCGTCCCGGAGGCCATGCCCGAGCTCGAACGCGTAGGCGTCGAGCCCGTCATGGCCCACACCGAAAAGGGCGCGGCCTACATGGCCGATGGCTACGCCCGCATCAGCGGCGGCGCCGGCGTCTGCGGAGCTCAGTCCGTGGGTGCGCTAAACCTCGCGGCCGGACTGCAGGACGCCTTCCTGGCGTGTTCTCCCGTCATCGCCCTGACCGGCCGCCTGCGGCAGATCATGCAGAACCGCCACGCTTACCAGGAGGTGGACCACTCGGCCCCATTCGACGCGGTCACCAAATTCAGCACGCCGGTGACCTCGCTCGAGGAGTTCCCCATCTTCCTGCGTCAGGCCCTGCGCGAAGTCGTGTCGGGCACCCCGGGCCCCGCCCACCTCGATCTCTGGGGCATCACCGGCGGCGACATCATGAATTCTGAAGACGACCTCGAGATCATCGTGGAGCAACCCTTCCGCCGCACGCCCCCCTTCCGTCCTGAGCCCGACGCGGCCAGCGTCCGCGCGGCCCTGGCCGAACTCGCGCAAGCCTCCCGGCCGGTCATCGTTGCCGGCGGCGGCGTGCGCGCCTCCGGCGCCCGCGACGAACTGATCGAGCTGGCGGACCGCCTCAACATCCCCGTCATCACCTCCCTCAACGCCAAGGAGACCTTCCCGGCCGACCATCCGCTCGCGGTCGGCGTGTCCGGGACTTACTCGCGCGAATGCGCCAATCGCGTCTTCGCCGAGGTCGATCTCGCCTTCTTCGTCGGCAGCCACAAGGGCGAGCAGATCACCAACATCTGGAAGCTCCCGCGAACCGGCGCCCGCATTGTCCAACTTGACATAAACGCGGCAGAGCTTGGCCGCTCATTCCCTATTAACGTGGGACTCCTGGCCGACGCCCGCGCCGGCCTCCGCAAGATCCTCGATCAGATCGAAAGCGATTGCACTGCTCCACCAGAGTCGCGCAATACCTGGGTCGAACGCGTCCAATCTCTCGTCGCAACCTGGAAGGCCCAGGTCGATCCCCTCGTCACCTCCAACCAGATCCCCATGCGTCCCGAGCGCCTCTGCGGCGAACTCACCCGCTTGCTTCCGTCGGACGCCATCCTGGTCTCCGACACCGGCCACGCCGGCATCTGGACCGGCACCATGATCGACCTCACCTCACCCGGCCAGAGCTTCATTCGGTGTGCCGGCTCGCTGGGCTGGGGCCTGCCCGCGGCCATTGGCGCCAAGTGCGCCGCGCCGGACCGTCCTGTCGTCTGTTTCACCGGCGACGGCGGCATGTGGTACCACCTCACCGAACTCGACACCGCTGCCCGCTACGGCATCAACTCCGTAACCGTCGTCAACAACAACGCCTCGCTCAACCAGGAACAGGCGCTCAATGAACGCATCTACGGCGGCGCCACGCCGGGCTCGGACCGGCTCTGGAAGCTCACCGACGCCGACTTCGCCGCCGTCGCCGAAACCATGGGGTGCGCAGGCATCACGGTCAGGGATCCCGCCGAAATGGACAGCGCGCTGGATCAGGCGCTCTCCGCCAATCGGCCCGCCGTCATCGACGTCAAGACCGACATCGCCGGCATCGCGCCCAGGGCGTGGGACGGTTGAGCCGCGCGTCTGACTGATGTAGAGGAGGTTTGACATGCCTGAAGGCATTCACGTCGTTCTGGTAGTCAACGACGAAGCCGCTCACTGGCAGGGCTATCGCGACCGCCTGGCCGCCAACGACGGCGCGGCATCCGTTTCCGTGGCCGTGCCTCCGGGCGAGCGCCGCGACTCCATACTCGCCGTGCTCGGCGACAAGGTCCACACCGTCGCCGAGGATCCCGCCGAACTCCTGGCCGCCGAGACGCCGCAGCTCGCGGTCATAACCGTCCCGCCCCTCGACTCACCACCGATCATCGACGCGGCGCTCGACGCCGGTGCCCACGTGCTGACCGAAAAACCGGCCAGCGTCTCGGATGTCGTGCTGGAGCCACTCGCACGCAAGGCAATCCGGTGCGACCGCCACCTCATGCTCGCCTTCGCCGGCAGCCAGCAACCCGCCGTGCGCGACGCGGCCCGCATAGTCCGAGACGAAGGCCGCCTGGGCGCGCTCTACGGTGTCACGGCCCATTACATTGCCGACCAGGCCCGGATTCGGGACGTCGAGCAACTCCAGCGCCGCACCGGCTCCTCCAACACCTGGTTCTTTGAGAAGCGCGTCGGCGGCGGCGGGCACCTGTCCTGGCTCGGCATCCATTTCGTCGACATGCTCCACGTCGTTACCGGCCACGACGTTGTGGAAGTCAGCGCCATGACCAATGTGGCCGGCGGCCAGCCCATCGACGTCGAGGACTCCGCCGTCCTCACCCTTCGCTACGACAACGGCATGTTGGCCTCGCTCACCTCGGCCTACTACCTGGACCAGCACGACGTCGCCGACGACAAGCAGGCGCTCTTCAAGGTCTGGGGCGAGAGCGGCTGGCTCCAGATCGATCCGCACGAGGGCACCCCGCTCACCTGCTACAGCAACCTGCCCGCCTACGCGGACCAGCCACGCGAGCACATCGACTACGACTCCGACTTCATCACCGGCTACGACACCCTCATGCACGAGGCGCTCCGCGCCGCCGCCGGCCTGGGCGACCCGCCAACTTCCACGCTTGACGCCCTTCAGGCGCTTCGAGTCGTCCACGCCGCCTACCGCTCGGCCGACAGCGGCCGTGCCCAGCCCGTTCCGGCCCGCGGCCAATGGACGCTCCCATGACGGCAATCCCCACCCTGGAAACCGATGTCCTGGTCTGCGGCGCCGGAATCGCCGGCCTCACCGCCGCCCGCACCGCCCAGGAGGCCGGCGCCCAAATAGTCGTCCTTGAAAAGGGCCCCGAGACCGGCGGCTCGTCCGCCGTCTCCGCCGGCATCGTCTGGACCGCCCGCGACCTTGCAGGCTGGCTCTCCGTCCAGCCCGGCGGCGACCCAACCCTCGGCAAGGCCCAGGTCACCACTTATCCCGAGGCCATCAAGTGGCTGCGGTCCCAGCACGTGCGGCTCGAGCCCTTCGAGTTCGGCGCCAGCGGCTGGAATCCCCCGTTCCCCTACGCGGCCTTTCAACTCGAGCCCAAAGAGGACGGCCGTTCGAACCCGCGCGCCGCCATGGATCGGTTGACCGCCAACATCGCGGAGGCGGGCGGTCGCATAGTCACCGAAACGGCAATCCGCGAGTTTCACCAGGACGCCGCGGGACGAATCATCGGCGCGGAAGCGCGCGGACCCACCGGCCTCATCCGCATAACCGCCAGAGCCACCGTCATGGCCACCGGCGGCTTCCAGGGCAACCCCGAACTCCGCGCCCGCTACTTCGGCCCCAACAGTGACCGCATGATCCTGCGCGCCAACCCCTACAGCACCGGCGAGGCCTTCCAGGCCGCCCAGGCCGTCGGCGCGGGGACCGCGGGACCCTTCGGCCGCTTCTACGGCCATCGAGTTGTTGCCCCGCCGGCCGTCGTCGACTTCCCCTCCTTCCCGCGCGTACACCTTGGGGGAGCGCTGCCGGGCGCGATCCTGGTCAACCTGCGCGGCGTACGCTACGTCGACGAGTCGGAGAGCGACGAAGTCAGCGTCCACGCCCTGCCGCACCAGCCCGAGGCGCTCGGCTTCATGATCTACAGCGATGCCGACGCCGCCACGGACATCGGCTCTGCCGCGCTCGAAACCGTCAGGTCCGTCGGGACCGAAATCCTCGAGGCGCCGTCACTTGATTCCCTGGCCGAGCGAATGTCCGCCAGCTGGGGCGTCGCTCGCGGCCCGTTGTTGAAGTCCATCGCCGCCTACAACGCCGCGGCCGCCGCCGCCGACGCAACTATGCTCGCCATTCCCCGCGCCAGCGATCTCCACCCCCTGACCCAACCGCCCTTCTACGCCATCCGCTTCCTGCCCGGGATCACCGTTACCTACGGCGGCGTCCGCATCGACGCACTAACCCAGGTGCTGGACTCAACCGGCCGGCCGCTCGGCGGTCTCTACGCCGCCGGCGCCGACGCCGGCGGCATCTACACCCGAGGCTATGCAGGCGGTCTCTCGATGGGCCTCGCCTTCGGCCGCATCGCCGGCCGGGAAGCTGCCGCGAGCGCCTTGGCGCCCTAGTCGATCACCTCCGCCATCACCCGCAGGAAGTTCTCCCCGGCTATCGCGTCAACCTCGCGCGCGCTGTAGCCCCGCGCCTCCAGCGCTGCCAGGAACTGCGGCGTCTCGTGCGCGCCCGCAAAGCCCTCCACGACATCCTCCAGGAACTCGAAGTCCGTCCCAATCCCAACATGCTCGTATCCGGCCACATTCACCATGTGATCCACCACGTCCACCAGCGCATCCAGCCCGACCGTCGGGAATCTCTGGTATAGGGGTTGTGCCTCCCCCGTGCGAACACCGGCCTCCGCTGCGAACGGGTCCAGCCGGCCAGACCTCACGTCATCCAGCAGCTTCATCCCTCGGTCGCGCTCCGAGGCGCTGATGCCCGGCCCCTCGCCGCGCCCGTGCTGGCACTCGATGTCCACAAACGCCGACGAGCAGTGAATGCCGACGACTCCCCCGCCGTCCGCGATTCTTCGAATGTGCTCATCCGTCAGGTTTCGCTGAATCGGACTGATCGCCTTCGGGTTTGAGTGCGACGCCACAATCGGGTCGGAACTCTCCTCCAGCACGTCATCGATAGCGCTCATCGACGCGTGCGACACGTCGATCAGGATCCCCAACTCATTCAACTCGTGAATCACGTCCCGGCCAAACTCCGTCAGACCGCTCGGAACCCGCTGCTCGCTATCACAGTCGATCCACCTCTGCGGCGCCGCGTGCACCAGCCCCGTCACCCGCAGACCCAGCTCGTGATACGCACGCAGCATCGCCAGGTCCTCGCCTATAAGCAGATTCTCGGTGTGCAGCAGCACTCCAATCCTTCCCGCCTCCACCGCGCGTCGCACACCCTCGGTCGACGTAACAAGCTCCAGGTCCCCGGACCCCTCGCACAACCGCCGCACCGCGTCGAACCCCCGCAGCAGCCGCTGCACGCCCGACGCGCCCTCGAAGAATGTTCGCCGGAACAGCGCGGTACTCGGACGCTGAACGGCCTGAAACGCCGGCGTCGGATCCACCGTGAACTCTCCCGGCGCCCCCTCCGACAGCCAGATGCAACTCACCCCGCCCCGTTTCAGCTTCGGAACGTCCACTTGCCGCCCCGGCACATCCACTGCTGGCTCCCGGTACTCAATCCGCTCCGCCGTAAAGTCCCGCTGAATGTGCAAATGCGCCAGCAGCGTCAGGCGGTCGCTGGTTTCGTCAGACATGGTTTCCCGATCAGCGATGAGATCTACTCAATCTGGACAGGCTAGCTGTTAGTGACCAACTGCAGTATCGGTCGCAGGAGTTTCGTTGAACACAGGCGTGGAACCCGGCCCTAAAACCGGCGGAGACGTTGGCAACGCCGGCGGTCCCGCTGCGCGTGCGAAATACTCGTTCGCCCTGGCGGCCGTACGCTGCCTGCTCCGCACATTGCTCGCTTGCATGGCGCGGGAGCGTACCGTACTAGTACGCGAGAAGCGCTTGGCATTGTTGTCCGGCTCAAGTTGGCATCAGGACGATTGGATCGAAGGTCAGCCACAATTGTCGATAATGCTCGTGGCTCCTTAGATTGGACTATCCGTGATACCAATAGGAAATAATATGCCACGCAGCGGCTGCTGACTCAGGTGTAGTTTCCTGGGTGAACGCGTACCGCAAATAGCACAGTCCGGTCTCCTCCTCCTCGCAGCCGTCCAGGCCAAGATTCTCCTGAGTAGCTCGGTACAATCGTCGCAGACCTGAATGAAATACTTGCTCGTCTAGCGTCGAATATAAGTCATGCAACATTCGAGCTCCAAGGTAGTAATTGCACCCCGACTCGTCGTCGTCGTCCAAGTCCTGAATATCGGTCTGAGGACAGCTGTCTGCCGAAAAGGCCGGTCTTCGTTCGGGACTGACAACGCCGGCTCGGAGTTCTACAAAGCCAGCTCCTCCCTCGGAAAGCCAGACTGGACGTTTATTCCAAAAATAGTGCGCAACCTCATGAACGATGACTTGCTCGAGATGGCCATGACTGTACCACTCCTCTTCCTCATAGAAAGGTCGAATTGTGATATGTGTACCATAGAACCAGCCTCCGAATGGTTCAATAGTATCAGAAACTAGAAGCGCAATGTAATTGGTTGGAAAGGACAAGGTCATTATTGCTTCGACGCGCCGGAGAGCACTCTCCAGATAGTTCATCGTATGTCCGGTGCCTGGCCGAAATCGAATAATCCCCAGCTTGGTGTGCCCCGTGAGTGGTAACGTGATTTCCCGTTCCTCAAATTGATATCCTTGTCCACTAAGGAAGTCGTCGAAAAGGTCCGGGCCATAGCGAACTATCTCATCGAGAACTGTAACGATCTTTGCGTCCTGGTCTGTTATGCCGCCTCGTGCCGTGTACGTAGCCACTATGTGCTTGAAGTGTTCGAATCGGTTACCTCGCAGTCTGCGAAGGCTCTCCACGGCAGAAGGCTCTGGGCCGTCTATCGCTTGTAGAAACGGCATTTCTATGATCGCCTGTACGAATGGCTGTGCAAGCCCGACGTCCGCCTCGGCGGTGTCTGTATTTATAGTCTCGGCCAGGATGGCAAGCACTTTCTCCTCGGTTTCGGTAAACCCGTTGGTTAGTCCTTCCTGGATCCAGGGGAGAGATGCAATCGTCGCTAATGTCTGTAAGACTGGTAGATCTTGCTCTCTCGGCGGGCTGTGGATGCCGGTAATCCAGATATGTTCGAGAATGTGTGTCAGGAACTCATGTGAGGATTCAGCTAGGGAATATAAGCCGTCGAGAGCTTTCTCTTCCGTTGGTGTCGTCCCGTCTTGTGCCCAGTCAAGGAGCTTTAGCGCCCTATAGATGTGGGTAGCGTTCTCATAGACGTGTTGTACCGTATCGTGTTCGTTGTCGCTGAGGCCGTCTTGAATCCACGGTAGTGTGCTAATGTTGATTATGATGTCTAGAATCTTCAGGTCACTGTAGGTGGCTCCACGATGAATGCCATCGATCCATATGTTCCAAAGAATGTGAAAGAAGAGCTCTTCTGACGTTGTCGCCAGCACCTTGATGCGCGTGATCGCCTCTTGCTCGTATGCCGTGACGCCGTCGATGACCCAGTCACGCTCGTTGATGGCTCGCTGGACACGCGGCGAGACCCTGACGTTTTCGTAGACATCAGGTGTGCTGACAAGGGTGGCGATGTCGGCGTACAGCGGCTGCGGGCCTTTGACCGCGTTTGGGATGAGGACGTTGTCGAGCTTTTTGACCTTGTCCGGCGTGTTCTGTAGTTGCACTTGCCCCACCGTGGTTCCCGGCGCCGGCACATTCCACACCTCAAATACCGTCCGTTGCGTGCGCAGCAGCTGCAGGCCTTCCGGGTTCCCGTCGACCTCCCGCTCCTCATAGCGAATCGGCAATCCATACAAGTTCAGCCAGTCGGGCTCCGCCAGGAACCGCGTCTTGATCTTGTCGTTCTGATCCAGGAGCGCCAGGTGGTTCTCCTTCACCGTGGCAAAGTCCGCCCCCGCTTCCTTCGCTAGGACCTGGTGTGGGGGCACGTTCGGCAGGGTGATTTGGGGAAACCGGTTGGCCAGGGCATCCAGCGTGTTGTAGTAGTTCATCCGGCCACGGTCGGGATCCCACTGCAGAATCACCTTCTGGAACGCCTGCAGCGTGAACGGCCCGTCCACCCAGCGCTGACTGATGGGATAGCCGATAGCCAGGAGCTCCTTGGACGCCACGAAATCCCAGAGCGGCACTCCGTCCCTGTTGGTCACGGCGAATCCGTCCGCTGGCTCGGCTGTATCGCTGCCCGTGATGGTGAAGAGACAGCCGTTGTCCAGTGGAATGCCCACCTCCGGCCCGCATCCCAGCGCCTGCGCTGGGCTCACCGTCACTGCCGCAAGCAGGCTCACGATGGTTGCGATGGCGAGTAGGCGTGCACTGCGCATGCCGCGAACGTCCTCAGCCTATGGTGGGTGTCTGCCCGTACATCTGGAATGCTATTGGCTTACTTCCGGTTGACGCTACCGCACGACCGCGAAGCCATGCAGTGGTCGCGATGGCCCAAGCGCGGATGGCAACAACCCTGGGATCGAACGCCAGATCGTCCTGCTGTAAAGCCGCCCCGCTTCACACCCGCCGCAGCATCGACGAGGCGGCCAATACCAGCAGTCCCGTCAGCATCACCACCAGGCCGGCCCCGCCAATGGCCCAGCGCACCCCCACCGCCTCACCCACCGCCCCCATCGCCAGGTGCCCCACCCAGCCAAAGCCAATGGCGAGAATTGAGCCCCTCATCACGCGGCCCTGCATGCCGTCGGGCACCGCGCCTGCAGTAACGCCAGGCGGTCGTTGGCTATCGCGGACATGGCTACCCAATCAGCAGTGGACACCGCGGCGGCATCACAGGCTACTCCCAGACGGCTCAGTGGCTAGCCCGCTATCCGACGCCCTGCGCACCGGCGGGCCGGCATTTCGCCCGCACCCTTGGGACGCCCAGCTCGGTCACCGTGCGATGGGTAGGATCTCCGTCAGCGATACGTAGGCGCCCTCACCAAACGCTTGGGCAATTCGAACCGTGAGCGTCGTAACAACCTCGTTGGGCATGTCGACCACGTTTTCGATGTCCGGACGCAACGGTTGCCGCCGTACCCAGACCGATGTCCCGCTTCCCCTGTCGATGGCAATCTCAACCCGCCGAGGCCAAGTGTCCAGCGGCTCCGTGCTCGCGTTATAGAACGCCACCCGCTCCAGCGCCCGCGGCGGATTTAACCGAATCATGATGTCCTGCGGCAACCCGGCGTCCGACGACCTCCACGCCGGCGTCGTCCCATCCACCACGCTGTCGATCAGTAGCGTCGCCGGATGCCCTGCAGCCTCGCTCGTAACCGCTTCGATCCGCCCGCCAATCGACCCAATTCCGAAGATCTTGTTGGCCGATGGGTCGTCGACGATTCGCGGCTCGTGCTCGGTGCCCACCAACCGCTGCTCCACGAAGCCGTAGCCGATCACCGCCACCGGCAAGGCCAGCACGAGAGCCAGCGTCAGCATCGGTATCGGCGCTGTGCCGCGCTCGCGCGCATGCACCAGGACGAGTACCAGCGGCGTCAGCAATAGCACCAGCATCAGGACAATCGGCGTGTCCAGAATGCTGTCCACTCCCCGTGCCCGCAGCACGACATACGTGAGTGGCAACGCCAGCGCGGCCGGCACCAGGATGAGCCGACGGCCCAGGTGCTCGAATGCGATGCGCTCCTGCGGGAAGATCACCACGACCACAAAGCCAAACACAAACCCAGCGAATGCCGGAGTGGGATTCCGAACATCAATCGACCAGACGACCAGCCACGCGAGGATCAGCACGAACGAAGCGAGGGCAGCCGAACTTCCAGGCGGACGTTCGTGGTCGAGCGATACCGGATCTGCCTCGACTGAGCGCCCGGCCGCGTAACGCCGCGGTCGGTAGAGGCCCTTGCGCGGTGGACGGGTTACCGCCGGCCGCTCGGTCTCACCCGTCATCTGAACCGCCAACCCTCGGCTCGACAGCTACATTGAGTCGGCAAGCGTAGCGAAGCCGGTTCGGCGGCTTCGCACGTCGGATATGTCCCATGAGCGAACAGAGCAATCCGTCCACACCTCCCGGTTGCCGGGAACTGCCTGTCGACCTGCCCAGCCGCCAGCCCGGCGGCATCCCGCTCCCCGCCGACTTCGGCCTCGACGCGTTCATCGACGCAATTGCTGCTGCCGAATCGGACGCCGTGCACACCAATCCGCGCACCGGCGCCGAGCGCGTCAGCGCCGCCCTTCGAAGCTGGATTCTCGGCTTCGAGACCGACGCCGAGACCATCCGCCAACGACAAGACGTCGTCCGAACCCTCTGGGATCGCCCCATGCTCAGCGAGGTGGTCCAGGACCTTGACATCGCGCCGTACGACCCCGACCAGGAAGCACGGGACGGCTACCAATACCACCTCGAACGTTTTGAGTCCTATAGCGAGACTCTCACCAGCCTGCGCGCCGCGCTGGACGATCCACTCCCCGCCTGGCTGAGCGGCGTACGCAGCGCCCTGGACGATGCCGCAGCCGAAGCGTCCAGCGCGGCCCGCAAGCTCAATCCCCGGCTGGCTCTCGAGGTCCGCATGTCCGGACGCGTACACATCTCAAAGCGGGAAAGCCTGTTGGGCGGAAACACCCAGCAGGGTCGGCTCAACTACACCTATGCGCTGATCAACGAATCGACCGGCGAGTCCCTTGAGCGCGGCACTCCCGGCGGCTTCGGCGTCGGTGACGTGCTCAATCCCTGGGATCCGTCGCCCCAGCGCCGCTCCGCGTTCGAATACCAGATGGACAGCGAGATCTTTCGTCAACTGACCCGCGTCGTGAAAGAGTCAATCTTCACCCGCGTCTACCACCTGTCCGGGGTAATCGGGGTTGACGAAGCTGCCGGTATCGCCAAGAGCACGGTCTTTTTTCGTCGCACCTCGCGCGAGCCGTTGCTCAAAGTCATCGCCAACAACGCCCTCGGTTTCATACCCGGGGCGCCGAGGCTTGGATATGCGTGGGAGGGCCTCAAGCCGTCGGTCGCGGAAGGAACGCTCTATGTCGAAATCTCGGCCGAGCCCACCGGCGCCATGCAGGACGAGAACACCCTCTTCCGCATCCTCGAAACGGTCCGATCCGATCACAACCGCTTCTACCTCCGCCAGTTCCCGCCCGCCATCCGCCGCTTCGAGCGCCTGCTGGTCACCCTCAAGGCCGTCGCCGCCGCCGTGCGCTTCTTTCGCGGCCTCCAGGCCCACGGAATCCCGGTTATCTTTCCCTCGGTCGTCGATCCAGCCTCCGATGCGCCAACCCGCATCCAGGGCCTTGTCCCGCCCGAACTTGCCGTTCTACCCGGTCACGCCTGTGTCGCAAGCGACGTCGAGTTCTCCTCCCGACAACCCACCGTCCTCATCACCGGCGCCAACAACAACGGCAAGACCACCTATCTGGACTCCATCGGCATCTCGCAGGCGCTCTTCCAGGCTGGCCTCCCCGTCCTCGCGTCCGAGGCCGCCCTCGAACCGCGCGACAACATCCTCTCCCACTTCATTCGTCCCGGTGACGTGCAAGCCGGCGAATCCACCTTCGCCCACGAATGCTCGCGCGCAGTCCGCTTCGTCGAGCAACTCACCACCCGCAGCCTGGCTCTCTGCGATGAGCTTTTCCGCGGCACCTCGCCGCAGGATGGATTGGTAGTGTCCGAACTGGCCCTGCGTTCCTTCATGCGCTCCGGTGCCGCCGTCTTCTTTGTCACCCACTACCACGGCCTCTTCGAGCGCCTCAACGGAGAGGACAGGCTGCGGTTTCTGGCCTGCAAGCTCGACCACTCCGTCGAGCCCGCACGCTACACCTATCGCATGCAGCCTGGGGTCTCGACCGAGTCCGACGGCCTCCTCGTCGCCGCTCAGCACGGCTTTAGCGCCGAGAGCCTCGACCGGATTCTGGCCTTCAAGGCCTCAAGGGGCGAGATTCCCGAATCGGACTGACGCCTCGGCCTAATCAGGCCCGACGCAGCTTCGGTGCCAGGGCCAGCACCGCCAGGCTCGTCGCCATCACCACCAGCCCGGCCCCGCCTATCGCCCAGCGCACGCCAAAGGCCTCGCCCACCGCGCCCATCGCCAGGTGGCCCACCCAGCCGAAGCCAATGGCAAACAGCCAGCCCCCCACCACGCGTCCGCGCATCTCGTCCGGAACAGTCGCCTGCAGCAACGTCAATTGAATGGCGTCGAATGCGGCGGCCATCGCGCCCACCAACGTCACCAGCGTGATCGCGACCGCCAAGCTCGGACTCAGCGCAACGCCCACCAGCCCCAGCCCGTACACCATCGTCACGCTCAGCAGCAGCCGGCCCTTGCGACGGAAGTCCCCCAGCAGTGAGAGCGCCACCGCCCCGGTCACCGCCCCCATGCCTGCGGCGAACTGCAACGTCCCAAGTCCCGACTCCGTGACCTGCAACTCGCCCCGTGCCATCGCCGGCATCACGGACTGATAGGCGAATCCAAAGATCTCGACCGCAATCGCCATCAGCAGCAGCGTGGCCACCACCGGGAGCCCTGCCATCAGCCTGATGCCGTCGGCGGTGTCTTGGAATACCATGCGCAGCGGCGTCTGCTGGTCACCGGTTGCCGGCTGCACACTTGGAATCAGCAGCACGACCGCGCCTCCGATCAGCACCAGCACGGCCGCCGCCGTCAGCGCTGCGGGAATACCCAGCAGTTCCGCCGTGATGCCGCTGGCCAGCGCGCCGATGGCCCCCACGGCCAGGCTGCCCACCGCGTGCAGCGAAATCGCATTCATTCGCAGCTCACGCGGCACCAGGTCGGTAATCAACCCTTGTCGGCTAGGCATATCGAACGAATTCACCACCCCACCAAGCGCGATCAGCACAAAGATCGGCCATGGATTCGAAAACCCCGCCCAGGCGATCAGCGCCAGCAGCACCTTCAGCACGGCTCGGATCAGGGCCGTGATCGGCAGCAACCGCGTTCTCGGATACCGGTCGGCCACGGCTCCGCCCAGTGGAGCGGCAAGGATCCCCGGCGCGCTGCGCACGGCGAAGGTCGCCGCCGAAAGCAAGACGGACTCCGTCTCAACCAGCACCAGCCAGCCCACGGCCAGCCGCTCGGCCCACGTGCCCAGCGCCGTGAAGGTCGAACTCAGCCACAGCACGCGGTACGTCGGATAGGCAAAGGCCGTCAGCCCGCGCGGCATTCTCAAGAGCGTTCGATCAAATCCTGTTGGCCACCGTCGGCGATACGGCTATGGTCGAGGGTCAAGCGACGCCAGTCCACAATGCCGCGGGGCGGGACGGTCGCGTCGGACGCAAGCGGAGGTTGGCGGCGCGGTGAACCCCCAGACCCACGTGACTCCTCAGGAGTTGGAAGCCGGGCTCGGCCATATTCGGCAGTCGCCCGAGGACAACGGATCCCTCCGGATGATTGTTCAGCGACCCGGCGTGGATCAGCGCGAAGTCGTGACTGAAGGCACGCTGGATGTCGACGCCGGCCTGGTCGGCGATAGCTGGCTCACCCGCGGCAGCCCCCGCACCCCGGATGGCGGCCCCAACCCCGCCGCCCAGGTCACCATCATCAACGCCCGCCTCATCGCCCTGCTCGCTCGGACTGAGGACCGCTGGCCCCTTGCCGGCGATCAACTCGTCATCGACATCGACATGAGTGAGAACAACCTGCCGCCTGGCGCCCAACTCGCCATCGGCTCAGCCGTCATCGAGATTTCCGAAGAACCCCACACCGGCTGCGCCAAATTCGCCCAACGCTTCGGCCACGACGCCCTCCGCTTCATCAGCACCCCGCAAGGCCAGGCCCTCCGCCTCCGCGGCGTCAACACCCGCGTCATCCAATCCGGCTCAATCCAAGTCGGCGGCCTTGCGACCAAACTCTAGCCCTGAGGCGCTTGACGGGCGCGAATACGCTGGCCGGCGACACCTCCTGATCACAAGCGGCAGACAGTCTGTAGCCGGAGCCCCGTGCACTTCTCACGTCGAATTCCCGACCGTCCGCAGCTTGTTCGCAGCGGCGACTACTCGGCCTCCGGCGGAACCAATGGCTCCAGTTGAGCGATCAGCACGGGCAGTTCGTCCTGAACAACGTTCCACAGCACGTCCAGCCGAACGTCAAAGTAGGCATGAACGATCCGGTTGCGCATGCCCACAATCTCCGACCATGGAATCTCTGGGCTCGCATGCTTTGTGTCCGCGCTGACTCGCGATGCGGCCTCACCGATTGTCTCTACCGACTTCATTACAGCCCGCTGGTGCAAGAGGCTACGATCGAAATCCTGATACGTCAGCCCGGCAACGAATTCCCGTGCGTCCCGCGCGTGCAGCAGCATGTCCAGCAGATACGCGGCATCGTCACGCCGCATAGACCACCTGGGCCGAGTCCAAAATCGACTTCCGCCGGATGTAGTTTCGGCTGTCCTCAACCGACCGCCGCTCTATCAGGTCCACGTCCCGCCCCATGATCGCGGCCAACTCTCGCTCCATGGCCGGCCAGTCTCTCTGCCGAGGCTCTGCCGACGGTGCAAATTGAACCAGGATGTCCACGTCGCTCTCCGGCCCAAAGTCGTCCCGCAGAATCGATCCGAACAGCGCCAACTCCACGATCTGCCAGCGCTGACAGAAAGCTGCGATCTCGTGCTGCCGAGCGTCAATTCGTGCATTCATACCTCAAACTCTACAACGACCTAACGGCCTCTCGACCCGGGTGTCAGGCACTCCCCTCCACCTGCACTGTCACGATATCCACGCCGTGAAACTTCTGGTGGCGCACCGCACTCGCGCGGTAGCGCAACAGTCGCAGCGAGAGTTCTTCCACCGACGGCAGGGCTGCTTCATCGGTCAGAAACGCCAGTTGGTCCTCGATGTTCTCGTGCCGCGTTGTCGCCACGAACTCCAGCTCAACCATCGTGTCCTGCGGCCGCGCCACGACGACAAGGCGGGGCTGCTCCGCCTCCTCGTTAGCGTCCTCCTGCGACAGCAGGACCGCCAGCGTTTCCTCACCGGCCGACCGCAGCCGCAGTGCTGAGGCTGCGCTCCAGCCCAGCCTCGACGCCAGCCCGGCCAGGAAATCGTCGATCGCCGCGAGCGACGCCATCTCCAGCGTCACCTCCAGCCGCGAGCGGCGCGTGCTCGTCGCTTCCAGCAGCAGCGTCATCCCAATGGCTACCAGGGCGCCAATCGTCACGCCGCTACCCAGCAATCCGCCCAGCTCGTCGCCAAAGAGATCGCGCGTCACCGGGTGACCGTGCAGGCCCAGGCCAAGCGCGCTCGCCAGCGCCACCACCAGCACCCGCCGCGGGTCCAGGCCGTCGCGCATGATCGTCTGACAGCCACTGACGAATAGGATGCCCATCGCCAGCATCAGGTAGGCGCCCAACACCGGCCCGGGGATCGTGAGCAAGACGGCGGCAAACTTGGAAAAAAACGCCAGCGCCGCGATCACGATCGCCACCCCGACGCCGACTCGTCGGGCCGCGACCCCGGTCAAATTGATCAGCGACTGGCTGTACGAGGAATTGGACATCGGCGGCAGCGTGCCGGCGATTCCCGCCAGCAACATCCCAATGCCGTTGACACTGACCATGCCCTGGATCTGGCGGAAATCGATCGCTCGCGGCTGGCGGCGGGAGCCCTGCTGAATCACCACACCGTCGCTGATCGTCTTGATCCCAAGCACCAGGGTCAGGATCGCGAACGATGGCAAGAGCGCCCAAAACTCCGGGCCAGGCGTGAGCTCGAAGCTCAAGTCCGGCACCGCCGGGATCCCAACCCAACTGGCGCTGGCGATTCGCTCCCCATCCAGCACGCCGAATCCGGCGGCCACGGCGCACCCGGCCAGGATGCTGATGAACGGCGCGACCAGGCGCCAGCGTCCGCTGGCCCGCATCGTCACGATCGCCGAAACCAGCAACGTCACCCCGGCAATCATCGGACCCGCCACCGGCGGGGCGTGGGCCGGCAGATCCCGGACGCTATCGAACGCGATAGGCAGCACGCTCACGGCGATCAGCATCGTCACCGTGCCGGAGACCGCCGGCGTAATGATTCGCCGCAGCGTCGGCAGCCACCATGCCAGCCCGACCTGGACCAGGCTGCATACCACCATCAGGCTCGCGAACATCGCGGGCCCGCCCGTGGAAACCGTCGCCACCATGAGCGCGATGAACATCGCCGCGGGCCAGGTGAGCACCAGGTGGCCGGCGCCGAATCGGCCTCGCTGCATCGCTTGCAGCGCGGTGATGGCTGCACAGATCAGCATCGCGGCAAATACGCCCCACGTGAGATAGCCGTCGTCGAGACCCGCGGCTCGAATCGCGATCGCCACCGTCAGCACGATCGGCGCCAGCCCCAGGGCGGCGCCCTGGAACCCCACCGCCAGCGCGATCAACGGAGGACAGACCTCCTCCGGCTCGTATTGGACGGGCTGTTCCGCTGTCTCGGCAGTCAACTACTGGCCAATCAACTTTGATTTCCCGGTCGTGTCAGCTTCAGGTAACGCTCAGCGGCAATCAACCTGGACCAAAAGCCACCGTCGAATCTGAGGCTCGCTCCGTCCTCTAGCCCGCCTCCCCTAGCACATGCCGCAAATCCACCGGCACCGGCACCCCCTCGCTCCAAACAATCCCGCCCAGGCACAACCCCTGCAGCGGCCCGATCATTGGACGCAACCGCGTCGAAGGCTGCCCAAACGGCCGCAGCGCGTGCGTAATAAACCAGCGGTCCTGCTCATCGCTGAACACACTCGCGCCGTGCCATGGCCCCAGCACCGTCCACTCGCCAAAGTGAAACGGGTCGTCCCCGCTCGCGTACTGCGTCCCCCAGAAATTCATGACGAAGATCCAGTACCGGCCCTCCCGCTCGAACACCCGCGGCACCTCGAACCCCGAGGGACCTTGGAACTTGTTCTCGATCCGCTGGAACGTCATCAGTGGCCCGCGATCCTCCCAGTTAACGAGGTCCGCCGACTCCGCCAGCGCCAGGCACGAATCGCCCCACCGGTTCTGGCACACGAAATACATCAGAAAGCGGTCCTCGTAGCGGATCAGCCACGGGTCCTTGCACTCCAGCACCCCGTCCTCCGTCCACCCCGACCACTCCCGCAGCGGAATGAACACCGGCGAGCCGTCCCCCGGCACCTTTTCCCAGTGCCACAGGTCGTCCGAGACCGCCAGCGCGAATCTCCGGCTCGCCTCCGGCCGCGGTTGGCACGCGTACATCATGTACCAGCGCCCCTCGTGCTCGATCACGCTCGCCTCGCTGACCTCCGCGTGATCGCACTCCCCCGGCCCGCCCTGCAGCAACACTGGCTTCTGTTTCGTCCACACCACCAGGTCGTCCGACGTCGCGTGCCGCTTCTCGAGATTTTGACGGCCCGGCCACGCCCCATAAAACAGGTGCCAGCAATCCGGCCCCCGCACAATCGTGTGCGGATTCACCGTATCCTGCCCCGCTCCATACACCTCCTTCATCGCGCTGCGCTGAGCCAAAATCGCCCGCCGCCGCTCCGCAACCGTCCCCTCCATCGCCCCACCTCCCTCGCCTCATCGCCCTCACACCGCCGCGCCAGCCTAAACCCACCCCGATCTGTCATTCCGAGCGGAGCGCAGCGGAGAGAGGAACCTCGCCTTCTCCGCTCTTCTTCCTCCAAGCTCCTTCCTCACCCCCTGGCAACCCAGCCTGATCGCAATCTCCCGACCTCCCTCTCCGGCTCTCACTTCTCACTACTCTCAGCTCACTCCTTCCTCAGCCCCCGGTCCCAGCTCTCCGTCACGCCCGTAGCCCGGGACCCGGATCACCGCCGGACAGTCTTGGTGACGCCGCGCCCTCGCGGTAAGATGATGCGGTCTCGAACCATTTGGTATCGAAGGAAATGAGATGGATCCCATGTCTCCAATAATGACGCGTCGCCGCCTGCTTGCCGGGGCTGTGGGCGCGGCAGGCGTGACCGTGCTGGCGGCGTGCGGTGAAACGCAGATTGAAGAGAAAACCGTTCCCACGGCAGCGCCGGCCGAGAAAGCTGTCGCGGCCGAAACGGTCGTCACGGCCGAGACGCCAGCCGCTGCCAGGGTCGAGACGGCCGCCCCGGTCGAACAGGTCGTCACCCCGGAGCCCGTCGCGCCGCGCGCCGAACTTGAGGAGATTCGATTCGCTACCGATCACGTTTCTGGTCCCCGTGGGCGTGCCACGCAGTGGGGGCTGCAACAGTTCTTCCAGAAAGCGCCGAACATCGTTGTCCAGGTCGAGCCCATCGGCGGCGACTACTGGGACGCGCTGTCCATTCAGGCTGCGGCCGGCTCGCTCGCCGAGCTGGTGCTCTGGGACGGCTGGCTGTTTAACCAGTGGCGCGGCGAGGGAATCACGGTTCCAATCAACGACACCGTGAACAAGATGCCGGGCTGGGATCCGGACGAGTACTACTGGATGCCCAACATCTACACCGAGAACGGCGAAGCGGCCGACCACCAGTGGCCGCCGCCAACCAGGTTGGAGGGGCCCCAGCACGGGTTCAGCTACCAGGGGTGGACGGCCGGATTCCTCTACAACATCACCATGGTCGAGAGGTTGGGCCTGGGCGCGCCCACCGAGGACTGGACCTGGAACGACCTGCTCGAAAACTCCATGAAGGCCCGGGATCCCGAGGCCGACCTCTATGGAATCGACGCCATCGACCGCGAGAAAATGTGGATGCCCCTGTGCTTCTCCGCCGGCGCCACCCTGCTGCGCGGCGAAGGCGATGTGGACTTCACCATGTTCGACGATGGCGGAGACGAGGGCTTCCAGTTCACCTGGGACTTGATCCACACGCACGACGTGGCGCCGCCGCCCGAGGTCCGCAAGCAACTCTCCGGCGAGTTCGGCACCGTCTTCGAGGCCGGCAAGCAGGCCTACTGGATGTCCGGCCGCGTGTATACGGTGGGCTTCGGCGTCCCGCGCATCCAGGATCGATTTGCGTGGTCCCTCGGCCCGGTGCCCAAGAACCCACGCACCAACTATCACGGCAACATCTGGGGCGAGCAGTACCACGCCGTCACCAACGGGGCGCACGCGCGTGGAACACTCGAAGCCACAGCCGAGTTGGGCCACTTCCTGGGGACCGACGTGCAGCGGCGCGTGGCGGAGGTTGACCGCGGCCACCTGCCCATGTGGAAGCCCGCGTTCGACACCGCGAACGCCACGGCGCCGCCGCCGCAGGGCATGGAATGGCTCCAGAAATACGTGGACCGCCCCGACATGCGCCACTACCAGGCCCGGCTGCCGTTCTGGGTGGAGTGGTGGCTCGTCTGGGGACCGCCGCTCGACAAGGCCATGCTCGGCGAGACCAGCGCCGAGGAGGGCATGCGCGAAGCCAAACGCCTGGCCGAGCAAAACCAGGCCAAGCAAATCGAGGAAATGAAGTCCCGCGGCTGGATCTAGCCGCCCGCGTCCCCTGGGCGGCTCCGGCTGACTAGTCGAACGGGGCCCGGCCGCCAATACCCCGGCGGCCAGGCCCCCGTTCGTGGTGAGCCGGGCCGGTGTACCCACCGGCCCGTGTCGAACCACACTCGCGGGTCGCCCCACCCCGTTCGTGGTGAGCCGGTCCGAAGTCCCCGAAGGACCGTGTCGAACCACAGAGCCCCTACCACCCAACCTGTCCAGGCAGTCCTTCGCGCACCCTCCCGCCTGGCCCCACCCCATTCATAGTCAGCCGGACCGCTCCCTTGTGGCCTGGGAAGCGTGCGTAGGCCGAATCGCCCGTCAGTTGGCGCCTGCCAGGCAGGCTGAACCTTCCATCGCGCAGGAGTTCAACGCGACCCGGAGCCGGCCATTTTGTCCGTGTTGGGAAATTTGAACCCACCGACCGGCCGTTCGCCCCCACAGTTCCCGAACAACGAAACGAAGACACCACCGGACAGGAGCAGCATCAATACGCGTCGTCGGGATGGTCGCTTCGCCCGTGGTCGACTGTCCCCACCGTCGACGCCCACGGTTCTGCCTCACCCTCCAGGTTCACGCGCCATGGGCCAGCTTAGCCCGACGTTGGGGGACCAGTGGTCCATGCGGCGTGGCAGCCGGGGATTCCTCAAGTGGAATTGAGGGTGTCCGACTGCGAGAGCGGACATGCGGAACCCAGAATCAGATCCCCCGCCGAACGCAGCGCAGGCCACGTAGGACCCGGGTTACAGGCGCAGGCACGCACGCCACGGCCCACCGGATGGTGCAGCATCCACACGATGCCCGGGACATCCCGGCGTCATCCCGATATCCGGACTGCCAGGGGCGGTGTGCGAACCGTCCTCTTCCGCCCCCAACCGCTCGGCATACGGCTGCGTCGTCTCCATTCCCGTCGTGATGGGCCTGCCCTGAGCCTGCCGAAGGGGGGACCCATCAGCACCCAACCACCCGACCACACCCAAGCTCGCCCGATAACCCAGCCCAACCAGGTGCTCCCAACCTCCGACTCCGACTCCGACTCTCACTCCTCTACCCTCTGCCCTCTCCCCTTCCTCACTGATATCGTCATCCCCCAATCGCTGACTGAGCGAAGGGCAGTCGTTTGTCCGCAGGTAGGCAACCGGCCATGTCCGCTGGCATGGCCTGGATACGCCATCTTCGCGTCCCGATCGTCGCCCTCGCCCTCGCCCTCGCCGTCGCCACCCCCGCCCTCGCCCAGTGGCCCACCGCCTGCGTTGACCTCAACGACATCGTCGAAGCTCACCTCGGCAACCACGGCAACGTCGGCATCTACCAGCGCACCTTCGATGCTGGTGCCGAAGCCGCCTGCCAGGCCGACCATCGCGACGATGTCCGCGCCGTCTTCGCCTGGGCCTTCGATGCCGAAACCGCCGGCCCCCTCGCCCCCACCCCCTGGCCCTCCACCTGCGTCGCCCTCAACGACATCGTCGAAGCCCACCTCGGCAACACCGGCAACGTGCAGATCTACCAGCGCGCCTTCGGCTCAGGCCCCGCCGCCGAGGCCGCCTGCCAGCGCGACCACCGGGAGGACGTCCGCAGCCTCTTCGCCTGGGCCTTCGACGGCCCCCAACCCGCCACCCGCTGGCTCGCCGTCGACGCCGGCGCCCGCCACACCTGCGGCATCCGCGCCAACGGCACCGTCGCCTGCTGGGGCAACAACACCAACGGCTTTGGAACCTATTTCGGCCAGACTGTCGCCCCGGCGGGGACGTTTAGCCACATCAGCGCCGGTGAACAGCACAGCTGTGGCGTTCGCACGGATGGCGCCGTCGCCTGTTGGGGCGCGGACTCCTGGGGTCAGTCACAACCGCCGGCGGGAGCCTTCCAGTCGGTCAGCGCCGGGAGTTCCCATTCGTGCGGTGTGCGCACGGACGGCACCGTCGCCTGTTGGGGCAGCAACCACGTCGGCCAGGCCGCGGCGCCGCCCGGCACATTCTCGACTGTCAGCGCTGGAAGCCTCACCACGTGCGGCCTGCGCACCAATGGGACCCTCGCTTGCTGGGGGTACGACGAATCCCGAGAACCCCCGCCTGCCGGGACATTTATTTCAGTCAGCGTTGCCCTGTCGGCAGCCTGCGGGGTGCGCACCGATGGAGCCATTGTCTGCTGGGAAACCACAATCGGCGTAGGCACGATGCCCGGTACCTTTCGGTCCGTGAGCATCGGCGAATACCACGTGTGTGGCGTCCGAACGGACAACACCGTTGAGTGCCGAGGATCCAACGCCGAGGGTGAGTCGGCGCCGCAATCCGGCGCCTTCCAGTCGGTCAGCGCGGGCGACGACCACACCTGCGGACTCCGGGTCGGCGGGCAAGTCGCCTGCTGGGGCTACGACGACGGCCGCACGACACCGCCTCCCGGTGCCTTCGCATCCTTGAGCGCCAGTGAGGACCGCGTGTGCGGGGTGCGGCACGACGGGAGCGTCAGCTGCTGGGGAGATGGCCTTGGCCACGAGCCGTTCTCGCCTCCCGGCCGATACATCGCCGTCAGCGAAAGCCGCTTTGGAACCTGCGCGATCAAGACCAACGGCTCCCTCGCCTGCTGGTCGACAGACGTCAACGTCGGCCAGTACAGGCCCGCTCCCGGGGTCTTCGCGTCAATCAGCGCGGGTGGGAGCCACGGCTGTGGCGTGCGCCCGGATGGCAGCGTTGCCTGCTGGGGATCGGATGCCCTTGGCGCATCGAACCCTCCGGGCGGTGCATTTGCCGCGGTCAGCGCCGGTGGGTATGGCACCTGCGGCCTGCGTCCCAACGGTTCCGTCGTCTGCTGGGGACAGGATCCTCACGGGCAGACCATGCAGCCGCCCCCCGGCGCGTTCGCCGCGCTCAGCGCCGGTGACAGCCACGTCTGCGGACTTCGAACTGATGCAACCCTGGCCTGCTGGGGCTTCGAGCGATTGCTCGGCCAGGACTTCAGTCAGATCAACCCTCCCCCGGGCGCCTTCGCTGCGGTCAGCGCGGGCCGCGGACACACCTGTGGCGTTCGAACCGGTGGCGCCGTCGAATGCTGGGGCTACAACGCCGAAGGCCAGGCGTCGCCGCCGGGCGGCGTCTTTGCTTCGGTCAGTGCTGGTGTCAACCACACGTGCGGACTTCGTGCCGACGGGTCGGCCGCCTGCTGGGGATCGAACGAGTACGGTCAGATCGACGCGCCGCCGGACCCCTTTGTCGCGATCAGCGCCGGCAACGCCCACACCTGCGGCCTCCGATCGGATGCCGTCCTCCTCTGCTGGGGGCGGCGCGTCTATGGTGCGGCTCAACCGACCGCCGGCGCCTTCACCTCCGTGAGCTTTGGTCGATACCACGGATGCGGCATTCGACACGACGGTTCGATCGCCTGCTGGGGCGACGACGACGACGGCCAGGCCTCGCCGCCTGAGGGCGCGTTCATCTCCGTGGGAGTCGCCGGCTCCTTTGTCGGCGACAGCTGCGGCCTACGCACCAATGGGGCCATTGCGTGTTGGGGCGACAATCTGCGCGGGCGAGGCTCACCGGCCCCCGGCACGTTCACGTCCATCAGCAAGGGCGAATACCACGCCTGCGGAATCCGTACTGGCGGCGCGCTGGCCTGCTGGGGTGATAGCGCCGACGGCAAGTCACAAGCCCCGCCCGGAACCTTTGCGACCCTGAGCGCGGGCCGTGAGCACACCTGCGCGATACGGGTGGACGGTGCCGCGCTCTGCTGGGGATCGAATGCCTACGCCCAGGCGGCTCCGCCTGCCGGCACCTTTACGGCCGTCGGTGCCGGCGAACGCCACACTTGCGGCGTTCGCTCGGACGGCGCCATCTCCTGCTGGGGACTTGACGACCAGGGTCAGTCATCGCCCCCGCCCGGCGCATTTACCTCCGTCGTTCTTGGCGAAAGCTCGAGCTGCGGCCTGCGACCTGACGGTACCGCCGAGTGCTGGGGCTACAACGACGGTCGTACCACTCCGCCGGCATGACGTGTGGGTCCACGCATACGTACGGCGCAATTGCCTGCGTCGACTGTTGCGGCGTCGGTGATTCCAGGTAGACCCATGCGCTTCCTGCGCGTCCTGGTCGTGGCTCTCGTGGCTTCCCTCGCCTTCGCCTCGCCCGCCCTGGCCCAGTGGCCCACCGCCTGCGTGGATCTCAACGACATCGTCGAAGCTCACCTCGGCAACCACGGCAACGTTGGCATCTACCAGCGCACCTTTGATGCGGGTGCCGAAGCCGCCTGCCAGTCCGACCATCGCAACGACATCCGTGCTGTCTTCGCCTGGGCCTTCGATGCTGAATCCGCCGGCCCCATCGCCCCCACCCCCTGGCCCTCCACCTGCGTCGACCTCAACGACATCGTCGAAGCCCACCTCGGCAACACCGGCAACGTCCAGATCTACCAACGCACCTTCGGCCCCGGCCCCGCCGCCGAAGCCGCCTGCCAGCGCGACCATCGCCAGGATGTCCGCGCCCTCTTCGCCTGGGCCTTCGACGGGCAACCTTTGGCGCTGCCGGAAGCGCCGAAGCAAGCGGTGACCGGTCATCAGGAATCGGCGCCAGGAAGTTCGCCGTTGCCGACGCCTTGCACGGGGTCATTTGGGTCCAGCCTGCGGACGGCGAACCTCGCGCAATGGAGGGCCAACGGTGCGGAGGTCATCTTCAGCCATGACGCTGAGCTGTACGCCGCGGCGGCTGATGGGAGCCGCCTGCGGCCCATCACGGATCCCGGGACTGAGCGCCGACCAAGTTGGATTGAATACGGCGAGACAGCGTTCCATGTCGCCCCGAATGGCGTGGACTTCGTGTACGCCACCTGTGAGTTTCCACGGCCGGGGACCGGGGCGCGCCGATCAAGCTTTGACGACCAGCAGGATCTGGTAGTCGCTAGTCTCGATGGTGTCAACCGCCGGCGGCTGACGGCCAGCCCAGCTTTCGAAAGTCATCCGTCGTGGTCGCCTGACGGTACCCGCATCGCCTATGTAGCCATTGAGCCGGCGTCATCGGCTTGGCAACTGTCGGCTCGCTTGCAGGTCGTGCGGGCTGACGGCGCTAACCAGCGGCTTCTTCCGGGTGGGTTTGATTTCGTGGTTGCCCAGACCCCCGCCTGGTCTCCGGACGGACGATGGCTCGCCGTCACGGGAGTCACAAACCAGCGGGAGTGGCTCGCTGCTGGGCGAGGGCGAGGCGGCCTGCGAGGGGTAGGCGTGCTTCACCTCGTATCCACGGCTTCCGATGGCGGTTTTATCCGGCTGTCGGAAGCTGTCAGCAGTGCGTCGTGGTCTCCCGACGGAAAACGGCTCGCCTTCGCTCGACCGGATGGCGATGACGTGGCTCTCTACACCATCGCGGCAAACGGCGCCGACCCGCGCCGTCTTACCGCGATTGAGGGCTGGCGAGCCTCACCCGATGCAGACCCCGCCAACGCTTGGATCCCAACGATTGCGTGGTCGCCGGACGGATCCAGGATCCTCTTCCACTGCGGCGGATCGGTGTGCGTGGTCGACGTCGACGGGTCGGCCGTAGGCAGGTCGCCTCGCGCGCTGGCAGATGGCCCTCTGGCGGCGACGTGGTCGCCGGATGGTTCGCGGATCACGGTCGTCCGCCTCGGGCGTACCGATTTCAACCGCCCGCAGCGGGTTGCCCTCTACACCATGACGCCCGACGGCGCCGACGTTCAAATCCTTGTCCGACACGACGCCGTTGCTCCTGATGACAGAGACACTCAGCGCTTCTTAGTCGGACTCGGCACTCCCCGCGGACTCTATGTGCGGGGCATCCATCACACAGCGAGGACGGTCGATGTTGCCGGCTGTCGCGCGGGTGTCGCTGTCCCCGATCCTGCAGCGAACGCCGGGTTGGTTGCTGACTGCGAGGTTCTCCTGCTTCTCCAGGCGACTTTGGCCGGTGCGGGAAAGCTCGGCTGGACGACGGAAAGGCCCGTGACCGCCTGGGACGGCGTTGAACTGGGCGGCGCGCCGCTCCGTGTCCACGGCTTGGCGCTTCCGGGTCGCGGTTTGTGGAGCGTGCTGCCGCCTGAGATTGGTGAACTCCCGCACCTGCGGAAGTTGGATCTGCGTCACAACTATCTGGATGGAACCATCCCTCCCCAATTCGGCCAGCTGACGCATCTGACCGGCCTCCATGTCCGAGGCAACGAGTTGCACGGATCAATCCCGCCGGAACTGGGCCGGTTGCGAAATCTGACGACGCTTGACTTGGGGACCAATCAGTTGACCGGAACCATCCCATCCGAGTTGGGCAACTTGTCCCGACTGCAAGGGCTGATCCTTGGCAACAATCGACTGACGGGGGAACTCCCGCCCGAATTGGGCCGCTTGGGGCGCCTCAAGCAACTCGACCTCTATGGCAACCAGCTAAGGGGCCCCATTCCACTCTGGCTTCCGCAGCTGTCGGACTTGCGGTGGCTGGGGCTCACCAACAACCAGTTGACGGGGCCGATCCCGTCCGAGTTGAGCCAACTGGAGAACTTGACCCAACTCAGCCTTAACGCCAATCAGTTGACCGGTCCAATCCCACCCGAGTTGGTCCGGCTCGCGAATCTTCACGGGCTCCGTCTCAGCGGCAATCAACTCACCGGCCCGGTTCCGTCCTGGCTGGGCCAACTGTCGTACCTGGAATGGCTCGACCTCAGCGGCAACCGCCTGTCCGGCCCTGTTCCGCCGGAACTGAGTGAATTGGCCAACCTTTGGCACCTCGACCTCGGTGCCAACCAGTTAGCAGGTCCCATCCCGCCCGAACTGAGCCAGTTGGCGAGCCTGCGCGAGCTTTACCTCGGTGCCAACCGGTTGACCGGGGCTATCCCCGCGCAGCTTGGCAAGCTCACAAGCCTCGACCAGCTGGACCTCAGCGCCAACCAACTGACCGGTACGATTCCGCGGGAGATGGCCCAACTTGTCGTTATCTGGCGCCTGGACCTCCGCAACAACCAACTCACGGGTCCAATTCCCCCGGAACTCGCCAGGTTGAGCTACTACCTGGCCTCGTTCCACTTGGCCGGCAATCCACTCTCGGGCTGCATCCCACCCGGCGTGCGCATAGCTGACCGCGAACAACTCAGCCTCCCCAACTGCGGCTGAGGACGACGCGCGCCTCCCACGCCTCCAGCTCCCGCCGCCCATGGCGCCGCTGTCAACATTCCTGGTGATCTCGTCGAACCCCCGCTACCCGTCCCTGTCCACCGGCTCGTCGCTGCCACCGAAACCCCTACCAGCCTTGCTTGCAATGCCGGCAAAGCACGCACTGATTGCATTGCCATCATTGCCTGCACCCGCCATCCCCGGCCCACGGTCCCTCAACTCCATAGCCGGTCGACGGCCACGACAACTCCCGCGGCAAGGCTCACCACCAGCATCAGCCGTACCGTCAACCGGGTCTCCAGGCTTCGGAGATCGCTCGTCAGACGCACCTCTAGGTCCTTCAGGTCCGCCTTCGTCGCCAGGTGCTCGTAGGCGCCTTCCAACCGCTCCAGGCGTTCAGGATCAGAGGTCATCGGTTACCCCGAAAGCCGCTTCTTGTTCGGCTGAAGAACAAGCGTTGCAAGCGGACGCCCCCTCGACTGACGGCGAATTCGCCGTCCGGATCTCAATCTTCCCCGCTGCACGCACCGGGGCCGCCCCCTTCGAAGCCGCGTCCATAGCCCATGCCGCGTCCTGCGTGGGCCTCGATCATCCCCCCACGCCGGCTGCAAGGATTTGGTTCACGGCAATAGCCACCCCGGCCGCCGCAGCCGCCCCGGCTACCACCAGTCCCGCAATCCACTTGATCAGCCGCGCCTCCCGCGCGTGCAGGTCCGCCTTCATATCCCCCAGGTCGGCCTTCCCGCCGACGCTGCCACCCGAATGTCCGCCACCACCGCTGCCGCGTCGAAGTATTCGAGTCTCCGCTTGGCGACCGCTCAGCCGTTCTTGCCGCCTTCAGCTAATCCAGGGTGGCTCAAATGGCCGGTCGTACGGCCACGATCTGTCCAGCTGAATCGTTCGAAACCACTCCTCATGTCGCCACAACACTTGCTGCCAGTCGTCTCGTCGAGGTTCGACTCGGTGCTCTTGGATCAGGTGCCACACGATTTGCTCAAGCGTGATTCGCCGTGTCGGGAGATGCAGGCGCGAAAACGGCCGCTCCTGCACATAGTCGTCAGGCGCGGCGAACACGTGGAGGTGGCAGCGCGGATAAGGGAACGGAGCATTTCGGTCGTACTGGTACGTAAACAGCGGACGCGGGTCGTCCAAGCCCTCGCCGGCCTGGTAGGTGTACGAGGCGCGCGTGGTGGCTAAACGAGGCGCCGTGGTTTCGTTTGCAGCCAGCGTAAGTTCGACGTTCAGGTACATGCCATTGCCGAGTGGAACCGGCCAACCATGTTGCGAAATGTGAGAGACGCGGTGCCCGATCACCAATACGTCTCCAGCCAGCCACGCATGGCCGAGCTCCGCGTCTGCAACGAGTTTGTAGACCTCGCGGATACGGCGCAGAAAGTCTCGAGCAGCCCGACGGCTGCTATACGTCGTCCGGCTCGGCAATCAGATCGGCGACGTGACACAGCGAGCGGAACCGCACGTCGCCGTGGTATTGCTCGGGTGGGTTGCGGAAGATGCGCAGGAACTCGTCGGCCGTCAGTCCAAACAGCCGCCGCGCATCACGGTCAAGCGCCTGCCACACTTCTTCGCGCGTGACCTGCACGTGTTCGTATTCATCGGGCAGCCACTCGGGCCGCGCGTCAACGGTTGTCGCCATCAGGTATGCCTCGCTGTTCGTAGGTCAAGGATAGTCGGCATCGGCGCTTCGGAATGCCCGCGGTAAGCGTGCGCCCGGTGTCCTGAACTCGAAGTCGCTTGGTCCACATCAGCCCCCGACCCCAGGACCAAAGATCTGGTTGACCGCAATCGCAACCCCAGCCGCGGCCGCCGCGCCGGCCACCACCAGCCAGGCAACCCACTTGATCAGCCGCGCCTCCCGCGCGTGAAGTTCGGCCTTCAGGTCGCCAAACTCGGCTCGCAACTCGCCAAATTCGGCTCGCAGCTCGCCAAGGTCAGACTTCCACTCAGTTCGCATCGCCTGCATCTCGGCTCGCAGCGAGTGAATGTCCGCTTTCGTCGCGAACGTCGGCAGCGTGGACTCAATCGCCGTCAATCGTCGCTCGATGTCGAGC
>JAJDZD010000058.1 GCA_022824865.1 Chloroflexota bacterium | reverse complement strand
CGGCCGGCAAGCAACCCAAGGTGGCCCTCACCGCCTGCATGCGCAAATTGCTGGTTCTCTGCAACGCCCTGTGCAAGCACGAGACCCTCTGGGACCCCACCTTGACCCCCTAGGACTTGCCAACCCAACACAGTTGCTACGCCAGATTGGACCGAAGGCGCCGGGATGGCGGGGTAAACTAGGTGGGATGAACGAGGTAATGGGTTAGATGGATCGACCTGAATTGCGGCGCCGGGGTTCCGGGCGCCGGGTGATTGCGCGAGGAGTGTGCCCTCTGAGGTAGCGACGGATCGGTAGCGAAACGCTTGCCGCGGATGGGCCTCCGAGCCGGGAATGTCCGCGGTTTTTTCTTTTTCCCAGACCAGAAGGATTTGGGCTGACGCATGTTGAGTCTCAGCAAGGTTTCGTACGCGTGGGGGCCGCAACAGGTCCTTAACGAGGTGTCGCTGTTCGTCGGGCGGGGCGAGAAAGTGGGGCTGGCAGGGGTGAATGGGGCGGGGAAGTCGACGCTTCTGCACCTGGCGGCAGGCAGCGTGGAGCCGGATAGCGGCGGGGTGAGCCGGCCGAACCGGACGGGGATATTGCCGCAGGAGCCGCAGGTCTCGTCGACGTTCGGGCCGGAGGCGACGGTGATGGAGGTGGTGATGTCGAGCGGGCCGACGGCCGAAATCGCGTCGCGGCTGGCGGCGGCGGAGCGTCGGCTGGCGACGGCGAGCGACGATGAGCTGACGGAAGCGGTGGAGGCGTATAGCGACATCGAGGAGGAGTTCAGAAACGCGGACGGGTACCGGGCGCAGGCGGACGCGGGGGCGATTCTGAGCGGGCTGGGGCTGGAGGCGGACCTGGCGGATCGGGCGGTGGAAAGCCTGTCGTCGGGTCAGCGGACGCGGGTGGAGATGGCGCGGGTGCTGGCGAGCCGGGCGGATTTGCTGCTGCTGGACGAGCCGACGAATCACCTGGATGTGGACGGGACGCGGTGGCTGATGGGGTTTCTGGCGGATTCGCCGGCGGCGGTGCTGATCGTGTCGCACGACCTGCGACTGCTGGATCACGCGATTTCGCGGGTGTATGAGCTGGACGGGATGACGCGGCGGGCGACGGCGTTCAAGGGGACGTATAGCGAGTACCTGGTGTGGAGCGAGGAGCAGCGGGCGGCGCTGGAGGTGACGCGGGAGCAGCAGCAACGGCGGATCGACCGCTTGCAGGCGTCGACGGACCGGCTGCGGGCGCACTCGATGAAAAGCGAGAAGGTGGCGCGGCGGGTGAAGGTGATGGACCGGCGGCTGGAACGGATGCGGGAGGAGCAAGTTGAACTGCCGCTGGAGCCGGGCGAGATCGGGATGCGGGTGGGGCAGGCGCCGCGGTCGGGTCGGGTGGCGCTGCGGGTGGAGGGGGTGGCGCATGCGTATGGGGCGAACCGGGTGCTGCGGAATGTCTCGCTGGAGTTGGAGCGGGGTGAGCGGCTGGCGGTGATCGGTCGGAATGGGGCTGGGAAGTCGACGTTGCTAAATATCGCGGCTGGGGTGTTGGAGACGGATCAAGGGTCGGCGGAGCTGGGACATAACGTGGCGATGGCGCACTTTGCACATGCGCTGGATGCGGAGACGGCGGGACGGTCGGCGTATGACTTTGTGCGGTCGCTGCTGGGTCCGGTGGAACCGACGATTCGCAGTTTCCTGGCGACGTTGATGTTTCACGAGGACCACATTTTTCGTCCGCTGCGGACGCTTTCGGCCGGCGAACGGGCGCGGCTGGCGATCGCGGGGCTGATGCTGGAGCGACGCAATCTGCTGCTGCTGGACGAGCCGAATAGCAACCTGGACCGGACGACGCAGGCGTGGCTGGTGGAGGCCTTACAAAGCTATGGGGCGTCGCTGGTGGTGGTGTCGCATGACGTGGAGTTTGTGGCAGGGCTGCAGCCGGATTGGGTGTTGCTGATGCCGGAGGAGCGGCTGGAGGCGTATGCGGAGGGGCATTTGGAGAGGGTGGCGTTGGTTTAGGAGAAGCAGTTGGTGGCTATTGGCTATTGAAGATAAACCGGACGCTTGAGACGTCCACGCGATGTTCTCCCGCAGCACCACGGTGGTACGTGAAAGGAGCCGGCGCTAACGGGAGCGCTGGACGGCCCCGGCATGCACGGCCGCATACGCTCGTATGAATCAATCTTCACGATAGTATGAGGCTGCTCCAATTCGAGGCTGAGAGTCATGTTTGCGGATACACCGGTGATTTACGAGCCGACACCGGACTATGCCTCGGTTTTTAGGGCTGGATTGATTTTCGCCGGAGTCTCGGTAACCGTATTGGCGTCAGGCAGTTTTTGCGCCTGGTTAGCTCACGTGAAGGGACGTCCGCTCGGTGCGTGGTTCTTACTAGGGATGGTACTTGGACCGTTTGCTCTGATTGCAATTGCCGGCGCACCCACGGTGGCGAGCCGCGAGGCGAGACGGTCATCGGTTGCACCAGCGCCCAGACGACGTCCTCGGGCGTCCCAACGTCAGGCTGCGCCGGTGGCCAGCAGTCTTGCGGCCGTACAGGCAGGCGGGTTGCCCCGGACTGGAGTGCGGGGACGTCATGAGGCGGCGCAGACCTCGCCAGAACATCAGGAGCTTCTGGACGCCAGCAGAGCGAGGCGCGAGACGCCGGAGTGACGACGGACCGTACTCGAAGATTAGGACGGCGACGACTCGGTCCAGCCTGAGGCGGCCATTTCATCCGTCACGCCGAGTGGGTGAACGGAAGAAATCGTATGCCGCATTGTATTTGGCCGAGCTTCCACTGGCGCCCGCTCAATAGAGCAGCTACTCAGTAGGGATCCTTACAGCTAGCGGATGGTGGGGGCGTTGAGTTGGAGGACGGCGGAGAAGGCTTCCTGGGGGATGTCGACGCTGCCGACGCGTTTCATGCGGCGTTTGCCGGCTTTCTGGGATTCGAGGAGTTTTTTCTTACGTGAGACGTCGCGGCCGTAGCACTTGGCGAGGACGTTTTTGCGGAGCGGGCGGACGGTTTCGCGGGCGACGATGCGGGAGCCGATGGCGGCCTGGACGGCGACTTCGAAGAGCTGGCGGGGGATTTCGCGGCGGATGCGGAGGGCGAGATCGCGGCCGATGACGGGGGCCTGGTCGCGAAGAACGAGGGTAGAAAGGGCGTCGACGACCTGGCCGTTGACGCGGATGTCGAGGCGGACGAGGTCGGCTTCGCGGTAGCCGAGGAAGTTGTAGTCGAGCGAGGCGTAGCCGCGGCTGACGGATTTGAGGGTGTCGAAGAAGCCGGTGAGCATTTCGGCCAGGGGCAGGTCGTATTCAATGAGCACGCGCGTGGGTTCGATGTGCTCCATGCGGTGGTGGGAACCGCGACGGTTGGCGAGAAGTTCGCTGACGCGGCCGATGTAGGCGGTGGGGGTGATGATGCTGAGGCGCATCCAGGGTTCGCGGATGGCGGCGATCTGGGAGAGGTCAGGGAAGTCGGCGGGGCTGTCGAGGAGGGTGATTGTGCCGTCGCGGGCTTCGACTTCGTACTCGACCTGGGGAGTGGTGATGACGAGTTCGATGTCGAACTCGCGTTCGAGGCGCTCGCGGACGATGTCCATGTGGAGGACGCCGAGGAAGCCGGCGCGGAAGCCGAAGCCGAGGGCCAAGGACTTCTCGGGCTGGAAGGTGAGGGCAGGGTCACTGAGGCGGAGGCGTTCGAGGGCGTCGCGCAGATCGGCGTAGGCCTCGGGATTGGTGCCGTAGAGGCCGGCGAAGACGAGGGGTTTGGGCTGGCGGTAGCCGGGGAGGGGTTGGATGGCGTTGGCGCCCTGGGGCGCGACGGTGTCGCCGGCGGGGAGATCGTGGGTGTCCTTGAGGCCGGTGGCTACGTATCCGACATCGCCGGTGCCCAGAACGTCCTGCTGGCGGCGGGTGGGGACGAAGACGCCGACGTCGACGGCCTCGGCACGGGTGCCGGCCTGGACGAGTTGGAGGCGGTCGGCGCGCTGGAGTTGGCCGTCGACCACGCGGACGTAGGCGACGACGCCCTGGTGCTGATCGTAGGCGGAGTCGAAGACGAGGGCGCGGAGGGGGGCGTTGGGGTTGCCCGGGGGCGGAGGCGTTTCGGCGACGATGCGGTCGAGGAGTTCGCGGACGCCGTCGCCGGTTTTGGCGGAAACGCGGATGACCTCGGAGGGGTCGGCGCCGAGGAAGTCGACGAGTTCGCGGGCGACCTCCTCGGTGCGAGCGGTGGGGAGGTCGGTCTTGTTGACGACGGGGATGATGGTGAGGTCAAGTTCGAGGGCAGCGTAGGCGTTGGCGAGGGTCTGGGCTTCGATGCCCTGGGTGGCGTCGACCAGGAGGACGGCGCCCTCGCAGGCGGCGAGGGAACGGGAGACTTCGTAGCTGAAGTCGACGTGGCCGGGGGTATCGATGAGGTTGAGTGCGTATTCAACCCCGTCGACCTGGTGGCGCATATGGACCGGGTGGGCCTTGATGGTGATGCCACGCTCGCGTTCGAGGTCCATGGAATCGAGGACCTGCTCGCGCATTTCGCGGCGACTGAGGGTGGCGGTGAGCTCCAGCATCCGGTCGGCCAGGGTGGATTTCCCGTGGTCGATGTGGGCGATGATGCAGAAGTTGCGGGTGCGCGTTTGGTCGGACGGGTGGTGCCGGGGCATGGAGAGAGTCTAGCGGGGGCGGAGGCGGGAGAGGCGGGTGGTGAGTTCGGTGAGTTCGCGGCTGGCGAGGAGCCAGGCGACGGCGAGGTAGGCGAGGACGGCGGCGGCGAGGTAGGCGGCGAGGAGGAGGGCGGAGTCGAGGCCGATGGGGCCGTCGGTCCAGGTGGTGACTCGGAGGACGGCGATGACGAGTCCCATCATGGCGGCGGCGGCGAGGGCGGTGGCGGCGACGGAAAGCTCGGGTCGGCCGAAGGCCATGCCGCCGCGGCGGTGCAGGACCACGCCAAGAATGACGGCCTCAACCAGGACGCCAACGGACAGGCCGAAGGCGATACCGCCGATGCCGAACCACTGCGCCAGAAACCAGGACAGCAGCATGTGGAAGGCCAGGGAGGCGGCGGCGATTGCGACGGGGGTGCGGGTGTCCTGCATGGCAAAGAAACCGCGGACGAGGATTTCGACGGCGGCGTGGCCGGCGAGGCCGAGGGCGAAGAAGCGGAGAGCGACGGCGGTGATTTCGGTGGCGTGGGCGTCGAAGGCGCCGCGCTGAAAGAGGACGGCGACGAGGGGTTCGGCCAAGATCGCCAGAACGACGGCGGCGGGCAGGTTGAGGAAGACGATGTGGCGGGCGACGCCGCTGACGCGGGCAGCGAACAGTTCGCGGTCGCCACCAGCCCAGCGGCCGGCGAGCTCGGGGAGGGCGGCCTCGCCAAGGGCCATGCCGAAGACGCCGAGCGGCAGCAGCATCAGCAGGAAGCCGTTGTTGAGGGCGGCGACGGCGGATGGGCCCTGTAGGGAGGCGAGGATGTTGACGTAGATCAGGCTGGCCTGGAGGACGGCGACGCCAAGGAGCCGGGGCAGCATGAGGACGATCACGCGCCGGACGTCGGGGTTGGCGAGGCCCCAGGTGAGCCGGAAGCGTCCCCAGGACGCCAGACCGGGGGCCTGAACGGCCAGATGCAATACCGCGCCGATGAGGGTGCCCCAAACGAGGCCGCGGAGCCCGAAGGCCCGGGCCAAAACCAGGGCGCCGATGATGATGCCGACGTTGTAGAGAAGCGGGCTGATGGCGGGGGGCACGAAACGGCGCTCGGCCTGGAGGGCGGCCTTGGCCAGGGCGCTGAGTCCGAGCAGGACCGGGGAGAGCATGAGCCAGCGGGAGGCATCGACGGCCAAGTCGTGGGTGCCGGATTCGAAACCGGGGGCGATGGCCGTCATGAGCGGCTCGGCGATGAGGACGCCGAGCGCGGCGAAGGCGGCGGTGGCGAGAAAAACGAGGGTGGCGACACCGCTGAGGAGTTGGCGGAGGGCCTCGGGGTCGCCGCGGGATTTGACCTCGGCGTAGACGGGGATGACGGCCGAGAGCAAGGCGCCGCCCGCGAGCAGCATGAAGATGGTGTCGGGTATGCGGAAGGCGGCGTACCAGGCGTCGGCTTCGGGTCCGACGCCGAACTGGGCGTTGATGGCGGCCTGGCGGACGAAGCCGAGGAGACGGCTGAGGGCGATGGAGGCGAGGACGATGCCGGCGGCGGCGGCGATGCCTCCGCCGAGGCCGTCGGTTGTGTCGGGGCGTGGAGGGTCTGAGGTCACCACGTGCGTCCGGTCGAGCAGTGGGTCGCCTTGCGCCCTGCGCAATGAAGTCCCCTACTGCGAACCTCTTCCGCAAGAAATTGCTGCGTAACCAAGGGTTGGTTGCCCGGAAGACCCCTTGTATGTTCCTGGGTCCTTGGATTGGCCAAGGGCAGTGTTAGTGGGCCGGGACAGACCGTTGACCTCTGGGTCCCTTGAGACCGTCGGTGAGCAGGGTCGTCCCGGCCCCAGCGCTGACCC
>JAJDZD010000077.1 GCA_022824865.1 Chloroflexota bacterium | reverse complement strand
GCTCCGGCCCCCGCCCTCGCAGGCGGTGCAGGAGCTGCAGCGCCTCAGCCGCCGCCGGCGCCAACTGGTCAAGCAACGCGTCACCGAGCAGCAGCAGCGCCGCCACCTGGCGCCCCAGGAGCTGGCGGGCAGCGACGCCTTGCTGGCCGTGGTGACGCCCCTGATCCAGGACCTGGACCGGGACCTGGCCGCCGCCCTGCAGGCGGATCCGCACCTGCAGACCCGCGCCGCCTGGCTGCAAAGCATCCCCGGCATCGGCCCGGTCGCCGCCGCCACCTTGCTGGCCGAGGTGCCCGAACTCGGCGCCTGCACGCGCCAGGAGGTCGCCGCCCTGGTCGGCGTGGCGCCCTTCAACCGGGACAGCGGCGCCTGGCGGGGCCCGCGCCGCGTCTGGGGTGGGCGCGGCCAGGTCCGCGCGGTGCTGTACATGGCCACCGTCGCCGCGATCCGCGTCAACCCTCGCCTCCGCGCCTGCTACCAGCGGCTGCGCGCCGCCGGCAAGCCGCCCAAGGTGGCCCTGACCGCCTGTATGCGCAAGCTGCTGGTGCTCTGCAACGCCGTCTGTCAGCACCGGACCACCTGGGACCCGACCATGGCCTAACCCTCGACGCCCCAACACAGTTGCTCACCGATTGCCGCCGAAGACGCCCGAATCCTTCGACAAGCTCAGGACAGGTTCTGCCTCTCCCCTCGGAGAGGGAAAGAGCGGCGTCCTCCTGAAGAGATTGACACCGCACACCGGTCCATCGGATTACGCAACGGTCTCCTTGAAGAGGGGAAGAAGGGGCGCCCGCTTGAGGAGACTGACCCCGCACACCCGCGCTCGGGTTATGAAAGGGTCTCAGGAGAGGGGAAGGATCATCGGCTCCTTGAAGAGATTGACCCTGCACACCCGCCGACGATGACGAGGGGCGTTCTGCAAAGGTCTCCTGCCAGGGAGATGGAGTTAGAGGGAAGCGGCTCCCTAGACGTACTCGTGCAGCGAGGGCGCCTGGGGCGCTCATAGGCGGCGCCAGCGGAAGCCGTCGGCTCGGAGGAGGTCGCCGGCCTGGCGGGGGCCCCAGCGGCCGGCTTCGTAGGTGGGAAGGCGGGAGGCGGGATCGGCCTCCCAGGCTTCGAGGATGGGCATGACGGCGCGCCAAGCGGCTTCGGTTTCGTCGCGGCGGATGAAGAGGGTCTGGTCGCCGAGCATGACGTCGAGGAGCAAGCGTTCGTAGGCGTCGGGCGACTCCTCGGCGAAGCTCTGGCCGTAGCCGAAGTCCATGCGGACGGGGCGCACGCGCATGCCGAGGCCGGGTTGCTTGGCCTCGAAGGTGATGGAGACGCCTTCATCGGGCTGGATGCGCAAGGCCAGGACGTTGGGCGGCACCCCATCGGGATTGGAGTCGCCGAACAGGAGGTGCGGAACCTCGTTGAACTGGATGGCGATCTCGGAGGCGCGCTTGGCCAGGCGCTTGCCGCTGCGCAGGTAGAAGGGCACGCCCTTCCAGCGCCAGTTGTCGATGTGGAGGCGGGCGGCGAGGTACGTCTCGGTGGTTGAGCCTGGGTCGACGCCGTCCTCGTCGCGATAGGCGGGAACTTCCCGGCCGTCAACGAAACCCGCGCCGTAGGAGGCGCGCATGACGTTGCTGGCGACCTGGTCGGGCTCCAGGTGACGGAGGGCGCGGAGGACCTTGACCTTTTCGTCGCGGATGGAGTCGGCGTGAAAGTCGACGGGCGGCTCCATGGCCACGAGAGCGAGGAGCTGCATGATGTGGTTCTGGACCATGTCGCGCAGGACGCCGGCTTCCTCGTAGTAGGTGCCGCGGCCTTCGAGACCGACGGACTCGGCCACGGTGATCTGGACGGAGTCGACGTAGCGGCGATTCCAGACCGGCTCAAAGATCACGTTGGCAAAGCGCAGGACGAGGACGTTCTGGACGGTCTCTTTCCCGAGATAGTGGTCAATGCGGTAGATCTGCGACTCGTCAAAGACGTTGTTGGCGATGGCGTTGAGAGTCAGGGCGGTGGCGAGGTCGCGGCCGAAGGGCTTCTCGATGACGATGCGGGTCGTGCCGGGGCCGCGGTTGAGGCCGGTTTCGCCGAGCAGGCGAATGATTTCCGGAAAGAGGCTGGGCTGGGTGGCGAGGTAGAAGATGCGGTTGCCGCCAGTGCCGTGGCGGGTTTCGATTTCGGCCAACTCGCGCTTGAGGTCTTCGTAACCCGCGTGGGTGCTGAAGTCGCCGCGGACGTAGTAGAGGCCCTGCTGGAACGCATTCCAGAGTTCGGGGTCGGGCTTGCCGGTGCGGGAGAAGCTGGTTGTGGCTTCGTGCTGGCGGACGCGGTAACTCTGGTGATCCATGGGACGGCGGCCGAGCCCGACGACGGCGAGTGACGACGGGAGCAGGGCGTTGCGTTCGAGGTTGTAGAGGGCGGGGATGAGCTTGCGAGCGGCAAGGTCGCCAGAGCCGCCGAAGATGATGAGGGTGTGGCCGGGTGGGGCCTCCTGGAAAGCAAGTCCCTCGCGTAACGGATTGACTCCAAACGCCGTGTCCAGGGACTGGCCGTTCATGCTCATGGGAAATGCTCCGTCAGGCGATGTTGATGTTCTGCAGGGCGGTGCGTAACGCGGTGGCGACCTGATCCAAGTCGGTTGCCGAGTCGTTCAGATGCAGGCGAAAGCGGCGGCGTTCGCGGGCGGCAAGGGACTCGAAGTCGCCGAGCGCCTGGGCGTCGATGAGGGTGCCGAAGGTGTAGCTGCGGCCGGACACCTCGACATCGTGCTGGTGATCGATGGTGATCTGCAGGAAGACGCCGGTGTCGGGGCCGCCCTTGTGCAACTGGCCGGTGGAGTGCAGGAAGCGGGGACCATAGCCGAGGGTGACGGCAACGTGAAGCGAGTCGCGGAGTAGGGCCTGGATGGCGCGCAGGTCGGCATCGTGCGCTGGCGTGCGGTCAAGGTAGGCCTGGATGGAGATGTAGTCGCCGGGGTTGACGGAACTGAGCCAGCCGGTGAGGGCGGTAGCGAGGTCGGGCGCCTGGCTGCCGGCGGCGAGCACGCCGTTGGCACTGGGGCCGGCGGGCATATCGAACGGCGCACCGGTGGCCGTGATCTGGCCGAGGACGCGATCCGTGTTGTCCTTGCTCTCGGCGACGCTCGGCTGGTCGAATGGATTTATGTCAAGCATGGAGCCAGCGACCGCGGTGGCAAGTTCCCAGGTGAGGAAATGGGCGCCGAGGTCATACGGATCGTCGAGCGGGAGGGTGATGACCGGGTGGCCGGCGTCGGCGAGGGCGTCGAGGCGCGGGGCGCGGCCGTCATCGGAATCGCCGGTGAGGGCGAGTTCGATGAAGACGCGGTCGTTGTCGTAGACGCCGGGTTCGCCCAGCGGTTCGCCGTCGACGGGCACGATGCCCTGGCCTTCCTTGCCGGTGCTCTCGGCGACGAGTTGCTCGACCCAGGCGCCGACGGGCCGGAGGGAGGCGGAGGGGACGAGGGTGAGCTTGTCGCGGCCGGTGCGGGCGAGCGCACCCAGGGCCACACCGACGGTGATTGGTGGGTTGGTATTGACCGAGGGGTTGGCGGCGGAGCTCTGACCGGCGGCGATGGCGCGGTCGAGTAGCGGCTCAAGGTCAATGCCGGCGAGCGCCGCGGGGACGAGTCCGAAGAATGAAAGGGCGGAGTAGCGGCCGCCGATGTCGGGCGGGTTGAGGAAGACGCGGGCGTAGGCGTGGTCCTGCGCGAGGGCGGCCAGGCTGGTGCCGGGATCGGTGATGGCGACGAAGTGCCGGCCGGGCGAATCCGCGCCGGCGGCGACGTAGCGCGACCAGAAGTACTCGGCGAGCGTTGCGGTTTCCAGGGTGCCGCCGGACTTGCTGGCGACGATGAAGAGCGACCGGTTGAGGTCAAGGCCGGATTCGACGCGGCGGATGGCAGCGGGGTCGGTGGTGTCGAGGACGGTGAGTTGGGGCGAGCCCTCGGCCTGGGGAATAACGGCGGACATGACCTCGGGCGCGAGGCTGCTGCCGCCCATGCCGAGAAGAACCACGTCGTCGACCTGTCCGGCGATCTCGGCGCTCCAGGTCGTGAGGTCGTCGACGCCGGCACGCATGGCCTCGGCCACGCGCAGCCAGCCGAGGCTTTCGGCTATCTGGTTCTGGACGAGGGGGTTCTGGGTCCAGAGAGATAGATCGGCCGCCCAGAGGCGGCGGGCGACGTCATTGGCCTGGGCGCGATCCAACGCTTCGGCAACGGCATCGGTAGCCGGGCCGAAACGAGCGGTGGGACCGTCGCCGGACATTGCCGCCTCAGTTCCCGGCTAGGAGGCGAGCGCCCCCGCCTTGGCCTCGAGGTCTTGCAGGAGGTCGTCGTAGGAATCGATGAACTTCTGGACGCCCTCTGCCTGGAGCTGATCCATGATGGCGTCGAGGTCGACGCCGAGGGCGGCGAGCCGCTCTAGGACGCCGCTCCAGTAGTCCGGGTCGCTGCTCACGGTGGGCTGTACCTCGCCCTGCTCGCGGAAGGCGTCCATGGTGACGGAGGGCATGGTGTTGACGGTGTTGGGGCCGATGAGCTCGTCCACATACAGGGTGGGCGGGTACTCGGGGTTCTTGGTACTGGTGCTGGCCCAGAGGGGGCGCTGGGGTTGAGCGCCGTCGGCGGCCAGGGCCTGGTAGCGCTCGGAGGCGGAGATCTCTTCGAAGATCTCGTAGACGGCCTTGGAGTTGGCGATGGCGACCTTGCCGAGGAGGGATCGGATTTCGTCGGCGTCATCCGCCCGCTCGGCCAGGAGTTCTTCCAACTGAGCGTCGACGGCGGTGTCGATGCGGCTGACGAAGGTACTGGCCACGGAGGCGACGTCGTCCACCGGCTCGCCGGCCGCGGCCCGGTTTTCGAGGGCGCTGAGGTAGGCATCCACGACGCCGCGGTAAACGGCCTGCGCAAAGATAAGCGTGATATTGACGTTGACGCCCTCGGTGATCAGGGTCTCGACGGCGGGCAGGCCGGCTGGCGTGGCGGGAACCTTGATCATGAGGTTTGGGCGGTCGACTGAGGCGACCAGGCGGCGGGCTTCCTCGACAGTGCCCTCCGTGTCGTGGGCCAGGCGCGGGGAGACTTCCAGGCTGACGAAGCCGTCGGTCATTCCGGACTCGTCGTAGACCGGGCGGAGCACGTCGCAGGCGGCGGCGATGTCGTCAACGGCGATGGCTTCGAACATCTCCTCAGGCGTCAGGCCCTCGGCGCCCAGACGACGGATGTCCTCGTCGTAGGTATCGCTGCCCTTGATGGCCTCCTGGAAGATCGTGGGGTTGGAGGTCATCCCGCGAACGCCTTCTTCGGCGACGAGGCGGGAGAGTTCCCCGGAGTCGACCAGGTCCCGGCTGAGAAAGTCCAACCAGACGCTTTGACCATGCGTGTGGAGTTCGTGCAGCGGGGTTCGAGACATCGAAACCTCCGGGGCCTGAGCAACGGTGATCGGCCGAGGTCGATCGCGCAAGCGGATGGCTTACACGAGTAAGTCTGCTACGGCAATCGTACCAATGAGGCTAATGGGGAACGTGAATTCCCGACAGATGGTTGGGTGGCGGGAGGTGTGGGTTACGGGCTGAGGCGTTCGCCGCGTTCGAGGGCCTGAACCTTGTGGAGGCGGCGGACGTAGCGCTCCTCGTCAACAGCGAATTCAGCGCCGAGGAAAGCATCGACGAGTTCCTCGATGAGGGAGAGGCCGACGATGCCGGAGCCGAGGCAGAGGACGTTCATGTCGTCGTGCTGGACGCCCTGGCGGGCGGAGTAGGTGTCGTGGCACATGCCCGCACGGGCGCCCACAACCTTGTTGGCGGCCACGCAAGCGCCGACGCCGCTGCCGCAGACGATGATGCCGCGGTCGGCCCGGCCGGATGCGACGGCCTCGGCGACGGCGGCGGCGTAGTCGGGGTAGTCCACGGATTCATCGGTGTGGGCGCCGAAGTCGATGACCTCGCAGCCGGCCGCGCGCAGGATCGCGATGAGGTCGGACTTGATGGCATAGCCGCGGTGATCCACGCCGATGGCGACGTTCATTCCTGGCTCCAGGGGTTCGCCGTGCTTTGGCTCAGTTTCCGCGAAGCGGAGGAGCTTTGCACGCGGCGTTGGCGCATCTCAGACGAGGTCCAGGCCGCCGGCGCCGGCCATGCGCTGGTAGAGGCGGCGTTGGCGGGCTCTGGCTTCCTGGTAGACGGCGTGGTTGGAGAGGTTGGGGTCGAACGGCTGTTCGCCATCGGTCCCGAGATCCGAATGGACGGCATGGCCGAGCGCCTGCAGCGCCCAGATGGCGGCGCCGCGGCTGGTGGGTTCGGCGACGGCGGAGCGGATGACCGGGCGGCCGAGGACGTCGGAGAGGATCTGCGTCCAACGGTCAGAGCGCTGGGGCGCCCCGCCCGATACGTGGACGACATGCGGTTCGCCAATGACCGGAACGAGCAGGTCGTAGATGGCCGCTAGCCGGTAGGCGACGGCTTCCATGCCGGCCAGCAGCAGGTCGGCGGGCTGGGTGTTGAGACGGGCGCCGTGGATAGTGGCGCGGGCGGAGTCGTCCCAGCCGGGACTGCGTTCGCCGGCCAGGAAGGGAAGCACCGTGAGGCCGTGGGCGTCGGGCGGCAGGTGGGCAATAGCGTCGTCGGGATCGTCGCCTTGCAGTCCGCGTAGGAAGTCACGCAGCCAGGCGACGACGATGCCGCCGTTGCTTTCGGCGCCGCCCAGCAGCGATCGTGAGCGGTCGACCCGGTATTCCCAGAGGCCGGCGGGAACCGAGCGGACCGGACCCTGAACCAGGGCCCGGACGGCGGCGCTGGTGCCGATGTTGAAGACGATGGCGTCGGCCTCGCCGGGGGCGGTGCCCAGGTTGCTGCAGAGGCCGTCGCCGAGCGCGGGGAACCAGGGGATGTCGGCGAGGGCGGGCCAGCGTTGCCGCCAGGGATCGTCAAGACCGCATAGCGGCTCGCCGGATGGGTCGATGGCGCCCAACGAGCCTGGATCGATGTTGAGGGCGCCGAGGGTGGCGAGGTCCCAGTCGAGCTCGCGACGATTCAGCATGCCGGACCAGGCGGCGAGGCTCAGTCCCAGGCCGCAGGGACGACCGAACAGGCGCTGAGCGGCGTACTCGCCGAAGGTGATCCAGCGGGCGACCTGGCGGACAACGTGGGGTTGGGTCCGCCTGAGCCACCGAAAGCGGGCCGGCAGGTAGCTGGCGTGGATGGGCGTGCCCGTGCGGTCATAGCAGGCCGCCACGTCCCATTCCTGCCGGAGGATGGCGGCATCGTCGGCGCAGCGGGTGTCGGCGTAGGTGTAGACGGGGGTTCGGGGCTCGCCGGCAGCGTTGACACCGAGCACGCTGGAGGCGAAGACGCTGGCGCCCACGCCCTGGAGGTCGGCGGCCTGCGGGCCAAGGCGCTGGAGGGTGACGTCGATCGCTTGCGCCAGGCGGTCGAACAGGGCGTCCGCGTCGATCTGCACGCCGCCGTCGGGCGTGGTGTCGAAGCTGGAAGCGATCTGGGCGTCGCTGCCGGGCAGCGGGGCCCCGTCGGCGGTGTGGGCGGCGGCGCGAACGGAGGAGCTGCCGACGTCGATGCTGAGCACGCGAGGAGCACTCTCGCCGGAGGACGCCGGCCCCATGCGACGCTTCCCGCTCGGTCGATGTGACGGCAGTTTAGGCGCAGGGCGTCTCTATACTTCGCGGCGCCCGGCGGCGGGAGAGCACACAGCGTGGATGTCCGAGCGTGCGACCTGCTGGTGGTTGGGGGCGGTCCCGCGGGTGCGGCCGCGGCGCTGGCGGCGCGCCAGGCGGCGCCGGAGCTTCAAACGCTGGTGCTGGATCGCCAGCGGTTTCCGCGCGACAAGGCCTGCGGCGATGGGCTGGGGCCCGGGGTCGTGGCGCGGCTGGCGGATCTGGACGCCGCCGAGATTGTGCGGGGGCGCCGGCCTGTCGAGCGGCTGAAGATCGTGGCGCCGTCGGGGGCCGAGGTGGTGGGCGAACTGCCGGCGATTGGCGAGAGCGCGCGTGGATACGTAGTGCCCCGGTCGGAGTTTGACGATGCCCTGCTGACACTCGCTCAAGACGCGGGCGCGGACGTATGGACCGATAGTCGGCTTGAGGGACTGGACTCGACCCACGGTGGGCCGGTTCGAGTCGAGGCGAGCGGGCCGAATGGATCGAGTGTCATCAGTGCGAAGGCTGTAATCGCGGCCGATGGGGCGCGGTCGGACGTCCGGCGGTTATTGGGCGTGGCGTACAACGACCCAGCGCACACGGGCGTGGCTATTCGCGCATACGTGGAGCGGCCCGGCGGGTTCGAGCACATGGCGTTTTACTTCAAGCGCGAATTGCTGCCGGCGTACGGGTGGGTCTTCCCGATTGACGCGCAGGGCGCGAATGTGGGGGTCATGATCGACGCCGCCCGCTTCCGGCGGCAGGAGCGACGACTGCCGGATCTGCTACGAGACTTTCTGCAGTCGAGCGAGCACCAGGCGCTGGATCCGAAGCGGTCGCGGGCCTACATGCTGCCGTTCGCCAGTCACGTTCCGCCGTTGGTGCACGGGCGCGTGGCGCTGGTGGGAGACGCCGGGTCGATGATCAACCCGTTCTCGGGCGAGGGAATTGCCTACGGGATGGCGGCGGGCATCGAGGCGGCGAGCCGAGCAGTGCGGGCGGTGCAGTCAGGAGCCGACGATCGGCCGTTCGATGGATTCGACGGGTGGTTTCGGGAACGATTTGGCGAGCACTTCCGGGCGTCGGCGCGAGCCAAGTGGCTGGCGCAGCGGGCCTGGATTGCGGACTTCGGCGTACGGGCGGCGCGACGACGCCCGGAGTTTGTGCGGGAAGGCATCGAACTGCTGGTGGGCGAGGGCACGGCGCTGTCGTGGCGGAGCCTGGCGCGGTTGCTGCTGCACGGGCGCAGGTAGCTCATCGCAGCCCACGCTCCGCTAGCGGGAGGAGATCAAGCGTTCCTGGAAGTTGTTTCGTCCTCGCCGTTTGTGGAAATCTCGGGTGATACCTCACCGGCGCCGGGCGCCGCATCGCTTGCCGCAGCTGACTCGTCGGCTTCGGCGGTCGCTTCTTCCGATCGAGCTTCGGCTCGCGCATTCGGTGTCGGTGCGGCCGTTGGGGGCTCTGCGTGGTCGCCGCGCAGGCGGTCGCCGATTCCGGTGAGGGTGGCGTCGACTCGCTTGACGACCTGCTGCGTGCGCTCGTGCCGGAGGGCGTCGTCGACGCGCTCCATGGCCTTGTCGCCAATCGCCGTCATTTCGGTGCGGACCCGGCGGGCCTCGTCACTCTCCAGTCCGGCTTCGACTCGCGACTTGGCTTGCGTCAGGCGCTCACGGACCTTCTCCCCGCGCTCGCCGCCGACTTCATCGCCGACCCGCTTGATCAGGCCGTCGATGCGACGGCCCCAGCCTTTGTTGTCCTCATCCTCTGCGCCCATGGCGTCACCTCGTTCGACGGGTTCGTCGGTGAGAGCTTACTGCGACGGCTCGTGCTACCGTCCCGCTGTTGGACCCGGGAGTCGTCGCCCATGAGCACGCCGCGCCGCATCGCCGTCATTGAAGTCAACCACTGGCATTCCACCTACGACGCCGCCTACCTGACGGTTCTGCAGAACCTGGACCTGGACATCGAGTTGGTAGGCGTCTCGGACAGTGACGCCGCGATCGCGGAGGACCGGGCGAGTCGCTACGAAACGACGGCGTTCACCGACTACCGCGAGATGGTCGACGCGACGAAGCCGGAATTCGTGATCGCGCTGGGTCGGCACGTGGAGATGCCGGAGATCGCGCAGTTCCTGATCGAGGCGGACCTTCCATTCATGATGGAAAAGCCGATGGGGACGAGCGCGGACGTGGTCAGCGGCCTGGCGGACCTGGCGGAAGCGCGCGGGGCCTGGGTGTCGGTGCCGTTTCCGAACCGGCAATCGCCGTGGGCGGAGAGGGCGCGGGAGATGATTGCGGCGGACGAGTTCGGGCCGATTTCGCACATCGTGTTTCGGATCATCCGGCCGACGATGCAGCGTTATGTCGAGTGGGACTCGCCGTGGATGCTCGACCGCTCGCAGGCCGGCGGCGGCGCGCTGACCAACTTGGGCGGCCACGGCATGGACATGTCCAGATTCCTGCTGGGCGAGGACGTGCAGGTGGCGTCGGCCGTCATCAGCAACATCGTCCACGCCTCGGAAGTCGAGGATTACGCCCTGGCTACCCTGCGCAGCTCGAGCGGGACGCTGGTCCACGTGGAGGTGGGCTACACGATGCCCACCTGGCCGGCGAACGAATCGGACTCCGAGATGAAGGTGGCCGGGGCCAACGCCATGTTGCAGGCGGTTCCGGACGGCCTGCAGATCCTCGCGCCGGGCCGCAACGAGCACCTGGACACGCCGGTAACCGTCTTGTCGGCCTATCCGGGATTCGTGCGGGACTGCCTGGAGCGGGTGGGTCGCGGGGATCCGCCGGCGATCACGCCGCGAGACTGCGCGAACGCCGTGCAGCTGATTGACGACTCCTACCGGGCGGCCGGACGGGTTTAGGCGCCAGGTTCCAGTCGGCGGACGATTGACAGGCTGCTGGCGGCGGAGGTTCGGGGATCCGGCAGCGCCATGTTGACTTCGACGCTGACCGGACCGCCATAGTCGGATTCGACAACCGCGCGGAGGGCGTCACGGACCCAGGCTTCGTCCTGGACGCCTTCCAGCAGGCCGAGGTGCAGGTCACTCGTGGCGTCGTTGTCGTTAACGTGGACGTACTGGAGTCGATCGCCGGCAGCTTCAATCGACTCGGCGACGGACTCGCCCGCGATCTGGTTGTGACCGACGTCCAGGAGCAAATACAGGTTGGCGTGGCCGCAGGCCGTGATGAAGTCGAGGGTTTCGCGGACCGTCGGCAGACCGCGGCCGGGAAAGTGCTCAATGCCGAGGCGGATGCCGGCGCGTTGGGCCTCATCAGCCAGTGTGAGGGCCGATTCGCGGTACGCAGCTAGCGCGGGCGCATCGGGTGTAACTGGCGGCGCGAGATAAACGTCGGATATGCCGAGACCCTGGGCTTCGCGGATGCCGGTCCGGACGTGGTCAACGGCGACCTGACGGGCCGAGTCCTCGATTGCGTCCAGCAATGCCCCTTCCGGCATGAGGTGGGCAACGGCCATGCAGGTGATGGGAAGCGTGCGCTCCGAGGGTTTCAGGTTGGAGTAGCCGGGGCGTACGTCCACGGACTGAAAGCCGGCTTCGGCGGCAAACGCGGTGGCGACCGCAGGTTCGTCGGGCAGGCCCCAGAGGCAAAAGGCGACGTGCAGGCTCATGCGCGGCAGTTTCTCACGCCTCGTTCGGAGTCGCGGCCCAGCCGCGAGTGCGCTGGACGGCGCGGTGCCAGGTGGGACGATTGATGGAGAGAGTCTCCAGGCCAGGCTCGAACAGCGCCGGTGCGGGGCGAAGCGAGCGCAGCTCGTCCACGCTGGACCAGACGCCCTCGGCCAGACCGGCCAGGTACGCCGCGCCAAGCGCCGTGGTTTCGATATCCGTCGGTCGGGCGACGGTACGGGCGGCACTGGAGGCTTGGAGCGGAAGGAGCAGGTCGTTGGCGGCGGCGCCGCCGTCCACGAGCAGTTGGCCGGTGAGCGCGGGCATGAGATCCAGGACGTCCTGAACCTGGTGCACGATGGCTTCCAGAGCGGCGCGGGCCAGGTGAGGAGCGGTGACACCGCGAGTCAGGCCCAGAATTGCTCCGCGGGCGTCTGGATCCCAGTACGGGGCGCCGAGACCGGTAAAGGCGGGGACAATCACGGCGCCGGCAGTGTCCGGTACGGCGCGCGCCAGCGCTTCAATCTCGGTCGCGGACTCGATCAAGCCCAATTCATCACGCAGCCACTGCACCAGCGCGCCGCCGGTGAACACGCTGCCCTCGTAGGCGTAGGTCAGGCCGTCCGGCTGCCCCAGCGCGACGGTGGTCAGCAGATGGTCAATGTCCGGCGGGCGCGAGACCCCGGCGTGCTGGAGAAGGAAGCAGCCGGTGCCGTACGTCACCTTGGAGGCGCCGGGCGCGACGCCGAGGTGGCCGAAAAGGGCGGCTTGCTGGTCCCCGGCAATGCCGCTGACGGGCGTGCCGGAGGCAACGGGGGCATCGGCGCCGGCGACCGCACACCGGCCGATCGAGGGCACGATCTCGGGCAGGGACTGCGCGGGGACTCCGAATAGCTGGAGCATGTCATTCGACCAGCAGCCGGTCTCCACGTCCATGAGCAGGGTCCGAGAGGCGTTGGTGGCATCGGAGAGATGTGCGCCGCCCGACAGGCGGGCAATCAGCCAGGCGTCCACCGTTCCAAGGCACAGGCGGCCGGCATCACGGGCCGCGGCGACCTCGGGTGCGTGCTCCAGCATCCAGGCGAACTTGCCGGCGCTGAAGTAGGGGCTGGGGCGCAGGCCGGTCACCGCGCGGATTGCGTCGCCCTGGCCGCTGGTTTCCAGCTCGGCCATCCCTGGCGCGGTGCGGACGTCCTGCCAGACGATGGCTGGGCCCAGCGGTTGCAGGGTCTCGGAGTCCCAGGCGACCGCCGTCTCGCGCTGGTTGGTGATACCGACGGCGGCGAGCGCACCGGGGGACGCCGCGGCCAGAGCCTGTCGGACGCTCCGGCAGACGCCATCCCAGATCTGGCCGGGATCGTGCTCGACCCGGCCTGGACGTGGGTAGCTCTGGTCCACCGGCGCGTACGCGCGTCCGACGATGCCGGCGTCCTCGTCAATGACTAGGGTCGTGGTGCCGGTGGTGCCTTGATCGATAGCAAGAATCACGCGGGCGCAACCGGCAGGCTCACGAGGCAGGGGTACGGTAGCATCGGGCCCGCGCGCCCACGCGGGGCGCAAAGGGGGGCGAGTGGTCCTGAGCGATCGGGCTCTACGCGAGGCGATCGCGTCAGGCCGTCTGGAAATAAACCCGCTCGACGAAACCGCGATTCAGCCATCGAGCATTGACCTTCGACTTGGGTCTGTGTTTCGAGTCTTCGTGAATCAGACCGAGACCCACATCGATCCGAAGCTGAGTCAGCCGGACCTTACGGAGGAAGTCGAGGTAGCCGCGGGCGCCAGCTTTGTCCTCCATCCGGGCGAATTCGTACTCGCGGGCACCGTGGAGACCATCCGGATGCCAGACGACCTGGTTGGTCGTATCGAAGGCAAGAGTTCGCTGGGGCGGCTAGGCTTAATGGTGCACAGCACCGCAGGCTATGTTGATCCCGGATTCCGCGGCAGTTTGACGCTGGAATTGTCCAATCACGCCAACTTGCCCATCCTGCTGTGGCCCGGCATGCGGGTCAGTCAACTTTCGGTCATGCAGCTCACGAGCCCGGCGGAACGTCCGTACGGCTCGCCCGGTCTGGATAGCAAGTATCAGGACCAGCAGGGATCGACCCCCAGCCGGTCGCACCTTGGGTTCGCCTGCCGCGACACCCACACGGTATAGGAGCCACCAATGGCAGAAGCCGCCGATCAATCCGCCGTAGCCGCCGGCAGTGAGGAACCCTTCCTCGAATCGTCAGGCGGTGTCATCTACCGCCAGAAGAACGGCCAGGTCCAGGTGGCCGTGGTACAGACACAGCGCGGGGCCTGGGTCCTGCCCAAGGGCGCCGTCGAGCCGGGCGAAGCGCCCAAAGATGCGGCGGTGCGCGAAGTCCTGGAGGAAACCGGCATCGTGGGCGAAGTGGTGGACGACCTTGGCGAGATTCGCTACGAAGTCCGACCGGACCTTTGGACGGGGTTCGTGCCGAAGGTCGTGCATCAGTACCTGCTGCGGTCCATCGGCGGAAACATTCGTCCAGACCCGGCGGAGCACGTGGAAGCGCGCTGGGTCGCGATGCAGGACGCGGTGCGCATGCTGCATCACGTGAATGAGCGGACCATCATGCTGCGCGCGGAAGACCTGCTGAGCCGTCAGAACCCAGAGAACGTGGGTGCCTAAGGCCTTACAGTGGAGATGCGCGGGCCGCCGACTGGTTCTTGCCGCAGCGCTTGCGCTGGGATTCACGGTCCTGGGCGGCGGCGATGCGGGACCAACGGCGCCGCAGGCATCAGGCACGCTGCGGTTGGCGGCCAACGAGCCACTGACCCTCGATCCGGTTCACGTGCGCGATACGGGCTCGGCCGAGTACGTGCAGGAAATCTTCGCCGGCCTCACGCGCATCGCGCCTGACCTGTCGGTCGAACCAGACCTGGCCTCAGGTTGGACCGTCAGCGGCGACGGCCTGACGTACACCTTCACGATTCGCCGGCAGGCGAGGTTTCACGATGGAACGCCGTTGACCGCAACGGACGTCGCGTGGTCGTGGCGCCGCGCTCTGGATCCCGATACCGGCTCACTTTCGGGACCCGTATTCCTGGAAGACATCAAAGGCGCGACGTCGTACGCGGATGGTGAGGCCGACTCGGTCTCGGGCCTGCGGGTCCGCGGAACGCGCACGCTTGAGGTCACACTGGCCACACCGCTGTCCTTCTTCCCCAGCAAGCTGAGTGCCGGCCCGACGCTTGTCGTGGACCGGCGCAATGTTGCATCGGGCGGCGAGTGGTGGCTCTCGCCGAACGGATCAGGGCCGTACCAGCTCCTCGACTGGCAGCCGGAAACGCTGATCACGCTGGGCCGGGCCGATACGGCCCCCTGGCTGCCGGGTGGACCGGCGATCGTCGAGTTTCATCAACTCGACGTCGGCGAGAACCTGTTGCTGTACGAAAGCGACGAGCTTGACCTGATCTCCATCGGGGGAGCCGATCTGGACCGGTTTCGCGACCCGAACGAACCGCGCGGCAGCCAGCTGATCAGCACGCCCGACCTGGCGTTCCAATACCTTGGCTTCAACACCACCCTGGCGCCTCTCGACGACGTGCACGTGCGGCGGGCGCTGGCCCTCGCCACCGACCGGCTGTTCATAAACGAGGTTGTGCTGGCCGGAACGCAGCGGGAAGCCAAGGGCGTCATTCCGCCCGGCCTCCCGGGTCACCGTGCGGACTTCGAGGGTCTCGCATTTGACCTGGAGGCGGCCCAGGCTGAACTCGAGAAGTCGAGCTACGGCGGCGCCGACGCGCTACCGCCCATTACCGTGGTGGCGTCGGGCGACGGCCTGTCCGGAAATCCATTCGTGGAAATCATCGTCGATCCGTGGCGGACTGAACTGGGCGTGGACGTCGCTATCGAGGTGCGCTCCTTCGACGACCTGGTCACGACGCTGGACGAACCGGATCACGACATCCAGTCGTTCTTCCTTGGATGGTCGGCCGACTTCCCAGACGCCTTCAACTTCACCGACGAGCTGTTTGGCTCCGACCGACCGGACAACTCGTGGCGATATTCGGACCCTGTCGTCGACGACCTCATTCAGCAGGCCCGCGCGGCCGCCACCGACGATGAGCGCCTGGCGTACTACGGAAAGATCGAGGATCGAGTCATCGAGCAGGGGGTGCTCATTCCGCTGCTGTTCTACGTATCGCACGAGCTCGTGCAGCCCTGGGTGGAAGGTTATGCCGGCCGCCCGATGACGCGAGAGTGGCTGACCGAGCTGACGATCGCCGGCTGAACCCGTGCCGCTGAACCGTCGGCGGTTCGTGGGACTGGCCGGTGGCGGCGTTGCGCTCGCGGCCGTGGCGGCGTGCGAGGGACCGCTGGCGCCGGAAGGCGACGACAATGGCCGGCGCCTTGAGTTGCTGCTGGACGAGCCGGCGACCATTGATCCGGCGCTGGTCGCGCAGCCACAAGAGGCGACGGTCGCGGAGGCGCTGTTCGAGCCGCTGGTACGGGTCGGCGAAGGGGGAATAGCCGAACCCGCCGCCGCCCAGTCGTGGCAGATCACGGATGCCGGGCATGCCTATCAATTTGAACTGGCGCTCGAGGGACGCTGGACATCGGGCGAGGCGGTCTCTTCCGACGACTTTGTCTGGTCGTGGCAGCGCAACCTGGCGCCGGCCTTGGGCGCCACGTTCAACTATCTTCTGTTCCCGATCCGGGGAGCGGAGAGCTATGCCGGCGGCGGACGCCAACGCGACGAGCCTCAAGTCCTCGCGCCGGACACCTCGACGCTGCGGGTGCATCTCAGATCTCCGACACCCGGATTCCTGGCGCGAGTGGCGACATCGACATTCGTACCGCTGCCTCGGGCGGAGATTGAGGGCACCGGGGCATCGTGGACCGAACCGATCCGGATTCGCAGCAACGGGCCCTACAAGCTGGCGCAGTGGGACCGCGGCTTGGGCATGACCTTGCACCGCAACGAACACTACGGCGGACCTAAGCCGCCGCAGTTCAGTGATGTGGTCATCCGATTCCCGCGGTCCGCCGACTCGCGGCTGCAGGACTTTCATGCGAGTCCGGCGCATGCCGCCAGCGTGAGCGGGGCGGACTACAGGTCAGCGCTGGCGAACGCGGACCTGCGACCGCAGGTGCGGCTCTTCGAGCGTGCGGGCACGTGGTTCATCGTGTTCAACACGCGCAAGGCGCCGTGGGACACCGCGGCCGTCCGGCGGGCGCTATCGCTGGCGCTCGACCGCGAGGCGTTGACCGCGGCGGTGTTCGACCAGCCGACGCTGCCGGCGCAACGGCTGACACCCGAGAGCATCCTGGCGGCCGAGCCCGGCGGCGCGCCGAACGTCGACGAGGCGCGGGCCTTGCTGGCGAGCGCCGGGTTTCCCAACGGCGAGGGACTCCCGCCCCTCCGCTTCACGTACCACCGCACCGACCAGTGGGATCGGTTGGCCGCCGAACTGGCCAGGGTATGGGCTGACACGCTTGGCGTCGCGGTCCAGCCGGACGTGCGCGAGTGGCGCGACTTCCTGGACTTTTCCAACGCGCCCGGCAACTTCGACGCCTATCGCGCCGGCTGGACGTCGGAATACCGCCATCCGTCGAACTGGCTGGACGACCTCTGGCGTTCCGACGTCGATTTTTTCCGCACGGGCTGGAGTAGCGCCGAGTTTGACCGGCACCTGGAAACAGCCGCGGCTTCCACCGACGGCGAGGCCCAGCGCACGGCCTACGCGGCCGCCGAGGCCTTGCTTGAAACCGAGACGCCGGCGATCGCGATCGGCCGCCACGCCTCGGCCTTTCTGCTCAAGCCTGACGTGACCGGATTCGGAATCGACCCCGTGAGCGGCGCGATCGACCTGGCGCAAGTCGCACTCGACGCCTAGGCCATCGCTGCCGCCACGCGCGGGTTAGCGCTCGATCGGCTGGCCGATCATGGAACCCCACTCGGTCCAGGAGCCGTCGTAGTTGCGGACGTTGCCGACGCCCAGCAACTCGTGCAGCGCGAACCAGGTATGGGCGGAGCGCTCGCCGATCCGGCAGTAGGTGATGACGGGCGCGTCGCCGGTAGCGCCGAGCGGACCGTAGATCTCCTGCAGTTCGTCGGCCGACTTGAAGGTTCCGTCGGCTTCGTTGACTGCGGTCAGCCAGGGGACGTTGTCAGCGCCGGGAATGTGGCCGCCGCGCTGTGACAGTTCCTGCAGGCCCGGCGGAGCCAGGATCTCGCCGGTGAACTCGGCGGGCGAACGCACGTCGACCAGCACGGTGGAGCCGTCGCCAAGCGCGGCACGGACGTCAGGCTGCAGAACGCGTAAGGAGGGATCGGCGTCCCCTGCCTCGTAGGTGGTGGGCGCAACGTCGGTTGCGTCAGTGGTCAACTCGCGGCCTTCCTGCTCCCACTTAAGCCGGCCGCCGTTCATGAGGCTTACGCGCTCGTGGCCGCCCATCTTGAACTGCCAGTAGGCAAACGCGGCGAACCAGTTGTTGTTGTCGCCGTAGAGAATGACGTGGGTATCGGCGGCGATGCCGGAACCCTCCAGCAGTTCTTTCCACTGATCCGGCGAGGCGATATCGCGTCGGATACCGTCGGAGAGTTGCGTTTCCCAATTCCAACCCACGGCGCCGGGAATGTGTCCCGAGTCGTACGAGGACGTGTCGACGTCCACCTCGACCAGGCGAACATTGTCATCGCCGGCATTGGCGGCGACCCAATCGGTATCGACGAGGACGTCTGGATTCACATATTCGGCCATTGAGGCTACCTACCTGGGGAAAGCTGACGTGCCCGCGCGGATGCGGGGCCAATTCTTGCATGAAAACGAAGTCGTATTACATTCGAAATCGCAGGGGTGGGCTACAGTGCCCGCCGCCACATTCACGGTCAATGCCGCCCCATGCCCCCTAGCGCCCATCGCCTGCGCCTCGTTCGGGGCACGCTGCTGGCACTGGCGCTCCTGGGCGGATCGTTACTTGCGCCCGCCCGGTTAGCGCAGGCGGAATCGCCGCCGGACTCGGCGACGTCCCAGGGTTGGTTCTATTCGCAGGCCGGACCGGGCGACGGCCTCGGTTTCGAAGTGACCGACGCGCAAGATATCCCGTTCTGGACGTTCTTTCAGTCGGCCGGGGGAGTTCGACGGCTTGGCTATCCGATCTCCAACCGCTGGTCGGCAGGTCCACTGACCTTCCAGGCGTTTCAGAAGGCTGTCCTGCAGGGAACCGTGGCCGATGGCGTGACGTTCGTGCACGTCTACGACGCGCTCAGCCAGGCCGGGCGCGACCCCTGGCTGAAAACCGCGCGAGGCGTCCCGTTTCCGCCGAACGCTGAGGCGGCGGACGACCGTTCGTTTGAAGACCTGTTAGCGGAGCGGCTGGAGATTTTGGAGCGTTATCCGGAAATCGAGCGGCGCTGGATCCGTAACGACCGCTGGCTGGATACGTATGGTCTGCCGATAGTCGTCGAAGACCGCGACGGTCTTGTAGTGCTGCGGGCGCAGGGCGCGGTTTTCCGGATGTGGCACCCCGAATCCGAACCGGCGGTGAGTCCGCCCAGCGTCCTCATCTCCCACAGCGGACTGGATTTCCGGGACGGCGGCATGATTCCGGCCGAGGCGACCGTGGCGATCCCCGATCCGAATCTGGCCGGGACGACCGGACTCCTGGCGTTTCTCAGCAATCGCGACGGGGCCTGGAACCTGTGGACCATGTCGCCGACGGGAACCGACCTGACGCAGCTCACGCTATCCGGGGGGCTGACCAGCCGACCGAACTGGTCGCCGGACGGCAAGCGAATCGCGTTTTCGGCGTTCGCCAGTGGGGGATACCAGGTCTTTGTGGCCGACGGCGATGGTGGCAATCAGCAACAGCTCACCAATACACCCGCCACGGACTGGGAGGCCTGGTGGTCGCCGGACGGCGAGCGGCTGGTGTTTGCCAGCACCCGCAGCGGCGAAAGCGAGATTTACACCATGCTGGCGGATGGTTCCGAGCAACGGATCATCGGCGATCAAGCCGGGTTTCTTTGCTATCCCGCGTGGTCGCCCGATGGCTCGCAGCTCATCTTCACCAGCGGGTCGGACATTGTCACCGTGGACCTCGGCGATCCGCTTGGTTCCCGCAGGGTGATCAGCAGCGGCCGCGACCCATCCTTTTCGCCGGATGGCTCGCGGATAACGTTCGCGCGCTGGATCGGTGATGCCTTTGACGTGTTCGTTGCCGATGCCGACGGATCGAACGAAGTCCGCCTGACCACGCACCCCGCGCCAGACTGGAACCCGGTGTTCTCGCCCGATGGCGCGAAGATCGCCTTTGCCAGCTACCGGGACGCCAACTGGGAGATCTACACCGTGCGGCTCGACGGAACGGACCTTCAGCGGATCACGGACAACCCGGCGTCCGATTACCTGCCGGCGTGGGGTCAGCCCCTAGGAATCACCGACCAGCCGCGAGCGAGCGGCGGCAGCCGCCCCAAGTAGACCCACGTCTTCGCCGAGCGACCAGGGTTCGAGCCGCAGGTTGGGCGCGGTGCTCTCCAGGAGATGCTTACGTACGGTAGCCCGGAGCGGAGCGAACAGGAGGTCGCCGGCGTTGGCGATTCCCCCTCCGACAACGACGACATCCAGGTTCACAAGATGGGCCACGTTGATGACGCCAAAGCCCACGGCGCGTCCCGCGCGATCCAGGGCGCTGATCGAAAGTTCGTCGCCCTGTCGCGCGGCTTCGACCACGTCGCGGCCGGAGAGGTCGGTCTGGCCTCGGAGGGCGCTGGCGCGGCCCGCGGCGATCTGCTGGCCAACCCACGCGGCAATGTCGGGCCCGGCGGCGATGGCCTCGATGCAACCGCGGTTGCCGCAGTCGCAGAGCGGGCCTTCGAAATCGACGGTCATGTGGCCGAACTCGCCGGCGCTGCCGTAGGCGCCGTGCCACAGTTCGCCGTCCAGGATCAAGCCGCCGCCGACGCCGGTGCTGACGGTGATGTAGAGCATGTTCATGGCGCCCCGACCCACCCCGTATTGGCGTTCGGCCAGCGCCGCGGCGTTGGCGTCGTTTTCGAGGAATGCCGGGAGACCAACGGCGTCGGCAACCCGCGTCGCCAATGGGACTTCCTTCCAGCCCGGCAGGTTGGGGGCCTCGTGAATGACGCCGGTGTCCCAGTCGAGCGGCCCGGGGGCGCCAATCCCGACGGCTACCAGTTCCGAGACGTGGACGGACGCTCGGGCCAGTGCGTCCTGCAGCACGGCGATGATTCGATCAATCACCGCATCGGGCCCCTGGGACGCTTCAGTAGCGCCGGTTACAAAGCCGGTAATGCCGCCGTTCACATCGACGACGGCCGCACGCACGCTGGTCCCGCCAAGGTCGATTGCGCCGACCGGCTTGGACAGGTCAGGCATCAATGGAGCCCTTGACCGGCGGCGGCGTGAGTCCTGCCGAGTCGCGCGCGCTTCGGCGTCGCAGCGCCTGGACGATCTCGAACAGCAGCATGGCCGCCAGGATGAAGGCCGGCGCGAGCAGCATGCCACCTCGAGGTCCGGCGGCGTCGGACGCGGCGCCAATCATCGGTGCAAGCAGCGCCCCGCCGACACTGGCCATTGCGGTGAGGGCTCCGGCGAGGGAACCTGCGATTCCGGGCCGGATTCGCAAGCCGATTCCGAGCGCGGTGGGGAAGATACCGCCTATCGTCGCGCCCGTCAGGACGAATCCCAGGACGGCCAACGGCGCGGAACCCGCCAGCGCCGCCAGCACCGACGTTCCCAGCGCGAGCACCAGCGACCAGCGAACAATGCTGGCCGCCCGCCAGGTTCCAGCGAGGCGGTAGACGACTAAGCGCCCCAGCAAGACGCCAATCCAAAAGGCGGTGACCGAAGCCGCCGCCGCCGCTCGCGGAATCCCCTGCGTGCGCTCCATGAAGGCCGCGCCGAAGTCGCCAAAGGCGATTTCCACGCCGACGTACAACATCAAGACAAGTCCCAGGAGAATCGATACCGGCGAACCAAGCCCCCGTACGACGCTGCGAAGCGTCGGCACTGACCCGCTGCGTGGCGGATACGATAAGCGCGTGAACATCAGGCCGCTGGTGGCGAACCATACGGCCACGACGACGTAGGCGACGCGCCAGCTCGTGAAGGCGGCCAGGCCGACGGCCACGAGCGGCGGGGCCACGATGGCGCCAAGCGCGAAGGCGGAGTTAAAGAGGTTGAGCACCCGGGTGCTGCGTTGGCGCGCGAGGTCCGCAATCAGCGCCGTTGCCGCGGCAAGACCGGGCCCGAAGGATGCTCCGATGCAGAATCCGGCCGCCAGCAGCGAGCCGAACGTGGGACTGGCGGCGAACCAGAACATGGACATCGTGGCTCCGGCCGCGGACGGGACCAGTACCGCACGGCGACCCCAGCGGTCTGACGCCGCACCGCCGGCCAGCGATCCCGCGATGAATCCGATCGAGATGACGGTGATGATCAGGCTGATCTGGCTGTAGGTGAGACCGAAGTCTTCGCTGATCGACTCGACCGATGGCCCGAAGACGCTGATGGCAGCGCCGCCGGCGGCATAGAACCACATGCTGACCGCCAGGATCATGGTGCTCGCCGGGTGTCCGATGCTCTCGAAACAGTCAAGACCGCAACTCGGCTGTGTGCAGCCGACGCGCAAGCAGCAGCAAGAGAAAGGCGATGCCAAGCGTGACTGGCATCAGGACCACAGCCGCACGGACGGACACCGCGTCGGCAACGGCCCCTGAGAGCAGCGAGAGTCCCGCGAAACCCGTGCCGCCCATCGCGAGCATGAATCCGGCGATCATGCCGGCGGCTGACGGTCGGTAACGCACCCCAATCCCGACGACGGTGGTAAAAAGCGGACCTGCCGCCAGGCCGGCCAGCGCCGCGACGGTGAGGATGGCCACGGGATGGGGAACGCCGGCCACCACGACCGCGCAGAGGAGCGAAAGACCCAGACTGCCAAGGGCCAGGTCGTAGGCCTGAACTCGCAGCGCCAGCCGCGCGCCGATGATCCGCCCCAGCGAAATACCGATCCAGAAGGCCGCGACCAGCGTGGCTGCGACCGAGCGCGTGAAGCCATGGTCGGCCTCCAGGTACGCGGCCAGGAACCCGCCTAGCCCGAGCTGCATGCTGAAGTAGCCGATCACTACGGCGCCGAGCAGGATTGGGACAGGTCGCATAACGGCGGAGACGAGGGCCCCGCCGGTGGCGCGGAGCCGGGGCGCGGCCGGAATACGCGCCGACAGCAGCACGGCCGACGCCAACATGACCAGCAGGGCCGCGGTGAGATAGCCGCCGCGCCAGCCGATCGGCGTCTGCAGCAGCGCACCGACCAGCGGTGGGGCCATCAGCGCGCCGAAGCCAAACGGCATCTGCGAGATCGTCATGGCGCGCCCGGTTTCGTCTCCCGCAACGTCCGAGATGGTCGCGGTCAGCGGGGATTCCGTGAGCCCGAAGCCAAAGCCATTGAGGCAGGCGCCAAGCAGCAGCACGCCCAGCGCCGGCGACAAGCCCGCTGTCAGGAGCCCGACGATGAAAAGGGTCACCCCCGTCGTGAGCGTGGACCGTCGTCCAAGCCGATCCGCGACCAGCCCACCCGCGATCGTTCCGCTTGCGTACGAGATTGCGGGAACGATCAAGGTCAAAACCACCAGCACATAGGTGAGGTTGAAGTCAGCGCGCACCGCCTCAAGCGATGGGCCGGGTATTGCCAGCACGAGGCCGACGGTGAAGTAGAAAGGCATGGAGCGCGGGACGACCGAGCGTCGTCCGCCAATGTTCATGCCAAAGCCAAACGCCGGGCTGTAGCTGAAGCGCTAGGCGCGCGGTTCAAACGCGCAGGTCTCGACGATGGAGTCGTCCGCATCGAAGCCGAACGGGGTCGTCGCTTCAATCACCTGGCAGTTCCCGGGCAAGTTGCCGAGCACGCTCTCGCTGACCCAGAAGGTCTCCAGGTCGAGGGTGTTGCGAATCCGACCGATACGAATTGGCTCACTGGTCGAGCGAGCGGCCAGGTTAAGCACAGTCCGGTAGCAGGCGCGGTCGGTGGGCAGCGTGAGCGGCACCTTGGCCGCGTGCAACGCCATGGCGGTCAGCGTATTCATGGCCAGGGCTTCGTGGTCGATGGCGTCGGCCAGCTTGCGGCTGCAGAGATCCGCCAAGCCGATGCCCACGGCGTTGCCGTGAGACTCGGGGGTGAGGCCAAGCACCGCCAGCCATCCGTAGTCAGGTGTGCGATCAAGCTCGGCCAGGCGGCGCCACATGCCGACGACGTTCGGGTCCATGCCGGAGCCGGAGATGTTCTTGCCCATGCGGTCGATGAGCAGACCGTCGAGCCTGTCGAGGGGTAAGCGGGGCATGAGTTCGCGGGCGAGCTCGAGCAGGGCTTCGTCGGTGGCGTGGAAAGCCTCCGGCGGCACGACCTCGGCGCGGGCGGGCCGGTCGAAGGCGTTCTCGACCAGGGCCACGCCGCAGAGTAGATGGCCGGAAGCCACCGTCAGGGCCGCCGCCTCGGGGATGCCGGTGGCCAGGGGATGGGCGTGCAGCGACTCGGCGCCACGCCGATTGCCCAGACCAATCACGCTCATCTTGCAGAGACCGCTCTCGATTGGCCCGCGAAAGCCGGTGTGCGGCTTGACCCGCCCAATCACGATCACCCCGTCGGCGGCCGCGGCTTCGGCGTCGAGGTGGACGGTGATCCCTGAAGATGTTTTGCCGATCTCGATCGTGTCCATCGTGGCCCGGACCGGGGCGCCGACGCTTCGCTCGTGGACCCCGTAATCGGCCAACACCGATGCCTGCCCCTCGGCCGTGCCGCCCCCGTGACTGCCCATGGCCGGGACGACGAACGGCCGCAACCCGGCTTCCCGCAGTCCGCGCGCGAGGGTGCGAACCACCTGGACAACCGGCGACACGCCGCGCGAGCCAACCGCGATGGCCACCGAGGCCCCAGGCGGCAAGCCGGCCCGTTCGATCTGCCGGGTCAGCCCGGCGGCCAGGTGTCCTTCAAGGTCGTCCAGCTCGACAGAATCAAAGTCCTGGCGGACCAGGTGCATTTGGGGCGCGGCGGCTGTCATGCGCGCAGTCTAGCCAAGCAAGGTCAGCGGCCAGGATGCGGCGCTTCGGCGACCCAACGATGCGACAACCTGCGTCAGCCGGACGTCTCCACGCGCCATGGCCGACAGCCCTTGGTGCTCAGGGTGACCGGCAGATCGCGAAAATGGGGACTCTCGCGGATTCCGTCGCTGAAGGCCAGGTCACGAATGCTGACCCGGTCGGGACTTTGGATCACGCGGCTCTGGTTGCGGCTGCCGCCCGACTCGATCCAGATGAGCTTGACCGTGCACGGTAAACCCGCGTTGCCCGGCTCTTGAGCTACGAGCGTCATCTGCGTGGTGAGGTATTCGGGCAGGTTCTCGGTTCCCTCCGAGATGCTGTGCAAGACCCGGATCTCGCGCCGTTCCGCCAGGATATTCAGCCAGAGGTTATAGCCCAAGACCGCCGCGCCGATGAGCGCGACCCCGAGCGCCAGCGCCCCAAACATGCGGCGGCTGCGACGCTGTCGATCCTCCATGGCCTGTGCCGCTCGTGCTCGTACGGCCGGGTCGCGGCGGACCGGCGGTGCGCGACTGGCCACGGGCTCGCGAGCGGTGTCGTGCGGGTCTGGCAGCTCAGGTTCGCGACCGCCAATCACATAGTGAATCCAATGAAACGCACCCTTAACGAAGTGAATCGCGGCGTTTACGGCCAAGACTGCAGCGGCCCCAAAGAGCACCCAGCCAATGACAACGGCCAGCAGCGCGATTGCAACGAGAATCGCGGCAACGACAAAAGCAGGCCCGGTAAAGTCCAAGATCTCGCCTATTCGCCGCTTGGGGTTGTTCGATGAGTCGGGTCAGCGGCGGCAGGCTCTCAAACTAGCAAAGCAGACCTGAAACCAGGCTGAAGCCGTCTAATGCGAAACCGTCGGGCTGCGATCGGAGACCGGCCTGGACGGGCGCCAAGCCACGCCAGGTCAGGCTAGTTCGCGAGTTGAACGATCAGCGTCACGATGGCCGCGCCCGCCGCGCTGAGCGCTGATACGAGACACGCGATCAGCAGACCGGCGGCCCAACGCGTGAGCGAGGCCTTCAGTTCCTGCAGGTCGGCCTTGGTCGCCAGTTGCGCGTAATTCGCCTCAAGCCGAGTCACGCGCTCCTCGATGGGAATGGTCGCCACGGCGGGCTCTCCTTTCGCACGGCCACGCCCGGTTGCGACCATGCAACACCACCGCGCATGACCACGCTACCACTGGTTCGCGAACTCGAGTGAGCAGGTCGATGTGGTCGGTGACGGACCAACGAATCGGGCGCGCATCCGGGAGCCACTGGCAGAGTCTCCACCGGTAGGGCACGCTGGCCGCCACGATGCGGGTTGCGGTCGTTACGGACATTCACGGCAACCGCCACGCCATGTTCGCGGTCCTGGCGGACTTACGGCGCGTTGGAGCCGACGAGGTCGTGTTTGGCGGCGACGCGGCTTTGTTTGGCTCGCGGCCACGCGAGTGCTGGGAGCGGGTGCTGGACCTGGGCTGGCGCTGCGTGCAAGGCAACACGGACCGCTACATCACCGACTTGCCGTCCAAGCTGGCAACCCTCGGCGATCCTCACGGCGCGCAAGCGAAGTTTCTCCGCGCCAACGTGGCCTGGGCGGCCGAGCGATTGGGTCCAGCCCTCGTTCGCAAGCTGGGCGCTATGGCGCGACAGGAGAGCATCGAGTCGCCGGCCGGCACGTTGCTGGTCGTGCATGGGTCGCCGGGCGACGACGAGACCGGCTGGAGCAGGGACGACGACGAGGCAACCGTCGCCGCCGTGATTGGCCCTACCGAGGCCGCGGCCGTGGCGAGCGGACACACCCACACCGCCATGGTCCGGCACGCCGGCCGCGTGCTGGCCGTGAACTGCGGCGCCGTCGGGCGCTCGCACGACGGTCAACCCGGACTGGCGACCTACGCAGTTCTCGACGACGCCGCCGGCCGCTGGTCGGCCGAACTTCGACGAGTGGACTACGACTTCCGCTCGGCGCACGCCGAGGTGAAGGCCTTCAGGGTTCCCATTCCGGATGCGTTTGCGAGCACGCTGTTGACCGGCATCGCGCCGGGCTGAGCGCCCACGCTTGACGCCCAGGTCCTCCGCCAAGAGCGCCGCCGCCAAGGACGAGGAGGCTTTGAAGAGCCCGGCCTATCCGGCGTTGCGGTGGCGGGGCATCGCCGCTCTGCTGGTCACGCTGGCCCTGATTCTGGGGCTGGCCCTGTTCATCGCCTTGATGCGCGAGGGGCGCACCACGCTTGGTGGAATCAGCGCCACCTGGGTGCTGTACTTCGCACTCACCGTTGCCGCCACCGCCGGATGGAGCATGGCGGGCGTACTGCTGGTAGCGTTCGCGGCGCAGCGTCGGGTCGACGACGTGCTGGCGGGCTACGTGTGGACCCACTGGCCGCTGCTGGCGCCAGCCACGCTGGCGGTCATGGCGTTCATGTCGGACGCCGTGAACCACCGCCTGGTTCAGACGGATGACCTTCGCTGGTTGTGGGCGACCGCCATTGGCGTATGGGCGGCGGGCCAGGTGCTGTGGCTGCCGCTGAGCCTGGACCGGATTCGGCTTGGTCCGCTCCAAATCGCCCGCGATGCCGTGCTGGCACTGGCCGGCGGGCGTTTCACGCGGCTGACGTTCGGTCTGATCTTTGTCCAATTCGTCCTGCTGCGACTGGGACTGGCGTTGTTGTGGCGGCCCATCGGGCTATTCGAGCGCGGCAGCGACGTGGGCGCCTACGAACAGCGCGCCCGCCTGGCCCTGCAGGGGCTACAGCCGTACCTGGACTTCTGGGTGGAGTATCCGCCGGTGTTTCCTTGGATGGCTTCCGGCCTGAAACTCCTGAGCGTGCCATTGGGCGGCGACGAGGCCGCCTTCCAGGTGCTCTTCAGCCTGGCAATGGTCGTGTTTGAGGCGGGCATCCTCTGGCTCATCCACGCCATCGCGGTGCGGATCTGGGACGAGCCGCGTGGGCTCGTCACGGCAGCCGCCTACGCCGCGCTCTTCTATCCGATCTACATCGCCAACCGGCACTTCGAGTCCATTGCCGTGTTCTTCCTGTTGCTGGGGGTATACCTCGTGATACGCGAACGCCGGCACACGGCGTCCCTTGTGATTGCGCTGGGCGTGCTGACCAAGCTCTTTCCGGCAGCCGCGCTGCCGGCGCTGCTGGCCGGGCAGTCCTGGAAAGATCGAGGCCGCCTCGTCGCACTGGCCGTTGCGGCCGTGGCGGGCGCCCTGGCGCCCCTGGCCGTGACGGGGCGCGAGTTCTTCGTGGCCTCGCTCCAGAACATGCTGATGCGTCCGGGCTGGGAGACCGTCTGGGCGCTCGCCGACGGCTATTTTGGCTTTGGATGGATTCACCGTTATCGACTGGCGACGCACACGGCGCTGGAGTTCAACTACACCCCGGACCTGCCGGCCGGAGCCTGGTGGGCTGCGGCGGGCGTGGTGGCCGCGCTGTATGCAACGCTCGCGTTTCGGCGTTCGCCTCTTACGCCGGCGTCGGTGGTCTGGACGACCGGACTGGCGCTGGTGGCCTTTGCGCTTTACCTGCGGGGATGGTCGCCGCAGTTCATGGTCTGGCTGCTGCCGTTTATCCTGCTCGCCTTTCCCGGAGGACGCGGCTTCCTGATCGCCACCGGGCTGTCGGTACTGGCTCTGCTGGAATATCCGGCCTATTTCGTGCTCTGGTCGGAGCACCAGTGGGTTCTCTGGATCGTGGTGGTCGCGCGGACGCTGGCCATTCTTGCCCTGGGCACGGTGTTTGCCCGCCGACTCTGGCGTGAGGCTCGTTCGAGCAAGACTGAGCCCGCGATGGCGCCGAATTCCGCTCATGCCTAGCTTCCCTGCCGCGCTCCCGCGCGCACGTACGGTGCTTGGCGCGGTGGGATGGGCCGGCCTCGTTGGCATGGCGCTCGCGATCGCGGGCGCTTCGATCGGCCGAGCCGACCTCACCTCGCCCAGCGCGACCTGGGGGGTGACGGCCGTCGGCAGCCTGGGCGCCGCGATCGTCGTCTGGTCGGCGGCGAGGTGGGTTCGCCATCGTGCGGGCCACGGGACGGACTGGATCGCAGCCGGCCTTCCGCTGCTGGCGACGCTCGACGGCTGGCTCGTCGTCGCGTTTCAGTACGCCCACGAGCCGACCAACCATCTCCTGACCGTCGGGCTGGTGACGCCCGAGCTGTTCGCACGGCCTTCGGTGACCGAATGGCTGAGCGTCAAGTTTGTTGCCCTTACGCTCCTGTGGGTGGGATGGCCGTGGCTGGCGGCTCGAAGCCACGGATCCGCAGGCTTGGGTATAGCCCAGAGTCAGAGCGTCACCGACGCTGGTCCAGCGGCGAGTGCCGCAGCCGGCCGGGGCCTGATGATCGTGGCCGTTGTCGGCGCGCTGGCCTATCTGCGGCTGGCCCTGTTGGACGTGCTGGCTATCGAGGTTCCGTCGGACCTGCGGGTCAACTACATCGGAGCGCTGGCGCTGCGCGAGGGCCTGAATCCGTACGACAACGCAGTCGCCCTGCAGGTGGCCGGTCGCGAGGCCATTCCCTACGTCGGCACCCGTCTCTGGGCCATGGTGACCAACCCGCCCACCGCAATGCTCTACTTCATGCCCTACTCGGCCATGCCGCTGGCCGCCGCGCGGCTGGCATTCCTGGCGGTGAACCACCTCGCGCTGTTGGCAACCGCGGCGCTCACCTGGCGGCTGGTTCGGCCGGCCCTGCCGCCGTCGGTCTGGCTGGGGCTTGTTCTTGGCGTCGCGGCGCTGCTCGATCCGTTTCTGCTGGCGTTCCGGCTTGGGCAGGTCGACCTGGTTATCGGCCTGGCGCTCGCCGCGGCCGCCTATCGGCTGCGAAATGGCGACGACGCGTGGGCCGGCGCCTGGATTGGCATTGCGGCCATGCTCAAGATCGCACCGGGTCTGCTGGCTCTGTACCTGCTGTGGAGGGGTCGCTGGAAAGCCTTGGCTGGGCTGGTGGTCACGTTGGTTGCGGTTGCTTTGTTGAGCCTGGGTCTGGCGGGCGTGGATGCATGGCGGTTCTACCTGACAGACCGGCTGCCCGACCTCCTGGCTGGCAGCGCCTTATTTAACAACCTCTCCCTGCCGGGACTGATCTTGCGGGTCTTCATGGGACCGGAACTCGCGCAGGGTTTCCTGGACTTGCAACCGGACATTCCGTTGGCGCGGCTGCTCACGGTGATCGGAGTACTTGCCACCATCGTCGTCGCCGCCAAAGCGCTGGGGCGCTCGGCGCGAACCGGACAAGCGTACGTGCTGGAGTTCAGCCTGGCCGTCGTGGCCGCCCTCATCATCAGCGGCGTGACCTGGCCGCACTACCTGGCCTGGCTGCTGCCGCTGATCGGTCTGAGCCTCGCGTTCGGCTGGCCGACCGGCGCCAGCCGCTGGACGGCGGTCCTGTGCGGAGCCGGCCTGGCGCTGGCCTCGCTGCCGCTGGACGCCTACGGCGGGCTTTTGGGGAGTATCTTCGATATATCCATGACTGCACTATCCGTCCGCAGCCTGGGACTGCTGATGCTCTTCCTGGGACTGTTGCTGGCCGTACACGGCGCCCGCCGGGGTTCTGAAAGCACTCCGTGAGAGAGGTCGTCCGCTCCCCCGTTCTCTGGGCTGCCGTAGTCTCGATCACGCTGGCCGTGGTGTTGCTCATTACCGTCGCCCCGGCGCGAGACATCACGCATACCGTGTTGGGCTGGCTGCGGGTGTCACCGCTGGAACTTGACGAGGATGTCAGCCAGGCCGACACAACGGCGCCAACCGAGGCCGCCACGCCGGCGCCGACCCTGGCTGACGTTGTTGAAATCGTAAGCGTGGATCCCACGACGTCGATCCCCGACGCAACATCGGCGGACATCGACGACCTCCCCTTTGGAGTCTTCGAGATTGACCCGCCGGCCGACTATTCAGGCGACCCCGCGCGCAGCGTCACGACATTCGGGACGCTGACCCTGGGCCTGGACACGGCCGACCTGGCCGCCGTGCTGGCGCCCGGGTTTCCCTCGCGACGGCTCGCCCGTCGACTCGGGACGGACGAGCTCACGGTCGCTGGCGGCGCCCTGGTGGTCAGTACCTGGCCGGCGAATGGCAGAGACGGCGGCGTGATAACGCTCTACCAGGTCGAGGCGCCGCTCGTCACCGGTCTCCCGCCGCGCGAATTGGAGCTGTTGGCCGACCTGATCACCCAGGCCTTCCTCCCCCCAATCGTCAGCCGCGAGACAGACGTGCTGGACATTCCCCTGGTTCGGGTGGCGCTGGGACTCGAGGTCGACGACGAGACGAGGCCCGCCGAACCGGCGCTCACGGAAATTCCGAGCGGGGAGCCGGCCGTCATGTGGATGCGGGATAGATCGCAATTGGTCCTGACCGGTCCTTTGGCGCCCGAGGATCTCCTTCAGCTGGCCGAGACTGCGAAGGTCGAGCGTTGAGCCAGCCGGCGGCGATCCACCTGTCTGGCGTCAGCAAGCGCTATGGCCGCACGCTGGCCGTCGACGACGTCAGCCTGTCGGTGGCGCATGGCGAAGTATTTGGGTTCCTGGGGCCCAACGGCGCGGGCAAAAGCACGATCGTCAAGATGGTCTTGGGTCTCACGTACCCCACCGCCGGCGAGATCGAGGTCCTGGGTCAACCGGTCGGCAGCCTGGCGGCGCGGGCCGAGGTCGGGTACCTGCCCGAGACGTTCCGGTTCCACGACTGGCTGACAGCGTCCGAGTTGCTGCACTTTCACGCACGGTTGGCGCGCGTTTCCGCTGACGTGCGCAGCCGGCGTGTGCGGGAACTGCTGGAACTTGTGGGGCTGAAGGATCGGGCGAACGACCGGATTTCCACGTTTTCCAAGGGCATGATGCAGCGCGTCGGCCTGGCGCAGGCCCTGGTGGGCGAGCCGCGGCTGGTCATCCTCGACGAGCCGACCTCGGCGCTCGATCCCATCGGGCGCCGCGACGTGCGGGACCGCATCCGGGAACTCGGCGAATGCGGCGTGACAGTGTTTCTGAATTCACACCTGCTGTCCGAGGTCGAACAGGTCTGCGACCGGGTCGCCATCATTGATCACGGGTCGATAGTGGCCGAGGGCAAGCTGGACGAGCTCCTGAACGCGCAGGAAATCGAGCTTCGCGCCGGCGAGGGCGCCGAGGCCGCTGCCCGAGAGACTCTTGGCGAGGGCGGCGTACGACACATCAACGGCCGGCTTCGTGTGCGCGTTGCCAACGATGACGAGACCGCCAGGCTCATCCGCCGGATGATCGAAGCCGGTGTGCCCGTCTACGACGTGCGGCAAGTCGGCGATTCGCTGGAAGACCTGTTCGTACGCGTAGCCGAACGGGGCGACGTGTGAGCACCCACCTGATCGCCTTCTTCACGCTTCGGGAGGCACTACGGCGCCGGGTGGTGCTGGCGGCCGCGCTGCTGACGCTCGGCTACCTGGTGCTCTACGGGGTCGGAGTCTGGTTCGGATACCGCGACTTGCAAGAGACCCAGGGCGGGCCGCCGGGACTGACCGAAGGCGTCGTAAGCCTGATGCTGGTGGGCGGCTTGTGGAGTCTGAACTTCATTGCCTCGGTGCTAGCCGTCTTTCTCTCGGTTGGCGCCCTATCGGGCGAAGTGGACCAGGGCACCCTGCACGCCATCGCGGCGCGGCCGGTCCGCCGCAGCGAGATCGTCTTTGGAAAGTTCGTTGGCTTCACGTTGATGCTGGCCGTCTTCATCGGCGTATCGGCGAGCCTGATGATTCTGATCGTGGCCGTGATTACCGGCGAGGTCGTCGGCGCCAGCTGGTCCGGACCGTTCCTGATGCTGCTGGCCGCGATGCTGCTGATCGGCCTGGCGCTGGCGGGAAGCTCGCGGCTGAGCGCGCTGCCGAATGGCGTGATCGTATTCACGCTCTATGCCACCGCGTTGATCGGCGGTGTAATCGAGCAGATCGGCGACGTGCTCGAAAGCGCCGTGATGTTCAACATTGGCGTCTTCAGCAGCGTGCTCGTGCCGACCCGGGCCATGTGGGACATGGCCAGCGCCCAACTGGCAACCGGCGGCTTCGCCGGCGAACTGAGCGCGGGACCGTTCGGCGCAAGCAACCCGCCGTCCGGCTGGATGTTGCTGATCGCGGCCCTGCACCTGGCGCTGACCCTGGGATTCGCCGTCCGGGCCTTCGAGCGCCGCGACTTTTAGCGTCGCCTAGAATGCGGGGACCTGCCGCCTGGGCCCCGATCACCTATGCCATCTGACCTTCGCATCGCCTTGATCGGGTGTGGCAGCCACGGATCCACCCGCCTGGCGCCGGCCGTCTGGCATACGGACGGCGTGGCCCTCAGCGCGTGCGTTGATGTGAACGCGGAAGCCGCGCGCTGGGCCGCCCATGGCGTGGCTGAAGTGCTGACCAGCGTCGAAGCCTTGACCGCGGGCTCGTATGCGGACGCGGCGGTGGTTGCCGTGCCGCACGATGAATTGGCGCCGGTAACGCGTGCCTGCCTTGAGGCCGGGCTGCATGTCTTGGTGGAAAAGCCGGCGGGACTGAATGCGCCGGAAGTCGCGGACGTCGTTGAGGCCGCCCATGCCCGCGACCTGACATTCATGCCCGCGTATTGCTTGCGCTTCAACGAGGTGCGCACCCGCGCGCGCAACCTGGTCCGCCGTGGCGTAATCGGCAACATTCGCACCCTGGCGGCCGCCAAGGGCAGCCCTCCGCTGCCGGGCTGGCTGGCCGATCCTGCCCGCGGCGGCGGGCAGTTGCTCTTCCTCGGATCCCATCTGGTCGACCAGCTGCTGTGGTTGCACCGCCAACCGGTCGTTCGCGCCTACGCGATGATGACGTTCCGCGACGACACGGGCAGCGATGAGTCGATTTCCGGCGTCATCGAGTTCGCCGACGGCGTCAGCGCCACGATCAGCCTGAGCCAGGCCGCCGGAATTGCCTACGACCACCTGGAGATCACCGGCGACCGGGGACGAATCCGCTCGGACTGGACGAACAATCGGATCGACATCGAGAGTGCCGGCGCCCACGAGTACCGGCTCCCCACGGTCGAGTTCGTGCAGGCAGACCCACTGCAGCCGATGTACGACGCCGAAATGGCCGAGTTCGCCGCCGCCGTGCACATCGGCCGCCCGCCCAGCGTGGACGGGCATGACGCGGTCCGTACGCTGCGAGTGCTGGATGCGCTCCGCGAATCCGCCGAGCGCGGAGCGCCGGTGGATATCGACGACGATGTTCACCCCACGAGCGAACGGCGGCCTGATCACGGGCTGGCCAGGATTCGCATCCAGTTCACCTATCCGTCGGATCGAATCCAGGAGCCGATCCTGTACGAGATCGCGCGGCGCTTTCACCTGAAGTTCAACGTACGCCGGGCCGACATCGACGCCGGCATCGGCTGGGTGCAGCTGATGTTGGAAGGCGAACGATCCGAGATCGAAGCCGCCATCGAATGGGTCGAAGCTCAGGGCATCCGCGCCGATCCGGTCGAAGGGGACATCGTTAGCGGCTAGGCGACCTACGCATCGCCGCCGGCAATCCGGCGATAGAAGCCGGCCGTCGCATCGGCCACCGCCTGGGTGGTGTAGCGATCCAGCACGTGGGCCCGACCAGCCTCGGCGAGTTGCTCGCGGCGGGCTGGGTCGTCGCGCAGACGTTTCAGAGCATCCGCCAGCGCGTGCGAGTCGGCGGGAGGCGTAACCACACCGGCCTGGCCGACGACCTGCGGGAGTTCGCCCGTCGAAGACACCACCGTGGGTACTCCGCAGGCCATGGCTTCGACGGCCGCACGGCCAAATTGCTCCGTCCAGCCCCGTCGCCCCACCGTCGGAAGCACGAACACGTCCAGGCCGTTGTAGAACTCCGGCATGTCGGCGCTGGGCAGCGCGCCCTCGAATACAACCCCCGGCATGGCCGATGACATGCCGCGCAGGTCGGGCTCGGCGGCTCCGGTTCCTGCAAGGCGAAGCGTCACCCCGTCTCCGATGGATCCAACCGCGCGGATCAGCACGTCCACGCCCTTGGCCGGGACCAGCCTGCCCGCGTAGCCAACCACGAACCGATCCGGCTCCCGCGGCTGCGGGCGAGGCGCGAACAGTTCCGGATCAACGCCAAACTGCGGGATCACCTCGATTCGGCGCGCGTGGCCTTTGCGCCGAAGTACGTCGCTCGCGGCTTCGCTGCCCACGATGGCGTCAGCTCGCTCAAGCACGTAGCGCTCGAGCCAGCGAAACGGCGGCGGATAGCGCCGGTAGAGGTTCTGCCAGGCGAAGAAGACCGGACGAACTCCATAGCGCACGGCGTCACGGCAGGCAATGGCCGTCGCCAGGTTGTACGGCTCCTCATCGATGTGGAGCACGTCAGGACGGAAGTGGCGCATGACCTGGCGCAGCCGGCGGAACCAGAAAAGGTGATAGCGCCCATTCAGGGCCAGCGGCGTGTAGACAATCTCGTAACCGCGGGGAGGTGGACGCTCGGCGATCTGCGCGCGCCCTTGCTCAACCCAGCGGTCCGGTGAGACCGCCAGCAGGTCCAGTTCCGGATTGGCGCCCAGCGCACGCAGCTTGTCATGGTGCGCCCCCACGACCAGTGCCTTGGATGCCAGCAGCACCCTCACGCGGCCACCTGCCGATAAATGGCATGCGTTTGCTCGGCGGTGCGCGCCCAGGTGAAGGACGCGGCTCGGGCAAGCCCGCGCTCGCGCATGTCGTTGGCCTTTCCGGCATTGACGGCGATGTCTGTCACGGCTTCGGTCCATGCCGCGGGATCGTCCAGCGGCAGGAGGTGCCCGGCGTCGCCAACCACCTCAGGCAGAGAGGTTGCGTTGGCAGCCACGACCGGTACGCCGCTGGCCATGGCTTCGAGTGGATCCAGGCCAAAGCCTTCGTAGCGGGACGGGAACACGAAGACGTCAGCAGCACGATAGAGGTCGGGCTTATTGCGCTCGTCCACGGGACCAAGGACGCGCAGCCAGGATTCGGCGCTCGATTCAAGATCCGCGAACCAGTCCACGAAGACACGGCTTCCCTGGCGCGGGGCTCGTCCAGCGATCACCAGCGGCAGGCGGCAAGCGCGCCAGACCTCCGGCCAAGCCGCCAACACCACGCCCAGGTTCTTCCGCAGATCCCGCGTACTGAGGAACAGTGCAAACCGGTCAGGTAAACCCAGCCGCCGACGGGCGTCATTCCGGGCAGCCGCGTCACCGGGGAAAAAGCGTTCATCTACACCGAGAGGCACGACGTGAACCCTTTCGGGCGGCACACCGGTGAGCCTCGCGAGATCTTTGCGAGTCCATTCCGAGTCGGCTATCAGGGTACGCGTCCGCCGCAAACCCACTCGAACCAACCGGAAATAGAGATCCTGGCCCCGACCGGCGCCGTAGGCCGGCAAGGCCAGAGGGATCAGATCGTGGACCGTCACCACCGTCTGCGGCGACAGCACTGGCGGAGCCAGGTACGGCACGTGCCCGAGGGCGCCCTGCGCTTGCCGGGGCCACAGCACTTGCTCCCAGGCCACCTTCCCCACGCGACCACGGAGGAACCGCGGCGGCGCATGCTCGCGTATCTCCAGACCGGGATACCCGGCCCGCAGAGCTTGAATCAGCGAACTCAGGTACTGCCCGGACCCGGTATCCGGATAGCGCCGGAAGTAGGCGTTGAACGCGACGCGCAGCGCGCGGGCCTCGCGCGGCTACTCGTGCACGTTGACGCCGAAGCGTCGATACAGGCCGAGCGCCATGGCGTCGTCAGGGCTGGTTCGCCGTTTCAATTCAAGCAACCCGCCCAATACGGCGCCCCAGATCGCGTAGATCCACCACAAATCAGGCTGCCCGAACAGCGCGTATAGACCAAAGACAGCCGGTAGCAGTGCATGCACCGTTGGGGTTGCGTCAGTCGTTCGACGTCGTGGCAGCAAGGCCAGCAGCCAGATACCCAGGCAGACGGCCCAAATAGCGGGTTGGGCCACGAGCAGCCCAAAACCCATGGTGGTGGTTCCCCGGCTTCCGCGAAAACGCACGAAGACCTGCCACATGCTTCCCGTCGTCACCGCAGTAATCGCGATGAGCTCAACCACGGGTTCGTTGGGCGCCAGCGCGCGCGCCAGCAGCACCGACGAGGCGGCGGCCGCCACGTTCCAGAGCAGGGCGATGATGGCGGGAAGCTTGCCGGCTCGGAAGAACGTGTTCTGGATGCCTAGGTTGCCGGAACCGGTGTTGCGTAGGTCCGACCGCTTGAGGATCGCCGTCGCCAGCAGCGCCGCCGGCACGCTGCCGATCAGGTAGGTAATCACGCCTACGAGGGCGTACGTTGGGATGTGTTCAGGGTTCAACGCGGGCGCTCCGACGCATTCTAGCTAGCCGCCTCGGGGCGCGCCGGAGGGCTGCGGCGCCGGCGGCCCCGCAGCCGCTTCCCGGTAGACCTCGGTCAGGCGCTGCGCGGACCGACGCCAGGAGAAATCCCACCGCCGCTTATGTCCGCGCTCGATCAGTTCGTTTCGGCGCGATTCATCAGTAAGCAGGATGTTGAGTCGGTCCGCCAACGCCTCGGGATCCGAAGGATCCACCGTAAGCGCGGCGCCGGCGGCAACTTCGGTTGTAGCCGGCGAATCCGAGGTCAGGACAGGACACCCACAGGCAAACGCCTCCAGGATGGGAATGCCAAACCCCTCGCCGTGGCTTGGATAGGCATACACGGAGGCCAGCGAATAGAGGGCGCGCAGGGTGGCGTCGCTTACGCGGCCCAGGAAGCGAACACGGTCCCCGGCCTGCTCAATAGCGGCGTACACGCGGTCACACAGCCACCCTTCGCCGCCGGCATGTATGTGTTCGATGGTAGGGACTCCGCAACGCGCCGACGCCAGCGATACGGCCCGGGCCAGCCCCTCGATGTTCTTGCGCGGCTGGATGGTTCCCACCGAGAGCACGAAGCATTCCGGTAGCTCCAGTTGCTTCCGCACCGCCGCCAGCTCCTCGTGGTTGGCGACCGGCCCAAACCAATCCGGCACGGCATTGGGAACGACACGAATCCGGTGTGGTCGTACCCCGTAGCGCTGCATCAGGTCGCGCTTGGTGGCCTCCGAGACCGCAATGATCAGTCGGGCGCGATCGATCGACTTCGGTACGGCCTTCTCCAGGAACCGGCGCTGGCGCGGGTGCGCGTCCTGCGGACGGATCACGTACGACAGGTCGTGAACGGTCACCACCCCGTGGGCGGCCGCCAGCGGCGGCAGCGTGAAGTCCGGACCATGGAAAATCCGCGCCGGTCCGGCCAGGGCTTCACCCGGCACCGGAAGCCGTGCCTTGAACCAGGTTGCCAGCGCAACCCGGGGCGAAACGGGAATCCGGCGAACGCGGACCCGCTCATGCACGGCCAGCCCATCCGCCTCCCGCGACGGCCCACGGCGCGTGTACACCAGCGTCAGGTCGGGCCGGTCAGGCTGTACGACCAGCGCATTGATCAGCTCCCGAACCGACCGGCCGATCCCGGCCTGTTGCGTCGCGGCGGCCGTGATGTCGATCGCGACGCGCATGGCTAGCGGCGCTTGAGTCGGGTGAACACGAACAACAGGCCGCCGGTCAGGATGACCGACCAGTACGTGATGACCCGGTCGACAATCGCCACCGCCCCGGCCACGCCGCCCCCAACCCCGATCAGCCGCATCAAGCCCAGCAGACCGCCCTCGACCGCACCCAGGCCGCCCGGCGTCGGAACGGCCAGCAGCAGCGAAGCCGCCGTGCCCACGAACACGATTTCGGCCGGATTTAGCTCCAGTCCCAGCGCCCGCATAACTATGGCCAGGCGCACCATTTCAACGGACCAGATGGCAAAGCTCGCCAGCCACAGAAACGGACCCGTGCGCCAGGTCCAGCTATCGAAGACGCCGCTGTGAAAGCGTTCGTAGATGGCGGCGGCCGACTGCGGCAACCGCGCGAATATCGGCGTGCCAAACACCAGCAGGAACAGCACGCCCAGCGCCAGCACCGCCAGCGCCAACGCCGCGACGGCCAGGATGCGCCCCACGTCTTCGCTGGTCTCGGGCGACCTGGCAATCCAGGCGGCCGACGCCATAACCATGATGATCAGCGCGCCTACGTCAAATACGCGCTCCGAGAAGATGGTTCCTAGGGTGCGCGTAAGCGACGTGCCGTAATTCGCCCGCGCCATGTAGGCCCGATAGATGTCGCCCAGCTTGGCCGGCACCACGCCGTTCACGAACCACGAGATGTAGAGAATTTGCGCGAGATCGCGCATTCGGTAGTGCGGTGTCACGTCTTCCCGGTGCACCGCATTGGTCAGCAGAATTCGCCACCTGAGCGTGCGAATCGGGAAGGTCAGCGCAAATACGACGTAGGCCAGGACGATCAGCCATGGATTAGCCGACCGGATGCGCGACACGATGTCCTCGAGCCGCAGGTCGGCCAAAATCCAGGTCAGCGCCAACAGCGCGCCGGCGACCAGGAAGCTGACAAGGGTTCGCGAGCTGAGGAATCGCCGTCGAAGATCGGTCCGCGTCGGATCCGCGACCGACTCGGCAACCTCGGTTCCCCTCTCGGTCACGCCGTCGCCCGTCGTGCAGTCATGGCTGAGCCGCGCGGCCGCACCGGAACCGCCAGCATAAGCGCCAGGATCAACGCGAACACGATCCCCATACCGCTCACAAACAGACTGTCCACCAGGTTATGGGTCGCAAAGCCGACCAGGGCGCCCAGCGCGCCAACACCGCTCCACTCGAACGCCCCGCCGCGCGCCCGGCGCACCGTGGCCACGGCGATACCCAACGCCCACAGGCTGAGGCCTGCGAACACCAGCATGCCGGGCAAGCCAGCCTCGGCGCCAAAGTTCAGCGCGACATTGTGCGCGTGCCCAAGCGGCTCGTCGAACGGCTGCAACGCGTAGGCGCGGTAGGCATCGTCAAAGTTCCCGGCGCCAACGCCGAGTAGGGGCCTGTCCTCAAACATCCGCCAGCCCGCCGCCCAGTGTGCTACCCGTTGCGCGATGGCGAAGTCATCGTGCGCGCGGTCACGCACAACGTCGTCCACCGGGTGCTCGCCTTGCAACATCCGCGAGATATCGGGCGGCAGCGTCCGCTCGAACGCCCCGCCAAGGAGCGCAAGCGCGACAACCAGCACCGCGGCAGCTGCCAGCATCAACAGGCTGCGCACCCGGAGCGACGCCTGACGACCGGCTGCCAGCGCCACGACCAGCGAACTCGCGCCAACGCCAAGCCACGCGCCCCGTGACCGGCTGGCCACGATGGCCGCCACTACGACGATTCCCAACAGCACCAGCCACCGCCGCCGCGAGCCGCGCGCATAGATGGCGGCGGCCAGGATAAGCGGCAGGTGAATACCCAGGTAACCCCCGTATGGATTTGGTTGATCGAAGGTTCCATACGCCCGCAGGACGCCGCCCACGACGAATCCAGCGGGGCCGGCCGCCGCCGCCGTCTGGACCAGTCCCAATCCGGCCTGCAGGAGTACGGCCGTGCCAACGGTCCAGGCCACGATTCGGCGGCCCGACGGCTCCCGCATCAGGTCCGTCAGAATCACCAGCGCCACGGCAATCTGCAGCCACTTCAGAGCTTCCTTGAGCACCGGCGCCGGATTTACCGCTGCCAGTGCCGTAATCATCAGCCAGCCGGCAAAGACCAGCAGCCCGAGCGTGTAGGTTGGTAGGGACCCTCGAGCTCGGGCGCCCTGACCGAACAGCCAGACGGTCAGCGCCCCAACCAGCAGGACATCCGTCGCCCCTAACGCGATGCCGCTGACCTGAATCTCGGCCAGTCCGCGAAACGGGACGGCTCCAATGGCCAGCGCCACTAGCACCGCAACCGCCGCTCGCGCGTCGAACGTCGGCAGAACAAGGCGGAGAATCACTGCCGCGACCGCCACGAGCAACCCGGCCGTGAGCGCCAGCGTCGGCAGCGGTCCCGCAATCGCGGCCGTCAGGGCCAGTCCCACGACAACTGCGCCCAGCGCCGCCGATCCCAGGGCACCCGGCCACGCCGCGCCACCAAACCCGAAATGCCGCAAATCAACCCGGCGGCGAGTGACCGCTGCCGCACCTCGAGCACGCCACAACACCGCCCCGACCGACAAAGGACCAATCAGCGCCAGGCAAGCGACCGCCGCCAGCAGCCCGACCTGAATCAGAACGCCGGTGATACCCAGCGTCGCTGCCGCGGCCGCCAGCGCGATCTCCAGGCGGCGATCTCGAGCGTGCCGGAAGCGCACCCCCAACCCCGCAGCGCCCGCCAGCAGCGCCCCCGCGGCTAGTGGTGCCGCGCGGACCCATGACGTGTCCGACCCCGCCAGCGCCACCGGCAGAACGACCAACAGCGAACCAAGCACCAACCCCGCGCTGCCTATCGCAGGGCGCCAGCTCAGCCGCGATCCCGTGAGGCCCAATCCTGTGATGTCGGTCACCGCGGAGATCCGGAATCTCGGATACGCGTGCCCGGCTTGCTCGCGTGACGAATCAAACTACGGTCGCCATGTCAGGGAAACGGGCCAAATCGTACGTTGTTTCGCAAACCGGCGAGCCTAACCAGTCAGCGGTCGATTGGCGCCGTCCGGCGCAGGAGAATTGGCGGCGTGGTCAACCAACCATCGGTGGAATAACCGGGTGACGGACGTGCTGATCGGCCTTGGCTCCAACGTCGGCGACCGCCTGGCGCATCTTCGCAGGGCCGTGGATGGTCTCCGGTCGGTGCTCCTAAGCGTTGAGGTTTCGTACGTCTATGAGACGAGACCCGTAGGAGTGCTCACACAGCCGCCGTTTCTGAACGCGGCCGTGCGCGGAGAAACCACCGATGGTCCGCTGCGGCTGTTCTTTTGGGCAAAATCGCTCGAGTTCGCCGCTGGCCGGCGACCTGGCCCAAGACTCGGACCGCGCCAACTCGATCTTGACATCATTGCCTTCGGAGACCTGGTGGTCGCGACGCCGCGCTTGCAAATTCCGCATGCAGCCTTCGCCCAGCGGGGCTTCGTGCTCACGCCACTGGCCGATCTGGCACCCGACCTGGTACTTCCCGGTGCCGACGCCCCAGTGAGCTCGTTGAACAGACGGATCGGCCGCGACGGCGTCAAGCGAGCGTTTCCGCCGGAATCTCTCCTGGCTTCGCGATAATCGGCCAATGCCGGATACCTACGCCGACGCGCTGGCCTGGCTCTACAACTACGCCGACTTCGAGCGCGGAACGGGACTTGGTGGCGGACCGCCATTTGGACACGGACTGGAACGCACCGCGCGGCTGCTTGCCGACCTCGGCAACCCGCACCACGGCCTGCGAGTCACGCACGTAGCAGGAAGCAAGGGCAAGGGCAGCGTATGCGCGCTGGTTGCTTCAGCCGCCGAGGCCGCCGGTTTGCGCACCGGCCTGTATACCCAGCCGCATCTGCACAGTTTTCGCGAGCGCTTTCAGATTGACGGACAGCCCATCGACCCGCCTTCGTTTGCGCGCCTCGTTGATCGGATGCGAGCGGCTGTGGAGCGGACCGCCGACGAAACGCTGGGCCCACCCACCACGTTTGAGATCAGCACGGCAATGGCCCTGGCCTGGTTTCGAATGAAGGAGGTGGACCTGGCAATCCTGGAGGTCGGGCTCGGCGGGCGGCTCGACGCCACCAACGTCGTGACACCCGATGTCACGGCCGTCACCACCATCGTGCGCGAGCACACGCGCCTGCTCGGCGACACGCTGCCCGAAATCGCCAGGGAAAAAGCCGCCATCGCCAAGCCGGGCGTACCAATGCTGGTCAGCGACCAGTCGCCAGAGGTCGTGGACGCCATTTGCGGCGTGGCGGAGACGGCCGGGGCTGCCGTCCAGGTCGTGCCGGCGTTGGCAACCGACGGATCGGCCGGCTGGCGCAACGGTCGCGCCGTGACGGTGGCCCGCGATCCGATCTCTGGCGACGCCTTGCCGCTGGGCCTCGCTGGGTCGCATCAGGCGAGCAACGCTGGCGTGGCCTATGCCATCTGTCGTGCGCTCGCCCACCGCGGCGTTGCCATTCCGCGAGATGCAATTCGCGCGGGTTTCGGCGCCGCGCGCTGGCCCGCCCGCTTAGAACTGGTGGCCAACGATCCGCCGGTTGTCGTGGACGGGGCGCACACGGTTGAGGCCGTTGCCGTCGTGGTGGATACGCTGCGCCGGCAACTCAACCTGCAACGCGGCCCGGTAATCTTCGGCGCCCTGCGTGACAAGTCGGTCCGCCACATGGCCGAGGCGCTGCGCCCCTTCGCAACCCGTCTCTTGGTCATCCAACCGCAACACCCGCGAGGCATGCCGGCCAGCGAAGTCCTGAACCAGCTTGACGGGCCCGTTGGCGCGACAGCGGCCCCTGGCGCGGCAAACGCACTCACCCTGGCGCGCGACGCCGCCCGACCTGGGCAGGCCGTGCTCGCCATCGGGAGCCTGGCGGTCGCCGCCGACATTCGAGCGGCCGCCGGAGTGCCGGTCGAAAACGATCCGCCCGTGCCGGTCGCCGGTTAGCGATGGAAACACCCCCGGACCGAAGAGCCCGTCGAAAGCTCGACGAGGCCGCCGCCGCCGGACTGTTCGAGCGCACCGCCGGGCGCGGCAAGCCGCTCAGGCTCACGCCGGACGATCCCAACGTGCCGGCGGACCTCAGGCTGGCGTTCCGGATGATGCGCGACGCGAACCTGTCGCCGCCCTGGATCGCTCTTGCCGGCGAGGTGGAGCAGGCGCTGGATGACCTGCGCCGCCACCTCGCGCGGCACGAGCGCCGCATGCGCGACCTGCGGGAGACCCTGGTGTCCGGACGAGCGGCGGACTTCAAGGACGCCTTCAAGAGCGCCAGGACAATGCACCTTCGCCAGCGACGCGAATTCCAACGTCAGCTTGACGAAGCTCGACAGAAGGCCGACAAGCTGGCGGCCACCGCGCCGGACGGGGCGCAGCGCGTGATGTTCCGGGCGTCGACCTTTCTCGAACGCTTCGACGCCGCCTGGCCCTGGCCCGAGTGCACCCAGGACGACCACGCCCAATGAAGCGCCGAACCCGAACCTGGCTTGGACACGGGCTATGGCTGTTGCTAAGCCTCGGCTTCGGGCTGCGACGGCTGATGGGCGGCCGGCGAAGTCTGCCCGCGGCCCCCGAAAGCGTGCTGATCGTGCGATTCGACCTGATGGGTGACGTGGTCAACGCCCTCTCCGCGGCTGTGGCGGCGCGCGCCCGCTGGCCGCGGGCCCGCATCGTGTTTATGGGACCGCCGGCCTGGCAGCCAATCGCGCGGCGCTGCCCCGCCGTCGACGAGGTGATCCCATTCGACGGCGGTGCCGTCACACACTGGCCGGCCGTGCTGAACCCAGGGGTCTGGGCAAAGGCCATCGGTGTCGTGCGAGCAGTCCGAGCGCGCAGGTTCGACGTGGCCGTCAGCGTCTACGGCCCGATCGCGGGCGCCGTGGTCGCGCTCAGCGGCGCGCGCTGGCGCGTCGGCTACCGCGCCGAAGCCCCGGCCTGGAGCTTCGACCAGGCGTTGCCCGGGCGCCGTCGAAATGGCGGACCACACGAGACCCGGCTGGCCGCCAGGCTGATCAACGACGCGGATCCGGCCTGGCACACCGTCGAGGCCGGCAGCACCTCGGAGTTGGTAGCTGACCTGCCGCAACCCCTGGTCGTCCTGCACCCCGGCGCGGCCCACGGCGAGGCCAAGCGCTGGCCCGACGAGCATTGGACAACCCTGGCTCGCGAACTGGAACCCAAAGTGGGCGCACTGGCCGTCATCGGCCTCGCCGACGCCCGCCCGACGGCCGACCTCCTGGCAAATTCCGCGGCCATCCACGACCTGACCGATCGCACCTCGCTCGACGAACTCATCGGCGTACTCGCCCGGGCCGACGTCGTCGTGTCGACTGACAGCGGACCCGGACACCTGGCGCGGGCGTTGGGTCGGCGCGTGGTCATGCTCCACGGACCCACGGACATCGCCATCCACGGGCCCGGCGACCCCGCAGCCCGAGCCCTGCGTATCAACCTGCCCTGCGGCCCCTGCTACAACTTCGACCGTCCGGCCGAGTGCCGCTTCGGCGACGTGCTGTGCATGCGCTGGCTCTCGCCGGAACGCGTGCGCGACGCAGTTCTCGAGTTGCTTCGCTGACAGCGTCCCAGTGAATTGTTATGTCAACATAGGCGCCCGGATACCGGCCGTATGAGGACTGCGACGATCAACGCCACAGACACCTACATCGACGAGCTTGAAACGCGCATCCTCGGCGTGCGCGTCCACGCCATCAGTCGGGCGCTGACCGTGGCCTGGATCGACGCCTGGCTTGCTTCGCGACAAAGCGCCCAGGTCGTGACCGTGAACCCGGAGATCGTCATGCGCGCACGCCGCGACCCGACGTACGGCGAGCTACTGGAACAATCGCGCCTTAACGTCCCCGACGGCGCGGGAATCGTCGCCGCGGCCCGCCTGCGACGCCTGTCCATCTCGGAACGTGTCACCGGAGTCGACCTGGTGGACGACCTCGCCGGCCTGGCCGCCGTCCATGGCTACCGCCTGCTGCTCGCGGGCGCGGCCCCCGGCGTGGCGGACCGGGCCGCCGCTGAACTCCAACGACGCCATCCGGCCCTCATTCCGCCCACGACCATGGTCGGCGAATCTGGCCCGGACGGCGACGCCGAGGCTCAGGCCGTGATTCACGCGACCCGCCCGCACATCGTGCTGGCCGCCTACGGCGCGCCGGCCCAGGAGCATTGGATCGACCGCAACTTGCGCGACGTGACTCCGGTTGTCGGAATCGGTGTCGGGGGCACCCTGGACTATCTGGCGGGCCGTATTCCACGTGCCCCTGAGCCGATGCGCCGCCTCGGCCTGGAGTGGACCTATCGCCTTGCCCGGGAGCCCTGGCGCTGGCGGCGCATGCGCGCGTTGCCGGAATTCGCTCGGCTCGCCATCCTCGAGGCGCTGGGCATCGAGAGACCAAACCAATGACCCGCATCGCTGTGGTCGGCGGCATCAACCAGGACATCGTTATCCATGTCCCGCGCATCCCACAGCCCGGCGAAACGGTCCATCACGGCCGCCTGGGCCGCTATGCCGGCGGCAAGGGCGCCAACCAGGCCGTGGCCGCCGCCCACGCCGGCGCGACCGTCAGCATGCTCGGCGCCGTGGGAACCGATGCCGCCGGCGACGATCTCCTCCGGGGCATGGCCGCCGACGGCGTGGACACCACCCACGTCGCCAGGGTCGACTCGGCCGCAACCGGCACGGCCCTGATCGCGGTGGACGCCGCTGGTACCAACTCGATAGCCGTGGCCGAAGGCGCCAACTTCGAAATCGATCCCGAAGCTGTGGCAAGCGCCGTCGCCGCCATTCAACCGGTCGCCGTGATCGGACAACGCGAAGTCCCGGACCAGGCAACGCTGGCCGCCTTCCGGGCCGCGCCACCCGGCCTGCGCGTGCTCAACGTCTCGCCGGTCGATGAGGCGGGAACGATTGATCTCAGCCCGGTAGACATTGCCGTCGTCAACGAAATCGAAGCCGCGCAACTCGCTGGAGGCAATGACGAGCCTCCGGCGCTAGCCCAGGCCGTCGCCGGTCACACCCACCGAGGCTGCGTCGTCACGCTTGGCGGCGCCGGGCTGGTCGCCCACGTCGATGGCCAGACCCACGTCCAGCCCGCGTTTCCCACAACCGTCGTGGACACCACCGGCGCCGGCGATGCCTTCTGCGGCGTATTCACCGCGTCGCTGGCCTTCGGCCACCCCATCGAAGCCGCCCTGCGCTGGGGCCAGGCAGCCGGCGCCCTCGCCGCCGCCACACCGGGCGCGCAACCCTCGATGCCGCGGGCGGAGGACATTCGCCGGTTGGTAGCGTACGCGGCGTGAGCCTTCCCACTCCTGTAAAATCGGCCATTGAACGGAGGTTTTCTTGTCTGACAAGCGCAACGGGCTGCGCACGCCGATACGGTATGCGCGGCCGTCGTTCTGGACCGGGGTTGCGAGCGTCTTTGACTTTGGCGGCGCGTTGAATCGATACAACGCCACCGCCTCCGGTGCACGGGCGGATGCGCTTGCCATGTGGGCGGACTGGCAGGCGGTAGGTGACGACATGCGGGCGGCGCTGCAGGCATACGAAGCCGAGCGTGATAAAGGTCCCGCGTGTCCGAAGACCAAAGCCAGCGGCTAAACGACGCGTCATCCGCCGACGACCCGTCCGAGGCAGCTGGCGTTGGAGACCTTAACTCTCGCTCTGCAGGCCGCGTAGTTCGGGCTGTACAGACGTCGCTGTACGCCGGGCCGATTCCGCCGCCGTCGACTCTGGCCCGGTACAAGGATGTCCAGTCCGATGCACCGGAGCGAATCCTGGCTCTGGCCGAGCGACAGCAGGCCCATCGACAGAAGCTCGAGACTCTGGATGCTTGGCGCAGCATCGTCGGAGTCTTCGCGGGTCTGGCCGTCGTCCTGGCAGCATTTGCCTTTGCCTGGGGCCTAGCCACACTCGGTCAGCACGGTCTGGGCACGGCCACCGTAATCGGGGCCATCGCCTCAGCCGCGGGCGTGTTCATTTACGGGACCCTCCGCCAAAGCAGGCAGCAGGAGCCGCAGCTGGATGAAATGGCGGACTCAGGCGCGGAAACCCCGGAGGAAACGCCGGAGTTGCGCTAGCCGTCGCCTGCCACGCCTGACCGATTACGCCTCCTAGAGCAGACGCAGAGCTTCAGATGCTGAGGTTACGCTGACTATGAACTCACCCCCAGACTGCTCATGCCCATCCTCGAACGATTCCGCCTCAATGGCCGTCGCGCCTTCGTCACCGGCGCCAGCCGCGGCATCGGGCGGGCCATCGGCCTGGCGCTGGCCGAGGCCGGGGCCGACGTGGCGCTGACCGCGCGAAACGAAGGGCGGCTGAACGCGCTTGCCGCCGAAGTCGAGGCCCTGGGCCGCCGGGCAGTTGTCGTTCCGCTGGACCTGGGCGACCTGGAAGCCGTTGGACCCGCCATCGACGCCGCCGCCGATGCGCTCGGCGGTCTAAGCATTCTGGTAAACAACGCCGGCGCCACTTACCGCGGCGGGTTCGGAATCGACGACCCGGCCGAGTTCGACCGCATGTTCGACATCAATCTTGGCGCCGTGCTCTTCGGCTGCCAGGCGGCGCGCCCGCACTTGGCGGCGGCCGGTGCAGGCGTGATCGTCAACATCGGGTCCATAGCCGGAACCAAGGGCGCCGGCCTCTACGGGGCCAGCAAGCAAGGCGTGCACGCGCTGACCAGGGGATTCAGCCGTGAGTACGCCAACGACGGCATCCGTGTCGTGGCCCTGGCGCCCGGACAGGTCGACACCGACATGACCGCCCGCGTGCGGGCGAATCCGGCCGAGTTGAACACCATGCTGCATCACACGGCGCAGGCTCGGGTTGCCGATCCGTCCGAGATTGCCGCGGCCGTCGTCTACCTGGCCTCGCCCGCCGCCGATTTCGTGACCGGCACCACCATCGCCATCGACGGCGGCCGCGACTTCTTCGCCAGACGATGACCGCCCCCGATCCTTTCCGCCTGGACGGACGTCGCGCACTCATCACCGGCGCCAGCCGCGGCATCGGACGCGGCATCGCCGAAGCCTACGCGCGGGCCGGCGCGCGGCTTGCTCTGGCTGCACGCACAACCGCAGGTCTGTCGGAGGTCGCGGATTCGGTCGCCAAATACGGCACCGAGGTCCACACGTTCGGCGCCGACCTCGGGGACGCCGAGGCCCCGACCCTGCTGGTCGAGCGCGCCGCCAAGGCCCTGGGCGGCCTGGACATCGTGGTCAACAACGCCGCCGACGCCGGCCACGACGGGCTCACCCTGGACGGATATCGACGCCTCCTGCACCTGAACCTGCGCGCCCCGGTGCTGATCACCCAGGCCGCACGGCCGTATCTGCTGGATTCCGAAGCCCCGGTGGTCATCAATGTCTCGTCGGTCTCGGCCAGGCTGGGTGGCGCCGAGCCCTATGGCCCGCTCAAGGCCGCGCTGTCGTCCTACACCGTGGGACTGGCGCGTGAGTGGGGCAAGGACGGCATCCGCGTGGTCGCCATCGCCCCCGGCGTAATTGAAACCGAAATGACCGCCGGCTATACCGATGCCGATTGGTGGATCGGGAACCTGGCCGAGCGCGTGGCCCTGGGTCGTAACGGCCGGGTCGACGACATCGCCGGCGTTGCCCGCTTCCTCGCGTCCGACGCCGCCGCCTACCTCACCGGCGCCGTCATCCCGGTCGACGGCGGCTGGGTCCATCAGTTCTAGCCGTCGGCCTATGTCCGATCGACGAGCTCCAGCCAGCGCAAGTCGATAATTCCGTCGGCGTCGGCGGACGGCGCCAGCACGCAGCCCAGGTGACCGTTTCCCAGCCGCGCCATGTCCGGGTAGCCGCAGCGCACGTCGCCGGCGGCCGGCGGCGGGCCGTCGCTCGGGCTGGCCAGCCAGCCGATGCGTCGCCAGGACGCGCCGTCGTCCTCACTCACGCTGCACCCGACCCCGGAGCGGTTCCCTTGCTCGTCGCGGTAGGCGCACAGCAACGCCCCCGAGCGCAGTCGCTGCAGCTTGATGTTCGCGCCCCAGAACTTGATCGGCCGCGGTTCGGTCCAACTCACCCCGTCGGCACCCGAATACGCAATCACGCTCGGATGCCCGTCGAACACCCGCGCCACCGCCAGGTACCGTCCGTCCGCCAGCCGGATGATGTCCATGTCGCCGAAGCCCAGCGTCGGGTGCGACGCAACGATCACCGGCGCCGAATAGCTCTCACCCTCGTCGTCCGTAAAGCAGACCCCCGCCTGCCAGCCCGTGTCGCGCCCCGTGGTCCCGATCACCGCCAGCATGTGCCTGCCGTCGTCCAGCCGGTGGGGATTGCTCGCGCCGTAAAGTTCCGACCACTCGGGGAACAACCGAATCTCGGGACTCTCCGGCCCCCATGTCTCGCCCCCGTCCGCCGAACAGGTCATCGACATATACCAACCCGTACAGGGCTCGTCACCCGGCAGGCTCGGATCCATCTGGATGCGCCCAAGCCCCAGCAGCAGCCGCGTATCCGAGAACGGCATCAACCCGCCCAGGTGCATGCAGTCCCAGCCGGGCTTCGCGTAAATCGCCTCCGGCGTCGTCCACGTCGCGCCGTCATCGTCCGAACGCGACGTCAACATGACCCCGTTGTTCTGGCGCTGCACCCCGCGCGACCAACTGAACACCATCACCAGCCGCCCGCTCCCAAGCTGCGCCAGGCTGGCCGAATAATGGGCATGCGGCTCGCCGCCGCTAAACAGCCGGCGCGAACTACGGACCGCGACTGGCGCGTCGTTGTGGAGGTCCGGCTCGCCTGTCATGTCCATTGCGGTTCACCTCGGTGACGTTGCAGGAATCCTACGTCCGATGGCCGCAAATGCGCGCTTACGCAACTTGGGAATGAGGCCATCATCTGAATGCCAGCTGCACGTCGAAACCGCGCTCCTACACTTGATGAAGCTGAAATGACCGCCCGCCCAAGGGCACGTTGAAGGGAATCACGGTGACCGCTGTGAACGATCTGCAGGCCGAACTCGCCGCGGCCTGGGCCGACCTGGAAAAGGCGCAGCAGCGCCTCAAGGAAGTCCGCCGCCGCGTGCCGTCAGAGCCTGTCCGGAACTACGAACTCTCCGGGCCTGACGGGGTAATCAGGCTCTCCGAGGTCTTCGGCGACAAGTCGGACCTGATCCTGATTCACAACATGGGCTCCGGTTGTCCCTACTGCACCATGTGGGCCGACGGCTTCAACGGCGTGCTCCATCACCTGGAGGACCGCTCCGCCTTCGTGGTCGTCTCGCCAGACAGCCCCGAGACCCAGCAGCAATTCCGGCGGAAACGCGGCTGGCGCTTCCGCATGTACTCGGCGGGCGGCACCACCCTGTTCAAGGACATGGGCTTCGAGTCGGAAGACGAGCACTATGGCTCCAACGCCATGCCCGGCGTCTCCGTCTTCCACAAGAGCGCCGACGGATCGATCGTGCGCGTCGCCTCCGACTTCCTCGGACCCGGCGACTCCTATTGCAGCGTCTGGAACCTCTTCGACCTGCTCCGCGACGGTGTCGGCCACTGGGAGGCAAAGTTCGACTACTCGACGTGAGCGCCCGGCCGCCCCGCCCCCTCTCCATATAATCGCCCCCGGCCCTCCATCCACCCGAGCAGCCCCGTGTCCATTGATCGTTCCCAGGTCGACCACGCCGCCGACCTCGCGCGTCTCGAACTATCCGACGACGAGCGCGAGCGGCTGCGCGGCGAGTTGGGCCAGATCCTGCAGGCCTTCGAGGCGCTGAACACGCTGGACACCGAGCACATTCCTCCCACCGCCCAGGTCATCCCCCTGGGCAACGTCGAGCGCGACGATCGCGTGGCCGACTCGCTCCCGCTCGACGCCATGCTCCACAACGCCCCGCGTGTCGAGGACGGCCAGATCCGCGTGCCCCCCGTCCTCGACGAATCCTGAATCAGTGCCCGACCACCTCCACCGCCTCACCCTCCACGCCGCCGCGGATGGCCTGCGCGACGGGCAGTTCAGTTCAGTCGAACTCACCCAGGCCCTCCTGGATCGCATCCAGGCCGTGGACGATCGGGTCGGCGCCTACCTCACCGTCACCGCCGATCTCGCTGTGGAACAGGCCGCCGCCGCCGATAAACGCCTCACGGCGGGCGACAACGGCCCGCTCCTCGGCCTGCCCATCGCCCTCAAAGATGTGCTCACCACCGCCGGCGTCGAAACCACCTGCGCCTCCCGCATCCTCCAGGGCTTCATCCCGCCCTACGACGCCACCGCCGTCACCCGCTTGAAGCAGGCCGGCGCCGTCACGCTGGGCAAAACCAACATGGACGAGTTCGCCATGGGCTCCTCCAACGAGCACTCCGCCTACAAGCCCGTGCGCAACCCCTGGGACCTGGACAAGGTGCCCGGCGGCTCCAGCGGCGGCTCGGCGGCCGCAGTGGCCGCGGACGAGTGCCTGGCCGCGCTCGGATCGGACACCGGCGGCTCGGTCCGCCAGCCCGCCGCCCTCTGCGGCTGCGTCGGCCTCAAGCCCACCTACGGCCGCATCTCGCGCTTCGGCCTCATCGCCTTCGCCTCCTCGCTGGACCAGATCGGCGTGCTAACCAAGGACGTCACTGACGCCGCCCTCCTGCTGGGCGTCCTTGCCGGCCACGACCCGCGCGACTCCACGTCGGCCGAGGAACCTGTTCCCAACTACGCCGGCGAACTGAATCGCGATATCCGCGGGCTGCGCATCGGCGTGGCGCCCGAGTACTTCGGCGAAGGCCTCGATTCCCGGGTCGGAGGCTCCGTCCGCGCAGCAATCGATGCTCTGCTCGGCGCCGGAGCCACCCGGCACGAGATCACGCTGCCCCACACCGAATACGCTCTCCCCACCTACTACGTCATCGCCCCGTCCGAGGCCAGCGCCAACCTGGCCCGCTACAACGGCGTCAAATACGGTCTCTCCGACCCCCAGGCCACCGACGTCGACGAAATGATGGCCCGCATCCGCGGCCGGGGCTTCGGGTCCGAAGTCAAGCGCCGCATCATGATCGGCACCTTCGCCCTCTCCTCCGGCTACTACGACGCCTACTACGTCCGCGCCCAGAAAGTTCGCACCCTCATCAAGTCCGACTTCGAAACTGCGTTCCGGGACGTCGACGTCATCGCCGCCCCTGTCGTCCCCACGCCCGCGTTCGACCTCGGCGCCAAGCTCGACGACCCCGTGGCCATGTACCAGTCCGACATCATGACCCTCCCCGCCTCGCTGGCCGGCCTTCCCTGCCTCAGCATCCCCTGCGGATTCGTGGACGGCCTCCCGGTCGGCCTGCAACTCATCGCCCCGCCCTTCGCCGAGTCCCGCCTCCTCCAAACCGCCCGCGCCTACGAGCGCACCCGCGGCCCCCTCCCCGCCCCCACCAAAGCCATCGACGCCCAATGACCACCGGCTACCGCACCCCCTCATTCCCTCGCCCCCCGAAAGAGCACGCCTTCTCTTCCCCTCTCCTGGGGGAGAGGCAGATTCGGGCGTCTTCGGCCGAAATCGGTGAGGGGTCTTCCGGGCAACCAAGCCTGGGTTGCGCAATGGTCTCTCAGGAGACCTTTGCACAGCGCCCCTCGTCCCCCGAGCCGCGTCCGCTCTTCCTCCCTCTCCCCGTGGGAGAGGGTTGGGGTGAGGGTCTTCCGGGCACCCAACCCCGGGTTACGCGAAGCTCTTCTCTAGGACAAGGCGGAGCTTGCCTTGAGCTTGTCGAAGGGCCACTCAAAGCGGTCGAAAGCCCCGCTTGAACCCATGACTACCGCCTACCGCACCGTCATCGGCCTGGAGACCCACGTCCAACTCCGCACCAGGAGCAAGATGTTCTGCGGCTGCGCCGCCGACTACGCCAATGCCCGGCCCAACACCCATGTCTGCCCCGTCTGCCTCGGCATGCCCGGCGTCCTGCCCGTCATCAACCGCGAGGCCGTGGACCACACCATCCGCACCGGCCTGGCGCTCAACTGCGAGATCCCCGAATACGCCAAGTTCGACCGCAAGAACTACGCCTATCCCGACCTGATGAAGTGGTACCAGATCTCCCAGTACGACCTCCCGCTCTGCGTCAACGGCCATTTCGACGTTGAGGTCGACGGCGCAACCAGCCGTGTCGGCATAACCCGCGTCCACCTGGAAGAGGACACCGCCCGCCTCACCCACGTCACCGCCGCCGACGGCGCCCCCGCCAGCCTGATCGACGTCAATCGCTCCGGCGCCCCGCTGATGGAGATCGTCTCCGAGCCGGACATCCAGACGCCCGCCGAGGCCATGGCATTCGGCGAGAAGCTCCGGGCCCTCTTGCGCTGGATTGGCGTCTCCACCGCCAACATGGAAGACGGCGCCTTGCGCATCGACGCCAACGTCTCCGTCTGGCCCCAGGGCGAGCCGATTGGCGACGTCAAGGTCGAAGTCAAGAACATGAACTCCTTCCGGTCGCTGGGCCGCGCCCTGGCCTTCGAAATCGAACGCCAGACCGGCCGTCGCGAGCGCGGCGAAGCAATCGAACAGGAAACCCGCGGCTGGGACGAATCCGCAGGCGTCACCCGCTCCCAGCGCACCAAGGAATACGCCCACGACTATCGCTACTTCCCCGAACCCGACCTGCCGCCCCTCCACGTCACCCGTCAACGCGTCGACACCCTTCGCGCCGCCCTCCCCCGCATGCCCGACCAGGTCGCCGCCGACCTCGTCGACCAGGGCGCCCCCCAGGCCGACGTCGCCGAACTCGTCCAGGACCGCCCCCTCACCGACTACACCCTCGCTGCCATCGAAGCTGGCGCTTCCGCCGGCGAGGCCGTCACCTGGATCGTCCACGAACTCCGCCGCGCCCTCAACGCCCACACCACCACCCGCCGTTCCCGCGAAAGCGGGAGTCCATCCGCTCTTCCTCCCTCTCCTGGGGGAGAGGGTTGGGGTGAGGGGTCTTCCGAGCAACCAACTCTCGGGTTAGGCAAAGGTCTCCAGGAAGGAAAGGACGGGAGTCAGGGTCGGCCGCCCCCCAACCACCCAACCCCGGGAACCACCATCCCCATCCCTTCAGCCGAAATCGCCGCCCTCCTCGCCCTCCGCGCCCAGGGCGCCGTCAGCAGCACCATGGCCGGCGAAGTCCTCGATGAAATGTTCGCCACCGGCAAGCCCGCTAAGGAAATCGTCGAAGCCCGCGGCCCCCAGATCAGCGGCCAGGACGAACTCCTCGCCATCGCCCGCCAGGTCATTGAAGAGAATCCCCAGGCCGTCCAGGACTACCGCGACGGCAAGGGCCGCGCCCTTCAGTACCTCATGGGCCAGGTCATGCGCATCACCCGCGGCAAAGCCAACCCGGGCGCCGTAAGCGAGTTGATTCGCGACGAACTCGACACCGCCCGGTAGCCGCCGTCCCTCGCCGGCAACTCACGGGCTCGGCCATTGACCGCCGTGTACACAGAGTGTACAATAGCCTCGATGTCCGCGCAACCCGACGCCCGCACGCTTCCCCCCGCAACCGCCGCGCCCCCGGTCCCTCGCCCGGCAGCGCCACCCCGCGAACCGGAAAGCTCACCGAAGGAGCCCGTGTCTCACTGTCCGTCAAATACACGCGGCGACCGCCGCACAGCCTGCGCCCGGCCACCCCGAAAAATCCGCCAAATCTCGCGACCGCCGGCCGGGAACCCCCGTTGGGGGTTCCC
>JAJDZD010000046.1 GCA_022824865.1 Chloroflexota bacterium | reverse complement strand
CCCACATTCCGCCGCCCCGCACCCGCCCCCAGCCCTGTCCAGTCTCCGCCCTCGGCTCGCCGTGCCGTCCAGCGTCCCACCAAGACCTCACCCACCCGATCCGCACCCCGTCCCCAGCCCCGTGCCTATCCGATCGCACTGGTCTTCCCTCTCCCCTCTACCCTTCCTTCCACACCCCGCGCCGCCTCAAGAGTTTTTTGGAAAAAACTCTTACGCGCGCAACCCCGCTCCTCGCACTCCTCCTGCTCACCGCCTGCACCCCCGCCCCCACCAACGACCTCCACGTCTTCGCCGCCGCCTCCCTCCGCGAAGCCCTCACCCAAACCGCCGACGCCTTCCACCGCGCCACCCCCAACGTTCAGGTCATCCCCAACGTCGCCGGCTCCCAGGTCCTCCGCCTCCAGATCGAATCCGGCGCCCGCGCCGACCTCGTCATCTCCGCCAATCCCCACCATCTCGACGCTCTCCAACGCGCCGGTTTTCTCGCGGAGCCCCCCACCGCCGTCGCCACCAACCACCTCGTCCTCGCCGTCCCCGCCTCCAACCCGGCCGGCATCTCCGGCCTCCACGACCTCACCCAACCCAACCGCCGCGTCGTCATGGCCGCCGAGTCCGTGCCCGCCGGCGCCTATGCCCGCCAGATGTTGAGCCTCCACGCTGCCGCCACCGGCCAACCCGGATTTCCCGACGCTGTCCTCCGTAACGTGATTTCCTTCGAGACAAACGTCCGGCAGGTGGCCGCCAAGCTGGAACTCGGTGAAGCCAACGCGGGCTTCGTGTACCGCACCGATGTCCTGGCGTCCGACGGCCGCCTGCAGGTCATCGATACCCCGGCCCACGCCCAGGTCACCGCCACCTACCCCGCCGCCGTCCTGCGCGACGCCCCGGACCCTGGGCTGGCTCAGCGCTTCCTTGCCTTTTTGCGAACCCCCGAAGCCCAGGCCATCCTCGCCCGCCACGGCTTCGGCCCCGCCAGATGACCCGCTGGTGCGATGATTCGCCGGGGCGCATGCGCAGTTGCCCGGCGTCGCCGTGATCCCATTGCGCCTGAGGACCCTGACCTGACTTCGCCAACCCGCCCAGCCGCGCGCTCCCCACTCTCCTGGGGCCAGCTCCTGGTCTGGCTCCTGGCAGCCCTAACCCTCGCCCTGGTGCTTGCACCCGTCGGTGTCCTCATCGCCCGCGGCGTGACCCAGGCCGACATTGGCGCGGCCCTGACCAGCCCATTCGTCCGCGGCGCCGTTCAACTCTCGCTCATCACGTCCGCCATCGCCGTCGCGGCGATCGTCGCGCTGGGCACACCAACCGCTTACCTGCTGGCCCGGCGACGCTTCCCCGGCCGCGCCCTGGTGGACGCGATCATCGACCTGCCCATCGTCCTGCCGCCCGTGGTCGGTGGCCTGGCGTTGCTGCTGCTCCTGGGCCGGCAGGGACCGATCGGCGGCCCGTTGGCGGGCGCCGGAATCGACGTTGCCTTTACCACCGCTGCCGTCGTGCTGGCGCAGATGTTCGTCGCCGCGCCCTTCTACATCCGCGCCGCCCGCGCCGGATTCGAGAGCGTGGACCAGCGCCTGGAAGCCGTTTCTTCCACCCTCGGCGCTCGCCCCTGGCGGACCTTCCGGCGGATCACCGTTCCGTTGGCGCTGCCCTCGCTGGCCGGGGGCGCTGTGATGGCCTGGGCCCGCGCCCTGGGCGAGTTCGGCGCCACCATCATGTTCGCCGGCAACGTCGCCGGCCGAACCCAGACCATGCCCCTCGCGATCCTGGAAGCCATGGAAGCCGACGCCAATGCCGCTGTCGCCATCGCCGTCGTCCTGGCCGCCATCGCCCTCGCCATCCTGATCGCCTTCCGCGGACTCGCCCTCGCCGGAAGCCGCGCCCTGTGATCAACATCGACATCACCCACAGGCTTGGCAACTTTCGCCTCGCCCCGAAACTCCAGGTCGGCCCCGGCATCACCGTCCTCTTCGGCCAGTCCGGCGCGGGCAAGACCCTCACGCTCGAAGCCATCGCCGGGCTCCTTACCCCCGACACAGGTCGCATTGCCATCCACGACCGCCCGGTCTTCGACGCGGCAACCGGCCTCAACGTCCCGCCCTACGACCGCCGCCTCGGCTACGTCGTCCAGAGCTACGCGCTTTTCCCGCACCTCACCGTGGCCCAGAACGTGGCCTACGGGGTCTTCGATCTTGCCCGCGCCGAACGCGAGCAACGCGTCGACGATCTGCTCCAAACGCTTGGCATCCAGGACCTGGCCGACCGCCGTCCGGCTCAGATCTCCGGTGGCCAGGCCCAGCGCACGGCCCTGGCCCGCGCCCTGGTGCGGCGGCCGGAGATTCTTCTCTTGGATGAGCCATTCGCCGCCCTGGACGAAGGCGTGGCGCTCACGCTCCGTCGCGAACTCCGCCGCCTCGTCCGCGACCTGGATCTCCCCGTGCTGATGGTCACGCACGACCTCACCGAAGCCAGCCACATCGGCGACCGCATCGCCGTCATGGACGCCGGCCAGGTCCTGCAGGTGGGCGACCGCCCCCACGTGCTTCAGCGCCCCCGCAGCGCCCGCGTGGCCCGTCTACTCGGCATCGCCAACGTGCTCGATGGCAACGTCATTGGCTCCGAGAACGGAATCGCGGTCCACACGCCTGTCGGCTCGCTACACACGGCCCAGACCGAGATCACGGACGGTCAGGTCCACGTCGCCATCCGCGCCGACCAGATCATCCTGACCCGTCCCGACCGCCGGGACGACCGCCCCAATATCCTGGACATACAGATCACCGACGAAGCCGACTTCGGCCACTCCCGCACCCTCTACGCCCGAGTTGCCAACGCGGCAATTCCCGACGACCCCACCATCGAGATCCAGATCGCCCCCCACCCCTACCAGGTCATGGGTGTCGCCACCCGCCGCCGCTGGCGCGTCCACATCCCGCCCGAAGCAGTCCATGTGATGAAGACCTGACATGCTGGTGGCAGACGCTTCCACGTCAGCTCTATGAACTACGCCACCGAACTCGCCTTCGCTGTCGACATCGTCCGCCGCGCTGCGGAGCCGGCCCTGGCCAACTTTCAGCGCCCTGACCTTCCGGTCTTCCCCAAGCCCGACGGCACTATCGTTACCCAAGCTGACTACGATGTGAACGACGTCATCGTCGAAGCCATCGCCGCCGCCTACCCCAAAGACGCCATCCTGTCCGAGGAAGGCCCCGACGATCCCGACCGTCTCAGCAAGTCGCGCTGCTGGATCGTGGACCCGATCGACGGCACCTCCCACTACGAGCGCGGCGACCGGGACTGGTCGATCATGGTCGCGCTTACCGTCGACGGGCGGCCCGTCGTCGGCGCCGTCAATCGGCCTGCCATGCCCGACCTCCGCTCCGGCGCCGTCGGCACCACGCCAATCCTGGAGTCGGACGACGGGACGATTGAGCTTCAGCCGCGGCCGCTGGACGACTCGCCCCTCCGCGTTCAGCACAGCTATAGCGCCGCGGCCATCACCGATGCAGGTGCTTCTGACAACGTCATGTTCACCGTCTCCTACCACGGCCTGATGAGCATGACCGTCATGCTCTCCGAGGGCAGGCACGCCTTCGTTGCGGCCCGAACCTCCGGATCCGAGTGGGACCTCGCGCCCCACGCCGCGATCCTGGAATCCGTCGGCGGGCTGGTCACCGATTTCAAGGGTCGTCCCCGGACCTTCAATGCGCCTGACCCCCGCATTCGTGGCGGCATAATCGCCGCGGTCTCGCCACAGGCCCACGCCCGCGCTCTCGCCCTCGTCCGCGCTGCCGGCCTCAAGCCCGTCCGCGATGGCTAGCAACCGGGGTCTCCTGCCGCTCCGCCGCTACACTCGCCACAATCCACGCCCCGGAGCCGCGTCATGCGCATAGCCACCGGCAACATCGGGCACGAGTCCAGCACCTTTACGCCAATCGAAACGCCGTACGAGGCCTTTTCCGAAGCCTCGCGCGGCTTTCATCGTGGCCCCGAACTCATCGAGGCCATGCGCGAGACCAACACCGGCTGCGGCGGCTTCATCGACGCCGCGGCAACCTACGGCTATGAGTTGGTCCCGCTTCTCTGGACCTTCGCCGAACCCTCCGGACCGGTTCACGCCGAGGCCTGGACCCGCCTCAAGTCCGAGTTCCTCGAGCGCCTGGAAGCCGCCATGCCGGTTGACGGCGCGTTGCTGGACCTGCACGGCGCCATGGTCATCGAGGGCATCGACGACGGCGAAGGCGATCTCCTGCGCGGCGTCCGCGCCATCCTCGGACCCGACCGCCCAGTCATCGTCACCCTCGACCTGCACGCCAACATCAGCGACACGATGGCCGAGCTGTCCGACGTCATCATTCCCTGCGACACCTATCCCCACGTCGACTTCCGCGAGCGCGGCCGCGAAGCCGCCGATCTGATTGTTCGCACCTTGCGCGGCGAGATTCGTCCCACCATGGCGGTCGAACTGCTGCCCCTGCTTTGGGCCGGCGGCAACGTGACCGGATTCGAACCCTTCGACGGCATCGTCGCCCGTGCCCACCAGCTCGAAGCCCAGCCCGGAATCCTCACTGCCTCCGTCAACCCGGGCTTCGCCTGGGCAGACATCCCCGAAGCCGGCACCTCCGTCGTCGTGGTGACCGATGGCGACCCGGCCAGGGCACGGCGCGAAGCCAAGGCCTATGCCGACTGGGTCTATGGCCAGCGCCAGCAGTTCCTCGTTGACCTGGTCAGGTTCGACGACGCCCTTGCCGAGACGCGCTCAGCCGGACCAGGCCCAATCGTGATTGCCGACGGCCAGGACAACCCCGGCGGCGGCGCCCCCGGCGATTCCACCGGCTTGTTGCGCGCATTTATCCAGCACGATCTCCAGGACGCGCTGGTCCTCACCATCTGCGACCCCGAAACCGTCCAACTCGCGCAAGCGGCCGGACACGATGCCGAGATCGAAGTCGCCATCGGCGGCAAATCCCATCCCGATCAGGGCCCGCCGGTGCATGCGCGTGCCATCGTGGAACGGCTACTAAATCTTGAGTTCGTCATCCGCGGTCCGATGATGACGGGCCTCACCCAGAAGTTCGGACCCACCGCCCTGCTCCGCATTGGTGGCGTACGCGTCGCCGTGACCACCAATCGCCTGCAGATCTTCAGCCTGGAATGCCCCCGCACGCTTGGTATTGAGCCCACCAATCTCCGCTGGATCGGCGTCAAATCCTCCAACCACTTCCGCGCCGCCTACGGCCCGATTGCCACCCAGGTCCACCGGGTCGCCTTCCCCGCCGTTCAATCCCACGACCCCCGCGACCTCACCTACCACCGCCTCCGCCGCCCAGTCTTCCCGCTCGACCCGATCTAGCGCAGCGCGTCGCCGCCGCCAAGGCGAACGCTATGGCCGGGACCTGCATACGGCCAGGCCGATGTTCCTGACAGCCGGCTACCAGACTGAGCGATGATCCCTAGGTGCGTAGGGGATCCATGACCTCCAGGAAGGGGAACCGATGAAAGGCGGTGTCGCGAGTGCAGATCCGACTGACGCCGTGCTCTCGCATGACGACCACGGTGTGAAGGTCGTGCATGAGGTTTTCGCGGGCTTCGGATATTTCTTCCAGAGTCCGTGCAAGCACCGCTGCGTGGCGGGCTGTGGCGGCTAGAACCGATATGCCAGGCGAGGCCAGCAAGCTGTGGACGAATTCCCACGCCTGCCTGGAGTTCCACGGCTGAGGGAAAACGCGTGGATGCGTGGTGATACGGAGAAACTCGTAGCAGATGTTCCAGGTGAGGAACACCGGGGACGGATCACGCCGCCAGTGTTCAAGCCGCCGGTAGCAGGCGGGGTGAAACTCCGAACTCTCGTTCGCGGCGTACAGCAGGACAATGGTGTCGGGGACGAGCCCTCATTCCTCATCCAGCACGGCGGCAAGTTCCGTCCGGTTGGCTACATCAACCCGCGCCTCGCCGCCTCGCCAGCGTGGCAGCTCCGGCAAGGGATCGGCGGTGGCGGCGACATCAGGTTCGAGAACTCGCCGCAGGCCGGCCTCGACTAGAGCCGAGATGGTGGTCCCGCGCCGCGCCGCCTCCTCGCGCACGCGCTGCATGACGGTGGCATCAATGTTAAGCGTCGTCTTCATAAGGAAAACCATATTGGGAATATGGCTGTACGCCAAGCGTTGCGGGACGCGCAATTGTTGCCGTCTCCTGTCAGCCTGGGCCTGCCGATCCGCCAAAGCCGTACCGCAAGCCCGCCAGGTCGGTACGCGGATTACCTGCGACCGCCCATGCGCCGAAGCGTGGCCTCGATCTCGGTGTGTCCCCGGCGCCGGGCCCACGCCAGCGGTGTAGCCCACGGCTCCCTGGCCAAACCCGGATCCGCCCCGCGAGTGAGCAGCATCTCCACCATGTCCGCCAGCCCGTTCCGCGCCGCCCACCCCAGGGGCGTTGAGCGGTACTCCTCGTCCACGGCGTTGATGTCGGCGCCAAACTCCAGGAACAGGTCCAGCAGCTCGTGCCGGTTCGCGTCCGGCCGGCCGCGCCCACCGCGGCTGCAGATGTCATGCAGGGGCGTCACCCGCTGCCAATTCGGCAGATTCGGGTTCATGCCGTGCTCCAGCAGCACGCGCGTCATGTCCGGCGTGTTCCACAAGTAGGTCCGGCAGCCGGTCACGACATCGGGCACGCGCGCACCTCGGTCCAGCAGCGGCTGCAGCAGGTCGCGACGCTTGAACGAGACGGCCATGGTGAAGATGCCGCCGCAGCCGTGGGTGCTCACGGCGTCCGGGTCCTCTTCCGCCATGGCCAGCACCACCTCGTCATTGCCGTCCAACAGGTGCAAGCTCGCGTCCAGGCGCCCGCCGTACTCTTCAAACAATCGCCGCAGCTCGGGTTCCTTTGCCATCCACGCCGCCGTGCCCGAGGACTCGATGCTGGCGTTGGGATCAGCGCCCGCCTGCAACAGCATCCGAGCCATTTCCCCATCCCCGCGCTGGGCCGCGTACCAGAGCGCCCTCCCCTGCGGCGCGTCGCGCCCCTCGCGCAGGTTTGGATTGACCTCACGTGCAAGGAGCGTGCGGATTACGCCTACATGCCCGCGCCGCGCCGCTTCCCCCATCGGTCGTCCGGCCTCATCGCCTCGAGCGTCAATGGCGCCTGGGTTGGCGTCCAGGATTCGCCCCACCTCATCCGCGTCCCCCATCGCCGCCGCCACGTCAATCGTCAACTCGGCCCCACCGGCCAGTAACTCACGAACCATGTCGAAGTCGTTGCGCTTCAGTGCCAGGTCGATCGGCCGCTGACCCGCCGGGCGATACCAGGCGTCGGGCTGGTTTCCTCCACCGCCAGCCTGAACGGCGTCTGGCGGCGCGCCGAGCTCAAGGAGAAGAGTTGCGCATTCAGCCTGCCCGGCCTCGACAGCCCGATGCAGCGGGGTGAAACCCTCGTCGTCCCCGCGGTCCAACAGCGAGCGGTTGCCGGCAATCAGCGCTCGCAACCGATTCACGTCCCCGGACGTAGCGGCGGTGTGCACTTCATGCGGCTCGCCGCGGAGCCCGAGCGCCGCCCGTGCGTCCTCGATGATTCGAGCGACGCCCTGGTGTCCACGGTCGCGCGCGACGGTGGCCAGCGGCTCGTGGGCGTACCGGCGGTAGCTCGGGTCCGCGCCCAATTCCAGCAGCGTCTGTACAACGTCTGCGTGCCCTTCGCGAACCGCGAAGTGCAGCGGCTGGGTGTACCAATACTCGGCCCGTACCAGATCGGGTGAACGCCTGGCCAGAGCGCGCACCCGTCCCGCGTCACCCATGAGGGCCGCGCACAACATCGCCCAGATATCCGCCGGATCGCAGTCCCAAGCGCCCGGGTTGTCCTGCCACAGCGCGTCGGTCATCGGCGGCGCAATCAGCCGCATCACTTTGTCCACGAACGCCTCCTCCCGGTTTGATTTAGCATCTGGCCAGCGAGTGTCTTCGGCGTGGGCCAGCGTTGCCCTGAGTTTCTGGCGGCCCTCGTAGAGGCGGCGCTTGACTGTCGATTCTCGTAAGCCCAGGAATCGTCCCACCTCTCGCATTGAGCGCTCGCCGTAGTAGAAGAGCGTGACGACGCTGCGCAGACCGTCCGGGAGCGCCGCGACCGCCTGCTCCAAACGCGCCGTACGGCCACGAACCTCGGCATCGGGCGCGGGGGCGGAGACGTGGACGATGTCATCCAGTTCCACCGTCGGCACGCGTGGGACGCGACGCAGGCGCTCGCAATGCGAATGCACCACCCGCCGCAGCCAGCCGGGAAAACGATCGGGATCCCGGATCTGATCGAGTGAGCCCCAGGCCGCAATGAACGCGTTCTGCACCGCGTCTTCCGCCATCTGCCGATCACCGAGCCGGCTCCAGGCATAGCCAAGCGCCATCGGACGGTAGCGCCTGACCAATTCCTCGAAGGCGTCGGGATTCCGAGCGGCCGCCAGCAGGACGAGCGAGCGCAGCGCGGAGCAATCCATGCCCCGTTGCGCTCCGCCATCGGTTCGGTCCGACCGTGCTGCGTCCATTTGCTTTAAGGAGCCGCCGCAGGGCGAAAAGGTTGATGACGTAGGCTGGCGAACGGGCGACCATTCACCCCCTGCAAGGCTAGAACGGCAGAAAGGCCCGTCCCCCACCGTCCACCGTAATCGCGCTCCCTGTTACGTAGCGGCACTCGTCGCTGGCCAGGTAGACGGCTGCCGCGGCCACATCCTCAGGCATGCCGTAGGCGCCCTGCGGGATCACCCGTGCTCGCTTTGCTCGCAATTCTGGGTCGCGAGCCCGCACCTCCGAGCGCTCCACCCGAATCGGTCCCGGCGCGATCAGGTTGACCGCAATGCCGTACGGCGCCAGGTCCACCGCCATCGCCCGTGTCAGCAGCCACAGCCCGCCCTTGCTTGCTGCGTAGGGCGAGGCGTTGGCCTCAGACGCAAACGAATCCACGGAGCCCGTGTTGACGATCCGCCCTTCGATGCCCGCGTCCACCATGTGACGGGCTACTGCCTGCGCCACCACGAACGCCCCGGTCAGATTGGTATCGATGTAGCTGTGCCAGTCCTCCAGCTCGACCTCCAGGAAAGGGCCCACCTGCCCCGTGCGGGCGGCGTTGTTCATCAGGATGTCCAGCGAACCAACCCGCTTCAGCGCTTCTTCGACGACAGCGGCGGCGCCGGCCGGCGTACCTACGTCGCCCCGGAAGAAAGTGACCCTGCCACCGTCCGCTCGGATTCCGTCGGCGGTGGCTTCCAACAGGCCGACATCACGCTGCGTCAGGATCACGTGCGCCCCCTCGGCGGCAAACCGACGCGCAATTCCGGCCCCGATGCCGCGCCCCCCGCCCGTAATCAGCGCTTGTTTGCCTTCAAGTCGTCCCATCGGCCGCTCCCTCCCACGCCCAATCGGACGCGAGTGTGCGCTGCTTCGTCCGCCTGTTCAATCCGGCCAAGTCGGCGACGCAGCTCACCGTTCAGGTGTGCCCCATGCCGTAAGGTTGAGCTATGCGACGAACGCTTGCCGGCCTCGTGACGGTTGTTCTGGCTGCCGCGTGTGAACCGGGTGCATCAGCTTCGACGGCGCCCTCACCCGCGCCTCCCACGCCACCGGCTGCCACAGTGGTGGCATCAACCCAGGCCACGGCACCGTCCGTTCCCGCAACTCAGGCATCCACGACCCAGCCTCCGGCGGCATCCCCAAGTCCGGATGCGGCCGCGATGTCGCAGACCGCACAGACCGGCCCACCCGCCACAGCCGCGCCGACGGTCGTCGTTCCAGCGCCAGCTCCCACGGCAACGAGTGAGCCGACACCCACGGCGGGCGTCGAAGTTGCTTCAACTCCGGCAGCCACTGAGTCACCGGTCGCCACAGCGACTCCCGAGCCGACGCCAGAGCCCACGCCAACACCGGCTCCCATCCCGGAAGTTGCGGCCACTCCGCAGCCCGCTCCGCCGAGCGGACTGGGTATCGATGTACAGGTCGTGGCCACCGGCTTCGATCGCCCCATATATGTCGGCCACGCAGGCGACGCCAGCGGCAGGCTCTTCGTCGTTGAGAAGCGCGGCCGGATCCTGGTGGTGCAAGACGGCCAGGTCCGAAACGATCCCTTCCTCGACATCACTGACCGCGTGCGCTCCGAGGCCTACGAGCAGGGCTTGTTCAGCGTCGCCTTCCATCCCGGCTATCCGACCAATGGCCGCATCTTCGTGGACTACACCGACCACAACGGCGACACCGTGGTGTCCGAATTCGCCGCCGACCCTGGGCAAGCCAGGGCCGATCCGCAGTCCGAGCGAGTGCTCCTGCAGATTGAGCAGCCGTACCAGAACCACAACGGCGGCATGATTGCCTTCGGCCCGCGGGACGGTTATCTCTACATCTCGGCGGGCGACGGCGGATCTGGCGGAGACCCTCTTCAACACGGTCAGAATCCCAGCACCCTTCTCGGCTCGTTATTGCGAATTGATGTCAATGCCGAGTCCGGCTACGCCATTCCCGTCGACAACCCCTTCGCCAGTCAGCCCGGCAAGCGCGCCGAGATCTTTGCCTACGGTCTGCGCAACGTCTGGCGCTTCTCGTTTGACCGAGTCACCGGCGATCTCTGGATGGCTGACGTGGGTCAGAACGATCTCGAAGAGGTCCATCTGGCCCTGGCGCCGTTGCGCGGGGGCCTCAACTACGGCTGGAACATCATGGAAGGCAGCGCCTGCTTCCCACCCGTTTTGTCGGAGTGCGCGACCGAGGGCTTGCAGATTCCGGTTGCCGAGTACGGCCGCGACTTTGGGTGTTCGATCACGGGCGGTTACGTCTATCGCGGTCACGCCTTTCCCTCGCTGGCCGGTGCCTACATCTTCGGCGACTACTGCAGCGGCCGCGTCTGGACGCTTCACCTTGATGATCAGGGCGCCTGGCAGATGGTCCAACGAGCGGACTTTGACTTCTTGATTCCCACGTTTGGCGAGGGCGGCGACGGGGAGCTGTATCTGACCGACGATGCCGGCGGTCGCTTGCTGCGACTCGTCGCCGTCAACGAACCCCCGTCTGGCTAGGAGGCCTGCGGGATTGGTTCAGGAGGATTTCCATGCCTCGCCTTGGCCTGTTCGTCGACGCTGCCAACATGTTCTACGCCCAGCGTAAGCAGGGATGGAGTATTGACTATTTCAGAGCGCTGACCTGGTTGCTTGAGGACCATGAGGAGGGCTGCGCCTACTACTTCACGGGCACGCCGGCAGGCAACAGTGCCAGTGCCGTTAGGAAGCAGCGGGGCTTCCACCGAGCGCTGGCCCACGGCGGATACACCGTGATCCATAAGGAAGCTAAAAGGCAGTACGACAAGGAGAGAGATGAAGTGCGATATAAGTGCAATCTTGATGTGGAAATAACGCTAAAGATGCTTGCTGAGGTTAGCCAATATGACGACGTAGTGTTTTTTGGAGGAGATGGAGACTTCGCACCAGTTTTGGAACACCTAAGGAACCTCGGGAAGCGAGTACGTGTGATTTCATACGAACCCTTCACTTCGGATGACATCATCAATGCCGCACATACGTTTACGCCATTGGACGAAGTACGCGGAGAATTGGAAAGGCAGCAACCGCAGAAGAAAAACTGAGGGCCCATATAAAAAGGCGGGCCCATTTATTAGACGCCCCTCATTAGGCCGATGGGGCGGTTCATTCAGCTTAATTGTCCTACCGGGCACCCACGGCGTCAAGCTTTCTGATGTTCTCCGGCGCAGCCGACCGCCGACCACCGCGGTGGATCCGCACCAGCACGCTTTTCCAGGCGCCAACCGGTCCACACGCGGTTAGACCGCGGGCCTTTACGTACTAGACGTCAAACACCTCGTCCGACACCGTCCCCGGAATACGCTTTCCGCGGATGTGCGTGTAGCCCCGCACCGTCGGCGCACCCGGGATTTCCTTGTCGTTGATCGAGTTCGAGCGCATGTAGTGCGTGGCGAAGCCGCGACGCCGCGTGTCCGTCTCGTTTGGCCCGCTGGCGTGGTACGTGAGGCTGTGGTGAAAGCTCACGCTCCCTGGCCGCAGCGGCACCGGCACCGTTGGGTAGTCCCCACCGAACTGCCCTTCGATCGTCGGCCGTGACGTCGGCGGAATGATCGCCCACCGGTGGCTGCCCGGAACCATCCACAGACAGCCGTTCTCGATCGTCACGTTGTCGATCGCCGCCCAGGCTGAAATCAGGTCCATCGGAAAGATGTTCTTGAACGACGCCGAGTCCTGGTGCCACTCCTTCGCCGACCCATGACGCGGCGGCTTCATGAAGAGCTGGTCGCCGTAGAGCGTGATGTCGTCCGTGTCCATCAGGTCCGCGATCACGTCCACGATCTTGGGGTTGCGCGCGTGCGCCCGCAGGACCTCGTCTTCGGGAACGATGTGCGCCAGCTTGCGCGTCGCCATCACCCGGTTGTCGACCTTGTCCTCATCCTCGCGAAACGGCTGTTCGAGCTGGACGATTCCCTCGACGATGTGTTCCGCCTTGCCCGACGCGATCAGGTCCGCCCGCTCGGCCAGGACCGCGATCTCGTCGGCGTCCAGCAGGTCATGGACGACCGTGAACCCGTCGCGCAGGAACTGATCAACTTGCGATTGCGAAAGCGTGCGGAGTGTGCTGACGGCCATGTCAAGCCTCCAAGCCGGCTGAAAGACCCTACGGTTCAGTACCGAAAGAATATACGACCCGAGCCTTTAGCGCCGGGTCTATCGGCGCGCTCAGCCGCCCGCCTGGCGGCCCGTCTCCGTCTCCCACTTCGCCTTCGCCGCCGGCCACTCGTCATCGAGGATGGTCATGTGGACGGCGTCCACCCAGCGGTCGTCCACCTTGTAGCTGCGCCGAAGCACCCCATCCGGTTGAAAGCCGGTCTTCTCGTAGGAGCGAACGGCACGTCGATTGGCCGGCTCGGGGCCGATGGTGACCCGGTTCACGCCCTTCACTTCGAACAGATGCTCTAGCAGCGTCCGCACGGCCTCCGTTCCCAACCCCCGGTTACGGTCTCCGGGCTCACCGATGAGGATGTCGATCCCCGCCGACCAGCGTTCGTTCAGGTAGGGGTGGTAGTACTGGATCTCGCCCACCGGGCGGCCCTGGTCTTCGATGATGAAGCGCCAGCTCGGCGCGTCCTCCGCTACCAGGTAGATGTCGTGCGCCTGCGCCAGGGACTCCGGTGGCCGGCCATAGAACTCCTGCACACCCGGGTCGGCCAGCCAGCGCATGAGCATTGGCAGGTCCTCGGGCGTCAGCGGCCGAAGGCGTAGCCGCGGTCCTTGAATCGGCTCGTGGTCCGTCGGATCGGGCAGCTCGACGACTCGGGCCATGCGACGTCCTGGCGCGGGGACTCGGGGAGTATTCGCTCCACCATACGCGGCCCATTGCGGCCCGAACGGATGCAAAGGCGCACGGGCTATCACGCCATTCATCTGGGCTACAGTCCAAGCCCAAATGCCCCAGCCAGATGCCCTGCCACCCTGGACAATCCGTCCCGCGACGGTGGACGACGCCGAGGCCATTGAGACGCTTCGCGTAGGCGTCTGGAAGCAGGTGTATCGCGGCCTGCTGCCCGACGACTATCTCGATTGGCTCACCGTCACTCCCGATCACGTCGGACGATTCCGGGAAGCCCTGCACAACACCACGTCCTGGCGCTTCATCCTGGCCGAGTCGAACGGCCAACTCATCGGCTACGGCGGTGTCGGCCCGGTCAACGACTACGACTTCCCACCCGCAAGCCCGGACGTCGGCGAACTGCGTACCCTTAACGTGGCCATCCCCTGGCAGCGCCGGGGCGTCGGTCGCGCTCTGCTCGGCCGCCTAACCGCCGCTCTGCGGGACTTGGGCTAGGAATCGGCAGTCCTCTGGACTTTCCGCGACAATCCCGCTGCCCGCGCCTTCTACGAAGCCAGCGGCTGGACGTACGATCGACACGGCGACTTCGATCTCCACGGCCCCCAACCCATGTCGGCTCCCGCCGTCCGCTACACCCGCAATCTTCGCGAGCCCGCCGAGTCCGCGCCATGAGCACTGAATTGTGAAGCTCGACGGACCCTCGCCATGGATCGTTCGGCCCGCGACCGTCGACGACGCCGAGTCCATCGAGACCGTCCGCATCGCCACCTGGAAGTTCTCTTACCGGGGAATCGTCCCGGACTCTCACCTGGACAACCTCAAGGTCCAGCCGACGCGGGTCGACCAAATGCGAAAGGCCATTGAACGCGCTGACGCGGGCGCGCGTGTCGTAGCCGTCGCTGATTCCCGGGTCATCGGCATGGGCATCGCCGGAGCGCCGGAAGACGATCAGATGCCAAAGGGCGTTGGCGAAATCTACGCGGTCTACGTGCTGCCCGAATGGCAGGGATGCGGCGTCGGCCGCGCCTTGCTGGAATGCCTGACCTCCGCCCTCCAGGCCCTCAGCTATCGATCCGCCATCCTCTGGACGCTCCGCGACCGCCGTCCCACCCGCCGGTTCTACGAAGCCAATGGCTGGCAGCTGGACGGCGCGGAAGACATTCTCGACCTCCGAGGCCCCGTGCACCTCGTCCGCTACGCCCGCGAGCTGAGCGACTCGGCATGAGCCGCCCACCGCCCTGGACGGTCCGACCCGCGACCGCCGACGACATCGAGGCCTTCGAGGCTGTACGCATCGCCACCTGGAAGGCCTGCTTCCGCGGAATTGTCTCGGACGAGTTCCTGGACGGCCTCACGCTCCCGCCGCACCGTATCCAGCGCTGCCGCGACGTGATCGAAGACACCGCAGGATCGGCAGTGTTGGTCGCCCGCGCTGGCGATCGGTTCATCGGAATGGGCATGGCCGAACCGGCGAGCGACGCCTGCCTGGAATCCGACGTGGGTGAAATTCGCGCGCTCTATGTCCATCCTGATTGGCAGGGGCGCGGTGTGGGACGAGCGTTGCTCGGTGCCCTGACTAAGGCGCTTCGCGCCCGCGGCTATCGCGCCGCCGTCCTCTGGACCCTGCGTGACCTGCCGCCAACCCGCCGGTTCTACGAGGCCACCGGCTGGGACTTTGACGGCGCGGAAGGCACCCACGACTGGCACGGCCTGGTCCACCTGGTCCGCTACGCCCGCGATCTCAGCGAGCCCTCGTGAACCGCCCCCGCTGCCCCTGGGCCGGCGACGACCCGCTCATGCAGGCCTACCACGACCAGGAATGGGGCGTCCCTCTCCACGACGACCGCGCTCTCTTCGAACTCCTCACCCTCGAAGGTGCCCAGGCCGGCCTCTCCTGGCGTACCGTCCTCCACCGCCGCCAGGGCTACCGCGAGGTGTTCGACAACTTCGACATCCAGCGAATCGCCGCCTACACCCCCGCCGACATCGAAGCCCGCCGCGCCGACCCCCGAATCATCCGCAACCGCGCCAAGATCCAGGCCACGGTCGGCAACGCCCGGGCGGCGCTGCGAGCCATCGACGAACTCGGCTCGCTGGACACGCTCATTTGGTCCTTCGTGGACGGCCGCCCGCAACGCAACGCCTTCCGCACCCTGGACGACATCCCAGCCGAAACCGACGTTTCCCGCGCCATGAGCCGTGACCTCAATCGCCGTGGCTTCAAGTTCGTCGGCCCCACCATCTGCTACGCCTTCATGCAAGCCGCCGGCCTGGTCAACGACCACCTCGTCACCTGCTTCCGCTACCACAAAGTCTGACCGGCAACCGCCCGCAATCCCGGTAGTACGCTCTGACGTGACACGGCTGCACACCCAGCGCCTGTGCAGGACCAAGGAAATCGCGGCCATGAACACCGAACCACTCTTCAAGGCGGCCCGCCCGTACCAGGACGATGTCCTGGCGCTCCCGGTGGAGGACTTGGACCAGGCTTCGCAGTGGTACGCGAATGCCTTGGGCCTCACGGAAGTGGAACGCCGCGACGACCCTGTCCCAACCGTCATCATGCAGCGCGACGGCATCCGGATCGGCTTCGCCATCAACGGCGGCGACGCCAGCAACGATGGCGCCGCCATCCTCGTCACCGACATCGAGCGCGCCCGCCGAGAACTCGAAGCCAGCGGCCTCACCCCCGGCGAATCACGCATCGACGACCACAGCGGCCAGAAGATGAGTGTCTTCTTCCTCATCGCCCCCGACGGCCTCTGCTTCTACTTCCACCAGCCCATCGACTAGCTGTCTCCTGCCCCGCTGCTTGAGGCCAGGCCGGCAACGCCGCAGCTTTCAAGCCTGTTCTCGTCGTCCCCTGCTCGCCCGGGGTCCCTTGCCTCTGCTTAGGCCATGCTTGGCCAAGAGCGCATCCAGTCCGCGCTGTCCCCAGCCAGTCTGCTTGGGTCCAAGGATTGCTCCTAACGTCCCCCGCGGAATGGGATCACGCTTGAGTGGAACTGTCGCTCTCCGGTAAGTGGCCCACTGCCGGTGGTGAACAGAATCCCGTGAGGGCTTGGCCGCTTATGCCAGCCCTCGCGTCGAGAAAGCCTGACAAGCAGGCGCGGAGACATCCGTCTGCTCCGGGCTAAAGGTGGGCGGGTTCCAGCGCGGGCGCGAGTTGGTCTTGCGGGGCCCAGACGCCATTCGGGGTCTCGGGTAGACCTCTCTTGGTCGGTGGTATCGGCGCGTCGGGGTCGCGAAACCGGCGAAGAACGTTGGCCGGTACCGCCAGCGTTTCAATTCCGCACCGGCTGAAGACGCCCTCGCGCTCGCCGTCGGCTTCGAGCACATTGAGTTCGTGCAGCACAAGCGCGCTTAGTTCGTGCATCACGGTCTCGAGGTCCGAGTCGTAGGTGGAGGTTCCTAGCTCCTCGCAAACGCCAACCCAGACGTCGTCGTCAAGCTCATACCGCATCGTGAGCCCAACCATGAGCGGTTGGGATGCGTGCAGATTCAGAAAGAACGCCAGGGCGTGACGAGGCTGGTCGTTGGCAGTCTGCTTGTCCATGAGTGCTGACCTCAGACCCGCAGTCCGCCCTGTGCGGCTCGTAAAGCCGGGCGCAACGGCCCGGCCCGATTTCGACAACTCGGAGCCGCGTCGCCCCTGGTAAACGCCGACGGGGAACCGCCGCTCCTACACCCAACCATACCGCGCATCCCGCTGGCGACTCCTTGGCGGCGCTCCCCTGGGAATCGTTCACGGCGGACGCCGCGAATCGTCACCCGCAACTAACGGACGACGGCCTAACCCTCACGCAGCTTCGCCACAAACGACCCATCCTTGACCTCAACCGCCCCCGCCGGAATCGGCTGATCCGCCGCGATCGGTTCGAGCACCCTGGACCCGTATGACAGCCCAAGCGGCAACACGCCTTCGGCCTCCAGTGTCTCGGCTCGGTCGATCATCCCGTACACCAGCCGCCCGCCCGAGCCATCCAACGTGTCCCCAGGCCGCAGGTCACGCTTCGCATACGCCAACACTTCCGAGGTTGGCGTCTCGAGCGGCAGTCCCGACGAAGCCCCCAGCAGCGCCGCCTGCGCGATGCTCAGCGGCGTCTCGATCCCGCACAGGTGGTACTCCCGAAACAGCGCCATCCGCTGTCCGTCGGCAGAGACTCGTGTCCCGTGGATCCGCATGTCCTCCCGGATGTGCTCGCGCTCGGACGTCACCACCACCCACACGCCGTCGGCAATGTTCTCGGACAGCTCCGACTCGCCGTCGGGACCCACGCCGTTCGCCAGGTCCACGACGCCGCTGCTCTTCAGTAATCCGCCTGAATCCGCGGACGCGAACAGGTCAGGCAACGCGGCCAGTCCCGCCGGCGGTTCGTGCATCCCCCGCCGGTCCGGCGGCAGCCCCGTCATGTTCGACACCGCGCACATCTCGATCTGGGCTTTCGACCCGTCCCGGAACGAGTTGTACATCTGCGCGTTCAGCCGCAGCCGCGCTGTTGCCTCGGTGTCGTATCCAAGCCGCGCCAGCGCTCGGTCCGGATCGCCATGCCGGTCCGCTGGGTATCGCCGCGTCCCCCGTCCAGCCGCCACGACTTCCAGGCCCAGCGCCTTGGCCCAGTCGTACAACTCCATGATCGCCACCGGCTGATCGCCCGCCGCCAGGCTGTAGACCACACCCTGCCGCCGCGCCTCCCGCGCCAGCGCCCACCCGCAACTCACGTCGGCCTCAACCGTCACCATCACCACGTGACGCCCCTGTCGCAGGGCGTTCCACGCATTGCGAGCCGCCACCTCTGGAATCCCGGTTGCTTCCACCAGCACGTCGATAGGCGCCGACTCCAGCACCTCCGCGTCCGGCGCCAGCACGGCCGCCCCGCCCTCAAGCGCCCCTCGCGCCTCGCCCGCGCCCTCGCACTGCCGCCACTGCCCCTTTGCCCAGTCGGCCGCCTTGAGCGCTTCAACCCCGTTATCCACATTGGGATCCGCCACCGCCGCCAACTGCAACCCGTCGATCTGCGCAATCTGCGCCGCAACACTCGTCCCAAACCGCCCCGCGCCTGCCAGCGCCACCATCACCGGCCGGCCCGCCGCGGCCCGCGCCTCCAATCGTTCCAGCAACAACCGCAGCATCTACTCGCACCTGGTTACCTGGGGGTTTTCGCCCCAACCATAGCCCTCGCATCCACAACGCCTCGGCACCCGCCGCCGAGCTCTACGCGCCTCGGTTGCCGGCAACGCAAGCACTGATTGCACTGCTGGCATTGACATCACTGCCAGCACCCGCCATCCCCGGCCCCGGCTCGTCCCCCGATCCCATTCGTCGTATTCCCGGCGTCTTCGGAGAGCCTGCCCCGAGCCTGTCGAAGGGGAACCCAGCGCCAGATTCAATCGCCCCCGTCCCCGCATCCATCCCGAGCGCACCTGCCCCTTTTCTCGCACCCCTCACGACTCTTCCCTCGCCCCTTCCTCACGGGACACCTGCCCCGCCAAAGTGGACACATCCGGACGGAATCTGGACACATTCGGCCGAAAAGGTGACACATCGGGCCAAAAACAGGACACCTCGGCCTGTCAGAGTGGACACATCCCCGTCATCCCAGCGTCCCCAGAAAACCTGTCCTGAGCCTGCCGAAGCGGCCTGCCCTGAGCCTGCCGATGGGGGCCTTGAGGGGGCCGCGTGCCGCCGAGCACTGAACACATGGCCCTCAATAGTGAACACATTCAGCCTAAAAGTGAACACATCGGGCCGGAAACTGAACACATTGCCCTCATCGACTGAACACATCAGAAACCGCGCCCAACCTCCGTCCCGCGCCCTCGTGCCCCGTCATCCTGGTGTCCCCGGAGACCTGTCCTGAGCCTGCCGAAGGGGCCTGCTCTGAGCTTGTCGAGTGGGGGACCCAGCGCCATGGTCAATCTCAGCGCCCCCTGCCACCCGGTGATCCCCTGCATCCCCGGCTCTCCGACCTTCGGGTCCGCCTGCCGCTTCGCCGTCCCCGCCTTCTCTCACCCCTCCCTGCTCTCCGCTCACTTCTTCCTCCGCCCCCTTGCCCTTCGTAAGCATCTCGTGTACACTTGACGTGCCCTTTCCCACGTCCCACTCCCGGAACCTCCATGCTCGCCCGCCTCCTCCGCCTCCTCCGCCTCCTCGCCGCTTTCGCCACCGAGCGTCCCGGCTGGTTCCTCCCTTTGCCTAGGCGCCGGGCTCAGACTGGCGGCTTCCGGTCGAGACGCCTCCGCTTCAACCCCTCGCCACGTCCGTGCACCCAGCGTCCCTGGAGTCCTCTTGCCGTCCGCTCACAACTCCAACCTTCGTCGCCGGCCCGCCCAAAAGACCGGCCTAAGCTATCTCTCGCCAGCCCGAACCCCCTCTGGGGGTTCGGGCTGGCGAGAGATAGCTCCCCCCTTCACCCCCACCAATTTCCGCCGCCGGGTGCCCGCCCGCGGTCTCGTCCGATCCCCTCGACCGCCGTTTACGCCGCCGCTGCGCGCCACCCGAAACTCAAAGTGACCCGCGACGCAATTGCCCGCCGCCAACAGCCCGAGCCCCAATCGCTTAAGCTGGACTGTTATGGCCGACTCCTCCATCGTCATCCGCGGCGCGCGGGAACACAATCTCAAGGACATCGACCTTGAGATCCCCCGCAACAAGCTCGTGGTCATCTCCGGCATCTCCGGCTCCGGCAAGTCCAGCCTCGCGTTCGACACCCTCTACGCCGAAGGCCAGCGCCGCTACGTCGAGTCCCTCTCCGCCTACGCCCGCCAGTTCCTCGGCCAGCTCGAGAAGCCGGACGTCGACCAGATCGAGGGCCTCTCCCCGGCCATCTCCATCGACCAGAAAGCTACCTCCCACAACCCCCGTTCCACCGTAGGCACCGTCACCGAGATCTACGACTACATGCGCCTCCTCTGGGCGCGCATCGGCCAGCCCCACTGCCACACCTGCGGCGAGCCGCTGTCCTCCCAGACCATCCAGGAAATGGTCGACCTCATCCTCGACTGGGACGAGGACACCCGCTTCATGGTCCTCGCCCCCGTCATCATTCACCGCAAGGGCGAGCACAAGGGCGTGTTTGACGACGCCCGCCGCGCCGGCTTCGTCCGCGCCCGCGTCGACGGCCAGGTCGTTCCGCTCGACGACGTCCCCGATCTCGACCGCAACCTCTGGCACGACATCGACATCGTCGTCGACCGCCTCACGCCCAAGCCCGACTCCCGTATGCGCCTCGCCGACTCGCTGGAAACTGCGCTCCAGTTGGGCGAAGGCTTCGTCACCATCCAGATCGTCGACGGCGACGAGCTAACCCTCAGCGAGCGCCTGGCCTGCAAGAACGGCCACGTCAGCCTCGCCAACCTCGAACCCCGCCTCTTCTCCTTCAACACCCCCCACGGCGCCTGCCCCGACTGCAACGGCCTGGGCTCCAAGCTCGAACTCGATCCCGCCCTCATCATTCCCAACCGCAGCCTCTCCATCTCCCAGGGCGCCATCGCCCCCTGGGTCAAGGCCCACACCCGCGAGACCTCCCTCACCCGCCACGTCATCGAATCCCTCGCCCGCAAGTACGGCTTCCGCACCAACACTCCGGTCGAGCGTCTCGACCCCGCCATCGTCGACGTCATCCTCTACGGCGCGCCCGGCCAGCCCCTGGTTGTCCAGTACACCAACGCCGCCGGCCGCCGCCGCGCCTACGAGTTCGAGTTCGAAGGCGTCATCCCCAACCTCCGCCGCCGCTACGAAAACACCGAGTCCGAGTACATCCGCGGCGAAATCGAGCGCTACATGACCCGCCGCATGTGCCCCGTCTGCCTGGGCGCGCGGCTGCGACCCGAGTCAATGGCCGTCACCATCGGCGGCAGTTCCATCCACGACGCCACCGCCATGACGATCCAGGCCGCCGCGCAATTCTTCACCGGCCTCGAGCTCAGCCGGCGCGACGCCACCATCGCCGTGCAGGTCCTCAAGGAAATCAACGCCCGCCTCGGTTTTCTCGAAGCCGTCGGCCTTGAGTACCTCACCCTCGAACGCTCCGCCGGCACCCTCTCGGGCGGAGAGGCCCAGCGCATCCGTCTGGCCACCCAGATCGGCTCCGGCCTCGTCGGCGTCATGTACATCCTCGACGAGCCCAGCATCGGCCTTCACCAGCGCGACAACGCCCGCCTCGTCCGCACCCTTGAGGGCCTGCGCGACCTCGGCAACACCGTCATGGTCGTCGAGCACGACGAAGAGACCATCCGCTCCGCCGACTGGGTCATCGATATCGGTCCCGGCGCCGGCGAACACGGCGGTACGGTTGTCGCCGAGGGCACGCCCGACCAGATTGAAAGCAACCCCCACTCCCTCACCGGCGACTTCCTCGCCGGCCGCGAACACATTCCCGTTCCCATCGCCCGCCGCTCCGGCAACGGCGCCAACCTCACCCTGGAAGGCGTCCGCGCCAACAACCTCAAGTCCCTCTACGTCCAGTTCCCCCTCGGCTGCTTCATCTGCGTCACCGGCGTCTCCGGCTCCGGCAAGAGCACCCTTGTCGAGGACGTGCTCTACCGCGCCCTTGCCCAGCGCATCTGGGGCAGCCGCAACGTCCCCGGCGAGCACTCCCGCATCCGCGGCCTTGAACACATCGACAAAGCCATCGAGATCGACCAATCCCCCATCGGCCGCACGCCCCGCTCCAACCCCGCCACCTACACCAGCGCCTTCACCCCCATCCGCGACTTGTTCGCCGCCGTCCCCGAATCCCGCGCCCGCGGCTACAAACCCGGCCGCTTCTCCTTCAACGTCAAGGGCGGCCGCTGCGAAGCCTGCGAGGGCCAGGGCCTCAACCGCATCGAGATGCAGTTTCTGCCCGACGTCTACGTCAACTGCGAGGTCTGCGAGGGCGCCCGCTACAACCGTGAAGCCCTCGACATCACCTACAAGGGCAAGACCATCGCCGACGTCCTCGCCATGACCGTCGAAGACGCCCACGCCTTCTTCCAGAACATTCCGTCCATCGAGCGCAAGCTCGGCACCCTCGTCGATGTCGGCCTCGGCTACATCCGCCTCGGCCAGCCCGCCACCACCCTCTCCGGCGGCGAAGCCCAGCGCATCAAGCTCGCCTCCGAACTCTCCAAGCGCGCCACCGGCAAAACCGTCTACATCCTCGACGAACCAACCACCGGCCTCCACTTCGCCGACACCCGCAAACTGATCCAGGTCCTCCAGCGCCTCGCCGACGCCGGCAACACCGTCATCGTCATCGAACACAATCTCGACGTCATCAAGTCCGCCGACTGGATCATCGACCTGGGCCCCGAAGGCGGCGACGCCGGCGGCGAACTCATCGCCGAAGGCACCCCCGAAGACGTCGCCGCCAAACCCGACAGCTACACCGGCCAATACCTCCAGCGCGTCCTCGCCCCCGGCGACCGTCCCCGCCGCCCCTCGCGCAACGGCCGGACCGCCGGCCCGGCATCGCCGGATGTCCGGCCCGAATCGACTTCGCCACAATCCACGGAGGCCAAGGCTGTCGCGCCAGCCTGAGGCGCCTGAGCATGACTGAATAGAAAGGAACGATTCAAGTGGAAGGTATCGGCGGCTTCTTTACGGTTATCGCAATAATTGTTCTGTATTTTCTTCCAACAATCATAGTTTCCACCAAGATTCATCGCGAAAAGACAATGGTGGTCGCGCTTAATTTCTTCCTGGGCTGGACGGTGATTTGTTGGTTTATTGCCCTCTATATGTCGCTTTCGCGAGAAGGCATCGAGCAGCTGCAAGCCAATCAAGCCTTGACCGTCGAGGCGCTGAAGGGCAGTCACGAGACCGAGTTGAAAGAGGTGCGCCGCAAACATCGTGCGCAACTCGAACTGGTCAGGTCGCGTGCGTCGCCGCGAGACGACGGACTTGCCCAACGTCAGGCTGAACTCGATCGCCTCAAGGCCGAGTACGAGGAGAGATTGGCGGCCCTGACCGAACAACAGCAAAGCCTTCAACAACAGGAACGTCAGCCCCCGATTGCCGAGGATTCCGAACCCGAGCCCGAACCCGAGACTGAGACGGCCCCGGTGCCCGAGGTCCAGCCCGAGTACCAGGGCGAGGCCCTCTACGTCGTCGTGCCCAGCCAGTTCGAACGCGTAGTCGCCGAAACCCTTGAACGCCGCTTCGATGACGAAGACGTCCAGATCGCGGACGATGCTTCCAGCCGCGGAATCGACATCAAGACCTTCCAATCCGGCGGCGATCAATCCCGACCCTCGGCAATCGTGCAGTGCCAGCTGCAGTCGCATGACGAGGCCGTCGAGTACCGGGCCGTAAGCGACCTCCTCGGATCCATGTCGCTTCACGGAGCCCAACGCGCCTACCTCATCACCACCGGCAACTTCTCCGACGACGCCCAGCGCATGATCGAAAGCGGAACCATGAAAGACCGCCTCTTCCTCATCGACGGCATGACCTTCAACCAATGGCGCACCCAATCCGGCCTCGCCCCCGTCCACTACCTCAGCTTGGCCGGCTGACTCGTCGCACCCGTAACCACCGGACTCGCAGTGAAGGACAGGCATCCATGACAGCAGCAACCGGTCGATTCCAGGACCGCGGAGCGGTCGTCACCGGCGGCGCCACCGGAATCGGCGGTGCCATCGCCGAACGCCTCGCAGTCGAAGGCGCATCCGTCCTCATCGCCGACATCAACGCTGAAGGCGCCGAAGAACGCGCCGCCCGCATCCAGGCCACCGGCGGCGTCGCCGCCGCTCGCGCCACCCACGTCGGTGAAATCGACCAGGTCCAGGCCATGATCCAGGCCGCCGTAGATCTGTGGGGCCGCCTCGACATCATCGTCAACAACGCCTACCCCGCCATGGAAGCCGTGACCGGTGGTGCCGAAGACGTCCCGCCCGACGTCTACGACCGCGCCATGGCCGTCCTCGTCAAGGCCAGCTACCTGTCCGCCAAATTCGGCGTGCCCCACCTGCGCCGGGCCGGCGGCGGCAGCATCGTCAACATCTCCAGCATCCACGGCCTGCTTGTGGCTCCCGGCGCCCTCGTCTACGAGACCGGCAAAGCCGCCCTCATCGCCGCCACCAGACAGATGGCGGTCGAGTACGGCCGGGACGGCATCCGCGTCAACGCCATCGCCCCCGGCCACATCGTCACCGAGAACATCCAGGCCGGCATCTGGGACGACAACCCCTCCGGCTACGAGTTCTTCGAAGCCCAGTACCCCGTCGGCCGCTGCGGCCGCCCCCAGGACATCGCCGCCGCCGTCGCCTTCCTCTGCTCCGAAGACGCCTCCTTCATCACCGGCCACACCCTCGTCGTCGACGGCGGCCACTCCCTCCAGATCCAGGAAAACTTCGGCGTCGCCCAGGCCCACTACATCCAGGACAACCCAACCACCCAACTCCCCTACTGATCAGTCCCTTCCGTTCGTGGTGAGCCGGGCCGGTGCACCCACCGGCCCGTGTCGAACCACTTGGCCCCGTCTTTCGTAGGGGTGGGTCTGTGACCCACCCGTCTTCCGAGCAACCAACATCACAGCCCCAAACGTTCGTGGTGAGCCGGTGTGGAGTCCGCGGAAGACCGTGTCGAACCACCCAGATACGGCGACCAACCCCTCAGTCATCCCGGCATCCCCGGCCGGGACCCAGCAGCAACCCACCCCAAGAGCGCACCCAAGCCACCCCTGGCAACCAACCTTTTCTTCCCCCCATCTCACTCCTCTGCGCTCTCCCCTCTACCCTTCCGCACCATCAACGCTCACTACTCTCAGCTCACTCCTTCCCCACCCCCCATTCGTGGTGAGCCGCGCCGGAGTCCGTCGGAGGCCCGTGTCGAACCACAAAGCCCGCAGCAACCCAGCCTCCGCCGTCTGCATCCGCTCCGGCGTAAGGGCCGCGTGTGAGACGGCCTCTTCCGGCCAACCACCCCCAGCCCACCTTCCGCTCGTGCTCAGCCTGTCCTGAGTTGGTCGAAGGGAGACCCGCGTCCTACCACCATCGGCGGCGCCCAAACTCCCGAGTCCCTCCTGCTAAAATTCCCTGTCCCTGCAAGACCGGTGGCCTCAAGTGGCCGGGCCAATCCCCCGAACGGGGATTGCGCAGAGAGCGTGGGATGGGCGGTTCGACGCAGCGCGCAGTTCCCTGTACGGCGCGGCATTGACCCAACACTGTCGGCCGCCGCATCAGTCGAAGGTCTGACCCTCATCGACATCATCCTCGTTCAGTTCGCCATCATCTTCCTGCCCGGCCTGATCTGGGCCCAGATTGATGCGCGCTACGCAGCGAAAGAAAAGCCTGGGCAGGCGGAATTTGTAATTAGAGCTTTTCTGTTTGGTATGTCGACATATGCAATAGCGTATGTAGGCTACAGGGTATTCGGGCGAGATTTCTCGGACTTCGGCATTGATGGCCCAGGTTCCACCCGGTTGTTGCGGGGTGAATTCGTAGACGAGATCATAGTTTCTGCCGTGCTGTCGTTCGTGCTGGCAATCGTCTGGATCTATATAGCAAACTACAAGTTGCTAAACAAACTTCTTTTTCTGATGAAGGCAACCAGTAAATACGATCACGAAGATGTCTGGGACTTTACATTCGCGTCATCCGGGGAGGAAGTCGAATACGTGCATGTGAGAGATTTTAAGCGCGGAATCATATATGCTGGTTGGGTGCATATCTTCTCTGAGACGGGCAAAATGCGGGAGTTGTTGCTGAAAGACGTCATAATGTACGATAGTGAAGGACAACAGACTGGGGCTGTTCCGCTGCTCTACTTCGCTAAAGGTGGGTCGGATGTCCACATCGAGTTTCCCCACCGAGGGTCGGGACACAGCCAGGAAGAGAAACTGTCTGATGGCTGATAGCGACAGAAAAGACTCTGCGTGGCTTAAAGGTCATATCTTTCGAGGTGGCTTGGCGAAACACGGCCGCAATCCGGATGTCTCCCGAGTCAAACAGCGTCCTCCACCCCCTGAGCCGATCGTCACCCTGGAGATGATTGCGGCCGGCGTGCGCAACGGCCGGCGGAATGGCGAGCAGACGCCCTCGGAAGACGATGACACTTCGCGCTAGGCTCCGGCGCGGCTTGCGACGTCTCGGTCGACCTGCGCACAAAAGCAGCGATTTGGAAGCCAACAAAGACGTCAGACGCGCCACGTCCGCTGGCGACTATGTCTTCAAGGGCGGCTTGGTGTGGAAAGGCGGAGTTAACTCGTCCGCGTCCCGAATCACGGAGCGCCCGCCGCCACCCGAACCTCTGGGCACAACCGGCGGCGTCAAGCCTGACGAAGCGTCTAGGCGGCAGCCTGAGGGCGAAGCCTCAACGGGCGACGGCACCACTTCGGACTAGACGCCGGCAGTTCCGGGGCACACCCTAGAATGGTCAACCCGCCGTCCGACGCAGCCGAAGTGAACGCCCACGCCCAATCGAAGCCCGGGAAGCTCGCACAGCCAACCCTCAAGACTCGGCTTCTGGCCACTCACCCGCGCGCCGAAACGCCGACCCCACCGCGTCCCCAACTCCCCCGTCGCCCCCTGCCCCGGCTGGAGTAACCCATGGACGGCAAACGCTTCCTCCGCTCCATCCGCCTCCGGAACATCCTCTCCTTCGGCCCCGACACCCCCGAACTCCCGCTCGAACCCCTCAACGTCCTCATCGGCCCCAACGCCTCCGGCAAGTCCAATGTGCTCCAGGCTCTGTCCCTCCTTGCCTCTACACCTCACGACCTGCAAGAGACTATCCGCAAGGGGGGTGGGATTCATGAATGGCTCTGGAAAGGTGCTGGTCAACTCGGAACAGCAAGCTTGGCTACGACGGTCGAAAACTCCAAAGGATCCATACCACTCAGATATCTTCTGTCCTTTACTGAGACGGGTACGAGCTTTGATTTGCAGGACGAAGCGGTCGAGGATCATCGTTGCGAGAGTGACGATGATGAGGTGACGTTCTATTACCGCTATAACGACGGCGAGCCAGTGCTTACGATTGCCACTGATGGGCAGACTACAAGACCAACACGACGCGTCAGGAGATTGAATCGTAAACAGTCGATTATTTCTCAGAGGAATGACCCGGATACATACCCAGAGTTGACCTACTTGGGCGATCAGTTTCACCTCATTACTTTCTATCGCGAATGGGATCTTGGCCCGAATTCTCTGCCTCGTCAGCCTCAGGATTTTGACCTCGAACAAGAATACTTACTGGAGGATGCATCTAATCTCGCATTAGTTATGAACTATCTTTCAAATCGTCCTGGGATAAAGAGACAGATTATGGATCGATTCCGAGTATTCAATCCATTGGTCGAGGATGTTGTCTCCAGCATAAGCGGTCAGAGAGTCCAAGTATATTTTCACGAAACAAGCTTGCGCCATCCTTTACCAGCCACTCGTCTCTCTGACGGAACGCTTCGCTACCTCTGCCTACTCTCGGTCCTCTGTCATCCCGCCCCCCCACCCGTCATCTGCCTCGAAGAACCGGAACTTGGCCTGCACCCGGACATAATCTCGCAAGTCGCCAAGCTCCTTCTCGAAGCCTCCACCCGCACCCAACTAGTTGTCACCACCCACTCCGACATCCTTGTTGACGCCCTCTCGGACACGCCCGAGGCCATCATCGTCTGCGAAAAATCCGAAGGCGCCACCCAACTCCAACGGCTCAACGCCGAGGAACTCAAACCCTGGCTTGAGAAATATCGCCTCGGCGAAATCTGGACCAGCGGTCACATCGGCGGCAATCGCTGGTGAGCGTCAAGCTCATCGTTGAGGGCGGCGGCGATAGAAAGTCGAAATCTCTGAATCGGGAGTGCCGCCGAGCGTTCGCGACATTCCTCGAAGAGGCCGGCCTCGCAGGCAAACTGCCCAGCATTGAGGCGGCCGGAGGCCGCCAGCAGGCCTACGACGCTTTCAAGACAGCGCACGAAAGAGGAACTCGAATCGCCGTGCTCCTGGTCGATGCCGAAGCCCCGGTCACAGCTCAGAACTCGTGGACTCACCTGAACACGCGCGACTCCTGGCCCCGCCCAACTGGCGCAACAAACGACCAATGCCACCTCATGGTCCAGGTCATGGAATCCTGGTTTCTCGCGGATCGCAAGGCGCTAGCTAACTTCTACCAGCAAGGGTTCCGGCCAAATGCGCTGCCGGGCAATCCCAGGCAGATCGAACAGGTCCCCAAGCAAGACGTCCTCAGCGGTCTTGAACGGGCTACCCGAGCCACCACAAGAGGCCGCTACCACAAGAGCCGGCACAGCTTCGAAATCCTGGCCAGTCTGGATCCGGAAAAAGTCACCACCGCATCTCCATGTGCCAAGATATTCGTAGACACGCTCCTCGCACTCGCGTGAGCAGGTGGCTGCTTCGAGGCCCGCGCCCCCGCAGGCCCCCTTCAGTTCTCCCGCGAGAGGCCTTCCTCACTGGCGTCATCTCAGCCCTTCAGGCTAGATTCAGCTTTTCCCCGCCCCCTCTTCCCTGCCCCATCCTCCTTAGGGGCCGCGTCTCCGACCAGCCTCTTTGGGGCACCCACCCCTCAGTTCACCGCCGATTGTGGCGAGCTAAATCGTAAGGCCACTAGCTGAGGGCGCGGAGCGCCAACGCCTTGACGCAGATGCCGGCGAGACTTGCATAAGATCCACACCGAGAGGACACTCATCGCCAAGACCAACATCCGACGACTCCAATCACATCGATCGTCGAGCAGTCGAGATCACAAGAGGGGACATGACGACTATTCCACTTACGCCAGAGCAGTTGATCAATCTCATCCTTACGGTCGTCATTGCGGTCGCAGTTCTTGGGCAAGCGTGGTTCACTCGAAGACAAGCTCAGTTGCTCGAGGTGCAATCCCGGTTGCTTGCGGCATCAGATCGGCGGGAGCGAGAGCGTGAAAAACCTGCAGTACGGATTACCTCAACAGGTCACAGTTCGAGTCATACTGGGCCGTCCGGCGACCTGACAACACAGTCGTAGGACGGCTTCACCGTAGCCAACGTCGGATTTAGGAACATCGAAATCACTTCATTCGCATTTGAGATCGGTAGAACCCTAGAAAGTGGCAACAACGATCAGACAACCGCCGAGCTCATTTTCTCGCCCGCCGGGGATTCAACGATGTCATTGCCGCACAGTCTCCGGGGTGGTGAGTCGTTCAGAGTCCTGTATGACACGGAGATACTGGTGGACGAATCAGCCAGAATTGGTGGCGAAACCCCTGCGCACATGCGTCCGTACTGTCGTGATTCACTAGGTAACAAGCACATGCCCGACTTCTGGGTCATCTACAAGACGGATAACGTAACTGTGTTTGTTGACGGTCCCAGTCCGGGTCGCATCAGTGAAGAGACATGGGTCCAACTCACTGCCGAAGAGAAACAGCGCGCTTCGTCTTGGAGTGTGCGAAAAATTGGTCCCTATAGGCGCGCTCGCAGCATTGCTGGAGGCGGCGAGTGTCAGATCCGTACCTAAGGATCCCCATTGATCGATACTTGGATTGACTTTAGGTTTAGCCTCGCGAGTTTAACTCCAATAGCTTGCGGAGAGCCTGGTCGTTGGAAACGTCTGGCTCCCACCCGTAAGCCCCTGCCACCGCCCCATCCAACTCCCCATGCGCATCCACCAACCACTGCGGCCGCTCGTTATACAAATTCGTCAGCGTCCGCCGCCGCAGTTCCCGTACCGGAGCAGCCCTGGTCGGCCCAGCCCGTTTCGGATACCCCGCCACCGGCTCATCCACCCTCTCCACCCGCCCGTCGCTGACAACACAATCCCTGCCAGCCTTGCCTGCACTGTCAGCAACGCATGCTTTGCCTGCGTTAGTTGCATTGCCGTCACTGCCGGCATCCCCATCACCGGCGCCGGTCCAATCCCCGACCTCGCCAGCCCAACACCCGCCCCAGTCTGACCCTCCTGACTCGTCCTCTCCTCGCCCTCTTCTCCCATCTCTCACTGCTCTCCGCTCACTCCTTCCCCCATCACTCCGTCCACCTGTAACCCTTGTCTCTGGCCACCAACCACTGCTCCCTCCACTTGCCACCTGTTCCCAGAAAGTGTACACTATCGGGGTAAGCCCTGCAACCCGAATTCTGATGTCCGCCACTTGGTTCGTCGCGCTGCTGTTCCGCCTCCCGCCATGCCTCCGGTTCCCCCCGCTTCTGCGCGCCCTGCTGACGTGGATGGCGCGCCTGTCGACCCACCGTCCCACCCCGCTCCGGTCCCTCGCCAAGCTCTCTCCGCCCGATTCCTGCTCCCGCTCCCCGCTCGAGCGCGTCAGGCGGCGGATCTTCCGACCGTCTCGCCGCGCGTCACCCCCGTCGCTTGAGGCCGCCCTAACCACGCCCCAAACCCTGCCAGAATGCACCCCGATTTGCCTCAAGAGTTTTTTGGAAAAAACTCTTATTGCGCGCGAGACCCCCTGTTCAGCCGGTCCGCTGCATCCGCGGCTGCACCTCCGCCACCGACACGCAGGCTCGCGGAATCGCAATCCCCGGACCCGCCCGCATCACCGTCACCACCGGCGCCAGGTGCCCTCCCCGGTAGCGCTCGATCGGCACCAGGCTGTGCGCATACGCCCGGTTCGCCTCATGCCCCGTCCGGCAGTCGTACCCCAGCCCCAGCGGCGCCCGATGCCCCCGCTGAACCGCCTTGACCTCCAGGGGATGCCCATGATCCGCCACCCAGACATTCCGAAACCCGGCAGGCAGATCAACGCGCAGCAGCACCTCGCCAATCCCTCCGCGCCATTGGCGTCCGCCTTCGCCGCCAAAGTACGGCGAGTCGTCCAGCCACTCCGGCTTCGGATCCAGGAACCCCTCAACCGTGTACATCCCCTCGAACTCCGGCGTCAGCTCCGTGCTGAAAAACGCCCGCTTCCTCGCCCACAACCCGCCCGCCGTCCCCAGGATCATCGACAGCCGGTTACGCCGCGTGTAATGCCAGAACGTCACCCCACCGTCCGCCCGCCGCTCTGGCCGCCCCGGATCGTCCTCGAACCCCAGGTCGCCCAGCACTTCGCCCCGCCGGCTGAGAAACCGCTCCCCCAGCCTCGTCTTGCCGTTGTCCGTCACGTCACCGCCAATCGCAACGGCTCTTCACTAGCTCCAGTCGAACAGGATCTTTCCCGCAGTGGCCCCATCGGCCAGTTCGAAGGCCTCCACTGCGTCTTCGGGCCGGAACCGATGCGTGATCAGCGACTTGATCGGGATCCGTCGACGGCGCACGAAGTCCAGCAGCCCTTCCCATTCGTGCCGCTTGTACAACCAGGATCCGCGCAGAGTCACCTCCCCGAAGATGATCTGCTGGCTGGGCGCGATCGTTGGATCGTGTCCGACGCCCACCTCCACATAGGTCCCCTGGATCCTCAGCGCGTCCACCGCCGCGGCACGCGCCGCCGGGTGTCCGCTGGTGTCGATCGATGCGGCCACCCCTTCGCCACCGGCAGCCTCGACAATGCGCCCGATGAGATCGTGGTCAGAACTGTCCAACGCGACTTGCGCTCCGCATTCGAGGGCCAGCGCCCGGCGTTCAGCAACAGGATCAACCCCGATGACCGTGGCGCCGCGTGCCCGGCCCAGCATCACGCAGGCCAGCCCCACGGGGCCCAGCCCAAACACCGCCAGCGGCCGGTCGCCGGAGGCCTTGGTCTTGCGCAACGCCCCGTAGGCCGTCCCGACGTTGCACGAAAGCAACGCGCCAATCTCCCAGTCGAAGTCGTCAGGCAGCGGCAGCGCGTTCCGCGCCGGCGCCAACAGGTAGGCGATGTTCGTACCATGCCGGTGCCGGCTGAAGTGCTCCGCGTCGGCGCAGAACACATCCTCACCCCTGCGGCAATGCACGCAGTGGCCGCAGCCCACGATGCCGTACACCACCACCCGATCGCCGACGGCGGGGTAGCCGACGCCCGGTCCCACCGCGTCCACGATCCCCGTGTTTTCGTGACCCAGCGCCCATTGACTAAAGCCGTTCGCGTCGCGCGTTGCCGCGGGCGTGCGGTAGTGATGGAGGTCGCTGCCACAGATGGCCGACATCATGGTCCGTACCCGCATCTCGCCAGGTCCCGGCTCGTCCACCGCGGCGCTTCCCACCTCGACCCGCAGATCGCCCGGGCAGCGCACACACGTCATCTGAGGAGGGGCCGCCATTGCTCTATCTCCGACCTGGCACCGGCCCTCCTATCATGCGATCCGATACCACGCGTTCCAAGTAGAGGCCTTCTCCCTCCCGTGATCCCGCGCCCGCCGTCGCCATGAGCGGACGTACGTATCTTCCTGTCGCTCTGAATCTTCAGGGGCAGTCGGCCGTGGTGGTTGGCACGGGCGAGGCGGCGTACTTCAAAGCCTGCTTGCTGGCGGACTTTGGCGTGGCGACCACGGTGATCGCCCCGCCGGACTTTGCCGACCCGTTCGACCAGCGGCTGCGGGACATGAGCGACGCTGGGGAGATTCGGCTCAGGCGCCAGTCGTATGCGCCGTCAGACCTCAATGGGCATCGCGTTGCGATCATTGCGACTGGCGACCGGTTGGTTGACTACGCCATCGAGGCCGACGCCCGTGACCTCGGGCTGCTGGTGAACGTGGTGGACGACCCAGCGCATTGCGACTTCTTCGCCTCGGCATATGTGAAGCATGGGGCGATCTCGATCGCCGTGAACAGCGGCGGCGCCAGTCCCGGCTTCACGGGCGCGCTCAAAGACGACCTGGCGCAACGCTATGGACCGGAGATCGAAGACCACCTGGCGCACTATCTGGCCTGGCGCCGGCTTGTGCGGGAGCGGGTGGATACGTTTGTCGAACGCGAGCGTTTGTGGCGGGGCCTACGTGCCGAAGGTTTGTATGACCTGCTACGCACCAAAGGCCCCGAGGCCGCACAGGCGCTTGTCGAGACTCGAATCGAGGCCTGGGCCGCCTCGCAGAAGGATTTCGACGCGGAAAATTAGATCTCGGCGTCGTTGCTGACCATGGCCGGCATCATCACGGACTCCGAGGTGCCGTGGATGACCTTGTTGGCGGCCGGCACGACCGTCACCAACACCCCGCAGAGCCGGGTCGTGCCGTCTACCACCATGTAGTAGGGCGACAGGCGCGCTCGTCCAGTCATTGGATGAACCGCGTCGAATTCGACGTCGTAGTAGCTCACTCGAACCCGGCGGCTCTGGTGGAACTGCTGGAGGATGTAAGGGGTCGTCTCGAAGCTCGCCAGGGCGTTGTCCACGGCTTGGTTCCATACATCCTGGTTCACATCATGCCCGATCGTTACGCCGCGGCTGCCCCAGGCCAGTTCCGAAAAGCCCGAGGGCTTAAGCACCAGCCGCCGCTCGCGCTGGGAAAGCCCGCGCAGGTCGTCCCAGTGCCGGATCCGACGCTTCCCGGCCATCAGGGGTGGGTCCACGGCCGCGGTGGGGGGAATGGGTTGGGGATCGAGCAGCCAAGTCGGCGGCAGCATGCGCTGTAATCGCGCCTGCGTGTCCTTACCCAACGCGCCACGCCAGAACTCGTCCAACTCGGGGTGATGAAAGAGGTAAAAGAGCAGCTTTTCTTCCAAGTAGCTCTTGAACGGGGCCGTGACCGTTGCCAGCCGGTGCTTCATGGCGTAGATGACCAGGTCGATCTTGGGGATGTTGGGCAAGTCATGGAGTTCAAGGAACCGGTAGACGAGGTTGACGGGCTCCCAACCGTGGCAGTTGCGCATTTCAAGCGCTTCGTCCTGGAGCCGCAAGTCGCGCGGATGGATCTGGCGGGTCGGCAGGCCGGCTTCTCGAAGGGCCGTGGCGGCCCAGTCCATCTCAGGCCGGTAGTCCTCGGACTCGTCGGCGACCACCAGGGCGACCGACGGATCGTCAACGCTGGCCGCGCCGCGGAGGGCGGCAGCCAAGCCCCGCACCATGCCATCGTCGCCGCCGACCAGTGTGAATCCCAGATCCTGGTAGGCGCGGCTGATGGCGCCGAGCACACCGAAGCCCCCGGGGACGGCATCCAGTTCGGTGGCCATGAATCCGCCGCCGTCCAGGGCCATGAGGTCGGGCCGGATCATGACGGGGAGCGCGGAGCGATAGCGGCGCAGCCGTCCCAGTTCGCGCACGCGTTCCGGTTTGCCCTGTTCGAGGCAGGTCAGCACCCAGGCGGGCGCGCGGCCGCGCGCGGCGCTGGTGTAGAGCCGGTTGGCCGCCATGTAGAAGGCGAGCAGATCGTTGCCGAGCCGCTCCAGCTCATCCACGGCGGACTGAGAAAGCGGGAAGGGGCTGGGGGCAATCCGCCACGGCGTGCTGGCGGCATCCGCCGGCTCAGTCCTCCCGAGCGGCGTGGCCCTGCCAATGAGCCGGGCGGCCTCTCGCTGGTCCTTTGCCGTCGGATCTGCCGTTGTGCTCAGGGGCGTCAAACGGTCTGATTTATTTTGGGGCCCGGGACTGGGAAAGTCTACCAGTGCGAGGGCGCAGGCTGGACCGGCCTGAATCCGCGGCTAATGGCGTCTTGCAGTTCCCGGCTTCTGTCAAGATTCTTACCGGACTGGTGGCGGCGCATGTGAAACAATGGTTTCAACTCCCGCCAATCGCACCGCGCACGGGAACTCATCCCGCCACCACAACCTGAAAGCCCATGGCCTTGTTGCGACGCACTCTCACGCTTCGACTGATCGGCTTGGCGGCCCTGGCGCTGGCCGGAACCGTGCTGGCTGCCTGCGAGACGTTTTTTCAAACGGTGGAACCGACGCCCACCCTGATCACTCGAACCGAGTCGGTGCGCCAGCGGCCCATGGTGCCGGTGACACGGGGCCAACTCATCGAGGCCATTCGAACAACGGCCCGCGTTGAGGCGCTCGACCGCACCGAACTGGCGTTCAAAGCTGACGGTCGGGTCAAGACCATGTATGTCGCCCAAGGCGACGAAGTCAAGCAAGGCGACATCCTGGCCGAATTGGAGACTGGTCGCCTTGAATCGGACATCGAGAGCTCGCAGGAGGCCCTGCAAAACGCGGAGTTGCGACTGGATGCCGCACGTACTCGCGCGCGCGACGAACGGGCGGCGGCTCAGCGCGCGGTCGCCAACGCCGAGTTGGCGCTGGAGAACCAACGGAAAGCGTTCGACCAGCTGCTGCGGCGCGCCACGGCCGAGCAGGTTAAGGCGCTGAACATCGACTTAGCAGCCCGAGAAGATCGGGGCGAGGTGGACCTGAGCCTTACCGAGGCCGAGGCCGCGGTGGTCCGTGCGCAGCGGGCCGTGACGAATGCCGAAGGCCGACTGGCCGAAGTGAAGGCCGAGGCGGCCGGAGTTGTTTCGGAGGCGCAGGCGCGGGCGCAGGCACAAGCCACACTGGACGGGCTCCAGGCCGATCTGACCGTGGCGACCGAAAACCTGCGGGCTCTCGAGGCCGGGACAGTATCCACCGGAGCCTCTCCGGAAGACACGGCCCGCGCCCAGGTGAACGCAGCCATTGCCGCCGTGACCGGGGCCCGGTCCGCGGTCGTGCGCGCTGATCAGGATCTGGTGAATGCGCAGAATGCACTGGAAACCGTTGCCGCGACCATGCGCGCCCAGACACGCGATGACAGTAGCCGGGAGCGGGCCGCCATCGTTGCCAAGCGGTCTGCCATCGTTGCCAAACGCGCCGAAGTGTCGAGACTCGCCGAGACGCTACACGAAGTGACGTTTCAGCCGTTTCCACACGTCGTGGAGGCTGCCGAGCAAGATTTGGAGAAGGCGAGGCTGACGCGGGATGAGATCATGAACCAGAGTTCGCGTGCGTCCGCTCAGGCCAAGCAGCGCGCCGAGCTTGATTTTCGGGCCGCGCAGCGGGCGTACAACGAGGCCATCATGCCGGCGACGCCGGCGGAGATTGCAACAGCCCAGGCAAGCTACGACAACGCGCTGGCGGCGCTGGACCTGCTTGAAACCGAGCTCGCCGAGCTGCTGGACGACGGCACCGAGGAGGAAGAGGCCGAGCAGCTGGTGCAGAAGGCTCTAGCTGAACACCGAGTCAACGTGGCGACGGCAACAGCCAATGTCCAACTGGCCAACCACAGGCTGCGGGAGGCGGAGATTAGCCTTGACTCTCTCGTCGGCAGCGGAACCATCCAGCAAGCCATCGCTCGAATAGCCAGCGCGATCCAGATTGACCAGAACAGCTCTCTGGCCGCTGCGCGAGCCCGCGTGCAGGCGGCGTCGGCCAGGATCGATCAGTATTTGCGCGGCCAGACGGAAGCCGAAGCCCTGGCGCGCCACGCCGACGAGGTCCGGACTACCAGTCTGACGGCGCTGCCCGACGCCGAGGCCGCGCTGGAAGCGGCTCTGGCGGATTTGCGCGTGGCCGAGGCCCGCTTTCAGGAAGTCACGGGTGCTCCCTCGCAGGCCACGTTGCGCGTTGCGCTGAACAACGAAGAGGCCGCGCGGCTGGAATTTGATGCCACGGTTGAGAACTTTGATCGGTTCGAGCGGGGCGAGTCGGCAACCGACTTTGAACTCCAAATCCTGGAGAACGAAGTGGAGCGCAGCCGGATTGCTCTGGAAGCCCTGCTCACACAGTCCGAGGACAACGTGATCCGCGCGCCGTTCGATGGAGTGATTACGTTCACGCGAGGACGGGCGGGTTCTCAGGCCAGGGCGTTCAATGAGGTGATTGGGATCGCTGATCCGTCGGATCTGATCATTGAAGTCAGGATTGCCGAACAAGACCAGTCCAAGATGTCGGTTGGGCAGCCGGCCGAGGTTGCGTTGGACGCGTTTCCCGGCGTGAAATTCGGTGGCAATGTAAGCGCTATTCCGCGCACCATCGTCACCCAGACGGGGCAGACCGTGCGAATCCCCGATGCGCTGGTTGAGGTGGACTTTGAAGGTCAGGAGGTGCGCATGGGCATGCTGGCTCGGGTCAATATCACGTTGCAGATCAAGGATGATGTCCTGAAGGTCCCCGTCACCTCCCTGCGCGACCTGAACGAGCGCACGTTCGTCGAAACCGTGGTCAATGAGCAGCGACGCAGTCTGCCGGTCGTTACCGGCATTCGGAGCGACAGCGAGGTCGAAGTCCTCTCGGGATTGGACGAGGGCCAGATGATCTTCGCCGCGCCCTAGGCAAGCGCTGCCGGGCATGCCGAGCGTTTCCGAGCGAGTCCAGTGCCGCTAGCCATCATTCGCTTCGTGGCGAAGCGCCTGTTCAGCAATCGGGCGCTCATAAGTTCCACGGCGATCGGGCTCCTCGTGACCGTGACGCTGGCTACGTCTGTTCCTCTCTACGCGGAGGGCATCAGCGGTCTGCTGCTGCAGCGTGAGCTGCGCAAGCCGATTCCCCAGGCTCAGCCGTCATCCAGCATCTTTATCCGGCACAAGGAAACAGATGCCACGGCCCCGACCAGCGCCGGGGACTACCTGGCCTACGACCGGTTCTTTCGTTCCCTGATTCCCGAGGCCGTGGGGCTTCCAACCACGCAACTAATCAGCTATCTCTCGACAGGGCGTCGGGCCATGCTTGACCTCTCGCCTCCGGAGGATGGCGATGTCTCGGCGCCGCCGCGACGATTCGGCTTCGCGTTTCTGTACTCGATCAACGGACTTTTCGACAACGTCATCATCACCGAAGGCCGGCGGCCGTCTGCCGAGACCGGCCTGTTCATCGGCCCGGCCGGCGCCAGGATGCCCCTGTTTGAAGGCGCCCTGACCAGTAACGCGCTGGACAAGCTGGGGTTGCTGGTTGGTGACGTGGTCGGTATGCAGTTTCCCGATCCCGCCACCGGCGATCCGGCTCCGGTAGCCGTTCGCATCGTGGCCCGGGTGCTCCCCGAGGATCCCGAAAGCAACTACTGGCCCTATCCGGTTCGCGCGGCGTACGACGAGGGCGGGATTTACATCGAGCGGTCGGCGTACCTCGGCCCCCTGCTGGACTACGCACCGTCGGCCTTTAGCGAGGCGACCTGGTACGCCGATTTCGACATTGACGCCATTCGGGCCACCAACTACCGGCGCATCACCGGCGGCCTGGTACTCATCCGTATTAACGCCAACGCCGTCTGGGAAGGCACTCGTCTCGAGAATTCGCCGGAGCCGATCTTCTTCGATTTCGAGCAGAAGCTTTTCTTCCTGACCCTGTTGCTGTTGATCCTCAGCGCCCCCATCGTCGCTCTCACGCTCTACTACATCATCCTTACGGCGGGAATGTGGTTGATCGGCAACGCAATGAAATTGCCATCCTGAAAAGTCGAGGCATCGGCACATTGCAGATCGTGGGGATCTATGTGCTTGAGGGTCTGCTGATTGGAGGGATAGCTACGGCCGCCGGCCCATTCCTTGGATCGCTCCTGGCCCAGGTCATCGGGAAGACGTTCACGTTCCTGGTGTTCACCAACCGAGAACCACTGCCCATCGATATCACGACCCAACACTTCGTCTGGTCCGGCGCCGCGGCTGCATTGGCCATCGTGGCTACCCTGTTGCCGGCCGTCGGAGCCGCCCGCCACAGCATCGTCACGTACAAGCAAGAAGTCTCACGGAGCACCGACCGGCCGTGGTTTCAGCGCTACTTTATTGACGTCATCGTGGTCATAGGCGCGGCTTACGGGTATTTCACCCTGCGTCAGCGCGACCAACTCGTGACGGTTGGTGAGGGCGGCGACCTGTTCTCCGATCCGCTGCTCGTGATTATTCCCATCATGTTCATGTTTGCCATTACGCTGCTGTTCTTACGCTTTTTCCCGTTAATGGTCGCCGGTCTGGCGCTCCTTGGTAATCGTTTCCTTGGCGTGTCGATGCATTTGGGCCTGCGGCAGATCGCCCGTGAGCCGCGGCAATTTACGCGCCTGATATTTCTGCTGGTGCTCACCCTGGCCATCGGGTCGTTCAGTGCCTCGATGGCCGCCACGATGGACCGCAACTTCGATGACCGGGTGTACTACTCGGTCGGGTCGCAGGCGGACTTCCTGGAAATCGGCGACTACGACGAGGAAACGCAGGAATGGTCGTTTCTACCAGTGGAGCGGCACCTGGAAGTCCCCCAGATTCTGAGTGTGGCGCGGCTCTGGGAAAACGAGGACACGGGCTTCCGGCGCCCCGGCGAAGCACTGCGAGTGGGAGTAAAGACATACGGCGTTGATCCACTCGATTTTGCGCAGACGGCTTGGTGGCGCGACGACTTCAGCCCCTGGCCGCTAAACAGTCTGATGAACCAGTTGGCGTTAGACGAGCAGGCGCTCATTGCCTCGCGTGAGAAGTTTCAAGGCGAGTTGAACCTTAGTCTCGGTGACCCGCTGCGCATTGACTTTGGTACGCCCCAAACGCTTGAGTTCTTTATTGCGGGGTGGACCGACTTGTTTCCCACCCACTATCCGGAAGATGGGCCGTTCGTGATCGTGAATCTGGACTACGTAGAGCGTAGCCTCGGGCAAACACCGTGGACGGTGCTGGCACACACGGACCCGGACGTCCATGCCCTGGAACTGCGCCAAACGCTGCTGCTCAAGCGCTTCAAGCCGCTTGACGCACGGGATGCTCGGGCCGAGATTGCCGCCGCGCGCGATGACGCGACCCGTGTGGGCATCTTCGGGATCCTGTCCATCGGTTTCCTGATTGCCGCGGTGCTTACCATCATGGGCTTCCTGATGTACTCGTACATGTCGTTCCGGCGGCGGATGCAGCAGTTGGGCATCCTGCGGGCCATGGGCCTTTCGGTTCGGCAGCTCGTGGGCATCTACGCGTTTGAGAACGGGTTCCTGATCCTGCTGGGCGTCGTGCTGGGCACGGCGCTGGGGGTGCTTACCGGCAACCTGTTCATCCCGTTCCTGCAGCTAAGCGTGGACCAGTTTGGCGACACGCCGCCCTTCGTGATCATTACGGCGTGGGCGGACGTGCTGAAGATTTACATCCTCTTCGGCGCAGTCGTTGCGGTGGCGTTCCCCGTCAGCGCCTGGTTGCTGTCCAAGATCCGGATTAACGAGGCCGTGAAGTTCGGCGAGGAGCAGGGATGAGCGCGGCGCAGGCTCCCGACCGCACCAACGGGGCGCGACCCTACATCGTGTGCGACAACCTGGTGAAGATCTATAAGACCGAGGATCTGGAGGTCGTTGCGTTGCAGGGACTGGATCTGGAAGTCCAGCGCGGCGAGATGATGGCGATCATCGGCAACAGCGGTTCGGGCAAGTCAAGTCTGCTCAACGTCCTGGGGGGACTGGACAGACCGACTGCGGGGCAGTGCCGGGTAGGCGACCTGGACATCCTGCAGGCGTCCGAGTCCGACTTGGTCGACTACAAGCGCCACCACGTCGGATTCGTCTGGCAGCAGAGTTCCCGCAACCTGGTGCCGTACCTGACGGCGTTCGAGAACGTGCGGTTGCCGATGCTGTTCGGGAACATGCGCAAGGCTTCGGATCGCGCCAAGTCGCTGCTACGGGCCGTGGGGCTTGAGGACCGCATGCATCACCGGCTGAGCCAGCTCTCCGGCGGACAGCAGCAGCGAGTGGCGATCGCGATCTCGCTGGCCAACGACCCCGACCTGTTGCTGGCCGATGAGCCGACTGGCGAGGTTGACACGCAGACCGCCGGCCAGATTTACGACATCCTGCGCTATCTCAATCGGGAACGCGGGTTGACGATCATCATCGTGAGCCATGACCGAAACATCGCCCGCCAGGTCGATCGGGTGGTTGCGATTCGCGACGGCCGCACCAGCACGGAAACCGTTCGGCGCGTGAGCATTCACGAAGACGGCGACGACCACACGCACGACGAGTTCGTGATCGTGGATGACACCGGCCGTTTGCAGGTGCCGCAGGAAATGCTGGACCAACTGAGCATCCGTGGACGCGCCGTCGTCGACATCGAAGGCGACCGCATCGTGATCCGACCCGGCACGTCGGGCATCTCCACGGTTGCCGCGTCGCGGGCGGCAACGCCGGAAGCCGACGCCGCCGAACCGCCGGCCGACCAGTCGGTCATTCCCGCGCGCGTGGAACTGGCCCAAACGGTTGTTCCCGCCCGACGCCGGCCAGCTCCCGTGCCGCCCAAGCCTTCGCGCCCGGCCCACGAGCCCTCCAGACCGAAGCGCCCGCAGGACGTTCCAGACGAACATCGGCCCTTTGCACCGCCCGCTGGCGGAGACGCGCGCGATGACTGAAGTCATCGGCGCACGGCCGCCAGCCGACACCCGGGAGCCGGAAGCCATTATCGAAGCACGGGACATTTCCCGCGTCTTTCGGGTTGGCACGGAGGAGATCCGGGCTGTCGACCACGTGTCGTGCGTGGCCCACGAGGGCCGCTTGATCACGGTCCGCGGACGCTCCGGTTCGGGTAAGACGACGCTGCTCAACCAGTTGGGCTCGCTCGACAAGCCCGACGAAGGCGAGATTTACTTCCGGGGCCGCCAGGTGAGCCGCTTGCGTGAGTCCCAACTCACAAAGATCCGTCGCCACAACTTTGGGTTCGTCTTTCAGTCATTCGCGTTGCTACCGGTGCTGTCGGCATTCGAAAACGTGGAACTCACCATGCGTATTGCGGGCCGCTCAGCGGGCGAGCGTGCTTCCCGAACCATGGAAGTGCTTGACATGGTGGGGCTGGGCGACCGTGCCGGCCATCGGCCGTTCGAGCTCAGCGGCGGTGAGCAGCAGCGCGTCTCGATCGCCCGTTCCATTGCCAACCGTCCGGCCGTGCTGATTGCGGACGAGCCCACGGGCGAACTCGACAGCATTACGGGACTGGAGATCATGCTGCTGTTTCGCCGCATCGTGGACACCGAGGGGCTGACGGTCATCATGGCTACCCACGACCCGGCGCTGAGCCAGTTTGCCGACGAGTCGTGGCTGATGGAGGACGGACGCCTGGAGCTGGCGGAAGGCGAACTGGACATCGACATCCCCGAATTGCGACAGCGGATCGAGTTCGTGGAGGACTAGCCTCCGAGAGATTCAGCTCTTTGGGGCGCCGGAAGACTCTGCTTCGCCGAGCCGCATGATCCAGACACCCCAGGCGCCGGCGGCAAGCGAAATGGCAGCCAGCAAGGCGCCCACGACGCCGAAGCCGGCCGCGCCCACAATCAGCCCAATCAGCGGAGTAAGGCCAAGCCCGACTCCGTCCACCAGGAACTGGGTCACGCCCATCGCCTGACCGAGCCGCTGCGGTGGCGCTCGCTCGGTGAGCATCATGATGACGATCGGTGAGCTGATACCGGTCAGGGTGTAGGCGACCACCAACCCCACGAACACCGGCAGTCCGGCCGGGGCGTACATCACCAGGGTGCCGGCTGCCCCAATGATCGTGGCGATCAGCAGCGACGACGAGAGACCCACTCGATTGATGAAAGTACCGCTGACATAGGTCAGGGCGGCTCGTCCTCCCAGAGCCAAGCCCATGAGAATGCCGATGCCACCGGGATCCAGCTTCAGGGCTTCGCTGCCATAGAAGGGGAGTACAAAGCCGCGGGTGGTGTTGTTCCATCCCCAAAGCAGGACGGCCAGAACCGAGACTTCCAATACGACCCGGCCAATGCCGAACGCCGGCCGCTTGGCGCGCGGCCTGGCCGGTCCTTCGGGCGCAGGCAGCGGGCGTGCCGTGGACTCGAGCGACCTGACAGACGCGACGGCGGCGGCGATGGCGATAGACAGTACGGCTACCAGCACAAACGCCGCGCGCCAGCCAAGCAGGCTGGCGGCGCCTCCGGCGGCAATTGGCGCCACGAAAGCCCCAAACATGCCGCCGGACATCACTCGGGCAATGTTGCGGCGCCGCTCCTCACCCTGGCCGCGGCGCGCCAGGTGCACCTGGCCGCCGGGGCCGACCAGCCCGCTGCCGGCGGCGCTGGCCACGATCCCCAGGCCAAAGATCCACTCGCTTGGGGCCGCGGCGGTGATCAACGAGGCCAGGCCGGTGACCAGCAAGCCCAGCGGCAGCAGAAGGCGGGGCGACATGCGGTCGGCGAGGGGGGCCAGCACCAGCATGAATCCGCCGCGTCCCATCCCCTGCACGGCGACCAGCAGGGCAGTGGTCGCGGGCGTGAGACTAAATTCGTCCTTGACCTCCCCCAATACCGGCCCCATAGCGGCCATAGAAAAGAGCATCAAGGCGTAGGCGAACCAAAGCGCCAGCAAGTCGGGGTTCGTCCGCATGGCGTGAAGGCGCGGACGTAGGAGCGAACCGATCAGCGGCGTCAACGTTCGACGGTCGCTCCGGGGCCAGGCAATGCCGAGAGTCTAATCGCGTCGCCCGGCCCTTGAGGCTGGCCACGGCGCCCTGGTCACCGTGAGGGAAAGTTGTGCCACGTAGGGAACCGCGGACGTTGAGTCACGAGCCCGCATCGGACAGCCACGGCCAGTCGCCCACTGGCCATGCCGGACTACGTTTCGCTGTGCTGCAGCTCCACGCGCTGGCCGCCGCCGGCGGCATGCTCGTCGAGGCCAAGTTTCAGGGTGTTCCAGCTCAGCACGGCGCACTTGATGCGCACCGGGAACTTGCGAACGCCCTCCAGGGCGACGCCGTCGCCGAGCAGCAATTCGTCGGGAGCTTCGCCCTCCAGCATCATGCCGCGGAAATCGGCAATCACGGTGTGGGCGTCAGCCAGCGGCTTGCCGATTACCGCTTCCGTCATGATGGAGGCGGACGACTGGCTGATGGAGCAGCCGTGACCGTCGAAGGACGCGCCGGTGATCACACCGGCGTCGTCGATGTTCAGCCAGAGCTTGATTTCGTCGCCGCAGAGCGGGTTGACGCCTTCCATGACGACATTGGCTTCACCGAGCGTGCCCCGGTTCCGCGGCCGCCGGTAGTGGTCCATGATGACCTCGCGATAGAGGTCCTCAAGCGTCATTCAAAGAACGCCTTCGCGCGGGCGATGCCATCGGCCAGGCAATCTACTTCAGCGGCTGTGTTGTAAAGGTACAGGCTGGCCCGCGCGGTTGCCGCGACTCCCAGCTTGCGCATCAGGGGCTGAGCGCAGTGGTGTCCCGCCCGAACGGCAATGCCTTCGGCATCAAGCAATGTTCCGACGTCATGTGGATGCACGTCGCCAACATAGAACGAGATCACCCCGCCACGATCCCTTGCGTCCTTGGGACCGAAGAGGCGTACGCCATCGAGATCGCTCAAGAGGTTCAGCGCGTATTCGGTCAGCTCATGCTCGTGGGCCATCACCTCCGGCATGCCGACGGTTTGCAAGTAATCGACCGCCGCGCCGAGGCCAATCGCGCCGGCGATGTTCGGCGTCCCGCCCTCCAGCTTTTCCGGGAGCGTGGTCCAACTTGACTGGTGCAACTCCACGACGCGGATCATGCTGCCACCGCCGAAGAGGGGTTCCATGGCGTCCAGTCGCGCTTCGCGACCGTAGAGGACGCCGATCCCGGTTGGGCCCAGCATCTTGTGGCCTGAAAACGCTACAAAGTCCGCGTCAAGCGCCTGCACATCCACGGGAATGTGCGGAATCGATTGGGCGGCGTCCAGCAGCACGGGCACATCGTGCTGGTGGGCGATCTGGATCAGCTCGGCGGCCGGCGTGATGGTGCCAAGCACGTTTGACATGTGCGTGACCGCGACCAGTCGAGAACGCGGTCCGAACATCCGCGCGTAGGCCTGCAGGTCAATCCGGCCCTCGTCGTCCATTGGGATGTAGCGCAGCGAGGCGCCGGATCGCTGCGCCAGCATCTGCCAGGGGACGAGGTTGCTGTGGTGTTCCATCTCGGTCAGCAGGATCTCGTCGCCCTCGCCAACGTATTCGTCGCCCCAGCCGCGGGCCACCAGGTTGATCGCCTCGGTGGTTCCGCGCGTGAAGATCACCTCGTGAGGATGCTCGGCGTTGATGAAGCGGGCCACGCGCGCTCGCGCGTCCTCGTACTCGGCCGTGGCTCGTTCGCTCAGCGCGTGCAGGCCGCGGTGAATGTTGGCGTTATAAGTCTCGTAGTACGTCTGCAGGGCGTCGATGACGGCTCGCGGCTTCTGCGACGTGGCGGCGTTGTCCAGGTAGACAAGCGGACGCTCGTGCACCTGCTCGGCCAGAACCGGAAAGTCCGCCCGAATCGCTGTGGCGTCCAGCCCGTCGGCGGTGGAATTTGGGACAGTCATGTGCCCTAAGTATCGACAAGAATCAGGACGCGCCCAGCCTCAAACTTCGCGTCGTAGGTCGCGACCGGTCGGATGGCGGGGAGCGTCCGCGGACGTCCGCTGGTCAGGTCGAATGTCGAGGTGTGCCGCGGACAACGGACCGAGCGGCGCTCGGGGTCAAAGTCGCCTTCCGACAACCACGCCTGGTCGTGGCTGCACAGATCGTCCATCGCGTAGAGATCGCCACTCACGTTGTACACGCCGATGCGTCGCTCTCCCACCAGAACCTGATGCGCCGTGCCGGGCGGAATGTCCTCGGCGGCTGCCACGTCGACAAACCCGCCCATCAGGCCGCGGCGGTTCCGTGCAACTTCGCCCGGACCGCGGTGCGCACGGCGGATCGGACGGTCGCGTCCGGGATCCGGTCCAGCACCGGTTCGAAGGTTCCGTCGACGATGAGGGAGCGAGCCTGGTCAAGGCCGAGGCCGCGCGATCCGAGGTAGTAGAGGTGCATCGGGTCGATGGTGGACGTGGTGGAGCCGTGGGTACAGCGAACGTCGTCCGCCATGATTTCGAGCCTGGGTATCGAGTCGGCGCGGGGCCCACGTTGCAGCATCAGGTTCCGGTTCTGCTGATAGGCGTTGGATCGCTGCGCGTGCGGTTGAACCATGATGGTTCCGGCGTAAACCGACCGCGCCGAGCCGTCAAGCACGTTCACGTATAGCAGGTCGCTGGCCGCGTCCGTGGTTCGGTGGTCCTGGAGCGTGTGGTGATCGGCGAACTGTTCACCGTCCAGGTAGGCCATGCCGTTCAACCGCACGTTGGCGCCCGGACCGGTCAACGTGGCGGCTATGGCTCCCTTGTGGAAGCGTCCCCCGAGCGTCACGTTGGTTGTCGCCAGTTCGGCGTCGCGCGCGACGCTTGCGTACTGCGTGAGAAAGCTGCCCGTGTGACTGCCCCAGGCCTGCACGTGCGTGTAGCTGAGCTTCGAGCCGGCCCCGACGAACAGTTCCACACAGCCATTCGCAAAGCCTAGTGTTGCCGCCTGACTCGAACGCCACCACTCGAGCACGTCGGCCGACGATCCGGCGCCCGTGGAAACCAGCGTGCGCGGAAAGATCGGTTGGTCGGCGGCGTCGATCACGATCACGATCGGCGCGGTCAACTTCGCCCCTTCCGGAACGCGCACGAACGCTCCGCCGCTCCACAGCGCGGCATTCATCGCCTGCAATTTGCCGGCTGACGGTGGCGCAAGATCCGTGCCCAGACGGTCAGCGACCGTGGCGCCGTCCGTGTCCGCCGCCGCCGCCAGGCTGACGACGGTTACGCCCGCGTCTCGGGCTTCCGGCGAGGTGTACAGCACCTCGACCATGCTTCCGCGCTGTCGCAGCAGCGCGCTGGCGCTTGAGACTTCCATGGGCAGGGCGAGCCTGGCCGGATCAGCCCCGTTGGCGGCCGGGGCCGCGCCGTCCCAGTCAACCCAACTGGTGTCCGTGCGCCGCCACTCTTCGTCGCTCCAGGTTGGGGCGGGAGTCGTCTCGTAGACGTGCCAGGCGGCGGCGCGTCGTTCGCGCAGCCAGCCAGGCTCGCCGTGTGACGTTGACAGGTCGGCAATCAGGTCGCGGGTTGTGCTTGTCATTGACGTGGGCGAGACGGTATCAGCCGGCGGGACGGCCCGTGCTTGAGTGTGTCGGCAACGTTGGTCAGTAACGCTAGCCGATCGAGCCTTCCATCTGGAGTTCGATGAGGCGGTTCATTTCAACCGCGTACTCCATCGGCAACTCCTTGACGATCGGCTCGATGAACCCGCTGACGACCATCGCCATGGCCTGCTCCTGGGTCAGTCCGCGGCTCATCAGATAGAACAGCTGCTGATCGCTGACCTTGCTGACGGTGGCCTCGTGCTGGATGGCGACGTCGCTCTCCTCGATGTCCATGTAGGGATACGTGTCGGAGCGCGAGCGGTCGTCGATCAGCAGGGCGTCACATTCCACGTTGGAGCGGCAGCGTTCGGCCTCGGGCATCACCTGCACATAGCCGCGGTAGGCGGTGCGACCGCCCTTGCGACTGATTGACTTTGAGGTGATCAGGGACGACGTGTCGGGCGCGGCGTGCACCATCTTGGCGCCGGCGTCCTGATGCTGGTCCTCGCCGGCGAAGGCAATGGACAGCACCTCGCCGTGCGCGCCCGGTTCCATCAGGTAGACGGCCGGGTATTTCATGGTGACCTTGCTGCCCAGGTTGCCGTCCACCCATTCCATGGTGGCGTCGCGGTATGCAACGGCGCGCTTGGTGACCAGGTTGAAGACATCGGTCGACCAGTTCTGGATGGTGGTGTAGCGGCAACGCCCGCCTTCCTTGACGATGATTTCGACGACGGCGGAGTGCAGGGAGTCGGTGGCGTAAACCGGGGCCGTGCAGCCCTCGACGTAGTGCACGTAGGCGCCAGGCTCGACGATGATCAGGGTGCGCTCGAACTGGCCCATGTTCTCGGCGTTAATGCGGAAGTAGGCCTGCAGTGGAATATCCACGCGTACGCCTTCGGGCACGTAGACGAAGCTGCCGCCGCTCCACACCGCGCTGTTCAGCGCCGCGAACTTGTTGTCGCCGTTTGGAATGACCGTGCCGAAGTAATCGCGCACGATGTCCTCGTGCTCGCGCAGGCCGGAGTCCATGTCCAGGAAGATCACGCCCTGCTCTTCCAGGTCGTCGCGGATGCTGTGGTAGACGACCTCGGAGTCGTACTGCGCGCCGACGCCGGCCAGGAACTTGCGCTCAGCCTCGGGGATACCCAGCTTGTCGAAGGTGGACTTGATGTCCTCGGGGACGTCATCCCACGATCGGGCCTGTCGGTCCTGCGGACGGATGTAGTAGTGGATGTCATCGAAGTCGATGCGCGAAAGGTCGGCGCCCCAGGTGGGCATGGACTTGCGCTCGAACTGGCGCAGCGCCTCCAGCCGGAAGTCCAGCATCCAGGCCGGCTCGTCCTTCTGGCGCGAGATTTCCCGGACGACGTCCTCGCTCAGGCCCTTGGGCGAGGTGTAGACGGGCTGGATGTCGTCGTGAAACCCGAACTTATAGGTGTCGAGCCCGACTTGTTCGATGTCCTTGACTGCCATGGTTATGCGTCCTCGCTGGTCGTCGCGGCGCCGTAGCGCTCGTAGCCCTCGGCCTCGAGGCGCTCGGCCAGTTCCTTGCCACCCGACTCGACCACGCGACCATCGATCAGGACGTGCACGCGGTCAGGCTCGATGTAGTTCAGCAGCCGCTGGTAGTGCGTGATCACCAGTACCCCGAGATCTGAGCCCCGCAACCGATTCACACCGTCGGCGACGATCCGCAGCGCGTCGATGTCAAGGCCTGAGTCCGTCTCGTCAAGTATCGCAAGTTCGGGCTCCAACACCGCAAGCTGAAGAATCTCGTTGCGCTTCTTTTCGCCGCCGGAGAACCCCTCGTTCAGATAGCGCGAGGCGAACTTGGGATCCATGCGCAGCATCTGCATCTTCTCCAGCAGCAGCCGGCGGAACGCCATGACCGAGATTTCGCTCTCTCGTCGTGCGTTCAAGGCCAGGCGCAGGAAGCTGGCAACCCGCACGCCGGGGATTTCGGCGGGGTACTGGAAAGCCAGGAACATGCCCAGGCGGGCGCGCTCATCCGTTTCGAGATCCAGCACGTCCCGGCCCTTGAAGTGGACCTGGCCGGCGGTCACGTCGTAGGCGGGATGGCCCATGAGGGCATTGGCCAGCGTGCTCTTGCCCGAGCCGTTGGGGCCCATGAGGGCGTGCACTTCGCCGGCAGGCACGTCCAGGGTGACGCCTCGCAGGATTTCGGCGTCTTCCACGGAGACGTGCAGGTCGCGAATGGAAAGGGTGGTCTGGCCGTTGGTGGCAGTCATTCGCAGGCTATGTGTCTCCCGGCGATGGTCGCCAAGAAACACAATCCTGGCGGGTCGTTGGATGGTTCGCGCTGGGCTCCTGGCCGGGCCCAACTGCTCTTCCCAAACGTAGCATCGCGCGTACGCGCGGCCAAGTTTATGCCGGTTTTTCAGCGAAAACCCCGGGCGGGCCGACGGGGCGCGTGGCATTTCGTAGGCTTGGGGCGGTCAGACAGGGCGTCTCGCCGCGACGGGCGGGCGTGTTTCGGAGGATTACAGCAACCATGCCGCCAAAGGTCCGCCGTCCACGCGCCGAATGGCAGGAACAGCTTGCGCAGGGCGTGCGCGACGTGCGGTCGATTCCCGGCCTGACCGAGGAGCAATACGAGCGGCTGGAGGCCGTCGCCAAGGAATATCCGTTCTTCACGACGCCGTATTACCTGAGCCTCATCGAGGAGATGGACGCCAGCGACCCCATCTACATCCAGCAGATGCCGGATGCGGTGGAGTTCGAGGATTCCGCATTCCTGGAAGACGATCCGCTGGACGAAGAAGACGACATGCCGGTGAAGCATCTCACCCACCGGTATCCGGACCGTGTGCTGTTTGTCGTCACGCACACCTGCGCGATGTACTGCCGGTTCTGCACGCGGAAGCGGAAAGTCGGCAAGAACCCGGTGCCGCCGCCGGACGAGCTTGAGGCGGTGTTCGACTACATCCGTGCGCATCCCGAGATCCGCGACGTGCTGTTGAGCGGGGGCGATCCGCTGACGCTCACGGACAACGCGCTGGAGTGGATCATCTCGAACCTCTACGAGATTCCGCACGTCGAACTCATCCGCATGGGGACCAAGATTCCGTGTGTCAACCCGGCCCGGATCACTGACGAACTGTGCGAAATGCTGGCGCGGTATCAGCCGTTCTACCTGAACACGCACTTCAACCATCCGCGTGAGCTCACGCCGGAGGCTCGCGAGGCCTGCGGGCGGCTGGTGGATCACGGGATTCCGGTTGGGTGCCAGACGGTGCTGCTGCGAGGCGTGAACGACGATCCCGAGACGATGAAACAGCTGATGCACGAGTTGCTGAAGGCTCGGGTGAAGCCGTACTACATCTACCAGGCCGACCTGGTGAAAGGGACCGACCACTTCCGCACGTCGGTGCAGAAGGGCCTGGAGATCATGGAGGCCCTCCAGGGGCACACAACCGGGTTTGGTGTGCCGCAGTACATCATCGACGCGCCGGGCGGGGGCGGGAAGATCCCGGTGTCGCCGTCGCGGATCGTGGAGCTCACGGACGACAAGATCGTGGTGCGGAATTACGAGGGGAATGAGTACGAGTACCCGGCGGCGGGGTACGACGCGGACACGATTCAGGACTACTTTCCGGCGTTCAACGAATAGGCGACGGGTAGCCTCCGAGAAAGCTGCGGCACGCGAGCGACGAGGCCTCTACGTCTATTGCGTCGCAATTGCGGAGAGAAAGTGAAAATAAACACTGATACTATATGATCCCATTAGGTGATTGGATAACTAAACTCAGGTGACAAACTCGGCTCTCAGATACGCTGGCTGACCGATCTTGGACGGAATTTAGCGTTACTATACTAGGTCCTAAGCGGACTCGAAGACTCGTACTCTCTCATCGTCTTTCGAGAGTGCTTCATCGTCAGACCAAAGGTCACTTTGCTCACTAAACTCCATTGACTCCACAGATTCGTACGACACGCTTCCATTTCTCTGCGCCGAAAGCTCGGAGTAGCTCGGCCACGATATGTCGCGAGAAATATGCATGTCCCTTGAAGTTTCTTGATGGATGGTCAGTCCATCCCCTCTTTCAGCGCGTCCATTCGTGGAGTCATCAAGACCGAGAACTTTGGGCGCGCTTTCGGGATAGTCTGAGGCTACTGGTGCTATCGTGGAAATAGGCATCTGATACTGGTACCAAGTTTCCTTGAGCAGATTGCGCAATTCCCGCCATTCGGTCAGCGACATGCCGACGTCCTTGCGGGAAACCGGCTGGCCTTGAAGCCGTAGCCGTACAACCTCCATTGCCTTTGCAGACAGGTTTACGCTGCCTTTGCGGTAGTCCATGAAGGCAGCGAAGGCGATAGGAGCCCACCGGCGGACTATTTCCAACATCACATTCGCGTAAGCACGGATTTCGAATTGCGCGTGGGCGTCACTGCGCAGCCAGAGAAAGTGCAGCAGGTTGTGCAGGTTCACCTTCCAGTACCACTGAGTGTAGAAGTTGAGTGAGAGATTCATGCGGGCCAATTCACGGGCAAGGCCCTTGCGCGACTCGTCTCGTACATTACCCTGGGCGTCTTCGTTGAGCATTTCCTCGTAGTGGGCGTACGCCCGCTGTGAGTCCGTCTGAAGCAGGTGGAAGACTCGCTTGGCTTCATCGCCCTTGAGAACCTCGCCACGTCCCTGTCGATTGCTGGTTGACTGAGCGGCAAGGTTCTCAGGGGAGGGGATGTAAAACTCATTGTCGAGGATGGAGTAGCGGGCGGAGTACTCATTGACGCTGGCGGTGCGATGCCGGATCCACTGGCGGGCGACGAAGATGGGCAGCTTGACGTGGAACTTGATTTCGCACATTTCGAACGGCGTGGTGTGCCAGTGCCGCATGAGGTATCGAATGAGCCCGGCGTCCTGGCGCTTTCGCTTCGTGCCTGTCCCATAGGAAACACGAGCCGCTTGCACGACGGCGCTGTCGCTGCCCATGTAGTCGACCACCCGAACGAAGCCATGGTCAAGAACCGGGAAAGGCTCATAGAGGATGTCTTCAATGGCGGGTACGGTCTCTCGACGCGTTCTTGACGTCTCCGTAGCTCGCAGCGCCTCAATCTCCAGTTGCTCGTAGAGACTGAGCGGCATCACAGATTCCCGCCGGTTGCGCCAGTGAGATGAGTATAGGGAGCCGAGCGCGTTCCTGCCCACGCTTTCCGATGGCGCTGACGTCTGGGCAAGGCGCAGCGAACGCAAACGAGGCGGCTGTGTCGGTGGCGGGCGCGTAGCCCTAGATCGGCGGGGCGAGGCCGAAGGCGCGCATGTATTCGCTGCCGACCTTGGCTATCTGGACCTGCTGGCCTGACGGAGCCTCGGGCACCCACACCAGCCGAGCCCGCTGGAAGTGCTGGACGGTGCGTCCGTGCTCGACGACCTCCTGGGAAATGGGATAGCCGAAGCGTTCGAGGCCGCCCTGGGTTTCCCAGAATTGGAGGAAGCCGAAGTGCACGCTATGGCCGGTCTCGGGGAAGTAGCGGTGCTGGGGCACGTTGGGGAAGGGGGTGTCGCCGGCAAATGGGCGGCGTGGGGCGGTGAGCGCGTCGTTGAGTAGGCCGAGCTGGGTCTCGTAGGGCGTGCCGGCCAGTTCGGGGTGGTACTCGAAACGGGCGCGCTCGAAGTACTGGACGGTGCGGCCGTTCTGGACGACCTCCTCGGTGAGTGGGAGACCAAATGCGGCCACGCCGCCGCGGGCATTGAAGTACTTGAGGAAACCATGGCGCACGTTGTGGCCGGTCTCGTCGAAGTAGATGGACTGCCCGCCGGGCAGATTGAGAGGCTCGACGCGTTCGATCAGCGGGTAGTCGCGGACGATCGCGAATCTTGTGCTGTAGATCAGCCCGGCTTCCCGTGGGGTGCGCTGATTGAAGCGCAGCGCGAAGTCCCAGGCGCTGATGGTCTGACGACCGCGCTGGCCGTTGAGACCGACGATGATCAATCGACCGGTCGGTGAGCGGTTACTGAAGTCCAGCGATTCGAGCGTGCCGATCGATTCGTGATACAGGCCCTGCAAGAGACCGGCGGAGAATTCGGGGGTGGACCAGGTGCTCAGCGGGGAATCGGCGTCCCAGGGCCGGCCGTTGGGATCAAGGTCGACGACGGAGCGCAAGTACGGAACCGGTTGACCGCCGAACACGTGCTCATTGGCCTCGGTACGTCCGTTTGCCGCGCTGAAGAAGTACGAAATGATGGGCTGGCCGTCATGAGTCAATACTCGGCGGGCGGTGGCCTGAACGGCGGCGGTGGTTTCCGGCCTCTCGTGGTTGACGCCGAGATAGACCTGGTCCTGGGTCGTATCAAAGACATCCAAGATCGGGTTACCCGAATCGAGGCTGATCAGCGCGTAGGTGCGGGCGGCCATGGCCTGGGCCTTGAGGGCCTCGGCGGGCCAGTGGTACGGCATTTCGGCCGGCACGACGCCGAGCAGGTAGTCCTCGAGCGATACCACGTTGACGGTATCCACCAGGCCTTCGGCGTCCTGATAGACGCGTACGGACCCGCGGTAGACGTCGTAGTACTGGCCGGGCAAGCCCTCGGCCTCGGTGGTGTACTTGTAGTGCACCAGCAGGCGGGAGTGGGGCTCAAGGGGGACGACTTCGATCTGGCCGGGGAGGTCGAAGTCACGTATGTGCCCGCCCGCGGCGTCGATCAGGCGAACGGTGATTCGGTGGACGCCCGGGTGGTCGAGCAGTCGCAGTCTGGCGCCGGGCGGCAGCGGATTAGTGACTCCCGAAATAGCCCATTGGCCGCCGATCCCGACGATGTCGCCCGAAAGCCCGTTGGAGGAGGCTGCGGAGCCGTCGATCGCCGCTGGCCGGTAGTTGCGGTCGATCAGTACGCGGATTGGGGTCTGATCGGTTGGGGAATCGGTGATGTCGATGCCGGTGTAGTAGGCGCGGACGATGTCGTCAGCGGACTGCCCGGCCAGGGCCCGACCGCGGGCGCCCCACTGGGACATGCCGACGCCGTGACCCCAGCCCTGGCCTTCGATGCGAATGGTCTGGCCGGTCTGAAGGGGTAGCACATCGGCCCGGGACGAGGCCGGCGCTGTGACGACGAGCGTCAGCGCCGCCGCACAGGCCAGAAGGCGCAGCGGTCCGCGCAGGAGATCTCGACGAAGGGTGCCGATGCTCACGAGTTCGATCGGTCCATACAGGAGGGCGGTCAGGTCATGCGCTGGTAGGCGCCGTAGTCGATGGGCGCCTCGACAACGAGCGGCTCCGAGGCCGTAAGGCCGTCACGTACCACTGTAGCGGCGCCCTCCGGGGAATCCACACTCTCCGCCCTGAGACCGAAACTTTGGGCCAGGGCGACGAAGTCGGGCGGAGCGAAGTCATTGGGCAGCGGGTCGTGTTCGAGCTCTTCGGCTTTGAGGCGGATGAGGGCGAGGGAGGCGTCAACGAGCACCAGGTAGACAAGGCCCGCCGGCCGCAGACGGGCCAGGGTGCCGAGTTCGCCGGCGAACATCAGGGCGCCGCCGTCGCCAGTGACGGCCAGGGCGGCAGGGTCGGGGCACGCGAGTTTGAAACCCAGGGCGCTGGGGAGCGCCCAGCCCATGCCGGACAGGCCGTTGGCCACGAAGTAGGTGTCGGGCGCGGGGGCGTCCCAATACTGGGCGAGATAGAGCTTGTGCATGCCGACATCCGAGACCAGGGCCGTGTCAGCCGGGGCGACAGCGCGAATGGCCTGGAAGAGCGGGTCGACGGCGATACCGTCGGACGGGGCGTCGGCCGGGTGATCGGTACCGGCAGGTCCCGCCTGGAGGTCCGCTCGGGCGGCGCGGCGGGCTTGCGAGGCGCGGTCAGCCGCGTCTGCGCGATGCGCGGGACGGTCAACTCCAGCCAGGCGCTTCAGCATGGCGGCCACATCGCCGACGACCGGGGTGTGCGGCAGCGAGCCGTCTGGCATGTCGTAGGCGGTGAGATTGAAGCCGGCCGGGCCGTCCCAGGGCCAGATGAGGTCAACGCCGTCCAGGCCGACGCCCAGCACCAAATCGGCGCCGCCGATGAGATTGAATACGCCGCGCGATCCGTACGAGGCCAGGGTGCCGGCATGGAGGGCGTGGTTACCCGGAAACCAGCCGCGGGCCTTGACCTGGGTAACGACGGGAATGTCGGCCATGTCTGCCAGTTGGGCGAGGTGCTTCGCGATGGCCGGCGTGCGCGCTTCCAGGCCGAGGACGGCGACGGGGCGGCTGGCTCGGGCCAGGCATGCCTCGACGTCGTGCAGCGCGGGTGGGATGGCCGGTGGGGGCGCCGAGTGGTTCCCGGATGAGTCAGGAGTTGCCGCGGCGGGGAGCGTAGCGGTGGAGCTGGGAACGGCGAGGTGAGCCGCGCCGGGCATGCCCTGGATGGCAGCCGACCAGGCTGCCGGCAAGACCGTGGCCAGATTGTCCGGGGTGACACGGGCGGTGTATTTGACCGCGGGGGCCATGGCGCCGGGAATGTTGTAGACCTGATGCCGCTGGCCGGCGGCTTCGTGGGGCGTGACGTCGGCGGTGATGCCAAGGACCGGCGAACGCTCGAGGGTGGCCTGGGCCAAGCCGGCGAAGAGGTTGGCGGCGCCCGGTCCGAGGGTGCTGACGCAAACACCGGGCCGGCCGGTAAGCTGGCCTTCGGTGTCGGCCATGTAGGCGGCGGCCGCCTCGTGGTGGGTCAGGATGAACTCGACGCCGTGGCGCTGGAGGGCGTCAAGCACCGGAAGCATTTCGCCGCCGGTGACGCCGTAGGCACGGTTGACGCCTTGCTGGGCCAAGAAGCCGGCGATGGCGTCAGCGACGGTTACGTCAGGCAAGGGCAGTGAGGCGAGTAACGGAGCATCTTCCGAGTGTAGGCGACAGGCGACCGAGGTGGTTTCCTTTGTCCAATTCCCAATCAAGCCGAGTTGTCTTCCAGCCATCAATTGGGGTTTAGGGGCCGGACGCGATTCCCTTCACAGCCTGGGGGAAATCTGTTCGAGAATCGTGGGACTCGGGCGTGGTGGACTTAATCCGGGATGCTCTGTCGCTCGCGCCAGGCGCTCAGCCGAAGAATCGGACGATGAGTCCAGTGGCGGCGGCGGCGGCGCTGACCGATCCAAAGACGGCGATCACCATCCAGCGGGTCTGGCTATGGAGGTCCGATTTGAATTCAGCGCGCGTCGCGTGGAGTTCGGCTCGCAAGTCGGCCAAATCGGCATTCGTCGCGTAGAGCGCCAGGGTGCGATGCAACTCGTCGCGCAACTCAGCCAGATCGGCCTTGGTCGCATAGTGCGTCAGTGCGCGCTGTAGTTCGTCGCGCAGGTCGTCTCGGGTCAGCGGGGCGGCGTCCGTAGCCATTGCAATTGGTCTATCTACCGCCCATGTACCAGTTCGATACGTCCATGCTTGCACTTGGAGCCGAGGTTCGCAATGGGTAGCGACTGCGGTGTGGCGCACGAGGAATACGAGCCCGGCGTTCTGGTAGCTGGGGGTCAAGCTCGTGATTCGGTTGGACACTTCGATGACAGGATGCGCCAGAGATGGAACATGCGGGGTTCGCCGCGACGAAGGAGCGCGGCGAAGATGGAGCGTGAGCTGTTTTTATACTGGGCGGCCGTCCCCGAGAAAGTCTGCGGGTTTGGTGCGCCTTATGTCAGCGCCGGTCGTCACGATCGATGGACCCGTGGGGTCGGGGAAGAGCACTGTCGGACAGTTGCTTGCAGAGCGATGCGGGTACGTGTGCGTGGATAGCGGGCTGTTCTACCGCGCGGCGGCGCTGGCGGCGCTGCGAGCGGGCGCAGACCCGGAAAACGCCGACGAGGTGCTGGCGGCGATTGCGAATTTGGATCTGGCTTTCCGTCCGGAGGCCGACGGCGCATATCGCACGCGGGTGCTATCCGAGGGCGAAGACGTGACCGAGGGCGTGTACAGCGCGAAGGTGGAGGCCATTGTTTCGGACGTGTCGCGGCTACCGGAAGTCCGCGCTCACCTGCTGGGCGAGCAGCGACGGGTGATTGGGCAAGGCGCCGTGGTTGCCCTGGGGCGCGACATTGGCACGGTGGTCTGGCCGGAGGCCGAGTTGAAGGTGTACCTGGACGCGCCGCTGGAAACGCGCGCCCTCCGCAAATGGAAGCAACGGCGGGAGGACGGGGAGTGTGTCGATCTGGCCAGCGTGCGGGGCTTGCTGGAGACGCGAGACCGGATCGACAGTACACGTACGGACGCGCCGTTGGCGGCAGCCGACGACGCGGTGTGGATTGATTCCGCCGACTCCGGACCGGTGGACGTCGTCACGCAGATTGAGGCGCTCCTGCGCGAGCGCGGCCTGGACGGCCGATACTGAAATGCGACGGGACTCAAGCTGGGAACCGCCGTGGATCATCACGACGATTTATTCGTTCTGGCAGCTGCTGGGCCGCTTTGTGGTGTTTCCGTTCCTGTTTCGGGTGCGCGTGGAGGGGGTTGAGCGGGTTCCGGACGAGGGCGCCATCATCGTGGCGTCGAACCACTTCACGCAGTTCGATCCGATCCTGACGGGCTCGTACGTGCGGCGCTACCTGACCTTCATGGCGAAGCGGGAAGTGGTGGAATCGCGGACGGTTGGGTGGTTGTGCCGCGCGTGGGGCGTGCTGCCGGTAAATCGCGATGGGATGGATCTGCCGGCGGTGCGGCAGATGCTGCGCATCCTGCGAAGCGGCCAGGCCATGATGATGTATCCGGAGGGCACGCGCAGCCGGGATGCGAAGTTGCGCCGGCCGCAACCGGGGGCCGCGTACGCGGCGATGAAGCTGGGCACACCAGTGGTTCCGGTGTCGATCTGGGGCACCGAAGCGTTCTCCTGGCGGCGACGGCTCACGAAGGGCCGAATGCCGGTGAACCTCCGGGTTGGCGAACCGCTGGCGTTGGGACGTCGACCGGGCCGGATTCCCGCTGATGAGTTGCAGGCGGCGGGCGAAACGATCATGCGGGCTATTTCCGCGAATCTGCCGCCGAGCTACCGGGGACCGTATGGCTAACGGAGACCGCGGCGGTTCGAGCACAGTCACCGCAGTGGCCGGCGGCGCGGCGCTGGTTGCGATCGTGGGCCGTCCGAACGTCGGCAAGTCCACGCTGTTCAATCGACTGATGGGCTCGCGGGTGGCGGTGGTGGCCGACGAGCCGGGGACGACGCGGGACCGCATTTACGGCGAGATCGAGTGGCGGGGACGCGGTCTGGCGATCGTGGATACGGCTGGAATCGCCTGGCGCGACCCGGCGCCGGTGGCCGCGCACGCGGAAGCGCAGGCGCGGCTGGCGGCGGCAGAGGCCGACCTGGCGTTGATTGTGACGGACGCGACGACGGGACCAACCGAACTCGACCTGGCGGTGGCGCGCGAAGTGTTGCGGGCGGGGATCCCGTACCTGCTCGTGGTCAATAAGGTGGACGCGCCTCAGCACCGAGACAGCGTTCCCGAGTTTTACGCGCTGGGGTTGGGCGATCCGATGGCGATCTCCGCCATGCACGGAACGGCGACCGGCGATTTGCTGGATGCCATAGCCGAGCGCCTGCCGGGTGCCGACTATCGGGCCGCGGCGGATACGCGGCCCCGCATTGCCATCGTGGGGCGACCGAACGTGGGGAAGTCGTCCCTGCTGAACGCGCTGCTTGGCGAGGCGCGGGCGTTGGTGCACGACGCGCCCGGGACGACGCGCGACAGCGTGGACACGCTGGTGGAGTGGGAAGGCAACGAGGTCTGGCTTGTGGATACGGCCGGCATCCGGCGTCGCGGTCATATCGAGCGCGGCATCGAGCAGCACAGCGTGCTGCGGGCGATGCGCTCGATGCAGCACGCCGACGTGGGGGTGGTGGTGATTGACGCATTTGAAGGACCGACTCAGCAGGACGCGCACGTGGCGGGATTTGTGCTGGACGCCGGCAAGGGTGTCACGGTGGCGGCCAACAAATGGGATCTGGTGCGCGGGAAGGAAGAGGTGGCGCGGGTGGAGCACCACCTCGGACGCATCTTCCATTTCCTGCCGCAAAGCCCGCTGGCCCGGATTTCGGCCAAGACGGGGCGAAACCTGGATCACGTGTTGCCGATGGCGCTGGAAATCCACCGCATTCGGCAGCAGCGCATCCCGACCTCACGCCTCAACGCGTTCCTGCGGGCGTGGGTGGGGCGGCGCGATCTGCCTTCACGGCGCGGTCGAGCGGCTCGGTTCAAGTACGCGACGCAGACCGGGACCGCGCCACCGGAGTTCGCACTGTTCTTTTCGAATCCCGAACACGTGCATCGCAGCTATGTGCGCTACCTGGAGAACGGGTTGCGACAGGAATTTGGGTTTGACGGAACGCCGATGCGCTTGAGTTTGCGGTCGTCTTAGAAGGCGGGTCTCTGGTTTGACAGCGGGACGAGGCGGGCCGAAGCTGGCCCAATATCGTCGGGCTGTGGGGCGCTCCCGGTGACTACGATCCAAGCCGTACAGGTCGTTGGCCTCTTGGTCGGCGCGTACCTGTTGGGCGCGGTGCCAATGGGCTGGCTGGTGTGCCGCGTCGGTTTTGGCGTCAACATTTTCGAGCACGGTAGCCGACGCTCGGGCGCGACCAACGTATACCGAACGGTCGGCCGCGGCGCGGCGGTAATTGTGTTTCTGGGCGACATGCTGAAGGGATTTCTGCCGACGCTGGTCGCACGGATCCTGGTTGGCGACTTGCAGCTGGTCCCGCTGATCGTGGCCGTGCTCACCGCGGTCGGTCACAACTGGTCGGTCTTTATTGGCCTGCGCGGCGGCCGCGGGGTGGCGACGAGCGCCGGGGCGGTGATTGCCCTGGCGCCGCTCGCGGCCCTGGTTGGCTTCCCGGTCGGTCTGGCCACCGTGGCGATCGGACGCTACGTCTCGCTGGGATCGCTGGTCGGGGCTCTTGGATTCCTGGTGGGAGCGATCGTGTTCTATGCCCTGGGCCTTGGCGTTACAGGTTTCCACGTGACGCTGGTGGCGATCTTCGTAGTGTTTCTGACGTCACAGCACCTGGACAATTTGCAGCGTCTGTTCGCCGGTACGGAGCGGCGCCTGGCTCCGTGGCCGGAGTTGATTGGGAGCCGCGGCTCAAGCGACCAGGGCGGAGACTGAGCCAGCGCCCCTGATGGCGGCTCGTCGCGGCCGACGCGCCGATCCAATGACCATTGCCCTGCGGTTTCTTGCGTCGCGCTCGCGATCGGAAGCCGAGGTGCGTCGTCGGCTGGATGCGCGAGGCGTGGACGCCGAGGAAGTCGAAGGCGTGCTGGAGCGGTTGCGAGAGTTGGGCTACGTCAACGATGCGGAGTTTGCGGCGGCGGTGATCCGCGCTCGGACCGAACGCCGGGCTCGCGGTCGGCGGCTGGTGGCGGAGGAATTGGAGGCAAAGGGTGTCAGCGCGGAAGTGGCCTCCTGCGCCTTAGAGGCGGGTTACGGCGACGAGCTTGAGATTGCGCGGCCGGTGGCGGAGCGACAGGCGCAACGGTTGCAGGGACGTGGGTTTGGGGAGTTTCGGCAGCGCTTGGGGGCATTCCTGGTGCGGCGGGGATTCGAGCATTCGACAGCCGAGTCGCTGGTGACCGAGCTGTGGGAAACCTACGGCGCACCCGATTGACGCCGGCGCCGGTGGCGCCTTCGCCACCGGCCGCGACGAGGTCTTCCGTACCTCAGGTTGACAGCCGCTCCCATGGCGGCCGCGACCTGTTCCATCGGCACGCCGCGATCGTCCCGGCCGCCGGCGATTCGAGCCGCGCGGCTGTGGACCCAGACGCCCAGGGCGGCCGCGTCCGCGGCTGGAAGTCCCTGGGCCAGCAACGAGGCGATGGCGCCGGCCAGCACGTCGCCGGAACCTGCGGCGGCCAGGGCGGGGTTGGGACGGGCGAGGATTCGCACCCGCGAATCGACGCAAACGAACGTCGGTGAGCCCTTCGACACGACGATGGCCCGCGTTCGGGCAACCAGGTCCCTGGCAGCCACGAGCCGTTCACGGCCTTCGGGCGGTGCACCCAGTCGCAGGAGCCGCGCGAGTTCGCCCGGGTGCGGGGTAAGCACGCATCCGGGACCGAGCGCATCCATGAGATCGGCACGGTCGGCCAGTGCGTTGAGACCGTCGGCATCGATGACCATTGGCGTGTCCGACAGCGTGTCAATCAGGCCATAGACGAGCGCATCGCCCGACTCACTGCGGCCCAGACCAGGACCGAGCAAGAGCGCGTCGGGTTGAGCCAACGATGCCGCGACGGCGGCGGGACTGGCCTGTAGGTGGCCTGACGGTGTGGCTGGAAGCGGCACGAACGTTGCGGCCGGCGCCCTGGCGGCGGTAGCGGCGCAGGCCGGTTCGACCGACGCGAGGTTGACCAGTCCGGCACCGGCGCGTAACGCGGCGACTGTGGCGAGCGCGGCCGCACCACGGTAACGCGATGAGCCGGCCACGATGGCCAGGCGTCCAAAGGTGCCCTTATGGCCATCCAGCGGGCGCACGGGCAACAGACGACGCGCCATGCGGGCGCTGATGCTTGAGATTCGAAGCGGCGCGTACGTTCGGGCGGGGAGCCCGATGTCGAGCTCGATCTGGCGGCCGGCGAATTCAATGGCGGGGTGGAGGAGCGTGCCAAACTTCAGGGGACCAGTAGCCAGTGTGACGTCGGCTTGAAACGCCGACGGGTCGACGGCGCCGGTGTCCGCGTCGATTCCACTGGGAATGTCGACGGCGAAGCGCATTTGCCCGGTCTCAGCCGGCAGAGCAGCCAGAATCTCGGCGATGGGGCCGCGCAAGGGTGGGCTGCTGCCGATGCCAAGGAGTCCGTCCACGATGCAGAACGCCTGACGAACGTCATCGGCAAGCGGACGCGGCTCGCCGCTCCAGATGCGCCAGCGAACGCCACGAGCGGTTGCGGCCGTGACGAGCGGGTCGTTGGGCCGTTGACGGGAGGCCCAGGCGATGACGCGTGCGCCAGTAGCGGCAAGGCGGGCAGCGGCGATGAGGGCGTCGCCGCCGTTGTCACCGGGACCGACCAGCACGACGACGAAGCGGGCGCCCAGGGATCCTGTGCGGCGCAGGATGGCGGCGGCGATGGCGTGGCCGGCGTTCTGCATGAGGTTGACGCCGGGAGGTGCCTGAGTCTCAAGGGCTCGCATTTCCGCCGCGGTGACGATGCGGTTGAAGGCTGGGCGGGGTCCCGCGCTTTGCGCGCCGATCACGATGGTCAGTCCGCGGTGGCGACGACGAAGGCGATGGCGAGTTCGCGACTGTGGGTGAGGCTGATTTCGAAGGCGGTGAGGCCGAGCTCGCGGGCACGAGCAGCGGCGGCGCCGTGCAGATTGACGGTGGGTTTGCCGCGGCGGTCGTTCAGGATTTCAAGCTCGCGCCAGAGGACGCCGCGCATGCCGGTGCCGAGGGCCTTGGAGATGGCTTCCTTGCCGGCGAAGCGAGCGGCGAGTTCTTCGGCGCGACCACGGCAATACTGCTGCTCGCGTTCGGTGTAGAGGCGGTGGATGAAACGCTCGCCGAAGCGGTCGAGGGCGGCCTGAATGCGGGCGATTTCTATGGCGTCGACGCCGGCGGTGAGGCGGGGTCTGGCGGGGCTAATAGCCGGTCAGCTCCACGCGGCGGACGGCGGAGCGGTATTCCCAGCCGCTGCCGAGGACTTCAAGCCTGCGCAGGCGAACGGGAGCGGGGCGAATTTCCTGCAGCAGGGTGGGGTGGTCAAAGGCGATCCATTCGCCGAGGGGAATCTGGCGTCCGAGCTTGACGCTGAGGCCGGCGTCGTTTTGGTGGTAGAAGCCCGTGGCCCAGATTTGCTCGCGGCCTTCGGCGTCGAGGTAGGTAAGGCGCAGCATGAGGGGGTACTCGGTGCCGGCGGTACCGCCGCCGGAGAGGGTCTGACGATCGGTACGAACGTCGGCGCGCAGACTCAAGTTGACATAATCGCGAACGTCGCGGTCCAGATCCTGAACGATACCGCTTTCACCGTGGCGGTCGGTGCTTCCGTCGGGGGTCTGGCGTTCGAACCAGACAGCGGTCGGCTGGGGGGTCACGGTGCCAGAAGTTCCGGCCTCGGTGACGACAAATGCGGTCCAGGCGGTTCCGTCCGTCAGGTGGTCGAGCAGGGGGTCACGGAGAAGATCGCGCTCGAGCGGGAGGGGACCCAGGATGCTTCCGTCGGGTTGCAGCACAACGCGCCGACCGGCGGGCGCTTCCACGACGCGACTGCCAAGCCAGACCAAGGCGGTGCCCTGCCGCACGCTGAGATGCACGGCGCCGTCCGCTTCCATCTCGACCCTGTAGGTGCCTTCGCGGAGGTCGAGGCGACCCTCGGCGGCGAGGACGGTGATGCGGCGTTCAGGCGTCACTGGGTGTTGCGCAACGCCGATTTGCACCCGGCCGTTGAAGAGCCGCAGAACGCTGTCCTGAAGGGCTGGGTTGAAGCGGCCGTAGCGCATGCGCTGCACGGCAAGCTCGGTGTCGTTGTAGAGGAGCGCGGTGGAGCCTTCCCGGGTGCGCAGGAAGGCTCGTGATCGGTCGTCGGTCCGGAGACGCGTGCCCTCGGCGAGCTCGGCCCGGGTAGCGAGTCCCTGCCAGGTGGCGGTGGCAGGGGGCTGGACCAGGACGGTGCCTTCCAGAACCGTTGCCGACGTTGGGCGCGATTCGCTGACGCCGCCGAACACGGCGCCGACGGCGCCGGGGATGTAGAGGATGGCCGTGACGAGAAGACTGAGCGCGACGAGCAACGAGAGCCAGGCAAGCGCTTGCATACCGCGGTGGCGCTCACGCGTCGGGGTTACGTTCCCGCGAGTGTGCGTTCGGGAGTCCGGGAGGTGCTGCATCACTTGACCCTCATGCGCGAATCGCGAACGCCGGCAGGTCGCCGTCGGGCGCTGCCCACGCCACAGTAACCGATTCGACGATGGCAAGGGGCGGTCCAACCTGCAACTCCTGGACGAGTGCCTCCAGCGCCGGACGCGGTCCCTGGGCGATTACCTCCACGCGACGGTGGTCGGGAAGGTTGCGTACGTGGCCGTGCAGGCCGAGTCGTCGGCCCACGCGGGCGACGAAAAAGCGGAAGCCAACGCCTTGCACGCGGCCTCGGATAGTTGCGTGGAGCCGTTGGGTGCATAGGGGTTCGGGTTCCACGTCAGAGCAGCGCCGCCTGCTCGGGCGCGGTGCGCGGGGGAGCGCGGTTGAGGTGTTCGTAGGCGAGGCGCGTAACGACACGACCGCGAGGGGTGCGGGCGATGAAGCCGGCCTGAAGGAGGAAGGGTTCGTAGTAGGACTCAAGAGTGGGAACGTCTTCGGCGAGGGTGGCGGCCAGGGCTTGAAGGCCGGCCGGCCCGCCGGCGAAGGCGTCCATGAGCGTGGTGAGGATGCGGCGGTCCATGGCGTCGAGGCCCTGGCTGTCCACGTCGAGTTCGGCGAGGGCCTGGGCGGCCACGGTGTCGGTGATGATGCCGTCCGCCTCGACCTGGGCGAAGTCTCGGACGCGTCGGAGCAACCGGTTGCAGACGCGGGCGGTGCCGCGGGAGCGCTGGGCGATGGCGAGCGCGCCGGCGTCGGTGATGTCGACGCCGAGAATCTCGGCCGAACGCAGGACGATGCGGGCGCATTCCCCGGCGCTGTAGAACTCGAGGCGGTGGACCGCGCCAAAGCGGTCGCGAAGAGCGGACGTGAGAGAGCCGGCGCTGGTGGTGGCACCGACGACGGTGAAGTGGGGCAGGGCGAGGCGATAGGTACGGGCTGAAGCCTTTCCCGCGCCGACGACGATGTCGAGGGCAAAGTCTTCCATGGCCGGGTAGAGAATCTCCTCGACCGTCTTGCCGAGGCGGTGGATTTCGTCGATGAAAAGGACTTCGGCGGCGTCGAGACTGCTGAGGGTAGAGGCGAGGTCGCCGGGCCGTTCGAGGGCTGGGCCGGAGGTGACTCGGAGGCGCCCACCCATCTCATTGGCCACGATGTGGGCGAGCGTGGTCTTGCCGAGGCCGGGGGGGCCGCCGAGGAGAATGTGATCGACGGGTTCTTCGCGCTGCCTGGCCGCCTGGATCATGAGGCGAAGCGCGCGCTTGACACCTTCCTGGCCGATGAATTCGTCGTCAGAAAGGTCGCGGGGACGGAGGGCGCGATCCAGCCGCTGGTCGCCGGCGCCTGACTCTACGGCGACGACGCGCTCGTTCACGCCGGACGGCCTCGGCCACCGAGATCACGCAAGGCGGCAGCGATCCGGGCTTCGACCGACAGTGGCTCGCCGATAGTCTGGTTGAGGGCGATGGTTGCCTCGGTTCGGGTGTAGCCGAGACCAAGAAGGGCGTCGAGGACCTCGCGGGTGTTCTCGTCGTCGGCAGTCTCAGCCGGAGCCTTGTCCTCAGGGACGAGTTTGCCGCGGAGCTCGAGAATGATCCGGTTGGCGGTTCGCGCGCCTATACCGGAGACCGCCTGGAGAGGCTTGGGATCTTCCTGGTCCAGGGCCTCGTAGATGCGACTGGCGGGATGGGTGGAGAGAACGCGAACGGCCATGCGGGGTCCGACGCCGTTCACATTGAGAAGAGCCTTGAATACGCGGAGTTCTTCCGGGGTTCCAAAGCCGGCGAGCATGGGGCCGTCGGTGGCGACGTGGAGCGAGGTGAAGAGACGGACATGTGACTCGCCATCAGCCAGCGCTCGATCCGGGACCATCACTTCGAGACCGATGCCGGTGCCGTCAGCAAGCACAACCAAACTGTCCTCGCGCCGGTCGATCACCTCGCCGCGCAGCTCTGCGATCACCTGGCGCCGACCTCCCGTTCCAACGCGCGGGTCTCGTAGGAATTGACATGGCAGATCGCGACCGCCAGGGCGTCGGATGCGTGATCGGGCCGGGGCGGACGCTCGAGTTCGAGGAAGCGCCGGACCATTTCCTGCACGCTGTCCTTGTCGGCGCCGCCATAGCCAGTGACGGCGAGCTTGATCTCGGGCGGGGCGTACTCCTCGACTGGCACGCCGTGATCCGCAGCCACCAAGTGGGCGACGGCGATGGAGTGCGAGACGTCGACGGCGGAGGTGAGACGACGGGCATAGCCGAGACGCTCGATGGCGACATCGGTGACGGCATGCCGTTCGAACAGCCGCTGTAATCCGTCGCGAATCCGCGCGAGCCGAGTGCCCAGCGGCTGGCCCGCCGGCGTGGTGAGACAGCCGTGGGTTACGTGGTGCGTATTGCGGTCGCCTTCGATCAGTCCGAAGCCAAACCGGGCCGTGCCCGGATCAATACCGAGCGTCAGCACTTGCAGGGTCCTCTAACTGGGCCAGCCTCAAAGCCGCCCGGCACTAGTGCCCTCGGCTTTGGTCTGGCAGCGATACGGAGGAGGTCAACCGGCCGGGCTCAGGCACCGATTCGCTCGAGCAGCGAATCGCTGAGTTCCAGGTTGGTGTGGACGCGGCGGACGTCGTCCAGATCCTCGATGGAATCGATTATGGCCAGCACCCTGGCGGCACGATCATCCGCCAGCGTCATCGGCGTGGTGGGCGACTTGGTGAGTTCGGCTGAGGTGATTTCGGCGCCTTCAGCGGCCAGTGCAGTCTTGACCCGAGCCAGGTCGGTTGCGTCGGTATAGACGAAGACCGATGCGTCGGTGTGTTCAACATCTACAGCGCCAAGGTCGATCGCGGCAAGTTCGAGGTCTTCCGGATCATGGCCGTCGAGACGGATTTCAATTGCCCCGCGCGTCTCAAACTGCCAGGCGACCGCCCCGCTGGCGGCCAGCGTGCCACCCAGACGGTTGAGCGCATTGCGAACTTCGGCGACGGAGCGGTTGCGGTTGTCGGTCACGACCTCGATCAGCAGCCCGGCGCCGTCCACGGCGTACCCCTCGTAGAGCAGTTCTTCGAGTAGTCCGCCGTCCGACCCACCGCCGACGCCGCGCTGGATGGCCCGCTCGATGTTGTGCTTGGGCATGTTGGCGGCTTTGGCCTTGGCAATGGCCTGCTCAAGCCGAAAGTTGCCGGCTGGATCCGGGCCGCCATGCTGAGCGGCAATGGTGAGATCGCGCCCCAGCTTGGTGAAGAGCTGGCCGCGCTTAGCATCGGTCACGGCCTTTTGGCGCTTGATCTGCGCCCACTTGGAGTGGCCGGCCATCAGGGTTGCGACATCATGCACATTGCCTAGTTCGCGAGTATAGGACAGGGCCTGTTTCAGCCGTCCGGCGGGCAAGATCGGGAACGCGCGTGCATGACCGCATTCCGATGGTTCTCTGGCGTCCTGCTAGCATCGCGGGAGGCCGCCTATCGACGTTTGGACTTGGCTCTTGGACGCGCCGGACCTGACCCGCTACTTCAGCGTCGCACTGGCGGCGCTGGTGTATGGGGCGATGGTAAGTGGGACGCTCAATCCGTGGGCGCGGTCGCGCCCGGGGCATGAGGTGATGCAGCTGCGGACGTCGTTTCGGGCGCGGATCCTGCTGTACCGCTGGTATCTGCTGCTGATCCTGGGGATATTTCTAGGGATTCGGTTGTTGCCTGGGACATGGACGACCGAGGGTGCCGACGTAGTGTCGTTGTTGCTGGTGGCGGGCTGGCTGCTGTTTCCGGTGAGCTACTACTTCACGGACCGCGGGGTTGGCCTGCATACGGGTAGGTTCTGGACGTGGGACAGCTTTGATACGTATCGGCGCGCCGGGGGTGTCGTGCAACTACGTTCCTCGGCGCGAGGCGATGTTTCGCTTTTTCTCAACAATGCGCAGCAGCAGGCAATTCTGCCGCTGTTGCGGCGGCATATCGCACAGCGGCGGTAAGCCGACGGTCCGCTAGCCCACCGGGTCGCTGGCGGCGCTTCCCGCCTTGGCGCCGGATTCCCATCGCGTGTGGAAGATCCCTTCCCGGTCGGTGCGTTGGTAGGTATGGGCGCCGAAGTAGTCGCGCTGGGCCTGGATGAGGTTGGCCGGCAGGCGGACGGAGTGGTACGCGTCGTAGTAGTCGAGCGAGGCGCTGAGAGCGGGGCAGGGGATACCGGCGGCCTTGGCTGCGGCGATGACGGCACGCCAGGCGGGCTGGGCGGTGGCCAACTGGCTGGCGAAGGATGGCTCGACCATCAGATTGGGCAGGTCCGGGTCGTCACCGAACGCGCCCTGGATCAGCCCCAGCAGGCGCGCGCGGATGATGCAGCCAGCTTTCCAGATGCGCGCCATTTCGGACAGGTCGATGCCGTAGTCTCGCTCTTGAGAGGCCGTGCGCAGCAAGTCCATGCCCTGGGCGTAAGAACAGATCTTGGCGGCGTACAGTGCCTGGCGGACTTGGTCGACTAGGTCCGCCGTGCGCTGCAGGGTTGGGGCCGTGCGACTGCCTGCGGCGGCGACTCGTTCGTTCTTCCTGGCCGATATGTTGCGGGACCAGACGGCGGCGTCAATGGTTGGGATTGGGACGCCGAGTTCAAGCGCGTCCTGTGACATCCAGCGGCCGGTGCCCTTTTGTCCGGCGGCGTCGAGAATGCGGTCAATCAGAAAGCCATCGCCCTGGGTATCGCGGACTCGAAAGACATCGGCGGTGATCTGGATAAGGAACGACTCAAGCTCGCCTTCGTTCCAGTCGCTGAATACGTCGGCCAACTCCGGTGGGGTGAGACCGGCGGCCTTCAGCACGGCATAGGACTCGGCGATCAACTGCATGTCGCCGTATTCGATGCCGTTATGGACCATCTTGACGTAGTGCCCGGCGCTGGAAGCGCCGCAGTAGGCGGTGCAAGGGCCGTCGTCAGTCCTGGCGGCAATGCGCTCCAGGATGGGGCGCATGGCCTCGTAAGCGGCCGAGGGTCCGCCCGGCATGATGGATGGTCCGAGCAGGGCGCCCGATTCGCCGCCGCTAATGCCGGTGCCGAGGAACATGACATCTGTGGCCTGGACGCGTTCGAAGCGTCGAGCGGTGTCGTGGAAGAGCGAGTTGCCCCCGTCCATGACCACGTCGCCGGGCGCCAAAAGCGGGAGGAGCTGGTCCAACACAGCGTCCACGCCGCGGCCGGCCTGCACCATGAGAATGATGCGGCGGGGGAGCTGGAGCGATGAGACGAATGCTTCCAACGTTCGCTCGCCGCGGACGGACGTGCCCGCCGCGTCGCCGGCCAGAAACTCATCGGTGCGTTCGACAGTGCGGTTGAAAACGGTGATGGGAAAGCCGTTGCGCTCGATGTTGAGGGCGAGGTTGCGGCCCATGACCGCAAGGCCGACGAGTCCGACGGAGGTGGATTCCATGACAAGTACCGGGAGGAGCGGCGGCCTATTCTGGCCTATTCGGCCGGCGGCTCGGCGGCTCTGGCAAGATTGAGTCCAAGACCATGAGCGCTTCACGACCATCAGCCGCCGAGGCCCGACGCGCGCGACGCCGCGCCGCGCGGGAGGAGCGCCAGCGTGCCGCGCGTATGATGCGGCGCCTGCGACTGGCCGGGATGACAGTCCTTGGCGCAGGCGTCATTGCGGCGCTGGCGGTCCTGGTGATTGCTCTGGGACGCGGACCGGAGGCGGACGCTCCCGAGCGCATCCGAATTGAGAATGAAGGTCGGCAGCACGTGGCCGAAGGCAGCGTGGTTGAATACGGGGCAGACCCGCCGGCGTCAGGCGATCACTATCCGGTGTGGTCGCGCTACGGTGTGTTTGATGAGCCCGTGAACCCCGGGTACTGGGTCCACAACCTGGAGCACGGCGCGATCGTGCTGCTGTATGCGTGCACGGACGACTGCGAGCAAGTACGGGCCGACATCAACCGGGTATACGCGTCGCTGCCGGATGGCGCGTTCGGCGAAGTGAAACTGCTGGCGACGCCGTACGAGGGTGACTTTGGCTCGCGGTTCATGCTGATTGCGTGGAACTGGCAGGAACCATTCGACGAGTTCGACGCCGGACGGATCGAGCGCTTCTACCGGGAGTTCCTGGACCGCGGTCCGGAGCGGGCGCCTTGAGCGGCAGCGGACAATTGATTGGAAGCAACCGGCGGCAATGGCCTATGGTGGGCCAGACGGTCGCCGCCACAGACGCGTTCGGAGCGCTCCTGGATGATTGAACGAGAACCTTTCATTATTCGCAATGGGCTGCGCATCTTCAGCATCGTGGTGGTGGTGGGGCTGGTTGCGCTGATTGTGATCGGTATCCGATTTCAGATTGAGAACGCGGAGTTTGCGAACGAGGAGAATCGGTATCAGTCCCGAGTGCCGAACGCCGCTGAGTTGAAGACCGGTTGTGACTTCTTTGGCGGGCAGTACCTGGGAATGCCCGTGGTCGCGCCGGGTAGCGGGGCGCCCGGTCTGATGGAGGTATGCAACCTCGCCGGAACCGCGCAGGCCGGTTGGCAGTGCGAGCACTTTGACGGCGCCTACAGTCGAGGCTCATGCAGCGTGGACGTGGGGGCGACGCTTCAGGCCATGCCACGAGTGCCCGGGTAGCGTTAGCGCGCGGCACCCTGAATCGGCGGTCTGAAGGTCGGCCGCGCGCGAAGTATCTCGACACGCCAACCGCTTGAGGCGCGCACAATAGTCAGCCGGTCACAAGATCCGGAGTTGTAATGCACCCGCTGGACTACGGCCGTTCCTATCTGCGCTGGACAACGGCCCCGACGACGTCCGATGTGCGCGCACCGGGTCACAAGCCCTACGGCAACAGCGTGCGCATTCTTCTGGATGCGCGAGCGCGTCTTATTGACTCGGCCAAGGGACTGGACGAAGAGTTCTACCTGATCGCGCCGTGCCGCACGGAGTGGATGTATCGAGACGACACCTGCATCCAGCAGCCGGGTGGCGAATATCGGCTCGCGTGGGCGCAGGGCAAGGACCGGGCGCTGCGCTTCAGTCGCGACCTCGCCGATCCCGATCTGAGGCCGCAGCCCGTACCGATCGACGAGCGCTACCTCGAACTCGACTACGCACTAACGCCACTGCCGAATCCAAGTCCCGCGAACGACAACAAGGCTCTGGTGGCGGCTGCGGAATCACTGGGCGCGGTGGTGATACAGACCGAGATTCGGAACGAGGTAGGAACCCGACGCGCCGTCCTGGAATACCCGGTCAAGACATTCAACTACCACCCGGAGCGCGTTCTATTCCAGATGGACACCGGACCTATGCTCTGGGCCGACCTGGACTCATCGGAGGCAGATCCAATGTGCTGGCTGCGGTTGGCGCATACGGTGTTCAACCGATTCGACCGGGCTGAGTACGTGCTTCGAGGGCCGACGCCCTATCTGGTTGACGGTGAACAGGTGGGCCAGGTGGAGGACTATCAGGACGTCGTTGCCCAACCCGCGCGGCACACATTCTTCGTGGCGGATTGATCGGGTTCGGTGCGTTCGACTGAAAACGAGACGGCGGTACTGGGTGTCCTGGCGCCGACTAGGGCCGAGCTGACAGCGTTTGTTGGCGACGCCGTTGCAGGCTTGTCCGTCCCGGAAATCGGCGGTGCACGACAGTTCGGATTCGGCGACGTCGAAGCTATTGGGATCGTGACCGGGCTAGGGGCGCGTCGATCTGTTGCCACCCTGGAACGCGTGCTGGAATCCAAGCGGATTGACAAGCTCCTGATCGTCGGCGTCGCGGGTGGAACTCAGTCTGGCCAGTCGGCCGGCGACGTGCTGGTAGCAAGCGGCGCAGGGCCCTTGTTTGCCTATCCAACGCCCGCGAACGCACGCTTAGTGAAGGCTCTGACCGAGAGCTTGCAGGATGCTGGCACGCCGGTTCGCGTGGGTCCGCTCGCAGCGGTGGACGCGCTGTCGCGCCAGGATGAGAAGCGCCGGCTGGGCGAGGCCGGATTCATTGGGGTCGACATGGAAACGCACGCGCTGTTGGCGGGCGCACATCGGGCAGGAGTGCCGGCGGTGGGGTTGCGCGTGGTGCTGGATCCGATGGGGCACGACATCCCGCATAGCGTGGCGGCGCTGGCGGCCGTCCAGGGAGGGAGCCTGTGGCCTGACATCCTCGGGCTGGCGCGCTGGCCGGTGGAACTCCGGGCGATCAGGCAGTTCAGGCGAGATTTGGGGACCGCGCTGGGGACCCTGAGAGGAGCGGCGGCGGCGGTCAGTGCTGTCAATGAGGTGGATTGAGATAGGCCGAGGTCACGACCGAGGCGCGGCCACCCCGCCGAATCGGTGGCGTACCATGTCGCCGCGGCGGGCTGTCACTGTCTCGTGACGCCGCCGTCGCGCATTTCAGGTATCCGGCGCCTACGGGCCTCCAAGAAATGATCCAATGAGCGAGCACGAAGCTGTTGGAACCGGCCTGATTGTGGCCGGCGTTGTGATTTTCGTCGTCGCCTATGCGCTGATCGCGAGCGACAAGGTGCCGAAGTCGGCGGTGGCGCTGGGCGGCGGCACGCTGATGATCCTGATCGGAATCCTGGATCAGCACCACGCGTTCGAGCACATCGACTTGAACGTGATCCTTTTGCTTGTGGGGATGATGGTGCTGGCCGGGATCGTTCGCCACACCGGTGCGTTTCAAGCGCTGGCGATCCTGGCGGCGCGCTGGACCAAGGGCGACGGTGTGCAGCTGATGCTGGCGCTATCGCTCATTACGGCCGTGCTTTCGGCGTTTCTGGACAACGTGACCACGGTGATCCTGATTGCTCCAATCACCATTTTCGTGGCGTCGCGGCTGGGACTGAACCCCGTGCCGTTTTTCATCGCGGAGATCCTGGCGTCGAACGTCGGGGGCGCGGCGACCTTGATCGGGGATCCGCCGAACATCCTGATTGCCAGCGCGGGCAACCTGGACTTCGCCGTGTTTGCGGCGCACATGACGCCGCCGGCCGTGATTTCACTGGTGTTTTTGCTGATCGTGATGCGTTGGATGTTCAGATCGCAGGTGGTGGCGGCTCCAGAGCGCGCGGCTGCGCTGGCGACGCTGGATCCCGCCGACGCCATCACCGACCGACGCGGCATGTACATCGGACTGGGCGTGCTGGGGCTGACCATCTTCGGATTCCTGATTCACGGTGCGATGGGTTGGGAGCCGGCGACCGTGGCGGTGGCGGGAGCGGCGCTGCTGATGATTCTGACCCGACCGGACGTGCACAAGGTATACAACGAGGTCGAATGGGCCAGCGTGCTGTTCTTCGTGGGCTTGTTCATGATGGTCGGCGGGCTGGTGGAGTTGGGCGTGCTGGATGCGGTGGCTGATTTCACCATCGAGTTGACGCAAGGCAACGTGGGCGCCACGGCGCTGCTGATCATGTGGCTGAGCGCCGTTCTCTCGGCCGTCGTGGACAACATTCCGTATACCGCGACGATGCTGCCGGTGGTCCAGCGGTTGACGGCGGAAGGCCTTAACCCGGACAACATCCTGTGGTGGTCGCTGGCGATTGGGGCGGACTTTGGAGGAAACGCCACAATTATCGGGGCGTCGGCGAACGTGATCCTGGCCGGTATTTCGGAGCGTGAGGGCCACCACATTCGGTTTGTCCAGTTCATGAAGTACGGCATTCCGGTGACCGTCATGGTGCTGATCATCGGCACCATCTGGGTATGGTTGCGTTACTTGGCGTTTGCCTAGGCGGGATTGACGGGAGGCGCCCATGGGGCCTGACGAGCAGCAACCGCTAGACACCGCGGAGTCGCGGGTCAGCCACCTACGGGCGCGTGGGTTACTTGATCCGTTCAGCGTGGTTCGAGCTGACGCCAGCTTCGAGGAGCTTGTGCGGGCGATTGAATCCAGACCTCTGGTGCGCACGGTGGCCGTGACTGACGTCGATGGCGGGCTGACCGGCATCATTCCAATGCGGGCCTTTTACGGCGCTCTTTTCGCCGACGTGTATCCGGGCGCGGCAATGGCGGACGTGACGTCGTTCGAGAGCGCGCTGCAATTCGGGGACCACATGGTTCACCCGAACGCCGGCGAGATCATGCTTGAGGCCGAATCTGTCTCACTGACGGACACGCTGCACGACGCATTCATTGCGCTGCACCGGTCAGGCCAGGCCGGATTGCCGGTGGTGGATAGCGAGAACCGGCCGGTAGGGTACCTGGATTTGCTGGCGATTCTGCCGCTCTGGGAGCAGCGGCCGCAGCCTGCGTAGCCCATCGCCTACCGTCCGTCGGCCGGCGCTATAGAGCCTCCTTGAGGGCTTTGGCGGTGGAGGCGGTCATGCCGTCGACGGCGGCGAGGTCCTCAAGCGAAGCGGCGCGGATGCGCTTGAGGGAACCGAAGGTGCGCAGCAAGTTGCGCTTGCGTTTGGGGCCGATGCCCGGAATCTCGTCCAGGATCGAGCGGCGGCCGCGCGCGGTGCGCAGCTTGATGTGGAAGCTGACGGCGAAGCGATGGGCTTCGTCGCGGATTTGCTGCACGAGATGGAGGCCGGGTCCGTCGACGGGCATGAGAACCGGGCCGGATCGGTTGGGGAGATAAAGCTCTTCGCGGCGCTTGGCGATGGCGGCGAGGGGGAGACTGGAGCGGTCGAGGCCCAGTTGCTCGTAGACCTCCAGCGCGGCGCTGAGCTGACCTTTGCCGCCGTCGATGAGCATGAGGTCGGGGGTGACGCCCCACTCCTTGGCGGAACCGGCGGTGGGTTCTGAGACTTCCGGCAGCTGGTCGTCCGGATTGAATCCGGCCATCGGCACACTGGCCAACGCGCGGGGATCGTGACCAGCGGCAGCCGCCACCGCTGTCTCTTCGGCATAGCGGCGCAGGCGGCGGCGAAGGACTTCGCGAAGAGATTCAAAGTCGTCGTTGCCCGAGCCGCCGCGCACTTTGAATCGACGGTACTTGCCGTTCTTGGCGACGCCGTCCTCAAAGACCACCAGCGACCCGACGGCCAGCGAACCCTGGATGTGAGAGATGTCATAGCACTCGATGCGGCGGGGGAGGCGGGGAAGGTCGAGCGCCACGCCGATTTCGAGGAGAGCCTGGCGGCGCTTGCGCTCGCTGTTGAGCCAGGTGGTGCGTTCAAGGTGCAGGGTCTCGGCGGCGTTGCGGGCGGCCATTTCGACGAGTCGGCGCTTGGGACCGCGCTGCGGGCGGCGCACGGCGACGGAGGCGCCGCGCAGGGACTTGAGCCAGTCCTGGAGCACCTCGACGTCGGTGAGGTCGTGGGGGACGAGTACGATTTGTGGGACTTCGGCGGCGCGGTCGTAATACTCGCGGACGAAGTCGTCCAGCATCTCAGTCTCGGTTTCCTCCCCGGTGACCGTGAGTTCGTAGTGGTGGTGGCCGATGAGCTTGCCGCCGCGGATGCGGAAGACGGTGGCCATGGCGTCGCGGTCCTGGCGCGCGGCGGCAATGACGTCGACCTGGCGCTCGCGGGCGTCGGGGTCGGAGACCTTCTGCTCGGCCACGACTTTGTCCATGGCCGTGATGCGGTCGCGGAAGCGGGCGGCTTCCTCGTAGTCCTGAGCGTCGGAGGCGGCCCACATCTGCTCCGTGAGGCTCTCCTTGACGTGCTCGTACTCGCCGCGGAGGAAGCGGACGGCGCCATCGACGACCTCGCGGTACTGATCGACGGTGACGTAGCGGGTGCAGGGGGCGTTGCAGAGGCCGAGGTCGTACTTGAGGCAGGGCCGCGGGATCGGCTTGGCCATGCTGATGTTGCAAGTGCGGTAGGGAAACAGGCGGTTGAGGAGCTTGAGGGTCTGGCGCAGGGACTTGGCACTGGTGTAAGGACCAAAGTAGAGCGAGCCATCCTTGGCAATGATTCGGGTGGTGGCGACGCGGGGATACGTCTCCTGCACCGTGACCTTGAGGTAGAGGAACTGTTTGTCATCGCGGTAGGTGACGTTGAAGCGGGGGCGGTGTTCCTTGATCAGGTTGTTTTCGAGGACCAGGGCTTCGACTTCGGAGTCGGTGACGATGACGTTGAAGTCGGCAATCCGGGCGACCATCGAGCGGGTCTTGTACGAGTGGCTGCCGCGGCGGAAGTAGCTGCGGACGCGACTGCGCAGTGAGCGGGCCTTGCCGACGTAGAGCACACGGTCGTCGGCGGCGCGCATGAGGTAGACGCCGGGGGCCTCCGGCAACTCGGCCAGCTTGCCTTCGATAGTGGGACGGACGGTTTCGCGAGTCATTGGATATGTGCTGCGGCGCGGTGCGCGCTGCACCGCGTCAGCCAATTCTAGGCAGGTCGAAATCGACCGCCGGGCGGATAGAATCGAGGGTTGCGAGCGGTCCATAGAGGAACCTCGCCCGTCGAGACGCAGCGCCCACTTCTCATCCTGATCTACCTCGGCATCGCCGTGGCGGCCGCCTGGCTGCTGCAATTCCTGTGGGGCGTGCTGAGCCAGGCCGGCGTATTCGTCGTGATGTTGCTGGTGGCCTGGATTGTCACAGTGGCGACGCTGGGCCCGGTGCGATTGCTGCAGCGGCTACGGATTCCACGTCCGGTCGCATCGGCGCTGGTGTACCTGGTGGTACTGAGCATCGCCGGCGCAAGTCTGTTCTTCGTGCTGCCGCCATTCTTTACGGAAGTCGGGCACGCGGCGGAGAGCCTGACCGCGCAGGCTCGGGGAATTCCAGAGGGCCTGAGCAACCTGCAAACCTGGCTTTCCGGGCTGGGCGCGCCTGACGACATCGTGGGCACGGTCACGGAGGATGTCAGCCACAACCTGGCATCGATGGGACAGCAACTGGCTTCCGGCGTCATAACGACGACGGGAACTATCGCAGGCGGCGTGGCCGCCACGATCGTGACGCTGATCATCTCGTTCTACCTGGTCCTGGGCTGGGATCGAGGCGTGGACCGGCTGGCGGACGCGCTGCCGCCGGACTGGGCGGCGCGCCTGCACCGTGGCGTACGGGCCAGCGAGCACACGTTTGGGGCCTGGCTGGGCGGTCAGTTCCTGGCGTCGGTTATCTGGGGAATCGCGGTGGTCGTGGCGTATTTGATCGCGGGGCTGGAGTTTGGCCTGCTGGTGGCCGTCGGTACCGGCATCCTGATGTTCATTCCCTTCTTTGGGATGATCGTGGGCATAGCAATTCCGACGATCATGGCGTTTACGGTTCGTCTCGATCTGGCGATCTGGGTTGGGGTTGCGCTGGCCCTGGTGTCGCTGGCGATCGAAAACGTGGTGAAGCCGCGGATCATGGGGACGGCAATTGGAGTGAATCCGATCGTGGTGCTGTCCAGCGTGATTCTGGGGGGTATCGCGGCGGGGTTTTGGGGCGTGCTCTTCGGGATTCCGATTGGGGCGCTGCTTTGGACGATGCTGCGAGGATTCCTCAGGGAATTCCTCGTGATGCAGCGACGAAGGACGCGTATGGCCCTGGCAGCAGCTGCGAGCGACTTGCCCGTATCGCCCATGCGGGATGGGCCGGAAACGCCCAACCCACGGGCTCCGGACGACGCGAGTCCGGCGACAGTGGCAGCTGAGGCGTCCAAGGACGAGGGCCAGCCATAAGGTCCATCTGGCGAACGCTCGCCTACATTCGCTCGTACTGGCCGCTGGCGCTGCTCAGCGTGCTGGTTTGGATGGTGTCCGCGGCGATGGACCTGGTCGTGCCGCAGGTGCTGGCACGGGTGATTGACGAGGGCATCGTGGCGGGCGACCGCTCGCGCCTGGTGGCGCTCTCGCTTCTCGCAGCGGCCCTGATCGTGTTGCGCGGAGCTGCATTGTTCGGGGCGCGGTTCTGTCAGCGCTGGTACCAGGCGGGGATAAGCCGCCAACTGCGAAATGAGGTCTACGACAAGTTGCAGCGCCTGCCGTATGCCTACTACGACCGGGTGGACAGCGGCGACGTGATCACGCTGGCGATCAGCGATACCCGGACCGTGCAGGGCTTTACCGGCTACGGGGTCATGGAAGCCGTGCGGACGGTGGGCATTTACGTCGTGATCGTGACGGGAATGGTTATTGCCAGTGCGCAGCTGACGCTGATGGCACTGGTGGTCCTGGCGCTGATGGTGGCCGTGGCCATGGTGTACGGGCGGGTGGTGCGACCGATGTGGCGAGCCTACCGGAGCCAGCAAGCGCAATTGACTCGGGTGCTTACGGAGAATCTGAACGGGATTCGAGTGGTCAAAGCATTCGCGACCGAAGAGCGTGAGATCCGGGCGTTCGGAGTTGAGTCCGAAGCGATGCGGCAACGGGCTCTGGCGCCAATTCGGCTGCGAGCGAAGGCAATGCCGCTGATGCTGCTGCTGACGGGCATTGGGTCGCTGGTGGTGATCTGGGCCGGCGGGCTGCTGGCAATCGAAGGTTCGATTTCCATCGGCGTGCTGCTGGCGTTTTACTACTACTTCACACGGCTCATCCAGCCGTCGCGGCGACTTGGCTTCATCGTGCAGCAGGTGGCGCGCACGGCGGTGTCGGCTGATCGGGTGTTCGGGTTGCTGGACGAGCCGGTGGGAATCGAGAGTCCGCCAGGGGCCGCGAAGCGGACGGACATCAAGGGTCGGGTGGACTACGACGGTGTGGACATCGCGTTTAACCGTCGAGCGGTCGTGTCCGGGGTCAGCGCGGCTGCCGGCGCCGGCGCTGTGGTTGGCGTGGTGGGTCCGACCGGTTCGGGGAAGTCCAGCCTGCTGAACCTGATTCCACGCTACTACGACGCGGCTGGCGGCAACGTGCAGGTGGATGGTCAGGACGTGCGGAGCTTTGACTTGCAGAGCTTGCGCTCGGCGGTGTCGATCGTGCCGCAGGATCCGTTCCTGTTTTCCGACACCGTGCGAAACAACATCGCGTATGGGAGTCCGGACGCGGACCTGGAGCAGGTAATCGCGGCGGCAAAGGATGCGCAGGCGTACGACTTCATCCTGGGGATGCCCGAGGGATTCGAGACGGTGATTGGTGAGCGCGGCGTCGGGCTGTCGGGCGGGCAGCGGCAGCGGCTGACGATTGCGCGGGCGCTGCTGCGCGAGTCGGCGGTTCTGATCCTGGACGACGCGACGTCGAGCGTGGATACGGAGACGGAGCGGCGGATCCAGGAGGCGCTGCGGCGCCGGGCGGGTGGGCGGACGACGTTCATCGTGTCGCAGCGCATCAGTTCAGTGGAACACGCGGACGAAATCCTGGTGGTGGACGAGAGGCGGATTGCCGACCGGGGAACGCATGCCGAGCTGATCTCGAGGCCGGGGTTCTATCGCGATCTCTTCGACCTGCAGGTGCGGCACGCCGAGGAGGCGCGCGCGGACCTGGCGGCGGCCGAGGCGGCGGGCGCATGAGGATGGGGATGGGATCGGGGATGGGGTCAGGGATGGGCATGGGGACGTCCCAGGCGCGGGGGACGTATGTCCAGGAAGAGAGCGGATTCGAAGGATTCGACCGGCGGGTGTTGCTGCGCCTGCTGGGGTACCTGGCGCGGGATCGACGACGACTGCTGATCGCCATCGCGACCGTGCTGGTCGTTGCCGGGACGACGATGGCGCAGCCGGCGTTGATCGGATTGGCGATCGACGACGGCATCCGAGCCGGCGACGCCGGGGTGCTGACGTTGGCCGCACTGGTTTTCCTGGCGGTGACCCTTGGCCAGGCCGGCGGCACGGCGGTCCAGTTGGTGGTCAACGCGGACCTCGGCCAGCGCATGTTGCAGGCCATGCGGATGGAGATGTTTCGCAAGTACCAGTCCTTGCCGCTGGGGTTCTACGACCGGCAGATCACGGGACGGCTGATCGGGCGGATGGCGTCGGACGTGGAGCAGGTCGGGGAGGCGGTCACCGAAGGGGCGATCGGGCTGGTGGCCGACATGGCGATCCTGATCGGAATCCTGGTGGCGATGGCGTTGCTGAGCTGGGAGTTGACGCTGATCGCGGTGGCGGTGACTCCCTTCATGCTGCTGAGCGGGATCGTTTTCGCTCGGGTGGCGCAGGCCGCCTACCGGGTGATGCGGACGCGGACATCCACGCTGAACGGGGTGCTGGCCGAATCGATCCTGGGGATGCGGGTGATCCAAGCCTTTACCCGCGAGGACGTGAATGCCCGCCGATTTGACGAGGTGAATCACGCCCAGGCGCAGTCGCAGATGCGAGCGATGACGGTTACCTCGTCGGCCGAACCGGCGGTGGAGGTCTTTACGGCGATCTCGACCGGGCTGGTGTTGTGGTTGGGCGGATCGTTTGTGCTGGACGGTTCGGACACGGTGACGTTGGGAGTGGTGACGGCCTTTGTGCTGTACATCGAGAGGTTCTTCGGTCCGGTGCAGGAACTGGCCACACGCTGGGGCGCGATCCAGGCTGCGATGACGTCGGCCGAGCGGGTGTTCGAAATCCTGGATACCGAAGAAACGATGCACGACGAGCCCGACGCTCGTGAGTTGCCGCCGGTGCGGGGCGAGGTGCGGTTCGAGCGGGTGAGCTTTGCCTATGAGGCGGGCCGGCCGGTGCTGCACGACGCCGACATCGTGGCGAAGCCGGGCGACCGGATTGCGCTGGTTGGGGCCACGGGGGCGGGCAAGACCACGATCATCAACCTGCTGCTGCGGTTCTACGACGCGACCAACGGGTCGGTGCGGATCGATGGGCATGACGTGCGCCGGGTCAGCCAGGCTTCGCTGCGGCGCCAGATCGGGTTGGTGCTGCAGGAGCCGTTCCTGTTCAGTGGGAGCATCCACGACAACATCGCCTACGGGCGGGCGGAGGCCACGCGGGAGGAAGTAATCGAGGTGGCGAAGGCGGTGCGCCTGCACGAGTTCGTGGAGAGCCTGCCGTTTGGCTACGACACGCCGATCGAGGAACGCGGCGGCGGGTTGTCGACGGGGCAGCGGCAACTGGTGTCGTTCGCGCGGGCGCTGCTGACGGACCCGCGGGTGCTGGTGCTGGACGAGGCGACAAGTTCGGTGGATACGCAGACCGAGGGGATTATTCAGGACGCGATGGAGACGATGATGCGAGGCCGCACCAGTTTCGTAATCGCGCACCGGCTCTCGACGGTGCGGAACGCCACCGAAGTTCTGGTGATGGACCAGGGCCGAATCGTCGAACGTGGTACGCACGCGGAGCTGCTGGCGAAGGCGGGGCTCTACTACAACCTGTACACGCTGGGGCTCTCGACGGGCGGCGAGGACATCGACGCGGCGGCGCTGCGGACGGGGGATTAAAGGGGGAACCCTCTCTCGCCAGCGCACCCCCAGAGGGGGTGCGCTGGCGAGAGAGGGTTTTTGGCGGATTTTTTGGGGGAATCCGGCGCGAGTTTGGGGACAGGGCACCCAGGACACAGCCCACTGCGCGCGCAACACCCCGGGGACGGCGGGCGCGGGGCGGCGGGGACTGGATTCCCGTCCGGTCCCGTATGCGGGACAGGCGGCTCACTGGACTGTCAGGGAATTGCGAGCAAGCCGGGCGATGGGTGGACCGGCTGGGTAGGAACGGGACGAGGTTCAGCAGGACGGCGCGCAGGGCCCGGACGCAGTTCGACCAGAGACGGGACGCCAGAAGCCGCGGGTAGAGAAGCAGCGCGGGCACGAGGGATTCCCACGGGGACAGGGCGACACACTCGATTGTACGCCAAATGATTACTTCACGCCAGCGGGTGTGGAGTGAGAGTAGAGACGGAACGGAGGCGGAAGGTGGGACTCCCGCTTCGGCAAGCTCAGGGCAGGCTCTCGGCGATCTCGGAGTGCCAAGGAGGCGAGGCGGGAAAGGAGCAGCGCGGGCTAGCGAGGCGGCGGGGCGTCGGCGGTCGCCGCACCGTGGCATGTGTCCACTCTTTCAGGCCAATGTGTCCAGTTTTCTGAGAAATGTGTCCACTTTGGCGGGGCATGTGTCCAGTGAGGAAGGAGTGAGGTGAGAGAAGTGAGAAGTGAGAAGTGAGAAGGAACAGAAACGAGGAGGGTGTGGTTTGACAGGGTCTCCAGAAACGCTGGATGCGATGGGCTGTCGGGTGCTGCTGGGTTCCGGCCCCATTCGGCAGGCGCCGGGATGGCGGAGGGGGCTTGGGGGACGGGGGGCGTTTTGCAGGGGTCGCCAGAGGGTGCGGGAGAGCGACGACGGATTGGTCTGGGGGATGGTGGCTGATCTATGAGGCTCACGACCCACGATTCGGCGGTTTGATGTCTTGATGCTATGATGCGAAGATGCGGACGACGGTGACCATTGACGATGACGTGCTGGCCGTTGCGCGAGCACTGGCCGGGCAGAGGGGCTGCAGCCTGGGGAGCGCCATATCGGAACTGGCCCGCCGCGGGTTCCGAAGCTCCGCCCTGACTCGAGGCGGCGGCGACCGGACCGTATTCGACGTTCCGGCGGACGCGCTCCCGATTACGAGTGAGGACGTAGCCCGGTCGCTGGACGAGTGGCCGTAACTGCGCTGCTGGACGTTAACGTCCTAATCGCCCTGGCCTGGCCGAACCATGTCCATCACGCGGCCGCCAGTGCATGGTTCCAGAAACGCCGCGACGACGGCTGGGCGACATGCACGTTGACGGAGGCGGGTTTCGTACGGGTGTCCTGTAATCCGTCGGTTGTCGGGCATACGGTCGGCCCGCTGGACGCCATCGATATCCTGGCCAACCTGAGGCGTTTGGGCCGGCACACGTTCTGGCCGCTGGACCGGTCGGTTGTCGACCTGCCCGGGGCCATTGGCTCCAGGCTCCAGGGGTATCGACAGGTCAGCGACGCCGTTTTGTTGGCCGCCGCCATTCAGCACGGTGGACAGCTTGCGACGCTGGACGTGGGCCTGCAGCGGCTGGTTGCCCCCAGCCAGCGTTCGGCCGTCTCCATGATTCCGGTGTGATAAATCTCCAAATCCTCGGAAGCAGAGGAGAGGAGAGCCTGGATTGGCAGGCATGACGGGGCCAACGTGACAAACGCAACGGGCATTTGGTTCTAAGCCGGCGGTGAGGTCGCGGGTTAGTTTGCGTTGAGCCGCCGGTCACTTGCATCGAGCGCCAGATAGCGCTCGGCGAACGATTCCAACCACTCACCGGCGAATGGTCGCCACGCCGATATCACCTGCGAGAGATCGAATGCCGAGAACGTGGCATGGCTGCGCAAAAGCGTTCGGTAGCGGTCAATTACGCCGCGGCACCGATGGTCCTCCGGGTGAAACACGACCGACAGGTGACCGGACCGAAATCTGCGCGACGGATGCTGAAGCATCGACCATGCGAGCAGGTGGTCGCGCCATAGCTGGTTGTGCTCAATGTCGGCGACTGCTTCGTGAGAGGCGATACGCCAGGGACTATTGGGTGTCATCCAGCGACGGTAGGTCGGTTTGTCGTAGCGGCGTCGGGAAAACGGCTCGGTCAGCTTGACCTCGATGCCAATGAATCCAGCGCGGCCTCCGTCGCCCTCGTATTCGATGAATACGTCAAATGCGGTGCGATCGTCGAGATACTCGTCGGCTGGCCGGGGCGCCCATTCAAACCGCACATCGGTGACGCGTTTCACATGCGCGCCCCAGAGCGCGCGGGTCAATTCGGTCGCCAGGTCGTGGTTGAGCGCCAACTTTCCGAAGAGGTTGAACGCCATGGGCTGGCTGGACAGCATGTTGCGCATCAAGCGGAACTCGTCGACCGCCCCGGTTCCGGCCGCAGCCCGCTGCCTGGCCAGTTGGAATATGTCGGGCGCGAGGAAGTTGAGCCCACGCGACGCCGCGCGTTCGTCCAGCATGTTGCCGTATGAGGTGCGCGACGACGGCGACGGTCCAGTGCCGCAGGCAACCCGCAACACGCGTGCGCGATACCAGCTCTGATGCCTGCGCATGCGGCGTGTGAAATCGTCGTCGCGCTGGTACTGCGGGCCAATGTCAATCAAGTGTTTACCCTGACTCGGCGTTGACGGCGGTTCGACCTGCTCGAACTCGCGCGCTGCCGGCGTTGAAGGCCAGCGGGGGATTATCGTGGTTGGGCGGCGTTGGTTGGCCGACGACGACTGACTGGCTGAGCGATTGGAAAACCTGGACGCGGCGCGCCTGATCCTCAGGTTCCCAAGGTCGCGGCGTCCATCTTGGACCGCGAGGCGCGTGCTCGCGGCACGATCGGCGCAGCAAACGGGGGCCGTCAAACCATGATGGACGTTGCCATCGGTCTAACCGATGTGTATGGTCTATACACATATTAGGGTGTACAAGGGTGGGTGGCGTGGCGAGGGTTCAGTTGATCATTCCGGACGAGGACCGGGAACGGTTCGTCCGCCAAGCGCAGCGGGAGGGCCTGACGTTCAGCGCGTGGCTGCGGGCGGCGGCGCACGACCGGCTGGCGGCACGGGAGCGCGACCGACGATTCCAAACGCGGGAGGACCTGCAACGGTTCTTTGAGGAGTGCGACGCCCGACGAGGCCCCGGGGTGGAGCCCGATTGGGAAGAGCACAAGCGCGCAATTGAAGAGTCGCGTCTCAAGGGTCTGCCCAACGTATGATCTTCGTCGATACCAACGTCTTCATGTACGCGGTTGGGAAACCTCATCCGCTCAAGACTCGTGCCCGCGATTTCTTCACCGAGTCGCTTGACACTTTCAGGCCACTGTATACGTCCGCCGAGGTATTGCAGGAGTTGGTTCACGCCTATCTGCCTGTCCGGCGAGGTGACGTGTTCGAGGATGCTCTGGCTCTGATGGAAGAGGCGGGTGTGGAGGTGTGGCCGCTGGAAGAGGCGGACGTGCTGCTGGCCCGCCAACTCCATGACCGACATCCCACGCTGGAGGCGAGAGATCTTTGCCATCTTGCAAGCTGCAGACGGCGTGGCGTGCGAGAGATCATGACCTTTGACAAAGGCTTGGCAGCCGCGGCCCCTGGGCGAAACTGAGCGACCGCCGCGGCTGTACGGGACCGATTACGGACGGGCGGATGCGGCTGGGGGATTCAGGGTCGCAGCGAGGCCATCGGCGAAGCGGGAGCGGTGGACATCAAGGCAGGCGCCGAGAGATCCGGCGAGGCGTTGGCGAATTGACGGGCTCCAGATTGGGCGCGCAGGGATGACAGGGGAGTGGGCTCGGAGTGGGGGAGGCGCAGCGACTCACTGCTGGATGATGGTGTGTATTGATGATGTGGTAGAGTAGTGAACATGAAGGCTATACAGGTGACGTTTGACGAGGCGTTGCTGGAGCGGCTGGACCGGGATCCGGCGGTGCGAGAGCAAGGCCGCTCGGCGGTTCTGAGGGAGGCGGCGGCGGCGTACCTAGTGCGCAAGGAGGCCGAGGTTATTGCCGACCGCTACCGCGCGGGCTACGGCGAAGGCGCCACCCTGGACACCGAGCTTGACGGGTGGACTGGCGAGGGCGTGTGGCCCCAGGACTAGACAGCGGGCCGCGTCGCGGCGAGATCTGGCACTACGGTTTCAAGCGGCCCGACAAGCGGCGTCCGGTGGTCGTGCTGACGCGGCAGGAGGTGCTTCCGCTGCTGCACACGGCGATGGTGGCGCCGATCACCTCGACGATTCGCGGCCTGCCGAGCGAGGTGATCGTGGGTGTGGACGAAGGGCTGCGGCACGATTCCGCTGTCAACCTGGACCACGTGCAGACCGTGGAGCAGCGGTCGTTACACCGCTACGTCGGCTCGTTGAGTCCGGCGAAGATGCAGCAGGTGTGCCGGGCGCTGGCCGTGGCCACTGGTTGTGCGTAGTTTCGCGACGCGGGTTGCCGGAGGATGCGGTAGATGACCAACGACGTTGATCCAGTGGCGGCAAACCTGCACCACGAACTGATTTCGCCCCGGACGCGGGCGGACGCTTTTCCGACGTTGGTGTTGCTCCATGGGCGGGGAGATAGCGCGGCGGGGATTCTGCCGCTGGCGTATGAGTTTGAGCGGGACGACTTGCTGGTGATTTCGGTCCAGGCGCCGCTGGAACTGGGCGGGGTGATGGCGGGTGGGTACGAGTGGTACCGGCTGCGGGAGCCGCGACGCCTGGACGAGGCGACGCTGCGGGCCAGCCTGGACGCGCTGGCCGAGTTCCTGGATACGGTCAAGGCCGCTTATCCAGTCGATCCCGAGCGAGTCGTGCTGCTGGGGTTCAGCCAGGGGGCGGTGATGTCGCTGGGGGCGCAGGCGCTGCGGCCGGACAGCGTGGCGGGGGTGATTGCGCTGAGCGGCTACTTCCCGATCGAAATCGAGCGGGATGCCGGCAACCTGGTGGGGCGCCCGACCTTTGTGGCGCACGGGGTACATGACGACATCATTCCCGTGGAGGCCGGACGGCGTACGCGCGACGTGCTGGAGCGGCACGGGGTGGACTTGACGTACCGCGAGTACGGGATGGCGCACCAGGTGAGCGCGGAGGAGATGGGCGAGGTGCGCGCGTGGCTGAACGGCGTTTTAGACCAAGTGGGTCCGAGCTCTACTCCCTAGACGGGACTTCCAATTCGGCCAGTCGCGCGGCGTCAAAGCGCTCGCGGGCAAGCCGATCGACGGACGGAGGCTGTAGCTACCCAGGTAGCCCAGGGCTCTTGATTCGACAGGCGTGGCATAGTCAAGTAGGTGCACGAGCATGTAGCAGCGTCTGTTGGAGGTGCGACCTGCAGGAGGGACGTATGGGCCGCGTCGGCGCGGGCTCAGTGGCCACACTCGCTCAGAACATCAAGGCCTACGAGGAGCGGAAGGACGAGATGGAGAGCGAGCATGGGGGCAAGTGGGTCATTTTCTACGACGGCGACTACGTCGACGACTTTGACGACTTCCAGGACGCCGCCATGCTGGCGATTCGCAAGTGGGGGCGCGGCCCATACCTGATCCGGCTGGTTGGCGAGCGTGAGGCCGTCATTCCAACCGCCGTTCTTCCCGGCCCCGTGCATGGCGCGGGTTAGGTGCGGCACCAGCGGGCCTAGAAGTCTCGTCAGCCACGGCGCCCGACTACAGGTTGAGGTTGGGTTCGATCCGAACTATCACCAGCCTGTTGGACGGCCGGCGATCCCAGATGACCGTTACACAGCCCTGATTGATACCGGTGCCGGCATTTCCTGCATCGACGAGGAGTTGGCAGAACGGCTGCGTCTCCCGAGGCATGAAGATACGGGGATGGTGTGGGGCGTCGTTGGTGAAGGGTATCGGGCGACTCGCTACATGGCTCACCTGTAACTGCCGGGCTTTCCCCATGTGTATTACGTGCCCGTCAGGGGACCCCCGCTTGCCGAGCGAATCGAGGGGATTCACCTGTTGCTGGGTCGCGACCTCCTGAAGCACTACTGGCTGAACTATGGCGGGCGGAACGGGGACGTGTTTCTGGACGATCTAACGGCCGGGCAGTAGTTCAACGATCAGAGCCGCAGCCCCGGCCCTGACTGTCAAGGCCGGGGCTGCGACCCGCGGTCACTTTGTCGTGAGTTCCAGTTCATCCAGTTGGGCGGAGTCGATGGGGGAGGGGGATTGGAGCATGAGGTCGATGCCGGCCTGGTTTTTGGGGAAGACGGTGACGTCGCGGAGGTTGGCGGTGTCGCCGAAGATCATGGCGATGCGGTCGAGGCCCATGGCGATGCCGCCGTGGGGCGGGGCGCCGTATTCGAAGGCCTGGAGCATGTGGCCAATCTGTTCCTGGATGCTGTCTTCGTCGAAGCCCATGACCTGATAGATGCGGTGCAGGTCCTTCGCGCGGTGGGCGCGGATGGAGCCGCCGCCGATCTCATGGCCGTTGCAGACGAGGTCGTATTGCTTGGCGGTGGCTTTGGCGGGGTCGGTATAGAGGAGGTCGAAAGAATCGTCGGCGGGCGAACAGAAGGGGTTATGGGAGAAGGTGAGGCCGCCGGTTTCCTCGTTGGGTTCGAAGAGCGGGAAGTCGATGATCCAGCCGAAGGCCAGGACGTCGGGGTCGATCAGGCCCAGCTTGTCGCCGAGGGCCAGGCGGAGTTCGCCGAGCGCGGCGTTGGCGGTTTCGACCGTGTCGGCTACCAGGCAGACGAGGTCGCCCTGCTCCGCGCCAGCGGCACTCGCCAGGGCGCGCAGCCCGTCGTCGCCGAAGAAGCGGGCCAGGGGCGAGCGCAGGGTCCCATCGCTGTTGAGGGCCACGGTGGCGAGGCCGGCCGCCCCGTGGGCCTTGACCACGTCTTGCAGCCTGTCCACTTCGCGGCGGGTGAAGGCCGCCGAGCCGGGCGCGACTACGGCCTTGACCACGCCGCCGGACTCGACCACCTGGTCGAAGACGCGGAAGCCGTGGCCGGCGGCGGCGTCGCTGACATCGACCAGTTCCAGGCCAAAGCGCAAGTCGGCTTTGTCGGTGCCGTAGCGGTCCATGGCGTCGGCGTAGGTGATGCGGGGGAACGGTTCCTGGAGGAGCCGCTTGTCGGACAGCTCGCGCGAGAGGCGGAGGTAGAGCGTTTCGATGAGCTCGAGGATGTCCTCGCGCTCGACGAAGGCCATCTCGATGTCGAGTTGGGTGAACTCGGCGGTGCGGTCGGCGCGGAGGTCTTCGTCGCGGTAGCAGCGGGCGAGTTGGAAGTAGCGATCCAGCCCCGCCACCATCAGCAACTGCTTCAGCTGCTGGGGCGACTGTGGGAGGGCGTAGGCCTGGCCGGGGTAGTGGCGGCTGGGCACGATGAAGTCGCGGGCGCCCTCGGGCGTGCTCTTGACGAGGGTGGGCGTCTCGAGTTCCAGAAAGTCGCGCTCCCAGAGGAACTCGCGCATGACGCGGGTGACGTTGAAGCGGAGTTCGGTGAGCTCACGCATGCGCTGGCGCCGGAGGTCCAGGTAGCGGTGGGTGAGGCGGACCGACTCGTCGATTCCGCGGTCCGAGGTGATTTCGAATGGCGGGGGCTGGGAGGCGGCGAGGATTTCGACGCGTTGGACATCGCCGACTTCGATTTCGCCGGTGGTCAGGTCGGGGTTGGTGGTGCCGGTGGGGCGTTCGCGGACCTGGCCGGTGACGGCCAGGACGTACTCGGAGCGGGCGCGCGAGGCGGCCTGGTGGGCTTCAGCGTTGTCGTCGCGGTTGATGGCGACCTGGGTGATGCCGTAGCGGTCGCGGAGGTCGATGAAGATCAGGCCGCCCTGATCGCGCCGGCGGTTCACCCAGCCGTTGAGGACGACGGTCGAACCGGCGTCGTCGCGCCGCAGCGCGCCGCAGGTATGGGTGCGACGTGACCAGGTTGATGCGGGTACGGCTGACATAGGGACCTCCGAATTGACGAACGAGAGTGGCGGTGGCAATGACTGGGAGATGCGGCCGCGGGGGTGCGGCTAGGTATTCAGCGAGTTTGCGATCCGTTCGGCCCGGTCTCGCCAGAACTCGACCTGCCGGGCGCGCGGGGCGCCCTGGAGGGCGGAGGCCTCTTCAGCTTCGAGCTGCTCGAGCTCGGTGTGCTGGCCGGTCATGAGGAGGCCCAACTTGGCGAGGGCGTAGGCGTAGTCGGCGTGAAACTCGAGCATGTAGGCCAGGATGGAGCCGGACGTGCGTTCCATGCGGCCGACCGCCGCGGAATCCGAGAGGAGGCGCGCCAGGTTGGAGAGGGGGCGCTTCCAACCGCCTCCGATGCGGACTTCGACCTCCATGGGGTCGAGCCCCTGGTTGGCGGCCATTTGCGCCCAGCGCTGCGCCAGCGTCTCAAGGTCCAGTCCTTCGATGGGCGGGGGGTGTTCCAGGGCCCGCGCCACGGCGGTCCAGTCAATCTGGATCTCAGGATACAGAACCTGGCATTCCTCCCGGACCTGCTGGGTGACGTGCGGCGTGTTGCCGAGGTAGGCGAGGTAGCGCCGCCGAGGCTCGGCCTCGGTTGGCTCCGCGACCAACCAGGCCGCCTGAACGCGGCGGACGCTGCCGTCAGGATTGCGCTGTTCCTCCGGGTGCCACCGCACCGTCGCGGACATACCGACTCCAGGCCGCGGGATTCCGCCGCTAATTCTTGCCTTGCGGGGCCATGATGATGCTCAAGACGCGGCCATCCTGCTCGCGGGTGATGTCGCGTTCGATCACGCCGTAGGGTTCCAGGCTGGTCTTGACACGCTCCAGGACGCGCAGGGCGACTTCAGGATGGGCCAGTTCGCGTCCGCGCATTCGCACCCAGGCTTTGACCTTGTTGCCGTCGCGCAGGAATTTTTCGAGCCGCTTGATCTTGAACTGGATGTCGTGATCGCCGGTGCGGGGTCCGAAGCGGACTTCCTTGACGGTGCCGGCTTTCTGGCGCCGCTTGTTTTCGGCCTTCCGCCGATTCTGCTCGTAGCGGAACTTGCCGAAGTCGAGAATTTTGGCGACCGGAGGCTGTGAGTTCGGGGCGATCTCAACCAGATCAAGGCCGCGCTCGCGCGCCATCTCCAGCGCTATGGGGGTGGGGGTGATTCCGATCTGTTCGCCGTCTTCGTCGATCAAACGGACGTGGCGAATACGAATGTTTTCATTGATTCGCGGGCCGCGCTGATGCGGCCGCTGGTCAGCGCGAGGTGATGGTGAACGCAGGGGCAACTCCCGGAACAGGTCGGCAACGAGCCGGCCAAGTGATTCACGCTAGCATAGGGGTATGCGCGCGACAATGTATTTCGATCCATTAGTTCGCCAGGCTAAGCCCCGCCCCCACTTGAGACGACCGCTCACCGGAACCTATGGCGCTCGCTGTTGACGTAGGGTCGGCCGCCCTCAGCGGCGGTATCACGCGGCAGGACAGCCCCCGGACCCACGCGCAGCGCGAGCCGGCGGATCGTCCCGGACTCGGCGACCTGTATCTCCTGGTCCAGGGCGGGAGCGAGCAGCAGGCGGCCTCGTTCAGCCAAGCCGTGGCCTCGAGTTACTACTCGGACGAATCCGAGGGGATTGCCAGCGCGCTGGTGCAGAGCATGCGCCAAGCGGCCCAGAGCGTCTTGATCGACATGGACCTTGCCAGTCCGGGCGAGACGCTGGGAGCGACCGGAGCGGTGCACGCGGGCGATCAGCTCTATCTGGCCCAGTTGCTGCCGAGCCAGGTGTTTGTGCTGCGTGACGGCTTTCTGAATGCGCTGCCGGCGGAGCCCCAGCCCACGAGCTTGCGTGATCCGGTTCCCGATCAGGATGTGGAGATCTTCCGGGTGGAGTTGGACCCAGACGACGTGGTGGTGCTGGCGTCAACAGAGTTCCGCCAAGCGCTGACGGAACGCGAGATTCAAGGGTTGCTGCAAGGCCGGAGCGCGCAACGGGCGGCCCATGACTTGTGTTCGGTAATGGCCCAGCGGGGCGGGGCGACATGCGGCGTGACGGTGCTGGGCGTTGGCGCGGAGACGCCGGCGCCTGTGGCGGGGCCGGTAGGCGATGGCGCCTGGATGTCAGCCGGCCCGGCGGGCGCGATGCCCACCAACGGCCAGGCCAGCCGCGTGCAGACTCCGGCGGCGCCCGAGTCTGCCTGGGACGACGCCCCCGCTCTGCGGGACCGTGTGGGGGGCATCCCGCCACAGCGGTCGCCGGTTCAGCGAATCGTCGGGCTGCCGCTGACGGTGCTGTTGATGATCCTGGTGCTGCCGGTGGTGGCGGTGCGCGGCCTGGTGCGCTTGGTGACGGGTCGGCCGGACCCGGTGCAACCGACGATGCCGCCACCCGCGCCGACGTCGGCCCCGGCTCCGGCGAGCGAGGCGGGCGCGATGGAGGACGATTGGGCAAGTCTTCGCTCGCTGCGAGAGGCCGGGCCCGGCGGCGCCGAGCGTTCAAGGTCGACGCCGCCACAGGCGACGCCAACTCTCAGCGCCGTTGGCGAGCCGCTGCGGGGCGGCCAGGACGCGTTTCGATACCGGCCGCGGCGATCGCTGCCAGGCCCGGGCACGCTGCTCTTCGGGGTCTCGCTGGTACTGCTGGTGGTCATGGGCGCCGTGTTGTTTCTGCGCAACAGCGAGTCGGCACCGGGTTCGCTGGACGCCGGCTCGGCCGGGGACGCGGAGGCGGGTCAGGTAGGCAGTGCCGTTGAAGCCACGCAGTCGCCGGCGGTGGGGGCTGAGCTAGCCGCCACGCTGTTTGCGGACGCCGAAACCCGCTACCGCGAAGCGCTGGACCGGGACCCCGACGAGAATCGCGCGGCTACGCTGCTGGTCCTTCGCGACGCCAAGGACCTGGCGAATCAGGCGCTGACGGCGGACGTGGAGCGCACGCTGGCGCCCGATATCAACCGACTGCTCAGCCAGATCGGCCGCGAAGAGGATCGACTCAACCGGGTCCGAACGGTGGTGACCAGCGCCACCATCGGCGACTTTGACAGCGCGGGCGTGGGCAGCGCGGCGGAACAGATGGACGTGCGCGTGGACGCCAAGTACGTGATCGACGCCACCACAGGTCGGGTGGTGTCCTTCGAGACGGCCAGACAAGGCGCCACGGTGCTGCGCAAGGGCGACGTGGTGAGCAGTATCACGGTCCAGGATCCGATTGCGGTGGTGAACCGAGCCCTGAGCGTGCTGGTGCTGGACAGCCGCTACAACCTGGTGAGCCTGCAACCGGACCAGAATCCGCGGCTGCTGCGGATCACGGGAACCGAAACGTGGCGGACGCCGGTGGCGTTCGACAACTTCAACAACAATTTCTACGTCCTGGACCCAGGCGCCAATGCGATCCACAAGTACCAGGCGACGGCTGGTGGGTATGAAGTCGCGCCAAGCTCCTACGTTTTGGCGACCGCCGAAATTGACCTGAGCCGCGCCATTGACATGGCGATTGACGGCGACATTTTCGTGCTGCTGTCCGACGCGTCGGTGTTGCGGCTGCGGGGCGGACAGCGCGAGGCGTTTGAGATCAGCGGCCTGGATGGAGACTCGCTGAAGGCTACGCGCATCTTCACCGAGGTCGATACGGACAGCCTCTACCTGGTGGATTCGGCCAACAAACGGATTGTGGAGATCGACAAGCGAGAGGAAACCGCTGGCGAGTTCGTGCGGCAGTTCAAATACGCCGGGTCGGACGATTTCTTTGCGGACATCCGGTCGATCTGGGTGAGCGAGATCGACGGGAAGCTGATCGTGCTGGGCAGGGATTCGGTTCGGCAGTTTGTGTTGCCGACAATTCAGGACGAGGCGTAGGCGCCGGGGGCTGTCGCTGCTCGCGGCTAAGAGGGCCGGATTCTTCGTTGTAGCCGCTGAGACATTGGAGCGGGGAACGGGAATCGAACCCGCGTTTTAGGCTTGGGAAGCCCATGTTGTACCACTCAACTATCCCCGCCGGACGCCGCCACGGGCGGCGCCACTAATGTGACGGGGCCGGCGCGGGGCGTCAATTCGCCGTTGCGACTGGAGAGCCGTTCGGCGTTGGTCGGCTATATTGCCGCACCTTCCCGGACTGCCGCTCCCGGGGCCAGCGGCCTCGGCTGAGAACCCGCATGCAAGACATTCGCACGGTCGCGAACCGGATCATCGACAACGTGGCCACCGTTATCGTGGGCAAGCGCGATGCCATTGAGCTCGTGGTGGTGGCGATGCTCTCGGACGGGCATATCCTGATTGAGGACGTGCCGGGCGTGGGCAAGACCACGCTGGCCAAGGCCATCTCGCGCTCCGTTGGACTGAGCTTCAAGCGGGTGCAGTTCACGCCGGACCTGCTGCCCAGCGACGTCACCGGCGTGACGATTTTCAACCAGAAGACGCGGGAGTTCGAGTTCCGTGAAGGTCCCGTGATGGCCCAGATCGTGCTGGCGGACGAGGTGAATCGAGCCACGCCCAAGACGCAGTCGGCGCTCCTGGAGGCGATGGAAGAGCGCCAGATCACGGTGGATGGGACGACCTACACGTTGCCGGAGCCATTCCTGGTGCTGGCCACGCAGAATCCGATTGAGTACGAAGGCACGTTTCCGCTGCCGGAGGCGCAACTGGACCGTTTTCTGATGCGGGTCAACCTGGGCTATCCCGATCGGGGGGATGAGTTGCAGGTGCTGGCCACGCAGCAGCGCGAGCGGCCGATCGACGACATCCAGCAGGTTGTGACGCTGGAAGAGGTGTTTGCCGCGCAGGAAGCGGTGAAGGACGTGTACGTGGATCCGCTGGTGTCGAATTACATCGTGGACATCAGCCGCGCGACGCGCGAGCACAACGATGTGTACCTGGGCGCCAGTCCGCGCGGCAGCCTGGGCCTGTTTCGCGCGGGCCAGGCGATGGCGGCGGTGGGCGGGCGTGACTACGTGGTTCCGGACGACGTGAAGCGGCTGGCGGAGTCAGTGCTGTCGCACCGGGTGATCGTGAGTCCGGCCGCGCGCATTCGCAGCGTGGACACGCGCGCCATCGTGGCGGGCATTCTCGACTTCGTTCCAGTGCCGGGCGCGTCCGCCGCCTGACCGATGGCGGGCGAAATCCAGGAGATTGCCCTGGTCGCCCGCCGCATTGAACCGTGGGACTGGTGCGGGGTGGCCGCGACCGAGGTTGGCCTGGTAAGCGCCACGCTGGCGCACACGTCAGAAGCGGCCTGCGTGGATGCGCTGCGCGCGGCGTCGACGGCGGCGCGCAACCGGTCGAGGGGCGCCCAACGCCTGCATGCGCGGCGGCTGGCGGAGTCCTCGGTCGCCGCCTCGGGCTGGAGCGCGCACCAGATTGCGGGCAATGGGCTGGAGCAGCTGTGGGAATACCTGGTGACGGGACGGCAGCGCCTGGCGATTCCGCTGGACCGACGCGCGGGCACGGAGTTTCAGCAACGAACCTGGGACGTGCTGCGCGGGATTCCGTTTGGCGAGGTGCAGAGCTATAGCTGGGTTGCCAGTTCGCTGGAGCAGCCGCGAGCGACGAGGGCGGTGGGCACGGCGATCGGGGCGAACGAACTGCTGGTGTTCATTCCCTGCCATCGGGTAGTGGCCGCTCGCGGGCTGGGAGGCTACTCGCGGGGGCTGGACGTGAAGCGACGGCTGCTGGAACACGAGCGCTCGTGGCCGCGGACGGCGCCGCTGTTCGCGGGGTGAGTCCGGGGGGCTCGTCCGCCGACTGAATGACGGCTAGGACAGTTCGGTAGCGTCCAGTCCGATGTCGACGGCTCGGGCGGAGTGGGTGAGCGAGCCGACCGAGATGTCGTCGACTCCAGTTTCGGCGTAAGCGCGCACGTTGCCCAGGTTGACAAGGCCGCTGACCTCCAGGCGGACGCTGCCGGCCGATCGATCCACGGCTGTCTGAACCTGGGCCGGCGTCATGTTGTCCAGCAGGATGAACTCCGCGCCGGCGGCCAGGGCTTCGTCGAGTTGGTCGAGCGTGTCCACCTCGATCTGAACACGGACGCCGTCCAGGTTGGCCGCGTATGCGGCGCGGAGGGCGGCGGCCACACCGCCGGCCGCGGCGATGTGGTTGTCCTTGATCAGGACCGCGTCGAAGAGGCCGAAGCGGTGGTTGACGCCACCGCCCAGGGCGACGGCGTACTTGTCCAACGCCCGGAGGCCGGGGACGGTTTTGCGAGTGTCCAGGATGCAGGCGCCGGTTCCCTCAATCTCGTCGACGAAAGTGCGGGTGAGCGTGGCGATGCCGCTGAGGCGCTGGAGGAAGTTGAGGGCGGTGCGTTCGCCGGTGAGTGCGAGGCGGGCATTTGTCTCGATGAATCCCGCGACGTCGCCGAGCTGAAGCTGGGCGCCTTCGCACGCCGCATCGTCGAGGGCTTCGGGGTCGCCGAGCTGGCGATAGACCTCATGCACGACGGGCAGGCCGGCCAGGGTGAGAGGTTCTCGCGCGGTGAGGGCAGCCTGGAAGCGCGACTGCTCAGGAACCACGGACTGGCTGGTCAGGTCACCAGATCCCAAGTCTTCGGCCAAGGCAATCGTTACCGCGGCGGCGATGGCTCGCTGGGGCGGCGCAGGGGAGTTCACATGGGTCCCGTCACGCCGCGCAGTCCGGCGCGGAGATTCGCGCAGTCAAGCTCAAACAGCCAGGCGCGGTGTCGCAGTCGAACTGGCGACGGACGCCAGGGTCGTCGATATGCACGCAGGCTATGCAGACTTTCGCTTGGGCCGAGCCGAGGTGGTGATCCGCGCACGGTCAGACGGTACGTAGACATCGTAGTCGCCGGCCACCGGCGGTTCCATGCGCCAGCCGCCTTCAGCCGGCTTGACGGCGCCAGGTTGGAGAACGGCTTCGGAGTTGTTGGCGTCCATGCTCGGTGCCCTAGTCTTGAGCGGCCGGACCTTCGATTCCTCGGGGGTACCGTGGCGTGTGAGAGAAGACAAGCGTTAGCATGGCGTGCAGCGCATGCAGGGTTGTCTATCGAGTGACAGTTGAAGATACAGATTCAGGAGATCTCGGTGGCATAAGTTCAAAGGCGTCAGAAGATCCCGATAACCTGGGGTACTGGATTCTCACGTTGACAAACGCGGTTGTCTCAGGGGTCGGGAGGAGGCTTGAGCCTTTTGGGATTAACGCGATGCAGTATGGCATCCTCTCTCGATGCTATTCCGGTGAAGCGAACACTGTCACCGCGCTGGCGCAAGTTCTTCCGGTCGACTCCCCGGCCGTCAGCCGACATGTCGACCGCTTACACGCCAAGGGTTTGATACGTCGCCAGCGCCTGCAGAACGACCGTCGCAGAGTTAGGTTGCATCTGACGAAAGAAGGTCTGGATCTGATGCCCAAACTTAGCCAACGCATTCAGGCGAACAACAGTGCGATTTGGAAGGGGATTAGTGAGGAGGATAGGATTTCTTATATGAGGATGACTCAAGAGATGATTGCCAACTTAGCAGAAGACCAGCGCCAGCCTCGAGAACGACTGGATTGAACGGGACGGCTGAGGAAGATCGAGCAACAGTAATTAGAGGCTTTGTTAGCTACATGAACAGTAACTGATGAGCAAACTGCCTTGGGATCAGGCACAGCAACGTCGTTGAGAACCACGCAAGTTCAGCACGGTTTCACTGGGCGCTGACGTCCGTCGTTTGCGGGCGCTTATTGGTCTGTCGATTTCGTGCACGACAGGTTGCTGGCCGCGGATGGTGGACCTGGGGGCGCCAGGCCGGCGTGCAGGCGCGCGCCATATTCTTAGACCGCCAACTGCCTGAACAGGGTGCCAGCCTGTACGTCTCAGCCAGCGCGGGTCCTGCCGCTCGGGCAGTGGCTTGCTGCAGCGGCGCGGACGGTCTCATGCCCCACGCATCACGCCGCGGAAGCGGATGCGCAGGTTGGCGTAGTCGACTTCGCAGGGCCAGGCGCCGTTGTAGCGGTAGAGCTGGCAGCGCAGGACGCCCAAGTCATCGATGTGGACGCAGGCCTGGAATCCCTCGGGGTAGGTCATGCTGATGTACTGGCCGCGCGCGCCGTCGGTTTGGGCGCTGACGTCATAGTCGCCGTCCACCGGCGGTTCCACGTACCAGTCGCCCTTGGGCAAGGTTATAGCGCCAGGTTGGAGAAAGGCTTCGGGATCGCTGGCGCGGGCTTGCATCTGGGTTACGTGGGAAGGGCGCTCATGCTTGGCGAAAGCGTACCCCGGAGAGACTCCGGGCGCCGGGCTGTTGACCTTGGTGGGTCGATTTTCGGACTGCGGGCGCGACGACACGGGCGCGGCCAGGATAGTTCTGGCAAAGTACGCCGCAGGCGGCAGCGCCGTGCGGGCCCGTCCTGGAGGCGGATGCACCGACATTGACGTGAGAGGAAGGGTCGGGGATGGCGTTTGATCCAGCGCGGTATGCCGAGTTTCGGCAAACCGTTATTGGCGCCGCGAGCCGCGTCATCCTGGGTAAGGAAGCGGAGATCGAGCGCATCCTGGTGGCGCTGCTGTGCCGTGGGCACGTGTTGCTAGACGACGTTCCGGGCACGGGAAAGACGATGCTGGCCAGGTCGATTGCGATTTCCCTGGGTGGTGAGTTCCGGCGCATCCAGTTCACGCCGGATCTGCTGCCGAACGACGTGACGGGGGTGTCGGTTTACAACCAGAAGTCCGGCGAGTTTGAGTTCCGGGCCGGACCGGTGTTTGCGAACGTGCTGCTGGCCGACGAGATCAATAGGGCGACGCCGCGGACGCAATCGGCGTTGCTGGAGGCGATGAGCGAAACGCAGGTGAGCGTGGACGGTGTGTCGCGCCCACTGCCGACGCCGTTTATCGTGCTGGCGACGCAGAACCCGGTGGAGTTCGAGGGCACGTTCCCGCTGCCGGAGGCGCAACTGGACCGCTTCATGATGCGGCTGTCGCTCGGCTATCCGACGTTCGATGACGAGCGAAACGTGCTGGGCGGGCAGCGACATGGGCACCCGATCGATGATCTGAAACAGGTGTCTGACCTGCGAACGCTGGCCGACCTGCAGCGGGGCGTCGGGGACGTGCACGTTGACGACACGGTGATCGAGTACCTGTTGCGGCTGGTGCGAGCGACCCGCGACCGGCCGGAAGTGGCGCTGGGGGCAAGTCCGCGCGGGTCGCTGGCGCTGCATCGGGCCGCGCAGGCCCTGGCAGCCATTCGCGGTCGCAGCTTCGTGCTGCCCGACGACGTGAAGGAGTTGGCACCGTCGATCCTGGCCCACCGCGTGCTGGTTTCGGCGGAGCACTCGCTGCGTGGGGTTACCTCGGATGCCCTGGTGCGCTCGCTGATGGAATCGACTGAGCTGCGCCTCGTTGACGAGGGCGACGGCGAGAGCTGATTTCCAGCGGCGGCTGACCGATGATTTGGGAGTTCGCCAGCATGCCAGGACCCGCTGCGGCGGATACCACCGTCAGCCAGGTCGCCTCAGCGAGCCCAGGACGAATGAGCGTGCGCCGTGCCTAGCCTGATCATTTTGACGGTGGTGCTGCTGGGGGCGGCGTTCTTTACGCGACTGCCCTTTCTGTTCCTGGCTTCGTATCTGCTGATTGCCGTGCTGGTGATGACGCACCTGTGGGTCTGGCGGATGCGGCGGGGGTTGCAGGTTCGGCGGGAGTTTGCGCCGCGGGTTTTCCAGGACGAGACGGTTGCCGTCACCATTCACATTGAGAACGGGTCACTGTTGCCTGTGCCGTGGCTGAGCGTGCGGGAGGCGTTGCCGACGCGGATCGCGACGTATGACGCCCTTCGGCAGGTCGTTCGGCTGAGGCCGAAAGGGTCGACCACCATCGAATACACGCTGCCCGCGACGCATCGTGGATATCACAGGCTGGGACCGTTGCAGGTTCGGTTTGGCGACGTGTTTGGGCTTGCCAGCCAGGATTTGCTGATCGACACGGCGGAGTTCGTGATCGTGTACCCGCAGGTGGTGCCGATCGAGGCATTCCAGGTGGAATCGAACACGCCGTTTGGGGACATGCGGTCGCACCAACGCATATATCACGATCCGATCCGGGTGGTGGGTTCGCGGGACTATGAGCCGGGGGACTCGCAGCGGCTGATCAACTGGAAGGCGACGGCGGCGGTCGGGCGCCTGATGGTGCGGAATCTGGAGCCGGCCGTGAGCCACGAAGTGCAGATCCTGGTGGACCTGGACCACGCGAGCTATAGCCGCATGTGGCGCGGGCCCGCCTCGGAAATGGCGGTGACGGCGGCGGCGTCGCTGGCGACGTTCATGCTGGAGAACCGGCAGAGCGTGGGGATCGTGGTGAACGGGCTCGATCCGATCTACCTGGGCGGGGTGCGAGGCGGGTCTCACGAGGAAATGCGAGAGCGGATGTCCGGACGAGTTCCGCACGTTCCTATCGGACGAGGGCGCGGGCACCTGATGTCATGCCTGGACCTGCTGGCGCGGGTGGAGCTGCTGGCCGGGGAGCATGCGGCGCAGGCGGTGACGACGGCGGGCAGGTCGATGCCGTGGGGGGCGACGCTGATTGTGCTTACCGGCCTTCGGTCGAACGAGTTGTTGGCGAGTTTGGTGGCGCAGCGCAAACTGGGCCATCGAGTGATCGTCGTGTTTACCGACGGATCGGCGGCCACGCTGGCCGCCGGGGCCGCCCGGTCCGCCGGACTGACGGCGTTTGCGATTACGGACAAGGAACACGTGCGTGTCTGGCGAGACGACCGAGCGGCCGTTTAGCCGGACGATCCTGGGCGCGATCGCGACCCTCTGCTTCGGGCTGTTCGGCGCGGGGCTGACGCTGTGGATGCAGACGATCACGGTGGGGGCGGACCGGGCGTACGCATTCCTGGTGATCATGACGCTGGTGTTCGTGGTGTCGATGATCGTGGCGGCGTATGGGGGGCGGCACTCGGCCGGGAGCTATAGCTGGAAGCACTGGGCGGCGTTGGTCATTCCCATTCTGCTGCTGGTGCGGGTTACGGCGTTCTTTGGGCAGGCGCCGGATGCTCGAGATGGCGTGCTGGGAATCGTGGGCGGATTGCTGGACCTGACGGCGTTGATGCTGATCACGATTCTGGCGCTGACCTGGATGGCCGGGATGCGGGTACTGCGGAACATCGAGTTGCTGCATCCGCAGCGCTCGGAGATTCCACCGTCCAAGCGGTCGCCGCAGTACTACGAGTGGCTGAACGATCGGGGGCGGTACGTGGACCGGTCGGCGGCGATTGGCGAACTGACGCAACTGGCGGCGACGGCGGGCGGAATCCTGGTTGGGTTGACGGCGTTCAACGTGGCGGTGGGCTCGGAGACGCAGCAGGCGGGCGTGGTACAGACGGCGCTGGTCATCATGGTGCTGTACTACGTGAGCGTGCTGCTGCTGCTGAGCTACGCGAACCTGGTGCGACGGACCTCGCAGTGGTCGCTGGAGCTTGCGGCGCAGGCGCCGGGGCTGACGGGGACGTGGATCCGGTCGGCGATCGTGCTGCTGGTGGTGGCGCTGGTGGTGGCGCTGCTGATTCCGGCGGCGGACACGGACGTCTTTGCCGGGTTCGGGTTGCTGATCCTGGACGGAATGCTCTGGATCGCGCGGATCATTCTGGCTTTCGGGCTGCTGATCCTGAGCCTGATCGCACGGCTGATCGAGCTGATGCGGCCGGAAGGCGGCGGCTTCGCCGAGCCGCTGCCGCCCGAGCAGTTGTTGCAGGCGGAAGGCGAGGGCATCGACTTCGGGCTTTTCATCGCAGCGGTGATCGTGCTGATCGCCGGCGGGTTTTCGCTGTACTGGCTGTTCCGGGCGGTGCAGCGGAATTACCAGCGGGTTTCGGCGCAGCGGGCCAGCCGGTCGCTGCTGACCCACCTGCTGTTGATCCTCCAGGCGCTGCTCGCGTCAATCCTCGGGCTGTTTGGATGGACGCGGACGGTGGCGCGGGCGGTGGGCGCGTCGGTGCGGGCGCTGGCGGGACGACGACGGGCTATGCAGGCGGGCCTGGGATCAATGCGGCGACGGGGCGGCGGGACGCTCCGGCAACAGTTGCACGAGATCTACGCCGAGACGGTGGATGAGGCCTCGGCCCGTGGGGTGCACCGGGGGCCATCGTCGACGCCCAGCGAGTACCGAGAGCGGCTGGCGGCGCGCTGTACCGGGGCGAGGGCGGCGGTGGACGGGCTGACGGATATGTATATGGCCGCCCGTTACGCGCCGGAGCTTGGACCGGACCACGGGGTGGAACGGGCGCGCCGCCTGCAGGCAGAGGTGGGCCGGGCCCTGCAGGCCCCGCCGGATGACTGAGGACCTGTTCGCGCACGCCGGGGCCGAGGCACGGAAGGCGGCGATGCCGCTGGCGGCGCGGATGCGTCCGCGCACACTGGATGATTTCAGCGGGCACGCCGACCTGGTGGGGTCCGGCGCGCCGCTGCGCGTGGCGCTGGAACGCGACGAGATGTGGTCGGTTGTGCTGTGGGGCTCACCGGGCACCGGAAAGACGAGCCTGGCGCGGATTGCGGCGGCGATGACGGAGCGGCGGTTCGTGGAGCTGAGCGCGGTGTCCGCCACGGTGCGGGACGTGCGCGGGGTGATCGCGCAGGCGGCGAGCGAGCGGGACATGTACCGCAAGCGGACGCTGGTGTTCCTGGACGAGATTCACCGGTTCAACAAGGCGCAGCAGGACGTGTTGCTGCCGGCGGTGGAGGACGGGGTGATTGCGCTGTGGGGTGCGACCACCGAGAACCCTTATTTCGAACTGAATGCGCCGCTGCTGTCGCGGATGCGGGTGCTGCGGCTGCAGCCGCTGGAGGTGGACGACCTAAGGGCGATTGTCGAGCGGGCGTTGGACTCGGCGGACGGGTTGGGGGCGGACGCGCCGCGGTTCGCCGAGGAGGCTGTGGAGCAGGCGGTGGCGGCGTCGGGCGGGGACGCGCGGGTGGCGCTGAACTGGATCGAGTCGGCGGCGGCGTTCGCACGGGAGCGTGGGCTGGGCACGGTGGACGTGGAGACGGCGAGGCAGGCGGCGCTGACGCGGCAGGTGCGGTACGACCGGGCCGCGGACGAGCACTACGACACGATTTCGGCGTACATCAAGAGCGTGCGGGGGTCCGATCCGGATGCGGCGCTGTTCTGGCTGGCGAAGATGCTGGAAGGGGGCGAGGCGCCGGAGTTCATTGCGCGGCGGATCGTAATCCTGGCCTCGGAGGACATCGGGAACGCGGATCCGCAGGCGCTGCCGCTGGCGGTCGCGGCGGCCGGCGCGGTGGAACGGCTGGGTCTGCCGGAAGCCCGCTATGCGCTGGCGCAGGCGACGATCTACCTGGCGGCGGCGCCGAAAAGCAACGCGGCCGGGCGGGCGCTGGGGGCGGCGGAGGAGGCGATTCGACGGGGGGCGAACGTGGAGGTGCCGCTGCACTTGCGGGGGGCGGCGCATCCGGGGCTGGCGGAGGCGCATGGGCAGAGCGTGGGGTACCGGTACCCGCATGACTACCCGGGCAACTGGGTGGCGCAGGCGTACATGCCGGGGCGGCAGCGGTTCTATGACGGGCGGGGTGGGGGCGAGGAGCGGGAGGTGTGGCGGCGGGTGGAGCGGCGACGGCGGGGGGCCGAGGGGACGTAGGGCGGCCGGGTGTGGGGGTGTGGTTCGGCGGGGTGAGATGGGGTGGCCGGGGGGCGCGGAAATGGGGTCTCGCGCGCAATAAGAGTTTTTTCCAAAAAACTCTTCGGTTTTTTTGGGGCGCTTTTTTGGCTGATTTTGGGTGTGTTGGTGGTGGGGGTGGAGGCCGGTGTTTGGGGGTGTGGCGGGTGGCACCGGGGGATGCGTATTGGCGGGGTCTTGGGCGTGGTGAGGGTGGACGATTGGGGGTGGGTGTGCGGCGAGACGGCGGGCGTGTGGGTCCGGGGAGCTCGGGACGGCGGGTAGGGGCGGTGGGTTGAGGGGAGCCGCCGGGGCAAGCGCCGGGCGTGCGGAATGAGGGTTGCGATGCGGGGGATTCGACTCGCCGGGAGGGAGTTCAGGCTGACCGGGAACGGGTGGCAGGCCGTTTCGACGAATGGGGGTGAGGCGCAGCAGGAGTGAGACGAGGCATAGCAGGAGTGGGCGCAGGGGGCGAAAGCCGCGTGGTGGATGGTTGGGAATGGGTTGTGTGGTCATGGGTTCTAGTGTACACTTCCTGTGTCCGAAGGGCAAGGCGAGTGGTGATTGGCGGCTGGTGGGGAGTGGTGTGCGAAGAGGCAGCGGGGTGTAGCGGAGTTGCGGGTCAGGGGGCTGAGCCGCAGGCTTCGACGAGCCTGGTGGAGGTTTAGGGAGCGACCGTAGCGCCCACTGGGGCGGGTGTAGACAGGGCTGAGGCTCGGACGTACGAAGTCTGTGCGACGAGGGTCGCGTTGGTGGGTCGGACGGGGATGCCGGCGAGCCCCTGGTGTAGTTGGTTGCTGCCGGGTCCCGGCCGGGGACGCCGGGATGACGAAAGAGCGGAAGGAGGCGGGTCAGAGACCCGCCACTACGAAGACTCCGGAGAGCGTCTGGTGGGGATAGGTTTTGTGACCATGGTCATGACTATGGGATGATGGGGGTCCACAGGGCGGGCGGGAGCGTGGGATGGGTTTGGATGTGGGCGGTGGATCGGGAGTAAGGACGATGAAGGCTTCGGAGTTCAAGGCGAAGTGTCTGAAGTTGATGGATGAGGTGGCGGAGACGGGGGAGGAGATTGTGATTACGAAGCGGGGGCAGGCGGTGGCCAAGCTGCTGCCGGTTCGTCGCAGACAGGGCGCGCCGTTCGGTCGCGATCGCGACATCATCAAGATCCACGGCGACATCGGCGCGCCGATTGACGTGGAGTGGAACGCGGAAACCGGCAAGAACTGGATTGAGCCGCTTTGATCCTGCTGGATACGCAGGTCTTGCTGTGGCTGCTATCGAATGAACGAAGACTTGGTAGCCAGGCCCGCCGGGCAATTGACCAAGCCTGGGTCGCTGAAGAAGCGGCGGTTTCGTCCATTTCGTTTTGGGAAGTCGCCATGTTGCAAAGCAAAGGGCGAATGACTCTGCTCCGAGATGCAGAGTTGTGGCGACAGAGCGTGCTGGACGCCGGCCTGATTGAGATTGCCCCTCATGGACGGATCGCAACCCGCGCTGGGCTGCTTGCGAACATGCATGGCGATCCGGCTGACCGCATCATCGTCGCGACGGCGCTCGAGGGCCATCGGCTGGTGACGGCAGATCAGGAGATCCTGGGGTGGTCCGGGACTTTGGATCGGATGGATGCGCGGGTGTGACCGCGAGCGTCTGCGCGGTGCGCAGGACAATGGGCCAGCTTGAGTTTTGGGCGGTAGTGGATGCGGAGCATTGGTGTTGACTGCAGCTGTGGAATACGTGCGGTCAGCGGGCTCCCGGGGAGTTTTACGTGTCGACTGAGGTGCAGAGCGAGATTGGTGAATGGACGATGTCGGCGACGGAGTTCAGGGCGAAGTGTTTGGGGTTGATTGACGAGGTGGCGGAGACGGGAAGGGAGATCGTGATTACGAAGCGCGGGAAGCCAGTGGCTCGGCTGGTGCCCTATCGGCGGAAACCGAAAAGCCTGTTTGGCATGGGACGGGGGCGGATTCGGATTCTGGGCGACATCGTGTCGCCGATGCCGGCGGAGTGGTACACGGACCCGGACGTCAGCGATCCGCTGCTTCCGTGATTCTGCTCGACAGGCACGTTCTGGTGTTGCTGCGGTTCGGGTGGGCCTTGGCTTTGGGCGGTCGTGAATGGGGCTTGACGGTGGGCGCGGCGATGCGTTGCGCGTGGTCGGCAGGCCCGGGAGGGTCTGGACGTGTCGCCTGATGGGCAGCAGGTAGCGGGCGAGTGGACGATGACGGCGACGGAGTTCAGGGCGAGGTGTTACCGGTTGATGGATGACGTGGCGGAGTCGGGACGGGAGATTGTGATTACGAAGCGGGGGAGGCCGGTGGCGCGGTTGGTGCCGGTTCGGCGATGGCGTGGCGCGCCGTATGGGCTGTGTCGGGACGTGATTCGGATTCATGGCGACATTGGGGCGCCGATTGACGTGGAATGGGATGCGGAGGTGAATCCGGACCGGGTATTGAATCCTTGATGCGGCTAATCGGGCAGAGCCGTCGGTCGCTAAGTAGCCCAGACTGCAGCAAGCTCCGTGACTCGTAGCTCACATCGCCTAAGTGGTCTATTGAGGCTTCCGCAGCGAGGACCTGCAGCCTGCCTACCTGGCCGACGCCGATCCCAATCGGGCCCTGCTGGATCGACATGTGCTCTGCGACCTGCTGGGGCTCGATGGGGATCTCTATCAAGGAGTGCGACGGTTAGGGGCCAAGTCGTGCGCGGAAGCTTCGGTGCATGGTGGGAAACAGCGGCCGCAAGATGCCGAGCTGGTGACGTAATGGCCCTATCGACTGTGGCTTTTGGAAGTCCTACGGAATCGATGAAGCGACACCCTGTAATTGCTGAGTCCATTTTCTAAATGCCGTCTCTACATTCCTAACGTCGCTTGTGGCAATGGGATTCATGTGAGCGACCTGCCGTCGAGAGACGTTCATATCATTTGTTATCAGGTTTTCGATCCATGCCTTGTTCGGAAACAGCATTTCGAAGTGACGCCACTGGTGATTGATTATTGACCATAGATCATTTAGATCTAAATAGTAAATCTCCGATGCACCACGACGACCGTGCCAGGTATTCTTTCGCTCTTCATCTTTTCTTGCTTTTACTTTATCTCGAAGTCTCTTTGAAACGCAGCTTGTCCACCACCCCGCTCCAAACTTGGCGGACAGGACACGTTCAATAATGCTGCGAATGCTGTTCTCAAACAAATACAACATCGGGTAAACTTTGTCGGCCATTTCATTCGCTTCCTTGATGTGTTTCCGAGATAGTCCAGGAATGGCAGATTCGCTCACCCCGGCAATTCGCAGAGTCCCTGTCTTTCGAGTTGCGACTGCTCTGCTCGGCGATTCTCCACTTGTGGGTCGTTGATTAGACATCGAACCCTTGAAAGAGACCCAATCTGAAATTGCTTCCCTGGCCTCCGCTAGATTCTGTGACGACAAGTATTTTGCCAGGTCAATCCCGACTTCATGGGCAATTGTGTATGCAGCATGTTCTCTGGTCATCGGAAGTTCTTGTCTGCGCTGGGAAATTCGCTGATCGACACGACGAATAGTGACATTTAGTGACTTTGCTATGTCGACTTTCAGTTTCTGATTGATGCGCATGCGTTAATTCTCCTCTTGTTGCTGGGCTTTCGCTGCACTAGATCGTTGCTTGGCACGTCTAACAGCCACATTGACATAGCCTGGAGATGTACCAACGAGTTCAGCGATTCTGGTTGGGCGGAATCCGACTGACGCCAATTCGCTAATAGCGTCTTGGAGTGACCGATCACGCTTGATGTTCAGAGCAAGAAGCCGCGCGATTTCATCAAGCCTTTCCTCGATGGATGCTACGGAGAGTTGCTTCTCGTTCATTCCTGCTCCTCCCGGTTCGTTGTGCGACGGCGGGATCGTCGGGGACGACGTGATGCCTTGAGTCTGGAGAGCGTTGGTGCGACAGACGTGACTGGGTGACCGGAGATTTCAGAGATCGTCCTCGCATCAAGGCCGATCCGCCCGAGATGCTCTACGGTTTCCTTCTGATTCAGGCCTTCGATCTGAGAAGCGGCGACAAGGCGTATGACCGTGTTCAACTGCTGAGATATCGACTCAAGCGCATCGGTGATGGCTACGTTGTTCCCGTTCATGAGTTGCTCCTTCCACGAGATCGTCGCTCTGCTCTCGGAAGCGATCCTTCCTTCCGCAGAGCACTTAATGCCACTCGGACCGTATTGGATGTCGTGCCAAGGGTGTCGGCGATCTCCATGGGCGCCAAACCGGCACGCGACAGGACAGCGATTGACTCCTTCTGGTTGAGGTCGCGAAGCGCTCTCGAGACGAGGAGCGATCGGATGATTCGTAACTCCTTGAGAATCTCTTCGTCGGCGTTCATAGTCCTCCTTACGCGCCCTGCGTATCAAATTCTCCCTAGCCGATCCCCGATGACGACCGACTTGCCGATATCGAGGGGTGTCACTCAAGGCCATCATATCATATGAGTCCTCAACTGTCAAGTCTGCAATCCAGCGGCTCTGGAACCTGTTGTTGGCAGTTCAAGACTCCTATCTTTGTTTCGTGCCATATTGAAATGTCAGGATATTGTGACGAGGATATTGATGAGCGATCGACATGTTCAAGGGACTGGCCTATCCAGTTGATGTCCATCCTTGAATATGCCAGTTTCGGCGCTGAATTCTGAGGTTTTCCAGTGTCATATGCTGATTCAGCTGTCTGAAGTCGATTGAAGACGGATCCTAGAGCCTGGAGGAAAGGTGATTAAAATTCTCGCATCAAGTCATTTAGGACACGTATTGACTAAAAAAACAAGAAAATCATCTAAAATCTGCTCTGATCAAACCTGTTGACGTGTTCCACAAGCTCAGGTATTGTTGAGACTGGCTCTTGATCGGCGGATTTGTGACAGAGAGTTATGGAGGTCCTGGGAGATGGATGAGGAAGTCCTCCGCGAATTGAGAGTTCAGACTTCAATTCTGCGGATTGCGTTTCGAGGAGAGATTGAGGCAGTCGGGGACTCACTGCGAAAGGACTCGCTCGCCGCCGCAATCATCGAGGCCCTTTCCGAGAACGGGTCCATGAGAGGTGGCGCGCTTTGGGAGCAAGTTCTCGCTAGCTGTCCGGGTTCAGTGAGGCGGACCTTCAACAGGCGTCTGTCGTCGCTCGGAGAAGCAGGTGTAGTTAGTCGTTCTGGGGCAGGTTCCGGCAGCCAATACGAGCTGACGGGGCTTATTCAGTAGCTGACTCCAGAAGCGGTCTGGGTCAATTTGGTTGCGTTAATGCTCTGCGGGCGCAATGTGCGAAGTTGGGCTGTCGATGGTCGCGAACGAGCGTCGGGCACCTGCAAATTCACGTCAGGCCTCGGTAGGCCGTACTGAACGAACTTAGGCTGAGGCGTTGGGCAGGAGAGGTGGTGTCAGAGGTCCACGGGTTCGGTTTGGCCGGAGAGGGTGGATTGGAGGAGGGCGTCGAGGGCGCCGATGATTTGGAGGTTTTGGGGGCCGCTGGTTTCGGGTTCGGGGCCGCCGTTGATCCAGGTGCCCCAGCTCTTCATAACAATGACGTCGAGGGGTGGGCGTTCGTCGCCGCCGTCGATGGGCACGCTCTCGAGTTCACCGGAGCCGGCAAGGACTTCTTCCACGCCGCCAAATCCGTGGGTGTTGCGGTAGACGAGGGCGTCCTTGCTGCATTCGATGCGGAACTCGTGCGAGCCCTGGCGGGAATCGGAGGTGGAGACCATGGCGACGCGGGCGCCGCTCTGGAACGTGAGTTCGGCGGTGGCGGTGGATTCGCGGCGCCAGGTGGTGGCGGGCGGGCGGAAGCTGTGGCCGGCGACTGCAACGATGGGTTGGCCCATCATGGAGATGACGGAGTCGATTTCGTGGACGGTCATCTGCCAGAGCTGGGAGTGCTCGGAGTCGGGGTACTCACCGCCGCGGGGTTTGTAGGTGACCATGTGGCCGACCTGGGGTTCGCCGTGGACGCGTTCGGCGATTAGGCGCCGCATGGTGCGCTGGCCGGGCATGTAGCGCCATTGCTGGTTGACGACGACTTTGAGGCCGGCTGCGTCGGCTTTGTCCTGCAGGGTTTTGGCGGCGGGCAGGGTGAGGGTGTAGGGCTTTTCGACGAGGACGTGTTTGCCGGCATCGAGGGCCTGGCCGACGAGGAGTTCGTGGGTGCGGGCCCAGGTGGCGACGACGACGGCGTCGACATCGCGTTCTTGCATGGTTTCCTGGAGGTCGCCTGAGGCCAGGTCCTTCGAAATACCGGCTTCGTCGATCCGTTCGTGGAGCAGGGGCAGGTTGATGTCGACCCAGGCGACGAGGTTGAAGAGTTCTGGAAGGGCCTGGATGGAGCGGAGTTGGGAGCGGCCGCGGCCGGCGCCGACGATGGCGACGTTGATTTTTTGGGCCATGCGTTTTATCTCCCTGAGCTAATCGTGCGGTGGGCCGGCGGTGGTTTGGCCGGGGGCATTCTCGCAGGTTGAACGGGGTGGTGTTGGCGGGGTTGGGTGCCTTGAGGGCCTCTTACCCTGCCTTCTCCCACAGCGAAAGATGGGCGGTTGGTGGGGCTGGCGGGGTTGGTGTACATGCGCCTGGGTGGTGGGGCCGGCAGCCACCCTCACCCTGCCCTCTCCCTCTCAAGGGCGAGGGAAAGAGCGGCGACCTGGGCTGTGGGGTGGTGGCTTGGCATGGTGCTGTGTTTGGGCGGTGACGAGCGGAAGACCCTGACCCTGAGCCTTTCCCCGAGGGCGAGGGAAAGATGGGCGGTTGGTGGGGTTGGCGTGGGTGGTGCACTTGCGCCTGGGTGGTGGGGCCGGCAGCCACCCTCACCCTGCCCTCTCCCTCAAGGGAGAGGGAAAGAGCGGCGACCTGGGCTGTCAGGTGGTGGCCTGGCGTGGTGCTGTGTTTGGGCGCTCACGAGCGGAAGACCCAAACCTTAGTCCTCTGACGCGGGGCGAGGGGAGAGGAGGCGTTGATGGAGGGGGTGGGTTGCTGTTGCCCCGGGCGTGGGTGCTGGGGCTGGCAGCCACCCTCACCCTGCCCTCTCCCTCAAGGGCGAGGGAAAGAGCGGCGACCTGGGCTGTGGGGTGGTGGCCTGGCTTGGTGCTGTGCTTGGGCGGCTACGAGCGGAGGACCTTCACCCTAGCCCTCTGCCACGGGGCGACGGAACAAGAGGCGACTAGGGGGGTGCTGGCGGCTTGGCGCGGGTGGTGGGGCCGGCAGCCACCCTCACCCTGCCCTCTCGCTCAAGGGAGAGGGTAAGAGCGGCGCTGGCGTAGGCAGGTGCTTCGGGGTGTTGTGCTGGTGTGTGACGCGTTGACCGGAAGACCCTGACCCTGAGCCTTTCCCCGAGGGCGAGGGAGAGATGGGCGGATGGTGAGGTTGGCGTGGGGTGCTGCCCTTGGGCCTGGGTGGTGGGGCTGGCAGCCACCCTCACCTCCGAATCGCGTCCGGGGCGGGTTCTGGCCTCCCGCTCAAGGGAGAGGGTAAGAATGGCGCCGGGCGCACGTGCGGCGAAGTGACGGGCTAGTAGGGAGTGAGGCTTTGCGATGACGTCGGCTGATCAGCGGCTGCGGCGGGTTCCGCCGCGCCTTCGGGCGCTGGCGCGGGCGATGCGTGGTCGGCAGTCGGACGCGGAGACCAAGATTTGGTGGCTTGTTCGCAACCGAAACCTGGACGTGAAGTTTCGCCGGCAGCACCCGCTGGGACGCTACGTTCTTGATTTCTATTGCCCCGAACTGCGGCTGGCGATCGAGGTGGATGGACGGCAGCACCTGGAAGCGGACGGGCTCGCTGGGGATGCCGCGCGGACCGAGTCGCTGCGCCGGCAGGGGATTCGGGTGGTGCGATTTACGAATCATGAGGTCTTGATGGAGTTTGATGCGGTCGCGGAGGCGATCTGGCTGGCCTGTCACACGGAGCTGGAGTAGGTGGCCGCTTTGACTTTGGTCGGGAGGCCCTGAAGGGCGAGGGACGAAGAGGCGGGTTGAGCGAGCGTGGGTGCCTTTACGGGAACTTGGGTGCTGGGGCTGGCAGCCACCCTCACCCTGCCCTCTCCCTCAAGGGAGAGGGAAAGGATGGCGCCGACGGCAGGTGTGTCGGGGCGCCGGTGGTGGGGGGTGTGGTTCGGTGCGGGCCTGCGAGAGAATCTGGCCCGGCTCATGACGAACGGGGGGTGAGGAAGGAGTGAGCTGAGAGTCGTGAGCGGTGAGAGAGGATCGGCTGAGAGGGTTGGTTGCTAGGGGGTGTGGTTCGACACGGTTCTCCGACGGACTCCGAACCGGCTCACCACAAACGGGTGGGGTGCGGGTGGTGATTGTTGGGAAGACGGGTGGGTCAGTCCCTGATACGGATGCGCGATTCTTCGACGATCCAGAGTTGACGGTTGGGTGATGACCTGACCAGCGATTCAAGCAGCATGGTCCCGATCTCCAGGAGGTCGTTCCGCGATTGGCTGGGCAGCCGAAAGACCACGATGCCGGGATAGTCTCCTGGCGGATACATCCTGATATCGGCGAAATCCACATCCTGTGTGAGCAGCACGCGTTCTTCGCGATGGCAGGCCGAGGCGACTTCCGAATCCGTGGCGCCACCCATTTCCTGTTCAAGGACCGTGACGGCATCGTGGCCGGATTCCGTAAGCAGACGCTGTAGCTGCCGCGGCAGATTCTCGTCCAGCTTGAAACGCATAGGGGATTCCTACGCGCCCAGGGGCGCCATCCGTTCCCTGGCCAGTTCGGCTGCGTAGTGGAGGGTGGCTTTTACGGCGTCGGCGGAGACGGAGGGATAGCTCTGGACGATCTCGTCGACTGTCATGCCGGCTGCGAGGTTGTCGAGGATGACGGTGACCATGACGCGGGTGCCGGTAATGCAGGCCTGACCGTGGCAGACGTTGGGGTCGACGGATATGTGGTCGTGCCAGGTCATGATCGGCCGGGTCCTGATTAGCGGGGACTCAATGCTAGCGGGCTGATGGGGGAGGTTGGGAGCATTTGGTCAGGCTGGGTGCAAGGGATGGCTTGGGTGGGGTCTGATGGTTGGTTGCTGCTGGGTCCCGGCCGCGGACGCCGGGATGACAGAGGGGTGGTTGATGCGGCTGGGGGTGGTTCGACACGGGCCTGCGAAAGACTTCGGGCCGGCTCACCGCGAACGGGGGTGGGTGGTTGCTCGGAAGACGGGTGGGTCACAGACCCACCCCTACGCGAGATTGGGCCGGGGACGCCGGGGTGGTTGATGCATCCGGGGGTGTGGTTCGACACGGTTCTCCGACGGACTCCGAACCGGCTCACCACGAACGGGAGGCGGGTGCTGTGGGCTGGGCACCTCGACCGGAAGACCCCTCACCCTGACCCTCTCCCCCAGGAGAGGGAACAGACGAAGACTCCTTACCCCTGCGTCAAGACCCGACGGGGACCTGGGCGGCGCGGGCGGTGGCTAGGTCTTGGGCGCCGAGGCGGCGGATCCATTTGGAGTCGTTGCCGCAGCTGACGAAGAGCATGCCCTGGCGGATGCGCTGGGCGGCTTCCTCGCCATCACCACAGGACATGCCGGCGAATTTGCCGGTGTCCTTGGCAGCCTGGACGACTTTGGCGTAGGCGGCTTCGGCGTCGGTGCCGGCGACTTCCGGCTCGAGCTGCATGGAGCGGCCCATGTCGGCGGGGCCGATCCAGCAGCCATCGACGGTGGGTTCGGCGAGGATGGCTTCACTGTTGGCGACGGCCTGGGCGGATTCGATCTGGACCATCATGAGGATCTGGTCGTCGGCCCAGTCCATGTAGTCGGGGCCGTAGCGCTGGGCGTGGGTGGCGCCGAGGGAACGTACACCGCGGGGCGGGTAACGCACGGCTTCGCCGGCGCGGCGGGCGTCTTCAGCCGTATGGACCATGGGGACGACGATGCCGAGCATGCCGGCATCGAGGGCCTGGCCGATTTCGGTGACGTTGTTGCGGGAGACGCGGGCAAAGGGCACGGAGCCGCCGGCGACGATGGATATGAGGCCGTGCTGGAACAAGGACCAGTCCCAGACCCAGTGTTGCTGTTCGAGCATGACCCAGTCGTAGCCGAGGCGGGCGCAGATTTCGGTGGAGACGGGGGAGGCGAGGCCGCAGCTGATGCCGATGGCGGGTTCGCCGCGGGCCATTTTGGCCTTGGCCTGGTTGGTGTGCATGTGGTATTGGGGCTGCGGGGTGAATGAGGGGATGGTAGTGGGAAGTGAAGGGAGAGGGAAGAGGGGAGAGTAGTGAGAGGCGCGACGAGGGGAATCGTCTGGGTGGGTTGGGTGCTGGAAGGTGTGGTTCGACACTGGGCGCCGGGGACGGCGGCCCGTGTCACCACGAACGGATCTGGAGCTGGCAGGGTCGTAGCGCGGAAGATCCCTGACGCCGATCCTCGCGCAGCGAGAGATGGATTAGGAGGTGACGACGGGCGCGTTGGTTGCTGCTGACTTTGCGCGGGTGGTGGGGGTGGCAGCCACCCTCACCCTGCCCTCTCCCTCAATGGAGAGGGTAAGAGCGGCGGCCCCGCAATTCAGGTGATGAGGAGCAGCGGTGGTATGGGGCGGTGGGATTAGGTGGGAGTGGAAACGGATGGATCGCGACGCGGTCTACGAGAAGGCTCGGAAATCGGGGCGTGCAGCGCGTCGAAGACTGCGTGCTTGGTGGCGAGGCCGTGGGTGATGGCGTTGGCCAGGGCGTCGTCCTCGGCCTCGGGGGTGTCGTCGGCTGGTGGCTGGTCGGTCACGATGATTTCGTCGCCCTTGGGAGCGTCCATTGGAGGTTACGCGGGGAGGCCGGATTTGGGGAAGGTGGCGTAGGCGCTGACGGGGACGCCGTAGCCGCCGGCCTGGCCGAGGCGGAGGTCCATGGCGGCGCCGCTTAAGGCGCGGGCGGTTTCTGCGGAGATATCCAGTTGGTCGATGAGGCGGGTTTCCATGGCGTGCTGGGCGATGCGGAGGGCCTGGGTGAGGTCGTCGTGGACGCCGACGGTCATGACGTGGGTGGCGTTCTCGAACCAGGGCCAGTCGAGATGTTGGGCGGGGGTGAGTGTGAGGTGGAGGTCGATTTCGGCGTCGATGTTGACGCCGGAGTGGGCTTCGCCGTCGCCCATGGTGGCGTGGACGTCGCCGATAGCGAATAAGGCGTCGGGGGCCCAGACGGGGAGGTGGACGGTGGTGCCGGCGGTGATGTCGTTGAAGTCGAGGTTGCCGCCGTGGATGCCGAGGCTGAGGGCTTCGATGGCGCCGGAGGCGGGGGCGACGCCGAGGGTTCCGACCATGGGGCGGACGGGAAGGGGCACGCCGGCGACGGTGACGGTCTGGTCCTGGACATCGAAGGGCTGGATGGAGCGGGGCACGGGGCTGTCGCCCAGAAGACCTGTGCCGGGGGTGGTGGCGACGTAGCCGCGGGGGCCGAGTCGCACGGCCTGGATGTGGACGTGGAGGGTGTCGCCGGGCTGGGCGCCCTGAATGGCGATGGGACCGGTGGCGGGGTTCATGCGGCCGGGGACGCGCCGGGCGAGGTAGGCGTTGATGTCGAGGTCGTTGCAGCCACGGTCGTAGGCGTCGCGGGCTTCGACGGTGAGGTGGGCGGGTGGGATGACGTGGGCGATGGGGGGCGTGGTGGGGTCGAAGGCGTAGATGACGTGGTGGGTGGGGATGCGGAGGCGTTGGGGGGGCATGGCGGGGAGGGAGTGTGGCGGCGAAGGGGGACGTTAGCACGGGGAGAAGGAGTGAGCTGAGAGGAGCGAGAGGTGAGACGGAGGGGACGGGGAAGGGGAGAGGAGCTCGGGAAGTTCGGAGAACGGGGTGGCTTGGGTGGGCTGGAATCGATCACGGCGCTGGGTCCCGGCCGGGGACGCCGGGATGACGAAGAGAAGATGGACGGGTCAGCACGAAAGGTGTGGGTGCCCTGGGGATGTGGTTCGACACGGCCCTTCGGGGACTGCGGGCCGGCTCACCACGAACGGGTCGCGGGTGGTTCGACGCGGGCCTCCGAAGGACTCCGGCCCGGCTCACCACGAACGGTGGGCGAGGCGGGGGTGGGAGATGAGAGTTGGATGAGAAAAGGGGGATTTGGGGCTGGTTGCGTCACATGCGTTACAGAAACTGCGCTCTGACAGGTGGTTTACTCAGTCATCCGGCGGGGAGAACCCGCAGGAGACCCGCCAAGGACAACGGGGTCGGCGGCGGGGGGATCCAGCGAAGGACGTGAAAGGGCCAGCGGGCGATGACTACCGAGATGGCGGCGGACACGGTTCAGACGACGGCGACAACGGCGCGGGCCAGCAAAGGCGCGGGGATTGCCGACGAGTTGATGCTGGGTGACGTGGTGTGGGTTGAGGAGCTGGACGAGGAGCGGCCGGCGGTGCGCAACGGACGGTCGAACCGGACGACGGCGCAGGCGTCGACGGGCGGCGAGGTGGCCGGCGATCCGGTGCGGCGGTACCTGAACGAGATTGGACGGATTCCGCTGCTGTCGGCGCAGGACGAGGTGCGGCTGGCGAAGGCGATCGAGCGCGGCGACGAGCAGGCGCGTCAGCAGATGACTTCGGCGAACCTGCGGCTGGTGGTGAGCGTGGCGAAGAAGTACACGGGCCACGACGTGCCGCTGCTGGACCTGATCCAGGAAGGCAACAGCGGGTTGATGCGGGCGGTGGAGAAGTTCGACTGGCGGCGCGGGTTCAAGTTCAGTACGTACGCGACGTGGTGGATTCGGCAGTCGATTACGCGGGCGATCGCGGAGCAGTGCCGGACGATTCGCCTGCCGGTGCATACGCATGACCGGCTGGCGAAGGCCTCGCGGGTGCGGCGCGACATGCAACTGATGTTGGGTCGGGAGCCGACGGACCGGGAGATTGCGGACGAATTGGGGTTCAGCGAGGAGCAGATGGCGGCGCTGAACCGGATTTCGCGGGCGCCAATGTCGCTGGACGCTCCAGTGGGCGAGGACGGCGCGACGGCGGTTGGTGACCTGGTCCCCGACGAGGACGCCGAGGAGCCGCTGGAGCAGATTGCCGACAAAATGCTGACGGAGCACCTGGCGGAGGCGATGGATCAGCTGGAGCCGCGCGAGCAGGAGGTTCTGCAGTTGCGCTATGGCCTGGGGACCGGGACGCCGCTGACGCTGGAGGAGATCGGCCAGCGGTTCGGCCGCACGCGCGAGCGCATCCGACAGATCGAGTCGATGGCGCTGCGGAAGCTGCGACGGCCGCACCTAGCGGGGCATCTGAAGGCGTTCATGGCGTAGCAACCGTCGATATACCAGGGGCGGACTCGGGGGCTCGTGGGAGAATCACGAGCCCCTGAGGTTTTTCCGAGGTGCGGTGCTGGCTGTTCCATTGATTTGGTCGGATGTGCACCAAGGGCACGCCCCGATGTTGCAGACGGTGGATGGGCAGGTGTATGACCATCCGGAGACGCCGGCGCGGCCAGGGCTGATCCGAGAGGCGCTGGAGGCGGCGGGGCTGGTTCGGCCGGTGACGCCGACGGCGCATGACGACGCGCCGCTGGACGCGGTGCATGAGCCGAAGTACCGAGAGTTCATCCGGGATACGTGCACGGAACTGGATCCCGAGGTGAGCGTGACGGCGGCTGGGGTGTCGATGGATCCGGGGGTGCTGGAGCGATCGGATCCGGCGGAGCGGGCGGCGTTCTACTCGTTCGGGCAGGACGCGCCGCTGATGCGGGCGACGTATGGAGCGGCTCGCGAGGCGGTGGACGTGGCGTTGACGGGGGCGGACCTGGTGCGGGACGGCGCCATGGACGCGTTTGCGTTGTGCCGGCCGCCGGGGCATCACGCGGAGCATGACCGGATGGGCGGGTTCTGCTATTTCAACAACGCGGTGGTGGCGGCGAACGTGCTGAGCGGCGACGGGCGGGTGGCGATCCTGGACGTGGACTATCACCACGGGAATGGGTCGCAGCACCTGACGTATACGCGGGACGACGTCCTATACGTCTCGCTACACGCGGATCCGCGGTTTGCGTATCCGGGGTTCTCGGGCCACGCGAACGAGCGGGGACGCGGGGCGGGTGAAGGCTTCAACCTCAATCTGCCGCTGCCGCCTCACATGCAAATCGACGCCTACATGGATGTGCTGGACCGGGGTTGCGAAGCGATTGCGGGGTTCGACCCGCAGGCGTTGGTGGTTTCGCTGGGGTTCGATGCGCACCGGGAGGACCCGATCGCGGTGCTGGGTCTGTACAGCGAGGACTTTGGGCGGGTGGCCGAGCGGATTGCCAGCCTGGGCATGCCGCGGCTGCACGTGCTGGAGGGTGGGTACGCGCTGGAGCGGCTGGGCGAGTCGGCGGTGGCGTACGTGCAGGGGCTGCCGGGCGGGGCTTCGGACGAGTAGGTGATGAGTCGGTGTTGTGGGTTCGGCCCCAGTCTGACGCGGCTAGAATCGTTCATCTTGGTCCGGCAGTGTCAGCCGTGGTTCGTATCAGTCGGATACGGGCGGGCGCCGCAGTTGCCAGCCGGCTAGCTCAAGGGAGACAGGGATGTCGCTGAGCATCTATCTGAACTTTGACGGCAACTGCCGCGAAGCGTTTGAGTTTTACCGGTCGGTGTTTGGCGGGGACTTTGCGATCGTGCAGACGTTCGCGGACGGCCCGCCGGACATGGGCGTTCCCGAGGAGGCGAAGGACCAGATCATGCACGTGTCGTATCCGATCGGCTCAAGCGTGCTGATGGGTAGCGACGTGATGCCCGGGTTTGGTCCGCCGCACGTGCAGGGCACGAATTTCTCGGTTTCCTACACGACGGAGAACCGCGAGCAGACGGATGAGTTCTTCGCGAAGATTTCCGAAGGCGGGACCGTGCAGATGGCGCCGGCGGACATGTTCTGGGGGGCCTACTTTGGGGCCTGCACGGACAAGTTCGGGATTACGTGGCAGTTCAACTGCGAGCACGGGGAGTCAGAGGCTTCGTAGGGAAGTTCCGGGCCGAACCTGACTGACTGGTCAGGGCCGTGCCCGCGCGGAGCCGATGCCAAGCTGATGGACAACTACCCCTCTGGCGGATCGCGACTCTAACAGGCGGCCGCCCCGCCAGAGGGGACGTTGGAGCGATCGACAGGATTCAACGGCGAAGGCGACGTGAACTCGTGGCGGACTGGTGCGCTACGGCTGCAGCGCGGCCCTGAGTTCGGAGAGGCGAGTGAGCAGCATCAGGGGTTCTCGATCCGAGAACTGGCGGAAGCCAAAGGACTCGTAGAACGCCCGTGCTCGACCGTCGAGCGCCTGGACGATGACAGCGCGCGCACCGATGAGATCGGCGGCGGCAAGAGCGCGCCTGGCGGCGTCGACGATCAAGTCCGAACCGAGTCCGCAGCCTTGATAGTTGGTGTCCACGGCGAGCTGGCCTAGCAGGATTGCCGGCAGCGGATCGGGCATATTTCGCCCGGCCCTCGACGAGACGCGGCTCCGCTCCACCGAGGTGGCGGCCAGACTGTAAAAGGCGACTACCTTGTCGCCAGCGCAGACCACATAGGTCCGTGCGCCGCCTCGACTCTCGTTCAGGCGGGCCCAGCGCCGTAGCCACGAATTGAGGCTGTCCACGCCGCAGTCGAATTGCGAGAGGTCGTGCCGTCGGCTGATGGGCGTTGGCCTGGTTAGCGCTCCCACAGCGGTTTGCGGGCAGCCAGTTCACGCAGGCGCGCACTTGGTTCGTCTGGCGCGTCAAGCGCAGCCACGAATGCGTCGTACGCTTCGTCGTCGAGTGCGATAACGGGGCGCTCGTTTAAGGCTTCGAGGGCTGCCGCTTCACTTGCCCGAAGGACAAATTCCGTGCGCGTAACGCCCCGAATCGCGGCGCCGCGGTCAATGAGCGCCAAGCGCTCGTCGTTGACTCTGAAGTTCACCTGCGCCACGCGGACTGCCCTTCCAGGCTCGGTAAATTCGTGACCGACGCCTTGATTGTATATCAATCGTATAGACAAGCATCTGCCCGTCGCCGAACGGCAACGGTGGAGCGGTGATGCCCGGACATTACACCTGGTTTTCGAACCAGATGGGGTAGCCGTCGGGGTCGGTGACCCGGAATTGGAGCATGTCGTATTCCATCTGCCTGGGTTTGGTGGCCTGGATGCCGCGGGCGAGGAATTCGGCGTGGAGGGCGCAGGCGTCGTCGCAGAGGATGTAGAGCTCGGCGGCCTGGCCTTCGACGGGGGGTGGAACCTCGCCTCCGGCGATTTGGAGCATGAGGCTGACGGGGCCGCGCTTCAGGCGGCACCAGGCGATGCCGTGAGGGGCCTCCCAGGAGGCGACCATTTCGAATCCCAGGCCGTCGCGGTAGAAGGCGAGCGAACGGTCCATGTCGGTGACGTTGATGAGGGGCCAGATGGTCTGCAGGGTCATGATGGATCTCCGTTCCGGCGGGCAACGGCGAAGTCGGCGTTAAGCAAGATCAGGCTCGTGGCGCCGGCCGAGGGTCCGCTAGCCGAAAGTGCCGTCCTTGCGCTTGTGGAGCCAGATGGGGTTGCCGTCGGGGTCGGCGATCATGGCGTTGAAGCAAGCCGGCGTGTCGCGGGTTTCCTGGAGAACCGTGGCGCCGGCCTGGCGGGCTTCCTCCAGGGCGGCGTCGACATCGTCGACGGCCAGGGCCATGAGCACTTGGGGCGGGTGCAGGCCCACGTGGGCGGGGGTGATGGCGACGGTGGTGGAACCGGCCTGGAATTCGCACCAGTCGTCGTCCTGGATTCCGGTGGGCTTGAGGCCGAGTACGTCGCGGTAGAAGCGGGACGTCTCTTCGACGTCGGACGCGAGGGTCCAGATGAAGTCGACGCCCTTTACTTGCATTTCGAGATTCCCCGGGGCTTCTGAACGTCAGGTCAGGGTACTTGGGTCGATCGGGCGCTGGGCGGCGTCTGAGGCGTAGGCGGCCAGGGAGGCTCGAAGCACGTTGGTTGAGTCGTGGACGTCCAGGCGCGGCTGGCGACCGGCGAGGATGCCGTCGATGAAGTCGTGAGCGGCGCCCTTGAAGCCTTCGATCCAGTCCATGGGGACCTGGAAGCTGACGGTTTCCGAGCCGGTGTGCAGCATCACCGGTGGCAGGTCGAGCATCTCGCCGCTGCAGCGGGTGACCCAGATCAGGCCCTTCGTGCCCTGGATCTCAAAGAAGTCGTCGAGGGCGTAGTAGGGCGCGCGGATGCGCATGTCGGGCGCGCTGGAGTACTCGAAGACGGCCAGGCAATTGGCGTCTTTGAACCGCCAGACGACCACGCTGGGCGCATCGACCATGTAGTCGTCGGTGCGGGTGACGGTGGCGCTGACAGTGGCAGGTTCGCCGACCCACCACATAGCGGTGGCGTACTTGTGGGCGCCCTCGTCGTAGAGCAGGCCGCCGGGGTTGAGCAAGGGGTCGCGGCGCCAGGTGAGGGCGTCGGGCGCGAGGGGCAGCCGCTCGGATTCGGCCTCGACGCTGGTCACGACGACCCGCATGCGGACCATGTTGGGATCGCCGATGACGCCGCTTTCAATCAGCTCGCTGGCCTTGACCAGGGGCGGGTAGTAGAGAAAGTTCTCCGTAACCCGATAGAAGGTGCCGGCCCTGGCTACCGCGTCTGCGAGGCGGGCGGCTTCCTGGAGGTTGCGCGCCATGGGTTTCTGGCACGAGACGTGCTTGCCGGCTTCGAGGGCGGCGACGGATTGCTCGGCGTGGAGCGGGGTTGGGGTGAGGAGCTCGACGGCGTCGATGTCGGGGTCTTCGAGCAGCTGGTCGTAGCTGGTGTAGATGCGAGGGGTGATGGCCCATTCAGCCGCGCGCTGTTGGGCTCGTTCGCGGGCGGGATCGCAGAGGGCGGCGACCTCGCATTGGGGATGTTCCAGGTAGCCGGCGGCGTTGAGCCTGGAGATGGTGCCGCAGCCGACGATGGCGAGGCGGACGTTGGTCATGGCTGACTCTGAGGGAATGGGCTCATGGTCGACTCAGGGTGCGTCGATTGCGTCCGCCATCTGCTGGAAGGACTGGTCGGAGAGCGAATTGTGGTGGAACCAGTTCTGGGCGTGGCCGAGGCGGTCGTTGAGTTCGTTGAGGTTGGCGAGGACGGCTCTTACTTCATCCCAGGTGCAGCCGATGTCGGCGGGGCGGTAGCGGACCCGGCAGGCGTCCAGCAGCGACTTGGTTTCGTCGAAGCCCCACTCGTAGACGTAGGCGTTGATGAGGGCGCCGAGGGAGACGACCTCCGAATGGATGAGTTCGTAGCCGTGGACCCACTCGAAGGCCATGACGAAGGTGTGGTCGATGCTGTGGGAGACCTTGAGGTCGTGGGTGGGGACGTCGTAGCGCTCGCGGTTGACTTCGCTGGCGATGCGGAGGGACTCGTCGTTGGGGCGGCCTTCGGCGTCCAGGCCGGCGGTGAATTCGCGGCAGCGGCGGCGGACCCACTCGTGCGTGGCGTCGGCCACCGATTGGTCCCACGGGATACCGTCCGTACGGTTATCGGCCCACCAGCGCCAGGAGCCGACGTGGCCGAGGATGCAGATGCACTCGCCCATGCCGGCGCGGTTGAGATGCGGGGGCGCGGCGGCGATGACCTCGAAGTCGAGGAGCAGGTACTCGGGCGCGATGGTGTCGAAGTAGAACTGCCAGACGGGCTGGCGGCGGAAGGCGACGGGGGCCTGATAGATGGCGCCGGTGGAGACGATGGTGGGGATCATGACCAGCGGCTTGCCAAGCTTCCAGGCGGCGACTTTGCCCACGTCCAAGGCGTTGCCGCCGCCGATGGCCAGAACGAGTTCGGCGTCGGGGAGGCGCTGGATCAGGGCTTCGAGGTAGTCCTCGCCCATGCCGCGCTGGAATTCGAGGGCGCGCGGCGGATGGGGGAGCAACGGCTCCACCACGGCCCAGGCGCTGGGCGAGGTGATGGCGATGTAGTCGGTGTATTGGGGCCCATGTTCCGCCAGGATGCCGCGGCCGTAGCGGGCGTCCCAGGTTCGGCTGTCGAGGTTCATGAGAGTGGCAGCGGTTGGGGTGTGAGGCATGATACGCGGATCGCGGTCTTGAGCCGCCGGGCGGATACGCAGGGTGTTGATGGGTTTCGCGCCGGCGGCGTGGAGTCCCTGGGCACCGGCGGAACGTCGGGATGTGTTGGCCAGTGGGGCAACAACGAGGAAAGGGCCTGGGCCGCCGGTGAGCGACTGCGTGTACATATTTCTAGACGAGTCGGGGAACCTGGATTTCAGCGCGCGCGGGACTCGCTATTTCGTGCTGACGAGCGTGAGCATGGAGCGGCCGTTTCCGATTTATGAGGCGCTGGATGCGTATAAGTACGACTGTCTTGAGTATGGGCTGGAAAACGAACATTTCCACTGTTCCAGCGACAACCGGCACGTTCGCGGGAGGGTGTTCGGCATCATTGGATCCAATCTCGGCGAGATAAGAGTTCGCACCCTAGTTGCGAATAAGCGAAGGGCTGGACCACCGCTGGCTTACAGTGACCGTCTCTACTCGGAGATGCTTAGCGAGCTTCTTCGACGTGTTCTACGAGGGGCAGCGGAGTCGAAGGCCGACGAGGTAGTAGTTATTGCCGATGCCGTTCCAGTTCGGAGCCGACGCCGAGCGATCGAGAAGTCTGTCAGGTCGGTGCTGACCAAGGCATTTCCCAAGCGTCCGACATTCCGTGTATTGCACCACGACTCGCGCGCTCACTACGGGCTTCAGGTTGCGGATTACCTGTGCTGGGCCGTATTTCGCAAGTACGAGAGAAGCGAGTCAAGCAGTTTCGACCAGATTCGCCCGGCGGTTCTAAGTGAGGTTGAGTTTGTACATGACACAGCGGAGGATCACTGAGGGCTGGTCGATTAAGTGCGACCCCCCCGACTACTCCGTTGCCGGAGAGAGCCCCTTGGGCTCTTGTCATCGGGGGGGAACCTTTGAATGAGTGTACTACGGCGCGGGCCGGGCGTCGTTGAGTCAGCCGCCGGTGGTGGCTTTGAAGATGATTTGGCGCATTTGCCAGTGGATTTCGTTGGTGGTGGTGGAGGTGGCGAGGTCGTCGAGGGCTGTGGCGAGATGGCTGATGTCGTCGGCCGAGAGGCCGGCGTGGGGGTTGGGGCCCCAGGCGTTGAGGTTGAGGCGGAACATGCGGGCGCAGGCGGCGGTAGCGACGGGGTGTTGGACGAGGCGGCTGGAGATGCGGCGAAGGCCGGGGACTCGGCCGAGACTTTCGACCCGGCGGCCGACGTAGAGGTCGCCGCCGATGCCGTCGAGCATTCGTTCGGCGGCGTCGAGGTAGGTTCGGAAGGTCGGGTTGGCGGTTTGGATGTCGGCGACCTCGTCGACGAGCAGGAGGCCGGCCGGCCGCAGTTGGGAGGCCCAGGTTCGAAGGGCGCCGGCCGGATCGGCCAAGTGGGGCAGCAGCAGGTGGCAGAAGAGGACGTCGGCCGCGCCGGTGGGGAAGGGCGCCCGGGTTACGTCGTGGTTGACAAAGCCGAGGCCGTCGAGGGAATCACGGCCGGCAATGTCCAGGAATGGCCGGGAGGTGTCGAGGCCGACGGTTTTTCGGGCGTTGAGGGTGTCGGCGATCAGGCGGGTGGTGAAGCCGGGGCCGCAGCCAAGGTCGATCACCAGCCTGGGATCGGGCGGCACGTGGCGCAGGAAGCTCTTGATTTCCGGCGCGAAGATGTAGGCGAGCATGCGATGGCGTTCGGCGGCGGTGTCGTCGTCGCCGAAGGCGTAGGGGGGATTGCTCAAGGGGACCGGCCTTTGCGGATACGGGGTGGAGGACCTGGCGGGATTCTGCCCGATTGCGAGAGCGACTAATGTCCATGGGACGTTGATTCGGCGTCCGGCCCTGGCCGGGATCCTGGCACGTTGAGTTCAGATAGTCTGGCTGTATGAGGTTGAGGCGAGTTGTGCCGGCTGCAGTCCTGGTTCTGGCCGTGGCGGCCTTGTTGGCGCCGGCGCTGGTGACAAGTGCGGCGCCAGTGCTTGGGGTGGTTACGCCGCACGGGCACGAGGGGCACGACCATCTCCACTTGCCGTGGACGGTGCCGGAGGCGGATGCGGCAGGGGCGGATGGCACGACGGGTGAGTTTCCGGAGCAGTCGTCGCCGTTTCCGGTGGGGGTGATGCCGGCATTGCTGGCCGTTGTGCTGGTCGTGTGCCTGTTCGAGCGTGTTCGATTTGATGTTGGGCGGGCGTGCCGCATGACTGTTGGAACGCCGCGGCCGCCGCCCAGGTTGGCCTTGCAGTAGATGGTTCCCAGCCGCGCACGCAGGTGCGCGGACCACTTGCGCGAATCCCGTAGCGGCCAGGACTGCCGCGCGGGGACGCGCCGTAGCTGCGAGGTTTGTTGATGCGAATCTGGAATCGCCTGCCGCGCCTGAGGCGCCGCCTGCCGGCGCTGGCCCTGGTTGGGGTCGTGCTAGCGGCTTCCGTGGGTGTGGCGCGGGCGCATGAGGGACGTGAGGTGCATGGCTTCACGTTTGACGTTGGGTTCCTGGTGGAGCCGGCGTATGAGGGTCAGCCGAATGGGGTGTACCTGTCGGTGACGCGGGCGGGCGACGATCACCACGGGTCTGGAGCGGCGTCGGACGACGGTCACGAGCATGGTGGGACGGTGGAGACCTCAGGGATGGCGGTGGAGGTGACGGCGGAGGTCGACCCGATCGATGGAATCAATGTGCACATCATCCCCAGCGGCTTTGTGTTCGCGCCGGAGCGGGTGAACCAGGCGGACGTGGACGGCGAGGGGCACGCGCACGTTTACGTGGACGGCGAGAAGGTGGGCCGAGCCTACGGCGAGTGGTTCCACCTGAAGGGCGTTGCACCCGGGGACCGCGAGATCCGGGTGGCGCTGCAGACGAATGGCCATAGCGAATACGTGGTGGACGGGCAGCCGGTGCAGGCGGTGACCACGATCAGCGTTCCGGCGATGCCGCCGGCGCCGGAAGAGGTTGGTCAAGTCGAGGCGCCCGAGGGGATGGGAGTCGCGATCAGCCTGGAGCCCGATCCACTGGGTGGGGCGAACCTGAAGGTGATGCCGCAGGGATTCACGCTTGCCCCGGCGATGGTGAATGCTCCGAACGTGGCGGGTGAAGGGCATCCGCACCTCTACGTGAATGGGGTGCGGCTGGGGCGGATCTACAGTCCGTACCTGCACCTGGGCAAGCTGGCGCCGGGCATGAATGAGGTGCGGGTGACGTTGAATACGAACATGCACCAGGAATACGCGTCTAACGGCGAGACGATCGCGGCGGTAGAGACGATTCACACCCCGGACGGCGGTGCGTCCGACGGCAGGCGGATGGACGCCGGACACCAGGCGGGGGTTGGCGTGAACGGCCTGGCGAACAGCCTGGTGGTGGAGGTGACGCACCTGGCGGCGGACATGTCGGCTTCAGGGGTGGCGCGGCAGATGACGCTGACGCCGCTGCGCGGCGAGGCCGGTGGCTACGTGGCTCCGTTCATCCCGACCGCGCCTGGGCCATACCGGTTCCGGTTTGTGGGGACGATTGAGGGGGTGGCCGTCGATGAGACGTTTACCTCGGGTCCCGGCACGTTTGACGACGTGCGGTCCGCGACGGAGGCGCAGTTCCCGCGGCCGGTGCCGAGTGCGCGCGAGATTGCGGGGGTGGCCACGGCGGCGCAGCAGCAGGCGCGGGACGCGTCGGATGCTTCGGCGACGGCGCTGACGATTGCGGTGGCCGGGCTGGTGATTGGCGGACTGGGACTTGCGACCGGCGTTGGCCTGGCGCTTTACTCGTTCCGACGGCGTGGCGCCGGGTAGCGAACCCGGCCCCTGGCGGGGGCTGGGGCTCCGCTATGAGCGCCTGGCCCTGGCGGTTCTAGCCGCGCTGGCGGCGCTGGCGCTGGTTGCGGCGCCGGCCAGGGCGCACGCGAACCTGGTGCGGGCGTCGCCGAGCCCGGGGACGGCGGTGGATCCCGCGCCGCTGGTTGTGTACGCGGAGTTCAGCGAGGCCATCGACCCTGGTTACAGCAGCCTGGAGGTGCTGGACGCCGACGGGCAGCCGGTGACCACGGGGCCGACGGAGACGGACCCCACGAGTGACGCGGCCATGCTGGTTCCGGTGGGTGACCTGGCGGACGGCACCTACGTGGTGGTGTGGCGGACGCTGTCGGTGATTGACGGCCACGTCATTCGCGGTTCGTTCGCTTTCGGGGTGGGCGAGCCGGTGGCGGCTGACGTGGCGGTGGCGGTGGCTTCGATCGAGTCGAGCCCGGCGGCGTCGGTATCGCGCTGGCTGCTGTTCGTGGGCGTGGCGGTGCTGATTGGCGGGCCGTTGCAGGTCTTGGTGCAGCGGCGGGGATCTCAGTCGGAGCGGCGGCAGATCGTCGAGCGGCGCGCGGCGCTGTTGTTGCTGGGCGGGGGGCTGCTGGCCCTGGCGGGCCAGGTTGGACTGCTGGGGACGCAGATCCTGGTGCTGGGCGGGGACTCGCTGCTGGCGGGGTTTGGGGATGTGTTTGGGGCGGGGCAGTGGGGTGTTCTTTGGATATCGCGGACCGCGGCGCTGGCGGTGGCGCTGGTGCTGGCCGACCAGGCCAGTTCGTCGTCGACGGACGAGCGGCGGGGCGTGGTTGCGTTCGGCGGGGTGGCGCTGGTGGGCGTGGTGATAGCGGTGACCATTTCAATGGGCAGCCACGCGGCGGCGCTGAGCGAGGTTGGGCCGGCGCTGGCGGCCGACTTGATTCACCTGCTGGCGGTGGGGGCGTGGGTGGGCGGTTTGCCGGTGTTGCTGCTGGTGGCGTGGGAGGCGCGCAGATCGCGTTCCGATGGATCTGTTGGGGCGGAGATGACGGAAGTTGCGGCGCGCTTCTCGGCGGTTGCCACGGTGGCCGTGGGCCTGATCGTGGTGACGGGGGTTTACAGCGCCTGGCTGCAAGTGGTGGAGCCGGAGCGGCTGTGGAGCACGGCGTACGGCGTGTTGCTGCTGGTGAAGCTGGCGCTGGTGGCGCCGCTGCTGGCGCTGGGGGGCGTGAACCTGGGGTGGACGCGGCCGCGGCTGGCGGGGGCGGGTGCGGCGGGGACGCGGGCGCGCCAGGTGCTGCGGACCCTGGTGATGGCCGAGATCGTTCTGGCGGTGGCGGTGCTGCTGGTGGTGGGTTTCCTGACGGAGCGCGAGCCGGCACGGCAGGTGAGCGGCAACGTGCCGCTGGCGGTGGAGGGTGTGGGGGCCAGCGGTGAAACGAGAGTGCAGGTGCGGGTGGTTCCGGGGCGGCCGGGTCCGAACACGCTGGAAGTTGAGGTGGTGTCGCGGGACGGCGGACGGGCCGGGGACGCGGACGTCGAGTTGCAGCTTCGGTATCTCGATACCGATTTGGGGACGACGGTTGAGCGACCGGTTCGCACGGCGGACGGCGGGTTCGCGGTGGAGACCGACGCCTTTGCGTTGGCGGGCAGGTGGCAGGTGCTGGCGATCGTGCGGCAGCCGGGGGCCTTCGACGCCAGAGTTCCGGTGCGACTCAACATCGGGTCGCCCACGGCGATTGGCGTCGCGGAGGTCGACGCGGCGGTGGCGGTGCGGTTCTGGGGGCTGGCGCTGGCCGGGATGGGCTTTGTGCTGGCGCTGGCAACGCTGGCGCGGCAGGGATGGGCGACGCGTGTGCGGCAGGCGGGGACCGGGGCCGGGTTTGCGGCCATTCTGCTGGGGGCGGGGCTGTTGATCATCGGGCCGCAGCAGGGCGTTGTGCCGTCAGCGGTGAATCCGATACCGCCGGATGATGCGTCAGTCAGCGCGGGACGAGAGATCTACGAGGCCGAGTGCGTCAGCTGCCACGGGCCGGCGGGTCGCGGGGACGGGCCGCTGGCGGCGACGCTGGATCCGCCACCGCTGGACCTGGTGATCCACGTGCCGCTGCACCCGGACGACGCGCTGTTCGGCTTTGTGTTCAATGGCATCGAGGGGACAGGAATGCCGGCGTTCGGCGAGCGCTACGGCGAACTGGACACCTGGCACATCATCAACTTCATCCAGACGCTACCGGAGGCGGCGCGAGGCTAGGTGCGGGCGCGGCGGCGGGCGGTCCAGGTGTGGGCGGCGACGGCGGCGAAGAAGCCGCCGATGACCAGAACGCTGGGCAGAACCCAGTTGGTGGGCGCCAGATCCAAGGCGTGCGTGAGTTTGGCGGGGCCTAGGGGGCTGGAGATGTCCAGCACCAAGTTCCAGTGGACTTCCTCGGGGCTTGGTTCGACGAACTCGTAGACGGCGCCGGACTCGAAGGCGGTGTATTGGGCGATTTCGACGCCGTTCTCGAAGACGGTGACGCGGACCTCGGCACCGGGGATGCGCGCACCGGTGGAGACGTTGCGGAGATCGACGGAGTAGTCGAGCCAGCCCTCGGCCCAGTTGGCGAAGGCGCGGACCTGGTAGGGACCGGCGGCGCCGGTATAGACGAGGTCGCCGCCGTGGGCCAGGGCGGGCGTTGCCGTGGCCGCCAGCAGGATCAGTGCCGGCAGGAAGCGCATGAGGCGTCGCATCAGCGCAGCGGCGGTCCAGCCACGGCGGCGATGGCGGGTTGGAGTTCGGCGGTGCCGACCAGGCCTTCGAAGCGCGCGGCTACGCGTCCGGACGCGTTGACGACGAAGACCCAGGGTTCGGTTTCGAGGTTCCACTCGCGCGCTACGTCTGCCCAGACGAGGCGGCCCTCGGTTCGCGCGATGTCGAGGTCGAACGGTTCCAGGTGGATGAAGCGCACACGGTCGCCCAGCTGCTCGTGCAAGTCGCCCACGACGGCCGTGACGGGTCCGCACATCGCCGACGTGCAGAAGGCGGGCGTGCTAAAGGCGACTACGAATGGCTCGTTCGCGGCGAGCGCGTTGGCGACGGTGTGCCGGTAGAGGGCTGGCAGGGGTGGGTCAGCGGTGGTCAGGAGGTCGAGATCCGCGACGTCGTCGACCGTGGGATGGGCGGTGGCCGGCGCCGGGTCTCCCACCCGCAGAGTGGCGGTACGTTGTCCGACCTGGAAGACCGTAGACGCGGAGAAGGCCGAGCCGTTGGCCGGACGCACCTCCAGGTCGGCGCGCCAGAAGCCCTCGTCGAAGTTGGCGTCGGCTACGAGGTAGTAGGAGCGGGCCAGGTTGTGAACGTGGACCTGGCCGTCTTCATGGACGTGGTTGTAGGTGCCGCCGGCGACGAATTCCTGAGCGGGCGAATCGAAGCGGAACTCGTCGCGTTCGCCAATCAGCCGCAGAAAGCGCACCTGTACCCGCGCGCCGGTTATCGCCGTACTTTCGCCGTCCACCACCACGAACGGGAAGCGATGCGGGCCCGGCAGTAATTCGTTGACCGCCAGGAAGACGCTGATATCGGGATCGGTTGGCGGTGATCCGCAGGCGGGGAGCCATGCGGCGAGCGCCGGCGTTGCCAGGCCCAGCGCGCCCAGCAGCGTTCGTCGTGAAATTGCGGGGGGCTGCCTGGAGGAGTTGATACTGTCCACATCGGCAGTCTAGCCAGTCAACGCGGGCGCCCAACCTGTTAGGTTGCTGGCCCCAGTCGCCTCCATCATTGAATGCCCGACCCGCCCGTTTCGGCCAGCGACCAGGACTATCTGCGCGCCCTGTACGACGCCGGCGGGCACGAGCGGCGGGTGGGGACGGGGGAACTGGCGAGCCAGTTGGACTTTACCCAAGGCGCCGTGACGGTTGCGCTGCAACGCCTGCATCAAAAGGGGCTGGTCGACTACCGGCGCTACCAGGGCGCGCAACTGACGGAGGAAGGTGAGCGTCACGCGCTGGAGATGGTCCGCCATCACCGGCTGATCGAACGGTTCCTGGTGGAGTTCCTGGACTACGACTGGAATGACGTGCACGAGGAGGCCGACCGGCTGGAGCACGTGATTTCGGAGGAGATGGAGCGACGCATCGCCGCCAAGGTCTCCGACCCGACGACCGATCCGCACGGGGACTCGATCCCCAATGAGGCGCTGGACGCGCTGCAGGCCGACGATGCCCGCCAGTTAACGGGGGTCGCCGATGGCACGGAGTTCGTGGTGGCGCGAGTACGGGATCGCGACCGGGCCGTGCTGGAGTACCTGACAGAAATCCAGCTCGTGCCGGGCACGCAGGCCAGCGTGGTCCAACGGCTGCCCTTTGACGGGCCGCTGGTGGTGCGGATTGGAAGCGACGAGGTGGCGTTAAGTCAGACCGTTAGCGACAGCGTGTTTATTCGGGACGCCTAGCGCAGTCGGGATCCAATCGCTGCGGTAGCCGATTGCATTGGGTGCGTTGGCGGGTCGGCTCAGCGGACGGCGGCGGCTCGGGCTTCGGTTCGGCCCTGGGGGGTGAGGTGGAGTTGGTTGTTTTTGAGGACGATGAGGCCGTGATCGGTGGCGGTTTGGATTACGCGGTCGGAGAAGTCGGGGGGCCAGCGCATGTGGCGTTGCATGTGGTCGGGGCGGCTTTCGTCGGCTTCGGATGGCGTGCCCTCGTGGGTGGCGAGGTGGATGAGCAGCATCTGGCGGGCGAAGGTCCAGCGCTGGTGGCGGTGGCGACGCGCGGTTGCGACCAAGCCGCGCTGGGGGGCGAGTAGCAGGACCAGGATGAAGGCGATGCCGACGGCGGTGGCCATGGAACCGGCGATGTTGGCGTCCAGCAGGCGGGCGAGCCAGTAGCCGCCGACGGCCGAGGCAGCGCCGATCACGACGCTGAGACCGAGCATGCGGGGCAGCCGGTCCGTGAGCAGGTAGGCGGCGGCGGGCGGGCCGATCATGAGGGCGACGACGAGGATTGATCCGACGGCGTCGAAGGCTCCGACGGCTGTGACCGATACGACCGCCATCAGACCGTAGTGGATGAGCGCCGGCGAGAAGCCGAGCGCGGCGGCCAGGGCGGGGTCGAAGGTGGCCAGCTTGAGCTCCTTGAAGAAGAGGGCCGTGCCGGCAAGGTTGAGCAGCAGGATGGCGCCCATGACCCAGAGGGCGATTGGTCCAAGGTCCACGCCGAAGGGCGCGAAGCGGTTGAACGGCGCGAAGGCGATCTCACCCAGCAAGACCGCGTCGCTGTCCAGGTGGACGTTGCCGGCGAGGCTGGAGATCAGGATCACGGCGATGGAGAAGAGGGCGGGGAAGACGAGGCCGATGGCGGTGTCTTCGCGAACCAGGCCGGTTCGGCTCAGCGCCTCGACGAGCACGACCGTCAGCAGCCCGACCAGAGCGGCGCCGAGGATGAGGATGGGCGAGTTGAGGTCGGCGACGATAAAGAAAGCGAGCACGATGCCCAGCAGTACGGTGTGGCTGATGGCATCGCTCATCATGGCCATGCGGCGCAGCACCAGGAATGTCCCGGGGATGGCGCAGGCGGCGGCAACGACAACGGCGACGAGCAGGACGTCGACCTGGGCCGACGTCACAGGTCGTTGTCCGGCGTGCGCCGCATGCGGGCCAACCGGTCGGCTTCAGCCAGGCCGCGGGGCGTCAGCGACCAGCCACCGCCATCGTGCCGCCGGGCCAAGCCATCGGCGGCGAGTTCGCCGAGTGCGCGATCCACAAGGGCGCGACCGCGGACCGCGTGCAGGGCAGCGACGTCGTGCGGACGGGTGGCGTCCGAGCTGTGTTGCGCCGCGAGCGCCGCCAGGTCGGACATGACAGCTTCGAGCGCGAGAATTCGCTGGCTGCGCCAGGCGTGCATGCGGGTCCACACCAGGCCGCGTGCCGGCGCAAACAGGAGGGACACGACAACCAGTCCGGTGGCGACCAGCACGATGGTGGGACCAGTGGAAGTCTCAGCCGTGGTGCTCAGCAGCGCGCCGAGCACGCCGGCCGCGGCGCCGAACAGCGCGGAGAGCGTGACCATGACCCCGAGGCGGTTGGTCCACTGGCGGGCGGCAGCACCGGGGGCCACGACCATCGCGCTCATCAGGACCACGCCGACTGTCTTGAGACCGACCACGATGGCGATGACGAGGAGACTGGTGAGGAGCATGTCCAGGCGCCGGGTGGGCATACCAAGCGTGGCGGCGAAGTCCGGGTCGAAGCTCAGCAGCTTGAACTCTTTCCAGAGCACCAGCACCCCGAGCAGTCCGACGGCACCGACGGACGCCATGGTGATGACGTCGCTTTCGAGCATGGCGGCGGCCTGACCGAAGAGGAACTTGTCGAGACCCGCCTTGCCCGCAGCCGGCTGACGCTGGATGAAGGTGAGCACAACCAGCCCGGCGCCGAAGAAGACGCTGAGCATGAGGGCCATGGCGGTGTCGGTCCTAATGCGAGAAGCGCGGACGATGTAGACGATGGCCGCCGCCGCCAGCCAGCCGGTGAGGGCCGCGCCGATCATCAAGACCAGGGGCGCGCGACTGCCGGTGACGAGGAAGGCCAGGGCGACGCCGGGCAGCGCGGCGTGGGACATGGCGTCGCCGAGCAGGGCCTGGCGGCGGAGCACGGCGAACGCTCCGAGGGCGCCGCTAACGACTCCAAGTGCGGCGGAGCCAAGCGCGACGGTTCGCAGGGTGTAGTCGAGGAACAGGTCGCTCAGCAGGTCCACCGGCGTAGCGTTCCTATCCGCGCGCGGCTGCGCGGTTCATGGCGACATGTCCAACGGAGTCCCGTTGCCGCGTCCGCCGATGCCGGCCACGCGTCCGCCGTAGGTGAGACGCAGGTTTTCCTCGGTGAACACCTTCTCGACAGGTCCGGCGGCGATGCGGCGCACGTTCAGGAGGGTGACCTGGTCGAAATACTCGGCGACGGTTTGCAGGTCGTGGTGGACGGCGACCACCGTTTTGCCGTCGGCGCGAAGGGCACGGAGCAGGTCGACAATGGCGCGTTCGGTGGTGGCGTCGACGCCCTGGAAGGGCTCGTCCATCAAGTAGATCTGTGCGTCTTGCACGAGCGCCCTGGCCAGGAAGACGCGCTGCTGCTGGCCGCCGGAAAGCTGGCTGATCTGGCGGTCGGCGTAGGCCTGCATGCCGACCTGGGCCAGCGCGGCGGTGGCACGGGACCGCTCGGCCGCGCCGGGTCGCTTCACCCAGCCCAGCCCGCCGTAGGTGCCCATGGTGACGATGTCCAGGGCGGTGGTGGGAAAATCCCAGTCCACGCTGCCGCGCTGGGGCACGTAGGCGACCAGCCGGCGCTGTTCGGCGTAGGGACGGCCGAAGATGCGCACCTCGCCGGCAGCCGGGCGTAGCAGGCCGAGTGCGGTTCGTAGGAGCGTGGTCTTGCCGGCGCCGTTGGGGCCGACGATGGCCATCAGCACGCCCTGGGGAACTTCCAGGTCCACGTCCCACAAGACGGGGCGCTGTTGATAGGCCAGCGTGAGGTCGGTGGCCTGGACGGCGAACGGGTCGCCGGTGCGCAGCCAGGCGGTCATGTCCTGGCCAGGGCCTCGACGATGGTGTCGATGTTGTGGCGAATCATGCCGAGGTAGGTGCCTTCTTCGGTGCCCTCGGCGCCCATGGCGTCGGAAAAGATCTCGCCGCCGATGGCAACGGTGTGTCCGCGGGCGGCCGAGGCTTCAATGACCGCCTGGACGCCCTGATCGGGCACGGACGACTCGATGAAGACGGCGGGGATTCCGCGCTCACTGATGAAGCGCGCCAGTTCCTGAACGTCCGCGGTGCTGGCTTCGCTCTCGGTGCTGATGCCCTGGAGGCCACGAACCTGCATGCCGTAGCGGTTGGCGAAGTAATTGAAGGCGTCGTGTGCGGTGACCAGGACGCGCACTCGCTCTTCGACCTCCTGGGCGCGCGCCCTGACGTACTTGTCCAACGCGGCGATCTCGGCGATGTACGCGGCGGCGTTGGCGCGGTAGACCTCGGCGCCCGCGGGGTCCATGGCGATCAGGGCGTCGCGGATGGATTCGACCGCCGTCGACCAGAGGTCCAGGTCGAACCAGACGTGCGGGTCGTAGGCGCCCTCGAACTCGGGCGGGGCCAGGAGGCGGGTTCGGTCAATGCCGTCGGTTACGCGAATCGAGTGGACGCCCAGATCGCCCATGCGTTCCAGCACGCCGGACATCCCGGCTTCCAGGTGCAGGCCATTCCAAAAGACGGCGTCGGCCGATTCAAGCCGGGTGATGTCGCTCTCGCTGGCGCGATAGAGGTGGGGGTCGACACCGGGACCCATCAGCCCGTGGGTCTCCACGCGGTCGCCGCCAACGTGACGTACGGCGTCGGCGATTTGCCCGATGGTCGCAACGACGCGAAGCGGGCGGTCGTCCTCGCGGGTCACGGGCGCCGGAACGCGCTCGGCCGGGACTGTCTCGCTGGCCGATTCGGTCCCGCAGGCAGCCAAGGCCAAAGCGGCCAGCAGCAGACCGGCCAGCAGCCGCACGGCCCGCACTTTTGACCCTTTCACCCGTTGGACACTGCTCATTCTCAAGACCTGCGCCGCCCCGCAGGAACCCCTTCGTCTGAGTTCGCCTATCTAAACAAATGTTTTTAGCATGGTCAAATCAGAGGGGCGCGGGTGTGGGTTAGTCGGCTGCTAGGAGGTAACCCGACGGCGCGCGGCCGGGGCGGATTCGCCGGCGGCGATGGCGAGGAGGGCGGAGAGGACGGCGAAGGCGAGCATGGTGAAGGCGGTGGAGGTGAAATCGAGGACATCGACGGCGATGCCGAGACCAAGGGGAGTGAGGGCCACGCCGATGTCGCGCAGGAAGGCGTGGGTGCCGAGGGCGGCGCCGAGACGCTCGCGGGGGGCGCGATCCACGACGGTCGAGGTGATGGTGGGGATCGCGCCACCGCCGAGCCCGAAGGCCAGGCCGAACAGCACGTAGGTCGCGGCGTTGTCGGCCTGACTGACGAGGACGCTGACCAGCCCCATGGCCAGGGCGCTGGGCACGTAGACCCAGAGGCGGCCGTGGCGGTCGGACATGGCGCCGGCGACGATGGCGACGGGGAAACGCATGAGGGTGGAGAGGGAGATGGCAATACCGATCAGGAAGGGCTGGAGGTCGAGGACTTCGCCGCCGAAGAGGGGGTAGAAGAAGGCCTTGAAGCCGAAGATGGGGACGGCCAGGGCCATGGCCATGCCGTTGACGAAGAGCAGCCGGCCTGGGGAGTAGATGGCGCGGCGGACGAAGCGCAGCGGGTTCTCACGAGGTAGCGCTGTGGATTCAGAGGCGCGGACGGGCGGTGGGTTGTCCTTTACATAACGTTTCACCATGAACATCCCGGCCAGGATGGCCAGGACCGTGAGGAGCATTCCAATGCGCCAATGGGCCACGGTGGCGACCGCGCCGACGACGACCGGAGAAAGGAAGCCGCCCATCATGGTGGCGGAGCTGACGGCGCCCAACATGCGGCCGCGTTCGCGCTCGGGCGCCTGGCGGGCGACGTAGGCCTGGGCGGCGGCGCTGGCGGTGATGGATCCGGCGCCCTCGACAATGCGCCCGAGCAGCAGCAGCCAGTAGAAGGGCGCCGAGACGGTCAGGATGACGCCGACGATGGCCAGCGCGCCGCCACCGTAGAAGAGGGGATGCAGCCGGACGCGGTCGACCATTGCCCCGATGGGCAGGTTGATGATCAGGCGGGCGACGGCAAAGCTGGCGATGAGGGCGGCCAGGGCCGTTCCGGCGGTGTCCTCGAAATTGAAGTCGCGGCTGATCGGCGCCAGCACCGAGGCGATGGAGCCGTTGCCGAAGGCGACCGCGACGGTGATGGCCATGGACGCCAGGACATCGCGCGGCAGATCCAGGATGGCGAGCCAGGGGAGGCGGCGTCGGGGCGGCATTCAGGGCCGGTCAGGCGTTCGGATTAGTGGGCCCGTACGGCGCCTCCGAAGGCAGACGAGTCGAATTCAGTTCTTGACATGGATGACCTGGTTGTCGATGGCGGAGTCGTAGCCGGCGAAGACGAGCTGGAGGTTGCGGCGGCCCTCGGCGAGGGTGTGGAGCGGAGGGGCGTCGCCGCGGACGGCGTCGGCGAAGCGGCGGAATATGGGCGTGAAGCCGAGTTCGTCGGCGTCAGTGTTTTCCAGCACTTCGGTTCGATCGCCGGTGTGCAGGACGGCTTCGCCGCCATCAAGGCGGATGGAGCCGAGGTCGCCGTGGACTTCCGTCAAGCCGGTGGCGCTGGTGGCGCTCCAGGCCGCCAGCACGATCGAGGAGGCGCCGCTGGCGTGGCCGAGCATGAGGGCGGCGGTGTCGTCCACGTCCTGCTCCCGCACGTGGGTGTCAACGCGGGCGAATACCTGGGTGATGGGGGACTGCAGCATGGCCTCGGACGTGTAGAGGTTGTGGTAGCCGTTGTCCAGCAGGGCGCCCCCGCCGGCATCCTCGCGGCGGCTGCGCCAGGTGGGGTCGTAGGCGGCCGCGCCCACGTACCAGCCGCTGCCCATGTGCTCCATGCGGAACATGAAGGGGCGGCCGATGCGCCCGGCCTCGATGGCGGCCAGGGCGGCGGCGGTGCTGGGGCGGTTGAGGTAGTTGTGCATGATCCCGGCGGGAATATCGTTTTTTTCGACCTCGGCGATGATTTCGTCGGCCTGCGCCAGCGAGGTGGCCAGCGGCTTTTCGCTGAGGAAGGGCGTGCGGGTGCGGGCGGCACCGATGCAGACGGGGGCGTGGAAACGATGGGGCACGGCGATGTCCACGGCGTCCACGAGGCCGGATCGCAGGAGGTCGCGGTAGTCCGGGAAACGGGCCTCAGCCGGTACGCCGAAGCGGTCGCTGATGAGGTTGAGGCGTTCGGGCGTGGGGTCAGCCACGGCAGTGACCTGCCAGACGTCCGGCATGCGCTGAAGGACGGGGGCGTGCCCCTGTTCCTGGATGCGGCCGCAGCCGATCAGGCCCATGCGCAGGGGCCCGGCCATCAGGCGTTCTCGCCGCCGAGGTCGAAGCCCAGGCGTTCGGTGAGGTAGCGGGAGTTGACCTCGAGGCTCTGGCGGGGGGTGGTCTGGGAGCGGTCGAGTTCGACGGTCAGCCAGCCGTTGTAGCCGGCTTCGCGGGCCACGTCCAGCAAGGCGGGCAGGTCCACCACGCCGGTGCCCAGTTCACCGAAGAATGCGATGCGGGGGGCGTGGTCCTGGGCGCTGGCCACATCCGGCGTCTCAACGTCGAGTTCCGGCACGTAGTCCTTGATGTGCATGTAGGTGAGGATGTCGCGGTAGGCAGAGGCGACTTCCACCGGGTCGTCGCCGGCCTTGGCGATGTGGGCGGGGTCGAGCGCCAGTTTGACGAGATCGGTGTCGACGGCATCGAAAAAGCGAGTGACCTCGTCGCGCTGTTCGATCACTGTGTTCCAGTGCGGGTGCATGCCGGCCACGATGCCCTTGTCGCGAGCCGCGGCGGCGACTTCGCTCACGCCGCTGGCAAACCGGGCCAGGTCCTGGGCTGAAGGCGTACCGTCTCGCTTGCCGGGGCCCAGGACGAGGCGGTCGGACCCCATTTCATGCAGGAAGTCGATGATGGCGAGGTTGTTGGCGATGGCGTCGGCCTGCTGGGCCGGGTCGTGCAGCGGGCCGCCACCGTAGAGGGCCGAAAGCCGCAGGCCGCGGGCCTGGAGCATGGCCTGGAAGTCGTGGGCGCGGCCGGCGAACTGAGTGACGACGGTGCCGAAGGTCTCGGTGCCGGCGTAGCCGAAGCTGCCGATGTCGTCGATGGCCTCGACGAGATTGTCGCCCCAGGTGATCTGGTGGCAGGAACAGCGGAAGACGGCCACGGGACAACCTCGCGATGCGAAGGCGCGGGAAGGCGCCGATCTCGGCGGCGTGAACGTACGTTCTAAGGGGCCGCGGGGCAACTAGCAAGCGCTTCCGGCACCCGCGTCGAGCTTCGCTATCTCGCGGTCCAAACGGGATTCGCCGCGTCGCCCTGTGCCACTATCGGGCGGAACCAACATTGGTCAGGTGAGGTCTGAACGTGGCAAAGGGACTTGGCGGCAGGGTGGCTGTGATCACCGGCGCGGGACGGGGCATTGGGCAGGCCATTGCCGAGAGATTCGCCGCCGAGGGCGCGGCGGTGCTGGTGGCCGACGTTGATACGGAGGCTGCCGAGGGAGTTGTGGCGGGCATCGCTGCCGCGGGCGGCTCGGCTCGGGCGCAGGCCGCCGACGTGCGGAATCAGGCGGACATCGTGGCCATGTTCGACGTGGCGGAAACGGTGTTCGGTCCCGTGGACGTCGTGGTGAACAACGCGGGGATCGGCGGGGCCTCGTCCATTGCCGAACAGTCGATGGACGCGTGGGACAACATGTTTGCCATCAACGTGCGCGGGGTCTTCCTGGGTGTGCAGGAGGCGGCCCGGCGGATGGAGCCGCGCGGTTCAGGCATCATCATCAACATTGCATCGGCCGCCGGAAAAATCGCGCGACCGTACATGGCCTGCTACTGCGCGACCAAGCATGCAGTGATTGGGATCACCCGTTCGACCGCCATGGAGCTTGCGCCGTCCGGTGTGCGCGTGGTTGCTCTCTGCCCCGGCATCGTGGACACGCGGCTCTGGCGGGAGGATCTCAACCCGGACCTGACCGAACTGGAGGGCCGCGAGAGTGAGTCGGCGTGGGACGTTCGGGTGGCCGGTATCCCGATTGGTCGTCACCAAGTTCCAGCCGACGTGGCGAACGCGGCCTACATGCTGGCCAGCGACGACGCCTCGTACATCACCGGGATTTCGCTGAGCGTGGACGGCGGGATGGTGCTGCATTGAGCCAGGCGGGCGAGCCGCTGTTTCCGACGTTCGTGGTCGGGAGCCTGCCGCGGCCGGTGTGGGTGCGGGAGCTGATCGAGCGTCGGAAGCGCGGCGAGGTGAGTGCGGCCGCGGCCGCACGGGTGCTGGACGACGCGATACCGGCGGCGATTCGGATGCAGGAAGCGGCGGGGCTGGACTACGTGTCCGACGGCGAGTGGCGGCGCGAGAGCTACGTGAAAGTGTTTGCCGACGCCGTGGCGGGGTTCGAGCCCGACCTGATCGCGGGTGGCCGAGGGGCCGCGTATCCGGCGGTGACCCAGCCGCTGCGGCAGGAGCGGGCTATTGCGCTGGACGAGGCGCGGTTCGTGCAACGGTCGACCACGCGGCGGACGCTGACGGCGGTGCCGTCGCCGTACACGATCGCGCGGCGGATGTGGAGTCCGGAGCATTCGATCGCGGCGTACGCGACGCGCGAGGACTTCATGGAGGCGTGCATTCCGATCATCAACGGGGAGTTGCAGCGGCTGACGTCATTGGGAGTGGACGCGATCCAGCTGGACGATCCGTGGCTGGCGCTGCTGGTAGATCCGGATTACCGGGCGCGCATGGAGATCGAGGATGTGGACCACGAGATCGAGATGGCGGTGCAGGGCGTGAACGGGGCGGTGGAGGGCGTGGATCATCCGCTGATCTCGGTGCATTTGTGCCACGCGCACGCCAATCGCCAGCACAGCACGCGAGGGCCGTACGACCTGATCGTGAGGGCGCTTGGCCGCATGAATGTTCATCGGTTTGCGATGGAGTTCGCGACGCCGGACGCCGGTGGCATTGAGGTGCTGGCGCAGTTTCCCGAAGACAAGCTGCTTGGTTTGGGCGCGATCGATCACACCGACATCAACGTCGAAACGCCGGAGACGGTCGTGGAGCGGGCCGAGGCGGCCATGCGGTACGTGCCCGCGGAGCGGCTCACGCTGAATCCCGATTGCGGGTTTGCGCCATCCAGCATCAACCCGATGGATCTGGATGAGGCTTATCTGAAGTTGCGGGCGCTCTGTGACGGGGCCGACTTGCTGAAGTCGAGGCACGGCGGCGACGCGGCATGACGCAGGCAGGTTGTCGAGTCGTGTTGTTGACGCCAGCGCCCGAAGAGCCGGAGGAAGCAACTGCTATAGTTGACTAGTCTGAATGACCGGTTGGAATTTTAGCTATGCGCGAAGTCAAGGCTACGGTAGCCAAAGCCCGTCTCTCGGAACTGCTGCGGAGCGTTGAGTTTGGCGAGAGCATCACCATCACACGCAACGGAACTCCAGTTGCGAAGCTAGTTCCCGCGCACACGGGTGACGCCGAAGCTCGCGCTGCAGCCGTTGCCCGATTCCGTCGCCGCCGAGCTGGCATGAAGCGCCTCAAGATGTCTGTGGATGAAATCGTGGCGGACCGGCGTGAGGGCCACCGGATGTGAGTGACTTCGTGCTTGATGCATGTGTGGCTGTAGCGTGGATCTGTGAAGACGAGACTTCAGAAAGGGCCGAAATGGCCTTGTCACTGTTGGAAGTTGGCGAAGCGCTGATTCCGCCGCTCTGGCATTTGGAAGTACGCAATGCGTTGTGGCGTGCTGAACGACGGGGGCGTCTCACTTCCGCCGAGGTTGACGACGGTTTACACATCCTGCACGAACTTCCGATTTACACCGTTGACGAGCCTGACCTTGATTCCTTGATTCCACTTGCGAGGAAGCACCGAATTTCCTGTTACGACGCCGTCTACCTGGGATTGGCGCTGCGTCGAAGCACGGCGCTTGCAACGCTGGATAACGCGCTTGCCGGGGCGGCGCTCCGCGAAGATGTGACGCTCATCTGACAGGTACCGCCGTGCCCTCGACGGTTAGACCAGATCTCCGCTGGAATGGCCGTCCGTCAAAGGCCCGACCCTGCCACCATGGTGCGGATACGCCATAAGGCCTGGGCGCTGGTGAGGGTGAGGAAGGCGGCGGCGGCGGCGGCGGCGTAGTCGAGGAGGTTGAGGCCCCAGCCGAGGTAGGCGATCAGGAAGGGGTAGTAGACCATCCAGCTCTTGACGCTGAACGGCAGGGGCGTGCGGAAGCGGTCGGCGAGGTAAAGCAGGACGTTGGCGAGGGGGTAGGCGGCGGCGTAGGCCACGCCGATTTCGCCGCGAAGCGCGCCAACAGCTACAAGGCCGCCCACCACGATGAGTTCGCGGACGTGGTCGCACACCTGGTCGAGAAGGCCGCCGAAGTTGGAGGCGAGGCCGCGGGCGCGGGCCAGTTCGCCGTCCAGGAAGTCGAGGACGAGCGTGCCGATGAAGAGGGCGAGGGCCAGGCGGGGGAACGGGATGATCAGGGCGGCGACGACGAAACCGAGGGGAATCTGGCTGAGCGAGAGCGCGTTGGGGTGGACGCGGGCGAAGGCGAGGGTCTTGATGACCGGTCGCACCAGGTGCCCGCCCAGCCGGCGCAGGGGGGCCAGGAGTAGGCGTTCGAGGGTGGAGTAGGAGCCGGGGGGCGGCGACTTGGGCGGAGGTCCCTCACCCGACCCTCTCCCAGCGTGTGTAGACCGGAGACATCATGGACACCCGTTCGGAGACATGGTGGACACCTTGGGGAGCCATGAGGGTATGAGCCGGTGCCGTTCGAGGATCGATCGATGACGGAGCAGCGGGCGGAGTTTGTGGCGTTGGCGCGGCAG
>JAJDZD010000075.1 GCA_022824865.1 Chloroflexota bacterium | reverse complement strand
GGCCGGCGGTCCCGAGATTTAGCGGTTTTTCGGGGGGCGGGGCGAGGTGTGGGTTGCGAGGCCACGGGGTGAAGTGTACACTGTTTGCGAACCGACCGCAAGCAGGGCGACGGGGAGGGACGGGGTGGTTCGTAGACTGCGCGGGTTTTGGGGCGGTTCGGGAGGTTGAAGCTGGTAGTCGAGGCGGTTGCGAGGGCGCTGGAGGAGCGGCGGCGGGCCGCGGCTTTGCGGGATGAGGATCCGGTGGCGGCCGCCGGCGAATTGAGGGCGGCGGTTGCGGGGCTCAGTGTGGAGTCGCAGCCGGTGGAGTTTGGGTTGGCGAATTATGACCTGGCAGGGGTTCTGCTTGAGGGCGAGGCGCCCAACGAGATCCTGAACGAGGCGGCGCAGGCGGCGGCGCGGGCGTTGCTGGTGTTTACCCCGCAGGAGCTTCCAGACCTGTTTGCGGGAGCGAGCGAGCGGCTGGGGCAGGCGCAGTGGCGGGCGGGCCGACATGACGCGGCGCAGCGGACCTACGGGCAGACGGCGGGGGCGCTGGGCGCGGTTGGCCAGCATGGTTTGCAGGCGCGGTTGCTGGCGGGATACGCGCGGGCCGCGGGTCAGGCAGTAAAGCCGGACGACCCGTTCAGCGTTCGACGGGCGGTCGGGGTATTTGACGAAGCGATCAAGGCGGCGCGGAAGGCCGAAGCGACGGGCCTGCTGGTGTCGTTGCTGAGCGCTTCGGGGCGATTGCTGGCGGGCAGCCCGGCGTCAGTGGACGAGGCGCTGGCGCGGTTCGACGAGGCCTCGGAGGTGGTGGACGACGCAGAGGTGGGCGTGGCGATGGCCGTTCACGCGAATCGAGCGGCGGGGTACGGGTTGCGTGAGGCGGGGGATCGAGACGCGAATCTGCAAGAGGCCATATCCAGCTATAACCGGGCCGTGCATCTGCCGGGCGTTTCGGAGCATCCGCTGGAAGCGGCGCAGCTTTACCGGGCGCTGGGAGCGGCGTGGGGTCAACGGCCCGGTGGGGACCGGACACAGAACCTGCGGCAGGCGGACGGCGCGCTGGCGGCGGCGCTGGAACTGCTGCCCGACGACGCGCGGCAGAGCGAGCGGGCGGCGATGTGGAGCGAGCGGGGACTGGCGCAAGCGGATCTCTCACAACGCGGGATCCCGGGGGCGACGAGCGCCGCGGTGGAGGCGTTCCGGGAAGGACTGAAAGCGGCGAGCGGGGGCGAGGCGACGGCGCTGGCGGCTCAGCTGGCGAACAACCTGGGGTCGGCGATCATGTCGGCCGCCGGGCAGGGGCTGGAAGCGTCGCTGGCGGAGGCCGCCGAGGCGCTGGACCGGGCGGCGGAGCTGTGGACGTCGCTGGGTCAGCCGGAGGACGCGGGAGCGAGCCAGCTAAACGCGGGGCTGGTGTACATGACGCTGCACTCGGCGGAATCGAACGCAGCGCACCTGGACAGGGCGATCGAGCGGCTGCAGGCATCGACCGAGGCTCGTCCGCTGGCGACGCACCCGGCGCCGTACGCGGTGGCGCAGTTCAACCTGGGGATGGCGCTGGCGTTTCGGGCGCAGGGCCGCAATGAAACGGACCTGGCGGCGAGCGTGGAGGCGTTTCGGGGGGCGTTGCAGGTGTGGACGGGTTCGGACGCTCCGCCGCAGGCGGCGGTGGCGCACGCGAACCTGGGGAGCATGTTGTTCGGGATGGCGAAGCAGAACGAGCCCGAGTTGCTGCAGGAAGCGGCGTATCACTACGAGCAGGCGCTGGCGGTCTATACGCCGGCGACAAATCCTCAGCAGCACCAGGTGATTTCGAACAATCTCGCGTTGCTGCGAAGGCGGCAGGCGGCGGGGAATGGGGCTGTTTGATTCGCGAGGCGCCGAGAGTCGAGACCCAGCCTTGCTTTCCGGCGCAAGCAGCTTGCACGGCGAGTTCCGACCTGGGCAGCGACGGAGCTGCCACGACTCGAGAGGTGATTGCAACTGACCATTGATCCAACCGTCCTTCCAGGCTTCCTGCTACTGATCCTGGAATTGCTGGTACTGGCGGCGGTCGGATACGTGGTGGCGCGGGTTGGGCTGCGGGAACGGGACGACCTGGTAGCGCTGGCGCAGGGGATGGTTGTCGGACTCGTTCTGTGGGGCTTGCTGGTCAACTTTATCCTCTATCTAGTCCCGGGACAGGCGGGCGCGGCGGTCGGTTGGGGGGTAGTGCTGGCGCTGGGCGGAGCGCTGACATGGCGGAATCGCGCAAGGGTTTCGATGCCGGCGCCTCGGCTCGGGGGCTTCGCGGTAGCGGCGCTGGCGCTGTTCTGGGTGATGTTGGCCGCGCGGCAACTGATGAAGATCCCCGATCCTGAGTTTCATCTCGGACTGTCCGCATATGTGCAGGCCGGCGGCTGGCCGCCAGCGACGTCCTGGAATCCAGGCGCTCCGGTGTATTACCACTACGGCGTCGACTTGCTGGTGGCATTGCTTGATCCGCCAGCCGGACCGAATTCGCTACTCGTGACGGAGGTCGTCGGCGCCTATATCTGGACGAGTTTTGCGCTGGTGGTAGCCACCGCGCTTCGACACCGTGGCGGCTGGCGAAGCATGTTGTTGCTATCGCCGCTGCTACTGACGACAGGGTCTTGGACGCTGGTCGGGTATCTGAACGAAGTGCCTAGTCTGCTCCAGATTCCCGTGCCGACGGACGTGCAAACGGTCGGACTGCGGTCGTCGCTGGCGGGTCTGTATTGGCCGGAAGTGCCAGTTCGATGGCACTCGGAATTCGACGGCGCGCCGGCCAATATCTGGAAGCCGAATTTCACCCTCGCCTACGCGCTGGCGTTTGTCGTGCTGTGGCAGGCCGCGGCCGGTCGACGGCGTACGTTTACGTCCGCCATGACGCTCGCCGCGTTGGTGGGATTCCTCGGGCTCGCGAGCGCTGAAGTTGCATTGCTTGTTGCAGCACTGTGGATTGCGCTAGAGATTCTGGGAGTGGCCACGTTGCCAGCCGGACCCCGCCTGGACCGCGGCACCCTTCTACGAATCGGCATAGGCCCAGTTGCGGCCCTTGTCTTGTTGTTGGCTGGCGGCGGCAGCTTGACCGGAGCATTGATCGGCGCAGCGCAAGCCGATGTGTCGATTGGCTGGTTCGATGATCTCCTGAGCCGCGATCCATTCGGTCGGCACGAGGTCCTACAGGGCAGGATTGGACTGCTGGGCGTGGGCGCCGTCACCTTAGCTATTGTCGCCGCGGTGCTTGCGCGGCGTGATCGGTTGGTGCTGGCATTTGCCGCAGGAAGCGTTCCGCTCATGGGCGCAGCGCTGACGATTGCGTACCCGATCGCACCGCACGACGTGACCCGCTTTGACGGTCACGCCCGCAATTTCGCCCTTTTGGCGCTGCTTGTGACCCTGGCCTCGCGACTACCAACGCTGAAGCCCACCTGGCGCGTCGGGGCTAGCCTACTAATCGCGGTGCTTGTGGTGTGGCCGACGATTGCGCGGCCCGTGCGGACGATCGGGCTCGGGTTGAGCCGCGGCATACACGTGTCGAACTCCCAAGCGGGGATCAGCGGCGCCCACCACGACGTAAGTGGTTACGACCTGGGACGGTATGCGACTGCCGGATCGGTTTCCAGCGAGGTTGCGAGCTATCTGCGTGACCAGACGTCGGTTCATACGCGAGTGTTTTCGCCGCACTGGAATGCTCTGAGCGTTGCTACGGGACGTCCAAACGCGTCGGGAGTCGTGGGACAGCAGCATCTACGACCGTACGTCGGCGCAGAATACACCGACGTGTTGAAGTATCTGGAACCGGGACCGGTTGGCCGTCTCGGCCTGGAGTACTTGCACGCTACGGACGCCTGGGTTGAGGGACTGCCGGATCACGCACAACTCTGGCTGGCGAACGCCGAACTGTTTGCGCTGGTTGTCCGAAGTGAATCCGACGCGCTGTTCCGGATCAGACCAGCGTTTCGCGAGCTAGCCGGAAGTTACGCCGCCAGCTCATATGAAGCGCTGCGGCAAGCCGTACCAGCAGCGACGAACGTCTATCTGGCGCCGAATCTCCAGCCGGGGAGCGTTCCGCGAATAGTCGCGGCGCTGGAGCACGCACAGCTGTTTGGCGCAGCCGATCTGACTAGCCCGCATCTTCTGACCGTTCGTGCAAACCGACCGCTTGCGGCACACGAAGCCGACCTTGTGGTGGTTCCGGCGCGGATGGCACCGTCGTCGTTTGACGCCGACGCTCGACGCGCGGTGTGGTGGAACGACGAAGTCGCCGTATACGCGCCGGCGGGAAAATTTGCACCGGGCGCGGACCCGCCCGCTCGCGACTTCAGCATATTGCTATCCGACGTGCGCGAAGCGAATGGGCGTATTGCCTTTAATGCCACGTTCACCGATCGGGCCACTGATCGGTGGCAGGGACAGGACTGGGTGGTGTTAGCGACGGACAGTTCGCGCTGGAGGATTCCCTACCGATTTGCGACCGGGAAGTTCACCTCGGCGTTCGTGCGGTGGTTTGACGGTCAAGTCGTGCCCGTTCCCGAGACCAAGACTCACGAGTACTTCTTCCTCTATGAGTTTGAACCTCGGACCGGGCAGTTGGCGCTGTGGGACGGCATCGGGTATCGGCGCCTGTCGGATTCGCAGGGGCAGTTGCCGTCCGGGTCCTGGGTACTGGCTGCGCGGCCGAACGTGAACCGGGAGGAGGTTGGATTGATTCCCGTGCTGCAGTTCACGCTGGCGGGTGATGGGAGCTACACATTCAAAGTCTACGAGGGATCGCTGGACGCGATGCTGGTGCGCTGAGTAGGCCGACGCGAGCGCAAGGCTGACGCAGCCGACGAGGCCGCACGCCGCAATGTGAATTCTCAGGTCAGTGCCGACGAACGACGACCAGCCCCTCGACTGGACAGTGGTGCGGGTCGGGGGAACAGACTGAGTTGATCTGACACACTGGCCGCAGGGCGCTGGAGGGAACAAAGGCGATGCAGGCGGTTGCGTGCGATGTGGCGGTGGTTGGCGGGGGGCCGGCGGGGTCTTCGCTGGCGACGCTGTTGCGGCAGAGCGGGTACACGGTGACGTTGCTGGAGCGGGAGCGGTTTCCGCGGCCGCACGTGGGCGAGTCGATGTTGCCGGGGGTGCTGTTTGCGCTGGGCAAGACCGGGGCGCTGGAGCGAGTAGAGAAAGCGGGGTTCACGAAGAAGTACGGGGCGACGTATATCTGGGGGCGGGGACGAGACCCGTGGACAATCCGGTTCTCGGAGGTGCCGCAGGACCGGACGTTTACGTTTCAGTGCGACCGCGAGGTGTTCGACAAGCTGTTGCTGGACCACGCGCGGGACGAGGGGGTGGACGTTCGAGAGGGCCACCAGGTGACGCGCGCACACATGACGGACGGGCGGGCCACGGGGCTGTCATTTACGAACGAGGACGGTGAGTCGGGCGAGGTTCGTGCGCGGATGTGCGTGGATGCTTCGGGTCAATGGTCGGTGCTGGGGCGGCAGTTCCGGCTGCGGGAGCACAACGAGAACTTAAGGCACGTGGCGCTATTCGGTCACTACCACGGCGGGCCGACATCATTGCCGGACGTCCTGAACGACATGGAGCCGACGGACGCGGGGAATGTATACGTGGTGGCGGTGGACGACGGGTGGTTGTGGCACATCCCGCTGGCGGGCGGGCTGCGAAGTATCGGGCTGGTGACGGATCCGGAACGAATCCGGGGGATGTCGCGGACGGAACGGCGCAAGTACTGGCAGCGACAGATCGAGTCGTGCGAGGAGTACACGGAGTTGCTGGAGGGCGGTCGCTGGGCGGGTGACTTCGACATCGTGTCGGACTGGTCGTTCATCTGTAAGCAGTTTCATGGGCCGGGGTACCTGCTGGTGGGGGACGCGGCGTGTTTTGTGGATCCGATCCTGGCCTCAGGCATCGCGCTGGCCCTGCAGGGGGTGCTGCGGGCGACGAAGGCGATTCGTACGTCATTGGAGGCGCCGGACCTGACGGGGCTGTCGATGGACTGGTACCAGGAGGGGTATCTCCAGCAGGCGAACGATTTCGTGGATATGGCGAATCACTGGTATCACGGGCAGCGGTTGCAGGAGTCGTGGTTCTGGACGGCGCACCGGCTGGTGGACCCGAGTCAGAACCTCTCACTGCGGCAGGCGTTTGTGTTTATTTCGTCGGGGCTGACGCGGGAGACGCCGGAGGAGTCGATCCGCTACATGGGCGGGTTTACACCGGGGCAGCTGGCGGTGACGTATGAGGCGCTGGCAGGCGACGACGCGACGGGTGTCGCGCAGCCGGCGGTAGAGGCTCCAGCTCAGGAGTTGACGCGACGGGGAATCACCTTGACGCCCGAGCAGGCGCTGGCGGGGCGGCCGGCGTTTGTGCAAGGGACGGACGTTCGGGCGTGGATGCAGGAGACGGAGACGGGGTTGCGGCCGGTGACCCGGGTGGAGGTGCCAGGGGCGGCGAATGGGGACAAGCGAGAGATTCTGTTGTCGCTGCCCACGTTGTCAGTGCTGAACCTGATGGACGGCAGGCGGAGCGGCGCGGAGGTGGCGCGAACGCTGGCGGAGCGGTTTGCGGGGAGCGTACCGACGGACGCGGCGGCGCTGCGGCCGATTGTTGGGTCGGTGATTGCGGATTTGGCGGCTGAGGGGGCGGTGGAATTGGGCCACGCGGAGTCCAGCGGATTGTCACGCTGACCGGGAAAGGTGTTCGGGCGGTACGGTCGGGTGCAGGACGACTGGATGCGTGCGCCGTGGGCGGCGCGCACGCGGGAATAGCGGAGTGAAACTGACTCGCGACTCCTCGCGACGTCCAGTGGAAAGTTGTCTGTTTGGCCGATAAAGTGGACAAACGCAGGACACCTTGCCCCCAAGCTGCTTGACACAAGACAACGACGCGACCTCCGGCGCCTCCCCGGAACGAGCCAGGCATGAGGGTAGTCAGAGTCACCAGGACGGAGCGTCGTCAGCGGCGCTGGAGCGATGTGTAGCCGATCTGGTGAACGCGGTCGACAAGGGTGTGGCGGACGAAGTGTCGCCCTACAACCTCATCCCGTCGGAATTCAACCTTTTGCGGGTCTGTGCAGAGGGGCCGCGCGCAGCCATGCAACTGGCTGACGTACTACCTGTTGACGCGTCGCGGATCAGTCGCATGGTGACTCGGCTGGTCAACCTGGGCCTGTTACGCCGGCAACGCCTGCGAAGCGACCGGCGCGTCGTGTTGTTGCATCTGACCGATAAGGGAAGAGACCTGACGTCCGACGTCAGCGAACGAGTGCAAACCCACGTCGCCAGGCTGCTGCACGGCGTGAGCGAGCGCGAGATGCGCGCTTTCGAGTCCGTGACCTCAAAGATCGTCGCGAACTACGCGACGCTGAAGGAGTCGGAGTAGCGGCAAGGCGACCGTTCCAGAGCACGTGACCGGGCGTTGCGGATATCTCCCCAAATACGCCGTCTGCGGATAATGTCGGCGGGCACCTTGCACGGGGTCCCCGCGCTCATCCCGCTGTCAACGAGCGGCTTCGGCGTCCGAGTGGCCCCAATCAGAGTCGCGGCTTGTGGGCCAAGCACTCGCCGTATGCGAAGGCGCTGAAGGCGCCGGCGGTTCCCAGAGAGGGAGCGTCCAGCGTCTGGAATGTACGCATCAGCGCGGCGGCTTATAGGCAATGCTCTCGCCATAGGCAACAGCGCCGAAGGCGTTGGGGGAACTGATCCACCGCTTGAGCGCACGCTCCAGGTTGTCGAAATGCTGCTGCGTCGCCACGCCATACTCCATCGCCGCCGTACGCACGTCGGCTGAGAGGAACCAGTCTTTGATGACGCTGGCGAAGTAGTCGACCTCATCGGCTGTCGAATAGGACGTGAACGAAGCCGACGAGGTGATGTTGGTAAACCCGGCTTGCAGAAGGTGACGCTTGAGGTCCTTCCCGATATTGGGATGTCCATCGTCGGCGGTGACGAGTTCTGAAAAGATCGACCAAGCCAGGCCGATAACCTCGTAGTCGGGCGCGAGGAACGAGGATCCGTAGACCGCTTCCCGGATGGAGATCAGACCACCGGGTTTCAAGACCCGCCGCGCTTCGGCCAGCGCGGCTTGGGTGTCGGGTATATAGGTAAGGACGGCGTGGCCATGCACCAGGTCAAATGAATCGTCGTCGAACGGAAGATCGGTCACGTCCCCAACGTGAAACGTTGCGTTGCCCTGTCCTCCCGCCTCGGCGATCGCCGAAGCCACGGCAACCTGGGAAGGTTCCATATCGACGCCGTGCAACTCCCCGGGTTCGATCGCCTTGGCCAGACCGACCGAAATAGTGCCCGGTCCGCACCCGAGGTCGAGCGCACGAAGTCCTGGCTTGAGATGAGGGAGCAGGTGGGCGGCATGACTATGTACCGTGCGCCGCCTGGAATGTCGGAGGATGGTCTCGCTGAAGCCCATCGTGTAGTGCGGCGTTGCCGACGTCGGCTCAGTCACGACCCTCAGCCTTCGCGCCCTTGGGGATCGAGGACGCTCTCAGCAGCACGCGATCGCCTATCAAAGCTGAGCGAAGGGCGCGGCCTCACGGCGGCCGGCAGTGAACGGGATTCCCACCCATGCTCACACCGGGTCACGGGCACACCTGCCCGCCGCTGCCACCCCTGGACCAATTTCCCCAACAGGGCGTTCTTGAGCGCGCGTGGAGCCTCAGGCTCGAGCCCCTGGTGGCCGACGCGCCCGATGCGCGTTTGGCGCGAGTCACGCGCGGGTCGCTCGCGACGCAGCTCGCGGCGGACTCAGTCCCTAAGTCGGAGGAGGGCCCTTTCTTCATGGGCTCCGAACTGTTGCCCCCGATCAGGACGTAGGTTTCCACGCCAACACCTCGCCGTAGGCTACGCCCGCAAATGCGCCGGGGTGATCCTTCCACCTGTCATAGGCGACGCCGATCTGGTCGCAGAGCGCTTGCGTCGCCGCCCCGTACTTAATCGCCGCCTCCGTGATCTCGGGCGCCAGGAACCATTGCTGGGCAATCTGGTGGATGAACGCGACTTCGTCAGGTGTGGTGAAGGTGTCGAACGATGCGCTCACCCGGATGTCCACAAGCCCGGCCTCGAGGAAATGGGTCTTCATGTCCTTCCCCATCTGCGGATGGCCGTCGTCCGCGGCGAGGAGGTCTTCAAACATGTCCCAGGCCTTCCGCAGTACCTCGAAGTCGGGATGCGTAAAGGATGACCCGGAGATCATCTCGCGACTGGCGATGATCCCGTCCGGCTTCAAGACGCGTTTGACCTCGCGCAGGACTGCCTGGGTATCCGGAACGTGCATGAGGACGTTCTGGCAGTGGGCCACGTCAAAGAATCCGTCCTCAAACGGCATGGCCGTTACGTCGCCAACGTGAAACGTCGCATTGTCCCGTCCATATCGCCTGGCAAACATTCTCGCCAGGTCAATCTGTGACGGTTCCATGTCAATGCCATGGACTTCAGCGGGCGCTACGGCCTCGGCCAAGCCGATCGATATGGTTCCCGGCCCGCACCCGAAGTCGAGAACCTTGAGGCCGGGCTCCAGATATGGGAGCAGGTGGGTGGCGTGGGTCTTGGCCGAGACTCGCAGGAGGGCCTGGAGGTACTCCTCGCCATAGCCCATCGTGTAATCGGGCGTCGCCGTTTCTTGCTCAGTCAGGTCGCCTTGCTCAGTCACACCCACCCCGGGACGCTCACTACCCTCAGAGATCTTTTCAGGCCCCTTACACGGAGCGCCAGCTCGCGCGGGCCTTAGCCACCAGATGACGCGAGGGTAGTTTCAATGCTTCACGAGCTTCGGTCAAGCATGAAGATATGGTCAGGTTGCTCACGGCTCTTCTCGAACCGTCGCCCCGGGAGCGCGGTCCACGGGCGAGTGTCGGTTCCGGCAACCGATCAGCCTCCGAAACGGCAGCGCGGACTCGGTCTGGTCAGGCATCGCATGGACCGGCAACGGCGTCGGAGATCGCGGCCACGTGTGCCCAGCGCAATCAATGGAAAAACATTGAATGAAAATGCAGAGAATGTTCTTGACACTCAATGTGAAGGCATTGTATGTTCCCGCGATGGATGCCTTTGTGAATGGTTGTTCATCCAACAAAACGCCTCCTGCGGAGGTGTGGAACGAGGAATGACGGATAGTGGCTGAACCGAGTCGCAAGGCAGGCGGCGAGCCGGACGTGGACTTGCGAGTCCTCTGTACCGGCGTGATTCGCGGGTACGTCTCATTGGCGACGGGGACGGTCGACGAAGCCGGCCTGACACTCCCGCAATGGGGCGTCCTGGAACGGTGCGCGAGAGGCCAGGCCAACACCATCACGGAGCTGACCGAGATCGTGCCCGTCGATCAAGCGTCTCTCAGCCGCGCTGCGGACAAGCTGTTCAAACTGGGCCTTCTCAAGCGACACCGCCTTGCGCGAGACCGGCGGGTCGTGCGCTTGGAGGCCACCGACAAAGGCCACGCGCTCGTACGTCAACTCTCACCCGAAATAGCGGCGGTCTACGCGGTTCTCCTGGAAGGAATCCAGGAGGACGATCTTGAAGTCTTTGTTCGTGTCGCTCGGAGAATCTCGGCCAACGCTCGTGGCCGACCAGCTATGGAAAGGAGGAAGGTGACATCGGTGCTGCGTCACAGCAGGGCCCGCCCCCGGCAAGAGTTGGGCCCTACCGTGACGGCCAAAGCCTTGGTAGAGAACCCAGGGCTGCGACGCCTTGAGCCTATCCCCCGACCCGCCTGAAGTCAATCTAAACCCCTAGGCGGGTCCATCCCGTAGGTTGAAGGCTCCCTCGCGCCAGCCGAGCCACCGCTCGGCCAGGCGCGAGCGGAATCTGGCATGGCGCCCTTGTTCGCCGAAGCAGTCCATGCACACGTTCGTCGTGAACAAGGTCGGTGATTCCAGACAATGGCGGTTCCCTCTTGTCACCGCGCGGGCCATGGCCGTGGCTCTGGCCGCGGCGTTGGTGATGGTGGCGGTGCTGGCCGGCGACGTGTCGGCCGACTCATCTTCGCCCAGCGACGAGAGCAACCCGAAGACTTTGTCCACGCCGGACCCGACTCCCACCGCGGCCCCCACGCCGGAGCCGACTCCCGAGCCGACACCGACTGAGATCCCGACGCCAGACCCCACTCCCGAGCCGACGCCAACGCCGGCCCCCACTCCCGAGCCGACTCCCGCGCCGACACCCGAACCGAGCGTCACCAAACCAGCCAAGCCCACCGGCTTGCAGACCGACACGGAAACCGGCTCGCTGAAGGTCGCGGTGGCCTGGGACGACGTTGACGGGGCCGCCGAGTATTGGGTCCGCTGGCGATCGGTGGACAACGGCGACAAGCTGAACGAAGGGATTCGGGTACAGGCTTCCAAGCCTGACAGCGGCGTCGCCGACGACAGCGAACCGAATACTGACATCACCGTTGCCGACTACGGCGAATGGGTGGTGCGGGTACAAGCCTGTAACGACGCCGGCTGCGGGAAGCCCCTGGCAGAGCAGTTCACGGTCGAAGCGGCCCCTGAGTCGACGCCAACGCCGACACCCGACCCGACGCCAACGCCGACGCCTGCACCCGATCAGCAAGCTACGCCGGTCGGCCTGGCCGCCCTTGACGACTTTCGATTCCAAATCAACCAGGACATCGGCACGCAGACGCTGCCCGAAGCCACGGGCGGCGCCGGTGGCTTCACGTACACCCTCTCGCCGGCCCTGCCGGCTGGTCTGTCATTCGACCCGGCCACCCGCGCCCTGACCGGCACGCCAACCGAGGCCGGCAAGCACTCCATGATCTACACGGCCACGGACTCCGAGGGGACCCAGGTGGGTCTGGCGTTCCAGATCGCCATACGTGCGACAGCCGCCCAGAACGTAGGCGCGATAGCCGCCCAGAACGTAGGTGCGACAGCCGCCCAGGAGCGGGGCGTCCGCGGCACTTCCACCAATATCACACTAAGCGTGAGCCCGGACTCATTCGCCGAGAACGAGCTTTCCGTGAAGATTACGGTTACGGCGTCCCGCGACACTGACGTCGCCCAACACACCGTTTCCTTGTCGCTGGCGGGCACGGCCGTCAAAGGAACCGATTACACCGTTTCGCCGTCGACCCTGCCGGCAGTGACGATCGGATCGGGCTTTACCACGGCTTCCGCGACCCTGACCTTTGCCGGCATACCAGACACGGCAGTTGGTGGCGACAAGACGATCATCGTTTCGGGGACGGCTGGCGGGGCAACCGTCGGCAATGCCGTGATCACCATTAAAGATGCCGTGGCGAAGCCGGGCACGCCGCAAGTCACTCGCACGACGTTCACCGGGCAGTCGAATCCGGCGCTGGACGTGACGTGGACGGCCCCGACCAGCTCGGGAGCAGCCATCACCGGCTACGAGGCGCAGTACCGCAAGCAGGGGATCACTGCATGGACGGCCTACAGCGGCACCCTGTCCGCGACGACGACCACCCTCAACCTGCCGAACCTGGACGCGGGCGCGACCTACGAGGTGCAGGTGCGGGCAGTTCGGAGCGGAACTGCGGGCCCTTGGTCGAACACCGGGTCGGGACGGGCCAACCGCCCGCCGCGGTCCACGGAATCGTCCAATCTCCAGCCGTTCTACACCCTTCTGTGGGGCGGAGAAGACCACGTCACGACGCTCAGTGAGAAATTCACGGACGACGACGGCGACTCGCTGACCTACTCGGCCTCGGCGCAGTATCCCGGCGTGCTCCGGGTCGGTATCGAGGGTGACAATTCCGACAAGCTGCGGATCCACGTCCTCAACCCGGCCACGTCATCGGTCACGTACGCGGTGTCCGACACCTACGGCGGCTACGCCTCGAAGGATGTTGACGTCAGCGGCTCCGCTGACAGCTTCAACGGCGCCGATCTGAGCCGAAGCGTGGCCGAGAACTCCGCCGCCAGCACGGCGGTGGGGGATCCGGTTACCGGGACGCCCTACGACGACGGCGACGATCAGACCGACGATGCGCTGACCTACACGCTGACCGGCGAGGCGGCGACCTCGAACGCCTTCACTATTGATTCGGCCACCGGCCAGATCAGCGTCAAGCAGGGCGCCACCATCGACTATGAAACCAAGAGCTCCTACACCGGGAAGGTCAATTGGACGGTGCAGGGCCAGGAAGCCTCCGCCGACGTCACCATCCAGGTGACCGATCTGGAAGCCGGCAAGCCTGCCGCGCCGACGCTGGCGCGCACGGAGTTCAGCGAGCCGACCAACCCGGCGCTGGACGTGACCTGGACGGCCCCTGACGCCAACGGCACGACCATCACCGGCTACGCGGCGCAGTACCGCAAGAAAGTCGCCGACGGTGAGACGCCCGCGGCGTGGACCGCCTACAGCGGCACGCTCGGCGCTACGGCGACCACCCTCAACCTGCCGAACCTGGACGCGGGCGCGACCTACGAGGTGCAGGTGCGGGCCGTCACCAGCGATGAGGGCAATGGCCCCTGGTCGGACATCGGAGAAGGGCAGGCCAACCGGGGGCCCAACGCGACCAGCGTGTTCTTCGGTGGCGGCACGTTCCCGGTTGGCACGATTGCGACCTACGCCGAGACCGGATCCGGCGCGGTGGGGGTCTTGTTCGGCGACGCGGACGGCGACGCGCTGACGTATTCCGCGGCGGCGCAGCATCCGGCCTTGCTCGGGATCAGCCTGTCGGGTGCCGCCGGGCAGGCCACGTTGCAGGTGACCCTGCTCAATCAGGGATCGTCCAAGGTCAACTACACGGCCACCGACGCCTACGGCGGGTCCCTGACTCGCAGCGCGACCATCAACATCACCGCGAAGACGGCCCGCGAAATCGCCGAGAACTCGGCCGCGGGCACGGCGGTGGGCGCTCCGGTGACCGGGACGCCATACGACGACGGCGACGATCAGACCAACGATGCGCTGACGTACACGTTGGCGGGCAAGGCGAAGGACTCCGGGAAGTTCGTCATCGACTCGGCCACCGGGCAGATCAGCGTGGCGACGGGCGCGACGCTGGACTACGAGACGGACAACTCGCACCGGGAAACCGAGACCTGGAACGGCCAGGTGATCGCCAAGTTCTACCGGGGCGAAGTGCGGTACACGGTCGACGGCCACAACGCCGTCATCAACGTCCTCATCAAGGTGACGGATGTGGAGGCGGGCAAGCCCGCCACGCCGACGCTAACGCGCACCGAGTTCAGCGAGCCGACGAACCCGGCGCTGGACGTGACCTGGACGGCCGCCGCCGCCAACGGCTTGACCATCACCGGCTACGAGGCGCAGTACCGCAAGAAAGTCGCCGACGGCGAAACGGCAAACGCCTGGACGCTCTACAAGTTCGACGATCCCGACAACCCTGGCACTGAGATCAGCCAACTGCCGGCGACGGCGACCACCCTCAACCTGCCGAACCTTGATGCGGGCGCGACCTACGAAGTGCAGGTGCGGGCCGTCACCAGCGAGGAGGGCGCCGGCCCCTGGTCGGACATCGGGGAGGGCACGGCCAACCGCCCGCCGGGCAATGGCACCTTCGGCATCCTCGATAACAACATCCCGTGGGGCGATGGCGCAAATTCTCAAGAAACGATGGATAAGTACTTCTACGACCCGGATGGAGACACGCTGAGCTACTCGGTCTCTTCGGATTATCCGGGTGTGGTCGGTGCCGGGTCCTGGGGTGATCCCCCCAGGATATGGATTCGGGTTTACAACCCCGGCTCGACGACGACGATCAACTACAGAGCGTACGACCCGTACGGCGGGTATCTCAACCGCGCCTTCACGGCGACCGGCACAAGCAACGTGACCCTGAGTATCGCGGAGAACTCCGCCGCGGGCACAAACGTCGGCGCCCCGGTGACGGGGACGCCCTACGACGACGGCGACGATCAGACCGATGACACGCTGACCTACACACTGACGGGTGACGCTGCGGACGCGTTCGTTATCAACTCGGCCACGGGCCAGATCAGCGTGAAGACGGGCGCGACGCTGGACTTCGAGACCACGCCAACCTACACCGGCAAGGTGAACTGGACGGTGCAGGGTCAGGCCGTCGTCGCCAACCTCACCATCAACGTCACGGACGTAGAGGCCGAAATGTCCGCCGCGCCGACGGTGACCCGCACGGCCTCGAGCGTGCCGATGAACCCGGCGCTGGACGTGACCTGGACGGCGGCGGCGGCCAACGGCTTGACCATCACCGGCTACGAGGCGCAGTACCGTAAGAAAGTCGCCGACGGTGAGACTCCCGCGCCGTGGACCGCCTACAGCGGCACGCTCGGCGCTACGGCGACCACCCTCAACCTGCCGGACCTGGAGGCCGGCGCGACCTACGAGGTGCAGGTGCGCGCGGTCACCAGCGAAGAGGCTGAGGGCCCCTGGTCGGACACCGGCTCCGGGCGCGCCAACCGGCCGCCCAACGCGACCAGCGTGTCCTTCCTGGGCGGCACGTTCCCGGTTGGAACGATTGCGACCTACGCCGAGACCGGATCCGGCGCGCTGGGGGTCTTCTTCGCCGATGCCGACGGCGACGCGCTGACGTATTCCGCCGCGGCGCAGCATCCGGCCTTGCTCGGAATCAGCCTGTCCGGTAACGCCGGCGAGGCCAATTTGCAGGTGACCCTGCTCAACCAGGGTTCGTCCAAGGTCAATTACACGGCCACCGACGCCTACGGGGGGTCCGTCACCCGCAGCGCGACCATCGGCATCACCGCCAAGACGGCCCGCGAAATCGCCGAGAACTCGGCCGCGGGCACGGCGGTGGGCGTTCCGGTGACTGGGACGCCATATGACGACAGCGACGATCAGACCAACGATGCGCTGACGTACACGCTGGCGGGCAAGGCGAAGGACTCCGGGAAATTCGTCATCGACTCGGCCACCGGGCAGATCAGCGTGGCGCAGGGTGCGACGTTGGACTACGAGACCGACAACACCCACCGGGAAACGGAAACCTGGAACGGCCAGGTGATCGCCAAGTTCTACCGGGGCGAGGTGCGGTACACGGTCGACGGCCACAACGCCGTCATCAACGTCATCATCAAGGTGACGGATGTCGAGGCCGGGAAGCCCGCCACACCGACGGTGGCGCGCACGGAGTTCAGTGAGCCGACGAACCCGGCGCTGGACGTGACCTGGACGGCGGCCGCCGCCAACGGCGCGACCATCACCGGCTACGAGGTCCAGTACCGCGTGCAGGTCGCCGAGGGCGAAACGGCAAACGCCTGGACGCTCTACAAGTTCGACGATCCCGACAACCCTGGCACTGAGATCAGCCGACTGCCGGCGACGGCGACCACCCTCAATCTGCCCGACTTGGAAGCGGGCACGACCTATGAATTCCAGGTGCGCGCGCTGACCAGCCTTGAAGGTCCCGGCCCCTGGTCGGACACCGGCTCCGGGCAGGCCAACACGCCGCCGAATCTGACTACCGCGGTCATTGCCGACGCTTCCACCACATGGTTCCGGCTCCGCGGGCCCGGGCCGTCGCTCAGCTATAACCTCTCGACGGGCGGGTATTTCGCCGATGCGGACAGCGACACGCTGAGTTATTCCGCCAGTTCAGAGTATGCCGGCGTGATCAAGGCTTGGATAAGCAACGACGTCAACCTGGCGATTCAAGCGCTAAATCCGAGCGCGGCCACCATCACCTACGGGGCGAGCGACGCGTACGGCGGGTATGCCTCCCGGACGGTGGAGATCACCGGCACGGCCAACACAACCGGCAGCATCGACGAGAACGCCTGCTGCGGCAGATACGTCAGATTGATCAAGGGCGAGCCCTACGACGACGGCGACGATCAGACCGACGATTCTCTGACCTACACCCTCACCGGGGATGCGTTTGCCTCCGATGGTCCCTTTGCGCACGACGCCACGACCGGCTGGATCAGCCTAGGGTCGGGGAAGAGCCTGGACTACGAGACCAAGTCGTCCTACACCGCGACCCTGAGCTGGGTGGTGCAGGAGCAGACAGCCACGGCCACCGTCACCATCAGCGTCAACGACCTTACGGCTGGCAAGCCGGGGACGCCGACGCTGACGCGCACGGAGTTCAGCGAGCCGACCGACCCGGCCCTGGACGTGAGTTGGACGGCGCCGTCTCCGGTTGGCGAGGTATTCAACCGCCTGAGAATCACCGGGTACGAAGCCCGCTACCGCAAGCAAGCTGCCGAAGGTGAGGAAGCTGCGGAGTGGACGACCTACACCTACACCGACGCCAACGACAACGAGACGAGCACGTTACCAGCCACAACCAGCTTCACCCTGCCGGACCTGGAAGCCGGCGAAACCTATGAGGTGCAAGTGCGCGCCCTCGCGGGCGGAAACGACGATGGGCCCTGGTCGGACGCCGGTTCCGGCCGGGCCAACCGGCCGCCGAATACGAACAAGTGGTCCCTCGTTGGCGTCAACGGTAACGTGGGCGCCACCTACGAGAGCAATGCACTCACGGGCTACTTTGAAGACGCGGACGGCGACACGCTGCGATTCTCGACCTCTTCCGAGTATCCGGGAATTATCCGTGCCTGGATAACCGGCACGAATACGCTGGCGACGCACCTGCTCAATCCGGCCTCGGCGACGATCACCTATGGGGCACACGACTCCTATGGGGGATACGTGTCACGGAGCTTCACGGACTCGGCCGTCTCCAATGACTATGGGGGCGTTGTCGAGAATTCTCCCGCCGGGAATGAGGTCGCCTGGGTGACCGGGACGCCCTACGACGACGGCGACGATCAGACCGACGATGCGCTGAGCTACACGCTGACGGGCGAAGCGGCGACATCGGGCGCCTTCACGATCAATTCGGCCACTGGCGTGATCAGCGTGGCCGAAGGCGCCACCATCGACTTCGAGACCAAGAGCTCCTACACAGGGAAAGTGCATTGGACGGTGCAGGGCCAGGCCGCGGTCGGAAACGTCACCATCACCGTGTATGACGCCGAGGCCGGGAAGCCCGACGCGCCCACAGTGACGCGCACGCCGTTCGACGAGCCGACGAACCCGGCCCTGGACGTGACCTGGACGGCCCCGGCCGCCATTAACGTGACGATCACCGGCTACGAGGTCCAGTACCGCAAGCAGGTCGCCGACGGCGAGACACCCGCGGCGTGGACGGCGTACACGTACACCGACTCCAACGGCGATGTCGTCAGCGAGCTTTCGGCATCGACGCTGAGCATCAACCTGCCGGACCTGGAAGCCGGCGCGACCTATGAGTCGCAGGTGCGTGCGCTCACCAGCAAGGAAGGCCCCGGCCCGTGGTCCGACACCGGATCCGGTCAGGCCAACCTTCCGCCATTTACGACCGAGACTGCTCTCCAGGATCGTGAGATCGTGCAGGCCGCCCAAATCAATGAGGCCATCGATCCGGGGTTTTTCCTGGACCCCGACGACGACGATCTGAGCTTCTCGACCTCGGCGGAGTACGCGGGCGTGCTCAGAGCCACAATCTTCGATACAGACACCGGCTCGGGCGAAGAAGTGGCCACGCTTAACGTGGAAGGCATTAATCCGGGTTCGTCAACGGTCACCTACGGGGCGCATGACGGGTACGGCGGATATGTCTCCCGCACGATCACGGTCACCGTCACTGCCAGCGAGACCCGGAGCGTCGGTGACAAGTCCCCGGCCGGCACGCCGGTAGGCGACCCGGTGGTGGGGTATCCCTACCAGGACGAGACGCTGAGCTACACGCTGACGGGCGAGGCGACGGACTCCGGCGCCTTCGTCATCGACTCGGCTACCGGCCAGATCAGCGTGGCCGAAGGCGCCACCTTGAACTACGCGACTAAGAGCTCCTACACGGGCCAGGTGAACTACACCGTGCAGGGCCAGGCGGCGGTGATTGACCTCACGATTGAGGTGATTCCCGTACACGCCGTCTCGATCGCCCTCCCGGAGACCTTCAAGAATCTGCAACCGCTGGACGTCTCGTTCACATTCGGGACAGACGTAACCGGCTTTGACGCCTCGGACATCACCGTTGACAACGGGACGCTGGGAAGCCTGTCGGGCAGCGGCGCGGTCTACACCGCCAAAGTGACGCCCAACGGCGATGGCGACGTGACGGTTACGGTGGCCGCCGGCGCGGCCTTGGCCGCCAGCGGTACTCTCGCGCCGCTAACGGCCACGTCCAAGCTGTCGACCTATCTGTGGGTGAGGCTCGAGGGACCCTCCGGGACCCGCAAGAGCTGGGACTCCTTTGAAGTCGTGGCCACCTTCTCTCAGCCGCCCGGCGACGACTTCAGCTTCAGGCCCTGGAACTCGACTACTCCTGTTCCCGTCAGCGTTGAGGGATCCACCGCGACCTTCACCATGACGCCGGAGTACTACAAATATCGATGGGGCACCTGGCCCTACCGAACCCGGATTTGGGTGAACTGGCGTGGGGTCGGGGCGTACTTCGAGGTGTATTCGGACGCCGATCGGCCGCGGGTGCATCGGATTACGGGACCGAGCGCGACGCAGACCGGGCCGCCCTTCACCATTCGCATTCAGCTAACCGAAGACGTGGTGAAATTCACCGCGGATGACCTGACCGTCGTCAATGGTGAAGCGACCGCGCTGCGGCAGGTGAGCGCGTGGGTCTACGAGGCGGACATCCGCCCCACCCGCAGCGGACGCTTGACCGTGGACATCGCCGCCGGCGCGTTCGAGGACTACGCCGGATGGGAGAACAGGGCGGCGCGGCAATGGGCGGTCAACGTTGACCTCTCGCCGCCGGCGCCGGATCAGCCAACGGTCACGCAAGCGGCCTCCGAGCCAACAACCGCGCTGGACGTGAGTTGGACGGCGCCGGACACCGGGGACAGCCTGCCCATCACCGATTACAACGTGGAGTATCGGCCGCAGGGCGGCGTAACCTGGACGGACCACCCCTTCACCGGCACGGCGACCGAGACGACGCTCACCGGCCTGACGCCGGAGACGACGTACGAGGTCCGGGTGCTGGCGTTCAACGCCGACAGTGCCAGCGCCTGGTCGTCGCCGGGTGACGGCGCCACGGCGGGACAGAACCTTCCCCCGCAATTCAGCAAGCTGGCCTCGCTGCGCTCGGTGCCCGAAGACGCGCCGGCGGGCACCCCGGTGGGCGACCCGGTCACGGCTATCGACCAAGATGGCCACCCGCTGACCTACACGCTGCGGGAGGCATCGACCATCTTCGCGCTGGACCCGGACACCGGACAACTCAGCGTGGCCGAAGGCGCGTCCCTGGATTACGAGACCGCGACGTCGTACACCGTGGTCATCGAGGCCAGCGACGGCCTCGACATCACCTGGGCCGGCGACGACCACACCGTTGACACCGAAGTGACGGTGACCATCACCGTGACCGACGTGGACGAGCCCCCGGCTCAGCCGGACGCGCCCTCGGTTACGCCGTCAACCGTCGAGCCCATGACCGCCCTGCACGTGACCTGGACAGCCCCGGCCAACGACGGCCCGGCCATCACGGACTACGACGTGCAATACCGGCAGGTGGGCGCGTCGGCGTGGATCGCGCACAGCTTCGTCGGCGTGGGAACCACGACCCGGATCCCGGGGCTGGGGCCTGCTACCGACTACGAGGTGCAGGTGGCGGCGAGCAATGACGAGGGCACGAGTCCCTGGTCGGACGCCGGCGTCGGCCGCACCCGGGGAACCAACGAGCCTCCCGTGATTGATCCTCCAGAGGATGGCGGCGGCAAGCTGGTTCGCGCGATTGCGGAGAACTCGCCGGCCGGTACCTCTGTGGGCGCGCCGATCACGGCAACTGATGCCGACGGTGACGCGCTGACCTACGCGCTATCCGGCGCGAGCGCCTTCGTGATCGACGCCGCCAGCGGCCAGATTCGCGTGGCTCAAGGCGCCGTGCTGGACTACGAGACCACTACGTCGTACACGGTCACGGTCAGCGTGACGGACGGTACGAACGCGCAGGGCCAGGCGGACGCGACCGTGGACACCACGGTGGACGTAACCATCGAGGTGCTGGACCAGGCGCTGCCGGCCAAGCCGGATGCGCCCTCGGTTGCGCCGTCGGCCGCCCAGCCCACGACCGTGCTGCACGTGACCTGGACGGCACCGGCCAACCAGGGCGAGCCGGCCATCACGGACTACGACCTGCGTTACCGGCAGGTGGGTACGGTGTCGTGGACGGCGCACGCCTTCGTCGGCACGGGGACGGTGACCTGGATCTCGGGTCTGGATTCCGACACCGCCTATGAGGTGCAGGTAGCCGCGGCCAACGTTGAGGGTCTCGGTCCCTGGTCGGACGCCGGCGAAGCCAGCACGTCCCCTGGAGGTAGTGGTCCCGACCTGATTCCTCCATCGTCTCCTCCCGCAGACCCGCCTGGCGACGATCCGGACGACCCCGACAGCCCGGACGACCCGGACAGCCCGGACGACCCCGACAATCCGGACGGCCCTGGTAACCCCAACGGCCCCAACGGCCCCAACGGCCCGAATGGTCCCAATGGTCCGAACGGTCCGAACGGTCCGAACGGCCCCGGCAATCCCGGCAATCCCGGCAACCCCGGAGGCAACTCGGGCAACCCGTCCTCGTCAAACCCGCCCAGCGGTTCCACCAACGGTCCCTCCGTGACCGCGGTGCAGTTGGGCGCCGCGGAAGGTCGAGTCTCGGCCAGTGGTTCGGAGCCGACCGAGGCCGGCTACGGTTTGTTCTCACGGGAGCAGGGCGGGCCAACGACGGCGAATGCCGCAGTCGAAAACCCGGTCCTGACGTTCCTGACGGGCTTTGGCGCATGGACGCCTGAGAAGGCCCTGCTCTTCAGCTTCGTTTGGCCGGCGCTGCTCGCCGCTCTGGCCGCGCTGTCGCAGGTGCTGCAGTGGAAGTACCAGGTGTCCCTGTGGACAGCCGTGCTCGCCGGCCTGGCGGCAATCTTCCTCTTCTTCTGGCGACGCCGGAAGAAGGATGAGGAGGAAGAGCAGGCCGGAGGGATGGGAACGTTTCGACCAGCCACTTGACGCCTAGCAGCGACGTCGGCGTTCACGCCGGCGTGAATGCTCAGGCCTGCGATACGTACGTCACCGGGCCGCGGGAGGAATCCCGCGGCCCGAAGGCTTGGAATTCGATCGTCGAGTTCCGCGCCGTCGCGTCCGTACGCGGGAGCGTCGACCCGATCACGCCGTACCCGCCACCAACGCCAACGTGCCCTGACGTCCTGACCTGATACCGGAGCTAGCGGTCTTTGAAGAGCGTTGTCGAGCCGGCGTTAGCGACTGGAGCCTGAATTCTCGTCGAACCCGGCTGACCGCTCGACTGCGTCAAGTCAATGCGCGGAGGCGCGCCGAGCCCGCCATGCCGCGGGCCGCTACGGCTTCGCCAGCCGATAACCGATCCCTGGCTCCGTGAAGATATAGACGGGGTTCCGGGCGTCATCCCCAAGCTTGCTCCGCAGGCCCTTGACGAAGGCCCGCAAGAGTTGCTGGTCTGCCGAGTGCCCCTGACCCCACACGCTCTCCAGCAGCTCAGCATGGGTCAGCACTCGTCCGGCATTGCTGGAAAGCTCGGCGAGCAGTTTGAATTGTGTCGGCGTCAGCCTGACCGGGCGTTGCGCGACCGTTACGGTGCGTTCCAGGTAGCTGATCGTCAGATCCCCCAGGCGGAAGGGCTTGACCGCCTGGGCCTGCTGATAGACGGACCGCTTGTGCAGCGCCGCCCGTATCCTTGCCACCAGTTCGGTTGGCGCAAACGGTTTGACGACGTAGTCGGCCGCGCCCATCTCGAACGCGGCGGCAAAGTCCTGTTCCCTGCCGCGACCCGTCAGGAAGATGACCGGGACTTCAAAGACATTTGGAATGCGCTGGATCAACTCGAAGCCGGTTGTTCCCGGTAGCACCAGGTTCAGCAGGACCAGGTGCGGCTGCTCCGCCTGGATGAGACGATCCAACTCAGCCGGGTCGCCGGTGACGACAACCGAGTAGCCAGCTTCCGAGAGAATACTCCGAACGTAGCGCAATACCTGCGGGTCGTCGTCGATGGCGAGAATGCGCTCCGCCGCGGCCGACGCGCCCCGCGGGCGAAGGGCGTCGGAGGCGGCGGATGGGTCCGGGATCGGATCGGCCGCATGTACCGCGGGCAGCGTGAACGTGAAGCGCGTGCCGTGGCCCTCGCCGTCGCTTTCGGCCCAGATGCGGCCGCCGTGCGCCTCCACAATGCCGCGGCAAATCGCCAGACCCAAGCCATACCCTTCGATCTCCGGACCGTTGTCGGAACCGACCCGCGAGAATTTGCTGAACAGGCGGGGCAGCTGTCCGGCCGAAACTCCGCGGCCTTCGTCGACGACGCACACCGACACGTACAGGTCGTCGAGCGTGGCGTTGACGCGGATCGTGGACCATTCGCGCGAGTACTTGGACGCGTTGGAGAAGAGGTTGTAGAGGACCTGGCCGACTCGCTGCCGATCCACCGGGATGCGGGGAAGGTCGGCCGCGACGGACACTTCAATGCTATTCCGATAGCCACCGCTGAGGAAGGCATTGCGCGCCTGGTCGATGACCTCCGACAGGTCGGCGGCTTCGGGCGCCACCGACAGGGTGCCGGCCTCGATCCGGGCTAAATCGAGGAGATTGTTGATCAGGTCGCGCATATGGTCGGCCTGCTCCTCGATGATGCGAAAGAACTGGCCCGTCTCAGCTGGATCGAGTGGATAGCCTGCGCTCCGGGCGGTCGCGGCGGATCCCTTGATGGACGTCAATGGTGTGCGTAGCTCGTGACTGACCATCCCGAGGAACTCGGCGCGCAAGCGTTCCAACTCCTCCAGCGGCGTGATGTCCTGAATCGTGGAGACGACCGACACGATTTCACCGTCATCAGAGTGAATTGGGGTTGCGTTGACGACCGTGGTAATGGCCGTCCCATCCGGACGATGGATGACGATTTCGTCGGCGCGAATGGTTTCGCCGCTACTTAGGGCGCGCTCCACCGGCATATCGGCAAACGGAATCTCCCGACCGTCGATCCGCCGAAAGGTAAACAGCGCCAGCACCTGGTCAAAGCCTCGGTCGTGCTCGCGCAACCCGCCGGCGATGCGGCGCGCTTCCGCGTTGAACTGCACGATCTCGCGGGTCTTCGCATCGACGACCAGCACTCCGACCGGGGACGTATCGACCAAGGCCGCCTGGTCGGCCTTGGCCCGCTGTTCGTCGCCGTAACGCCGCGCGTTGGTGATGGCGGTTGCCGCCTGCGCGGCGAACAATTCAAGGGTCTCTTCGTCTTCAAACGTAAAGTCTTGTCCGCGTTCCTTCTCGCCGATATATATCGCGCCGACCTGTTCGCTGCCGGCTCCAATCTGCGCGGTCAGGAAGCTGCTGATTGTCGGAACGAAGCTCGGGAATCCAGCCAGGTCGGCGTGAGCGACGAAGTCCGGAGTGCGCAATGGCTTTTGCAACCGGCTGAGGTAGTGGAATAAGGCCATGCCATTCGGGAACGCCAGGATCTCCTGAATCTCGTCGTCAGAAAGACCGGAGAAGACCAGGTCCTGCAGATCGCCAGTCTCGTCCTGGGTGGTGATCGCGGCGTAGCGCGCATCCGTGAGAGACCGCGCGCTATCGGCAATCTCCTGCAGGACAGTGTCAAGATCAAGGTCTTGATTAATGCGCAGAATCGCTTCGGTGAGCCGGGAGAGTCGAGACCTTAGTCGCTCATTCTCCGACCGGAGGTCGTCGCCTTGCGCCAAATCCAGCCCTCGGATCGCGTTCCGCTAGGTGATCACCAGTCTGCCATGCCGCCCATACGTGCATGCACCGCGCAGGGTCTCGCTGCGTTCTGCTCTGACCGACGTCGACCGCGGCCCCCCACTTCGCAGCGGCCTAAGCCCATCGCCGGCAACGCGTGACTTGCGCCCACGACTTCCGGGCCGCGCGATAGCAGACGAGCACCGTTACTCGCCGCTCACATGGGTTGGGACGCAGGGCTCGTCACCAGCACGCTGGGAGGCGCCGTGAGTGACTGGGGTCCGATTCAAAGTGGCCTGGTCGACGCACGCACGGTCCGGACCACCATTGGCGGCTCGGAGAAATCGAACCGATAGCCGCCGCGCGAGGGCGATGCCAATGCCGTGACGACGGGATCGCAGTTCTGTAGACCCTCCCCCGTTCGGGGCAGTAAATCAATCAGGGATTACCTGCCCATGCTGTGAGGACACCGCCAGGTCATGAGCGCAAATTCACGGTGGTGGATAGACTGGGGCAGGCAACAGCGCGACTGGGAATCCGACCCTCGTCAAGAAGCCGAGCGCAAAGTCCTCGGATCCCCAGACCGCTGGCGTGCCTACGGGAGGCCTACCTAGGAAGTCAATGCGAGCCGTGGCTTTGTGCGCGGGCGGGCGGCGCTGGACTGTGGCGGCGTGCGTGCTGCTTTCGTTCGTGATGCTGGCGGCGCTCGCTGGAGCGGCGACGACGCTCGTCAGCGTGCGGGCAGCGGACGATCCGATCACCCGACCGACATTGTCGGTCACGGACTACCACGCGATTCTGGATAGCTGCGCACCGGCCTGGAACCCGGCGGACCGCAACATCTACACGAGGGACGGTTACAGCCTGAACGACGTGGACCGGGCCACGCGGACGTCGTTTGTGACTGTCTGGCAAGTGGACGCCTGGCCACGCTGGCGCTGGGAAGC
>JAJDZD010000057.1 GCA_022824865.1 Chloroflexota bacterium | reverse complement strand
CTTCAAACTCGAATCCCGAGCCGCGCGCCAAAGGGGAGAATTCAATGTGAACATCCCCGAACTGACCGTGCCCGCCCGACTGGCGCTTGTGCCGGCCGTGCGCGTTCACGGTTCTGCGAATCGTCTCGCGGTAGGCCACCTGGGGAACGTCTGCCTTGAGGCCGACTCCAAACTTTCGGCGTGCTCGCTCCAGGCTGATGCGCACGTGCGACTCGCCCAAACCGGCCAGGATTGTCTCGGCCGTTTCGTCATTCCGATACGTCTGCAGCGATGGGTCCTCTTCCGCCAGACGAGCGAGGGCTGTCCCCATTTTGTCCAGGTCGGCCGACGTCTCCGGGGATATTGATGCCTCGAAGAGGGGCCGCGGCATCTCAAACGCCGGCAAGCTCATTGACTGTGAGTCACCGGTCAGCGTGTCGCCGGTCGCTACACCGTCCAGCTTGGTAACGAACCCAATGTCGCCCGCCGCTATTTGCCGGGCGGGAGTTCCCTCCTTGCCGGTTGCGAACTGAATGTTCGTCAACCGTTCAGTGTCACCGGTCCGTTGATCCACGAGCTGCGCGTCGCCGTCAATCTGGCCCGCAAACAGGCGAATCATCGAGACCTTGCCGACGAAAGGATCGGCGAGTGTCTTGAACACCTGGGCCACGACTGGCCCGTTGATTGGCGGGGCGCTTCCGTCCAGCATGCCTTCGAGTCGCTCGGCCGGCGATGGCGCCAGCGTCGCCAGCGCCTCAATCGCCTCGTGCGCGCCCTTGAGATCCGTCGCCGCCGTGAATAGCACCGGGAAAATGCTGCCGTCCGCTATCCCGGCCCGCAGCGCGCGTTCGAGGTCCGCGCGTTGTAAGTCCTCGCCTTCCAGATACTGCTCCAAGAGCTCGTCGTCGGTTGATGCCACGGCCTCGACCAACTGCTCGCGAGCTTCCTCAACCGTGTCGACCAGGTCGTCAGGCACTTCGCCCATCGACGAACCGTTTTCGGCAAAGATGCGTGCCTTGCCGTCCAGCAGGTCAACCACGCCCCGGAATTCGGAACCGTTGCCAATCGGTACCTGGATTGGGGCCACATTGGCGCCGAACCGTTCACGCAGATCGTCGACGACGGACTCGGTGTCGGCGTTGTCCCGGTCGACACGACTCACGATCAGAAGGCGCGGACGATCAAGATCGGAAGCCAGACGCCACACGATCTCTGTTCCCACTTCAATCCCCGACGTGGCGTCGACGAGTACCGCGGCGGCGTCGGTCGCGTTGAGGCCGGATATCACCTCGCCCACAAAGTCGGCATAGCCCGGCGTGTCGATGACGTTGATCTTCAACCCGTTCCACTCACAGGCGACGGCAGCCAGATTGATGGACATGCCCCGCTCGTGCTCGTCAGGGTCGTAGTCGGAAACCGTGTTGTGTTCTTCGACCCGACCAAGTCGCGACGCTTTGCCGGTGACGTAGTACAGCGCCTCGGCTAGCGAGGTCTTGCCCGCGCCGCTGTGGGCGACGAGGGCCACGTTTCGAATGCTCTCCGTGTTGTATCGATCCATCGTCTCGCTCATCTGCGGCCATGCGGCGACCGGCGCCAGAGCCGCGGGCCGCCATTATAGGCGCGAGACTATGGGGAGTTGGCGGCGGCTGACTACAATCTGTCCGCCGATCCTCGCAGGCTAGGGGACTCTGGTTGATGTCGCGCACTTCCCGTCGAATCGTCGTTAAGTGCGGCACTCGCCTGCTGGCGGGTGACTCTGGAATCAATCACGCGTTTATTGCCAACATGGCGCGGCAGATCGCGGACATTCGCTTGCAGGGGACGCAGGTTGCCTTCGTGACGTCCGGAGCGGTGGCTGTTGGTCGCTCTATCGTCCCGCTGACTGGCAACGCGCTGGTTACGCGCCAGGTGCTGGCGGCTATTGGACAGGCGCCCCTGATGGCCCACTACTCGGAATGCTTCGCGGAGGCGGGTATGACTGTCGCGCAGGCGCTGCTGTCGCGAGCCGATCTGCACAATCGCACGGGGTATCTGAACGCCCGAAATGCGCTGACGGGGCTGTTTGACGCCGATGTCGTGCCGATAGCTAACGAAAACGACGTGGTAGCAACGGAGGAACTCAGGTTCGGTGACAACGACCGGCTGTCGATCCTGATAGCCAAGCTCATCGGCGCCGATCGTCTATACATCCTTTCCCGCACGGCCGGCCTCTACACCGCAGATCCTGAGAGCGAGCCCGCCGCTGAGTTGATTCCGGATGCCAGCGACATGCCGCGTGCGGAACTTGAACGAATCGCCGGCGGAGCGTCGCAGGGTGGACTCGGCGGCATGCGGTCCAAGCTGCAGGCGGCGCTCGAGGCGTCGGCTGACGGTATTGATGTCGTCATCGCCGGCGGCGACGAACCAGACGTGATCGTGCGGCTTGAGTCGGGTGAACACCTCGGTACGCGCTTTGCCAGCCAGGGTCCTCGCCGATCCAGCCGCGCTCGGTGGCTGAGTTCGAGTGTGGCGCAACGCGGCTCCATCGTCGTGGACGACGGTGCTCGTCGGGCTCTGGTCAGCAACGGCAGTAGCTTGCTTCCAGCCGGTATAACCCAGGTGCGCGGCGCTTTTGAGCGCGGCGATCTGGTCAGCCTGATCGACGCGCGCGGAGACGTATTCGCGCGTGGACTGGCGAACTACGCGTCGAGCGACATGTCGCGGATTTGTGGCAAGCCTTCAGCGTCCATCGGCGCTATCCTCGGAGCCTCAAGCGGTGATGAGGCCGTGCACCGCAACAATCTGGTCTTGATCGACCGCGACGCCGAGTGAGCCCAATGACGACTCTGACACCAATCCGTCCAGCTGTTGACCTGGCAGCCATCGGCGCCGCAGCGTGCGATGCCGCCCGAGTTCTGGCGACTCTGCCAACCGGCGTCAAGAACGACATTCTGGACGCCATGGCCGCCGGGCTAACGGCGCAGACCGACGAAATCCTGTCTGCCAATCAGGTCGACGTTGACGCGGCACGTGCGGCCGGAATGACTGATGCGTTGATCGATCGGCTCACCCTCACCCCGGAAAGGATTGCCGACATTGCCTCCGCCGTTGGAACCGTTGTCGGACTTGCCGACCCAGTCGGCAGCGTGGAGGACGCCCGGCGACTCAAGAATGGGCTTGAAGTCGGTCGTCGTCGCGTTCCGCTTGGGGTCGTGGCCGTCATCTTCGAGGCCCGCCCCAACGTAACCGTTGATATCTCGGCACTCTGCCTCAAGGCCGGTAACGCCGTGATCCTTCGTGGCGGCAAAGAGGCGCTTCACAGCAACGTCGCGTTGGCCGCCGCGATTGGCCAGGCGGCTGAGTCGGCCGGGGCGCCGCCCGCCGCCGTGCAGCTGATCGCCGACCCCGATCGCGCATTGCTCAACGATTTGCTGCGAGATCGCGAGCACATTGACGTCATCGTGCCGCGCGGCGGCGCTGGCCTGATCGACTTCGTAACCGAGACGGCCACCATACCGGTGATCGAGACCGGTTGGGGTGTCTGCCACACATTCGTGGATGTAGGCGCCGACCTGGAGATGGCCCAGCGGATCGTGGTTAACGCCAAGACCCGCCGTCCCTCGATCTGCAACGCGCTCGATACGCTCTTGGTTCACCGTGAGGTTGCTGCGGAATTCCTGCCGTCGGTCTCTCGCGAACTTGCCGGGCGCGGCGTAGAGCTTTACGCCGATGCCGGTGTCGGCGGACTGCTTGATGGGAATGCGAAGGTTGAGCCAATTGGCGAGAGAGACTTCGACACCGAGTGGCTTTCGCTGCGGATGTCCGTTGCGCTGGTCGATGGCATGGATGACGCGATTGCTCACATTCGCAGGCACGGCGGCGGTCACTCAGAAGCAATCGTGACGAACTCGCATGGCAACGCGCGGCGCTTTACGGATGAGGTGGATGCGGCGGCGGTGTACGTCAACGCCTCAACTCAGTTCACCGATGGCGGTGAGTTTGGGCTGGGGGCCGAAGTCGGCATCAGCACGCAGAAGCTGCACGCGCGCGGACCGATGGGTCTGCAGGAAATGACGACGTACAAGTGGGTCGTTCTGGGCGACGGACACGTTCGACCCCTGTGAGAGCAGGGGCTAATGGCTCTGGGCGGGCGGTTGGGATGACCGCGGGCAGGGCGCCTCAGGGCTGACGCCCTTCGTCCGGTTGTCACGGCTGCCGCACCCTGGGCCGGCAGCGCGTCCGGTGGCAATCGTTGGGCTGCTGCTCTTTATCGCGTTGGTGGTGCTCGGGCAGGCAATTGGCGGCCCGCCCGGACGCTCGACACCGCCGCCGCTGCCGGTCGGGGAACTTGAGCTTCGAGTGTTTGATGTTGGCCAGGGCGATGCGATTCTGCTGCGCTTCAGAGAGAGTGCCTTGCTGGTTGACGCTGGCCCGGATCCCCAGACGGCTCGGCAGGTTCTGCTGCCGAGGCTGGCGCGCTTGGGCGTTGAACGTCTGGACGCCCTGGCTCTGACGCACGCAGACTCTGACCACATCGGCGGCGCGGCCGACGTTCTGAACGCCCTTCCGGTGTCGGCAATCTGGATGGCTGCGAAGGACGGGGCTCACCCGTTGCTATCGGTAATCGAGGCTGCAGCCGACCGGGCCGGAGCCGTGATCGAACGGCCTGTAGACGGCCAGATCCTGGATTGGCATCCGGCCATAACCCTTCAGGCCGTATTTGCTTCGCCTGACGTTGCACGCGGCGACAACAACCAGTCGATGGTGCTGCACGTGCGACACGGCGAGGCTGACATTCTGCTGACCGGCGACATCGAAGAAGCCGCTGAGCGCGATCTCGCTCAGCGAGTAGTCGGGTTGGAGGCGGACGTACTGAAGGTTGCGCACCACGGGGCGGGCACGTCGAGTTCGCGGGAGTTTCTGGCGGCCGTGCAGCCGCAAGTGGCGATCATCTCGGCTGGGCTGGGCAACGCATTCAACCATCCGCGGGACGATGTGCTGCGCAGTCTGCGGGTAATTGGTGCGCACGTGTTTCGAACCGATCTGGCAGGTGATGTCGTGGTTCGGACTGATGGCCAGCACATCACCGTGGCGTTGGAGCGTTCGTAGGTCAGGCGACGGCGATCATCCCCACGCCGGCGGCCACGAGGACTGCGCCGCCGATGCGTTCGCGGCGGAGCGGTTCGCCGAGGAAGAGGACGCCAAGGATCGCGCCGATCACGATGCTGAGTTCGCGGGCGGCGGAGACGTAGGGTGTCGGAGCCATGGTCAGGGCGGTGAGTACGAGTGAGTAGGCGGTGATCGACAGCACGGCCAGGGTGGCGGCCTGGGCCCAGGGTCTGGGCTGACGAAGTGAGCTCCAGTCGGGCGGGCGAACGGCGAAGATCACGAGCACTCCAAGACCTGACAGGGCGTACATGAAGTAGATGTACACAAGGGGGTGAATGACCGAGACGCCCTGGTTGTCGATAAGGGTGTAGGCGGCAATGGAGACGCCGGTGGCGGCGGCGTAGCGGCCTTCGGGGCGGGTGAGGGCTTGGATGGGAGCCAGCCAGGAGCCGGGTTGGTTGCGCTGGAGGTTGATGGTGTAGATGCCGAGGACGACGGCGAGGACGCCGGTAGCGCCGAGGGCTGAAACCGGTTCGCGGAGGATGCCGACGGCGACGACCAGGACGAGGGCCGGGCCGAGGCCGCGGGCGATGGGGTAGGCGACGGAGAGGTCGGCGCGGCGGTAGGCGGCGGCGAGGGTGCCGAAGTAGAAGGTGTGGATGATGCCGGTGAGGATGATCCAGATCCAGCCCTCAGGTGGGAAGGGGTTCTGGATGAGGAGAACGATGAACGGGCCAAGGAAGATGACGGTGGCGACGACGAGAGCCTGGAAGAAGAAGAGTGAGCTGCCGCGGTTGTGCTTGGCGATGAGGTTCCAGCTGGCGTGGAGGACCGCGGAGATCAGGACGAGGGCTAGCGCGCCGAGGGGCATGGGGCGCTCCCAGTGGGTCGTCCGCCGAATGGCTGGTTCAGGTTCGCCGGATCAGCCCTCCCAGGGGTTGCCGCGGGATTCGAGCGGGAGGTCGAGGCGGCGACCTTCGAGGTGGCTGCGCTGGGGGCCGATGATCATGTCGACGACGACTGCGGCGTCGTGGATGCCGCTGGCGTCGACGGGCGCCCGGTTCTCGCGGAGGCAGCGGACGAGTTCGGCGCCGATGGTGCGGTTGCTGCAGGCGGTGGACTCGCGGCCGGGCCAGTCGGCCCAGTAGGGAGCGCCGGGGTCGTCGGTGGGGGGCGTCCAGTCGGCGGGCAGGAAGGGTTCCCAGGCGCCGAGTTCGGGCTGGGGAAAGATGTCGCCCTGGGGGAAGACGTGGATCGCGGCGTCGGGCTTGGCGCGTGTGGTGACGACGGCGTTTTGGAAGAAGAGGTCGCAGCCGAGGGCGTCGCCGCCGTTGGAGCCGTCGCCGATGGGGAGGGATTCGTAGGTGCCGATGATGCCGTTGGGGAAGGTGTACTGGGCGTAGACGCGGTCGCCGACCTGCGGGCCGGATTCGTACATCTCGTCGTCCGAGGCGTCGCTGAGTTGGGCGGGGACGCCGTTGGTGAGGACGGTGCCCCAGCAGGAGCTTGGGTTGGCCTCGGCGAAGTAGAGCATGGTGTTGAGCTCGTGGGTGCCGAGGACGAGGGCGTCGACGACGCCGCAGCGGTGGTCGCCCTTGCCGCGGGCCTTGATCTGGACGAGGGGGCCCCACTTGCCGGTGGCGGCCTGGCGCTTGACTTCGCGGACGGCGGGGTTCTCGCGGCCGCGGTGGGCGAGGACGACGCGGGCGCCGGCGGTATCGGCAGCGGCGACCATCTGGTCGGCGTGGGCGGGTTGGGAGGCGATGGGCTTCTCGATGACGACGCCCTTGACGCCAGCGGCGATGGTGTCGAGGAAGGCGTCGAGGCGTTCCTGGTGGTAGCGGTGGACGGCGATGATGGCGATGTCAGGGGACTCGGCGGCGAGCATGTCGCGGTAGTCGGCGTAGCCGGTGGCGGCGTCGGCCTCCTGGCGCCAGTGGTTGCGGTGGTCGTCGGAGGGGTCGGCGAGGGCGACGGTTTGGACGTCGGGGTGGCGGTCGAAGGTGCGGTGGAGGCCGTGGGAGGGTCCGCCGCGGTCGTGGGTGCTGTCGGTGATGACGACGGCTCGGAAGTCAGGCATGGGGCATCGGTGGGGTGAAGGCGCCGCGGGGATTCTATGCGGAAGGGGCGGGTTGCGCTGGGTGGATGGGGTGCGAAAACGGGCCTCGCGTGCGCAATAAGAGTTTTTTCTAAAAAACTCTTGAGGTGATTCGGGGCGCTTTTTTGCTGGGTTCGGGGCGTGGTGGGGGCGTGGGTTGTGCGGCGCGGTGGACGCGAGTTGGAAGGCATCGGGAGCCTGGGATGGAAGGGTGGTCGGGATGGTGGGGTGCGCCGGGATTGCCGAATGGCGCTGGGTCCCCTCCTGCGCGGGGATGACGTTGTGGCGGGACGCCGGGGCGAGGGGATCGGAGGGCTGGTGGGCTCGGGGCACAGGCGTGGACGGGGTGGCGCGGTGAGCCCGGACGTGTGGTTGCCGCTGGGGCCGCCTCCTTCGACAGGCTCAGGACAGGCTTCGGCAAGCTCAGGACAGGCTCTGCGCGGGGATGACGGGTTGGGTGCTGCTGCTTCGGCGAGGGTAGAAGGGGCGGGCCGGGGGAGCGGACGGGACTGCGTGGGTGTGCCCCGCGGCGGATATTGGGTGGGGGTGAAGGGGGAGCTGTCTCTCGCCAGCCCGACCCCGAGCGGGGGTCGGGCGGGCGAGAGACAGCTTGGGCCGATTTTTTGGCGGGTGGGAGGGCGGAAGCGGAGAGGGCAGAGGGCAGAGAAGTGAGATCGGAAGGGGACGGGCAGTGACGGGTCTCGACGCAAGGCGAGGAGTGAGTGGAGAGCAGTGAGAAGTGAGAGGAGGAGCGGGAGACGGAGTGTGAGGCGGGGGATGGGCATTGGGGATGGGGTTGCGAGGCTTACCCAGATAGTGTACACTGAATGCGTGTTGGTGGCAACTGGAGTCTCGGTTGGAGGAGTGGTGTGGGCGAGGTGGCGGCTGGTTAGTTCGTTGCAAGAATGAGTACGACAGGAGAAGGAGGGAGACGGAGTTTGGGGCGGGTGCAGGTGTGGTGAGGACGCAGCGGGGCGGCTGTGAGGGCGCAGTGGGGGCGGTTGGGGGGTTAGTCGCGTTCGAAGCCGGAGGCGGGGGTGACGTTGAGAGTGCGGGTGTTTTCGGTGATGGGGCGGATCGGGTGGTTGGTGGCGGCTTTGGGGAGTTTGGCTTCGAATTCGATGGTGACGGTGACGTCGGCGTCGGCGAGGGCGACGATGGGTCGGCGGAAGCGTTGGGGCTGATTTTGGACGAGGCGCTGATTACTGGCCTGGCGGCAGGAGCAGTAGGGGTGCAAGCGTTGCCCGCATGGGATGGATTCCGCCCGACGGATGGTGGCGTTGGCTGGCAGGGGTCAGGTGAGGCCGTCGGAGCAGACGATGCGGATGATTTGGGGTTCGGGGGATTTGCTGGCGGCGGAGTCATCGGGCGGGTTGAGGCGGAAGCGTTCGCGGAGGGCTTCGAGGCGGGTGATCAGCACCGAGCCTTGTAGTCCAAGCCGTCGAATCTCTTCCAGACCACTTTCAGCGCCTGATGGAAGCTCGGCCAGAAAGATGCGGCGGAGCGTGTCGATGCGCTTTGCCATGTCGGGCGACGTATGCAGGTCCGCACGTGCCTGATTCAAGCGTCGCGATACGTAGCGGCGTGCCTGGGTGTTGCGGGGACGACGGGCGCGGCCAAGGCGTTGCTGCACATCGGTTCGGAAAGCCTCGAAAGCTCGCATTACGCGTTCGTTTGTCGCTGGCGGCAGTGTTTGGGCGGGCGTATTCGGCTGGCATTCGGCGGCCGCCACGAACTGGGCGGGGCCAATCTGGCGCGGTTCCTGACCGTCGGCGACGGCGAAGCAGCTCTTGACGTCGCCGGCAGCCAACAGCACCAGCGTCTCGCCGTAGCGAGGGGCTTCGAAGGGCGAGGGCGGCGCCGTCGGTTCGTTGGGCGAGACCAAGGGCATCTGCATGCCGTGGACCGACATGACGTTCTGCAGGTGGACGGCAATTTCATCTTCGTTGGACCCGTGGCCGCCTTTGAGCGCCGACCGGATGCCATCCGGCAGATTCACGACCGTGTCCCAAAGCTCAGGATCGTCTTGCTGTATGCGTTGAAGCAGGGCGAACGCGCGTTGATTGGCGGCCACTTCGTCCAGAACATCGTCCTCTTCTGGTAATTCCTTTTCGACATAGATGCGGAACATGTCGCCGACGTTTAGGCGCTCAGACTCAGACAGCAGCTTGCTGTCCAGGCCGATCAAGTCGTGGAAAGACTGGATGCGATTGCCCAACCGATCCGTCAACTCCAACTCGGCGTCCACGTCCGTGTCGGGCCACATGTTGTGCAGGTGGATCACGTCGTGCTCGGAGCCGATGCGGTCGACGCGCCCGAAGCGCTGGATCAGCCGGACGGGATTCCAGTGCAGGTCGTAGTTCAAGACGCGGGCACAGTCCTGCAAGTTCTGGCCCTCCGACACAACGTCAGTGGCAAGCAATACGCGAATCTCGTTGTGCGGAGATCGGCCAGTTCTTTCGGGATTGCTCTTTGGGGAAAAGCGACGAACGATACTCGTCGCACTACTGCTAGTGCTTCCGGTCAGACGCGCGATTTCCGTATTGCCATCGGGATTGAGTTCGCGATGCAGGTATTCGACGGTCGTCTCGGCCTCCGAGAAGATCAACACCTTGCCCGACGCCACTTCGGACCGATCGAGAAAGCGACGCAGCGACTGGAGCTTGTCGTCGTCCTCTGGCCCGATGTCGGCGATTCGAGCCTGGATGTCGGCTAGCAGTCTGAAGTCGGAATCAAGATCGTCGAGCCAGCTCCCCAACTCAAAGTCAGCGGTGGAGTGGACGAGCGTGGACCGCTCAAGGGCACGCTCGCTTCGCTTCTCCTCCTCCTGTCGGAGGATTTCCAGCAATTCATTGGCGTCAAACGATTGGCCGGACAGCACGCGGGTGGCCGTGGTCCCAATCGGAACAAAGCCAGCCTCGAGGGCCTCGCGAAAGTTCCGGTTGCTGTGGACCAGAGATTCCAGCGTGGATCGGAAAGCCGCGATGCTGGATTCCAAGCGCTTGAAGAGCAGCGCCCGCATGAGGTTCGGGATTCGGTCGCCTGCCCTAAACAGGTCGCGATACTCGTTCTTCTCCTTGGCCTCAGGCTTCAGATAGTCGGTGGCTCTGTACCGGGCCGCCCGGTGCTCCTTGAGCCGAGCCTGAAGGTCGGCGAGGGATCCTGCCTTGGCGTACACCTTGTCCAGCCGGTAGCCCAAATTGCTCAGCACCGGGTCTGGGAAGCGCACGGGTTGCTCGTTCACCATGGCCGTGTCGCCGTAGAGTTCGCGAATGTCGCGGCGCCGGCGACGAATGAAGATTGGCGCAAGCACTTGCTGAATGTCAGCGCGGGGCGCGCTTGGCGGCGTGGGCTTGTCCATGGGCGGCACACCCTGGGCACCACTCTTTACCCATGCATTGTGTTCGGCCTGATAGTTTTCGTCGTCCGCTCTGTACTCGTGCCAGCGTCGCGCGTTACGGAAATACTCCTCCAGGTTGAGCGGTTCGATGTTCAGGCCGTGGTTCGTCTCGTCCAGGAACAGTCGCAACTGGCGATAGATGTCCATCGGGCCGAGGTTTTGGGGCGTCGCGCTGAGCAGAATGACCTTGTGATCTCCGGCGTCCAGATACTGGCGGAGACCGAGCGAGCGCTGGTTGAGGTTGCGGAAGTTATGGGCTTCGTCAACCAGCACAGGTCCGCGGTTGGCGTACCGGTCCTGCAGGATCAGACCGTGTTCCGGTGTCTCGGCATCGACATAGCGGCCCAACTCTTCGTCGAACTCCGGGTCGGGGACGGCACGGATCATGCTGTGGGATACGACTTCGGCGCCCAGACCGAATTCCTCGTTGAAGCGCCGCCACATGGGGATCAGTCCGGCAGGACAGAGGATCAGCGGCAAGCCGTCGTTTGGATTGCTGACACGGAGCTGGCGCAGCAGTTCGGCACCGATGTAGGTTTTGCCCAGCCCCACGACGTCGCCGATGTAGCAGCCGCCGTAGGCCTCAATCATGCCCAGCCCGCCTTTGACGGCGCTGATCTGAAAGTCTGCCAGTGGTTCGGCGGGCTGCGGGAGCGGAAGTTCAGTGCCCCTGAGGTCTGTGTAGTACAGCTCGTGCAAGGCCTTGAGGTAGACATGGTAGGGCGGCGTGTGGGCCAGCGCCCAGGACCGGTTGAGTTGAACCAGCAGGGCCTGGCTGACGTCCGCCGAGCCTTTCCAGAGCGACTCGAACCAGTCGCGAAGGGCGGACATTTCGGCGTCGCCGGTGACGCGTACGTTTAGCTCGGTGTTGCCGGTGAAGCCGGCCAGGGTGAAGTTCGAGGAGCCCACAACCGCCGCGCCCGGTTCGGCGTGATTGGCGTACCAGCAGAGGTAGGCCTTGGCGTGCAGGGGACCGCGCGGGTAGGAGCGAAGCTCGACTTTCCCCGACGCAACCATGTCTCGCAGCGAGGAAACTGCATGCTGGGCCTCACTGTTCTGAGGCAGAAGAGCCACGCCCCGGGCGATGCGGTCTACGGACTCCTGAGTGACGGAAGCCCGTTGCCGGCGCGGCAGCAGGCTGTCGGCGTCCAGCCGGGCGCGGAGCGCCTGGGTTTGCTGGAGACCGAGGGCAACCTGATCCAGCACTTCACGGTCAGTGCGTCCGACCAGGATGCGGACCTTGTCGAGTCCAGCTACGTCGTCTACCACCTGCTGGAAACCGCTCATGAAGAAGTAGCCGACGGCGATGTCGGCGCGCGAGGAACTGGCGAGCATTTCCTTCAGGCGCGCGAGTAGCGTCGGGTCGGTGGAGGCGTGGAGGATGTTCAATCGATCATGCCCCTGCCCTCGCCACGCGACTCACTCGGGTAACGGCTAGGCAACCCGCTCTCACTCCCATTCACGGTGATCCGGCATTTACAGAACCATCCTGGTAACTTCCGCGGATCATGGCTGTGCTTGCCTATGCCGCCGATCTGAATCCGTTCGGCCCGCCGCTAGAGGAAACGCTGACCTGCATGGTCGGCGAAGGCGTCGGCGTCGCGAATATATCGCATGACCGTTGCAGGATTAGAGTGGCGAGTGACCTCCATGATCTTGTCCAGTCGTGCGTGGTGAACGGCTGCACTCGTGACAAAGCCCGCACGCAATGAGTGCCCTGCGACATCCCGTGGATTCAGCCCGATGAGGGCCGCGTAATGCTTCAGGATTCGAGGAATATCGCTATGGTGCATCGGCCTACCTCGCAAACCGCCTCCGCGCTTCATTGTCTGGAAGAGCGGTCCACAGAAGATGCCTGAGCCTTCCAGCCAGAGTCGTAGACGCGTTATTGGACGGATGCGTTGCCCGTCCAGAACCGCCACTCTTTGCCCTCGGCCTTGTTGATCAGTCTTGGATCGGCGAATCGTAAGCCACATACGGTTCTCATCACCGTCCAACAGGAACTCAACGTCTTCAACGCACAAACTGCATATCTCCGACCGACGCATGGCAGCGGCGAATCCAACAGCAATGATGGCGGCGTCTCTCTTGCCTATCAAGGTGTCGGGACATGCCCGAACCATGGCTTCAATGTGGTGCTCTCGCAGAGCCTCGACCCGTCGGTTGGCCGAGCCTTTGACTCGATGCAGGCCTCTTATCGTCGAACGAACAAGCGGATGGCTCGTTGGTGAAGGCTTCCCGGCCATCAGAAATCTCTTATTGACAGCACTTTTATAGAGCATGACTGTACCCATCGAAAGCACCACTCCACTGAGTGGACTGGGCTGCGTTGCGAGCCGAACAAGGAAGTGAGCTACCTGTTCAGGAGACGCCGAGAATGGATTGGGAATATGCTCAGCAACACAGTAGTCAACAAAGCGACTCCAACCCTTCTCATATGCGGTACGCGTATTCTCAGACAACTCTGACGGAAGTCCTTCATGATACGAGTCTTCATCGACAAAGTCAGGATCCATCACTGTATCCTCCCTGTGAAAGTGGGCGTGGCGCGAGAGGGCGGACAGACTACCGCAGCTTATGCTCAGCGTGCCGGGTCGTCGCTAGCAGATCGCCGGCCGCTTGTGAACCGCTGAAACGTGGAATCCAACGCCAAGGGTTTCAGGTCATATCGAGAGACACAAGTCGACGTATCACATTCAGGGACTTCGGGCGCGAACAAACTGAATGCTCATCGGATAGACGATCGGAATGGTTCCCAGTCATCGGAAATGCGATTTACTACGGAGTAAAAACTGGGTTCAACAACGCCTTCATCATCAATAATCGAACAAAGGAAGCATTAATCAAAAACGACCCAACATCCGCAGAGATCATAAGGCCCGTGCTGCGTGGTAGAGATATTCAACGCTATCAAGCTCAGTGGAATGGTCAGTGGCTTATAGCTACTTTTCCTGCTCTAGGTCTCAAGATCGACAAGTACCCGGCAGTGAAAGAACACTTGCTCTCTTATGGTAGGCGGCGACTGGAGCAATCTGGGATACGCTATCCCGACGGAATTCGGTCTAGGAAGAGAACCAGTAACGCTTGGTTTGAAATCCAGGATACTTGCGCTTATCACTCAGAGTTCAAAAGAGAGAAACTACTCTGGATTGATCTCACCGATCAGGGTAGATTTGCATATGACGCAAGCGACATGTTCTGCGTGAACTCCGCCTACATGATGACAGGAAGGTCTATCAAATACCTATGCGCCCTACTCAACTCCACTCTCGTAACCTGGTTCATGCAGAAGCAAGCTCTCAACTCCGGGATGGGAACCACAAGATGGGTGCGATTCACGGTAGATCGCATTCCCGTTCCGCTAGTAGACGCTAGAACAGAGCGTCCACTCAAGCAACTGGTAGACGATATCATACAAGCGACATATAATAAACTAGACTCTGCCGCACTTGAATCAGACCTCAACGCGTTGGTTTATGACTTATACGGGGTCAGCAACGATGAAATCCGGGTGATTGAAGGAGCGTAGTAACCCTATGCGCTTCAATTCCCCGCGGTTGAATGTAGCGCGATGGGCTCTAGAGTCTCGATACACGTTCTTCCACTTCAGATACTTCAAGGGAAGTTAGTCCGTAGAGTTGGTACACCATTCGGTCGACCTCGCGCTCGGTTACCGACGTATCTGACTCGGAGTCTTTTTCTTTGGTCTGAAGAATCCAATCAATCTTGCACTGGAAAGCTCGCTCTTGGGATAAACTGGGCTTTGGAATTGGGATGCGCTCAACTGCGAATTTCTTCCACTGCGGAAGACCCATGCCAGTAGTCAATGCGGTGCTCTGCATAAGCCAGGTGACTAGGGTACTATTTAGTACAGCACACAGGTATTTCAATGATTCACCGGTCATAATGAATCCCTTGTCGTTGCAATAGACTTCGTCCTTGGAATAGCTGAACCTACCCCATGAGGTCATATCCATCCAAAGTAGCTTCTCACTCTTGAAATGCCTGTGGTAAGCGCAGGTATCCTGAATCTCGTACCACGCGTGTGCTGTCTTCTTGCGAGATCGGGTCCCGTCGCTAAACTGCTCACCCGACTGCATCAGCCTTTGTTTTCCAAATGTAAGCAGATGTCTTTTTACAGCTGGATAGTCGTCGATGTTGATCCGTAAAGCCGGAAAAGTGGCGATCAGCCAAAGTCCATTCCAATCAGCTTGGTATCGTTTGATGTCCCTTCCCCGCAGAATTGGCCATAGTAGTTCGTCAGAGTTCTCATCCTCGGTCATCAGTTTTCGGTTAGTTCGATTATCGATGATGAATGCGTCGTTGAGGCCTGTAGTTATTCCTCGGTAAATCGCAATATCCCATTCTCTCAGTGGCGTTCCCAAGGCGTGCATCTTGTCCATGATGCTCTGTTCCAGCGGCGAGAGGATGCTCCATGGCGCTTCACCCCCAGGGCGAACGCGGCCTGACAGGCTATCTGCCGATGGGAAGTCGCCACTCGGTAGGTGGTCCACATCGGCTGCCGGGAAGGTCCCGCCTGCGCTTCCCTCTCGTAGGAGCAGAACACTGGTATCCACGATCGCGCTCGAAAAGACATCCTTTCCGAGTTCGAGAAGGGCAAGCGGTTCCTGCTCTTCCGTGAAGTAGCGGCGAAGTGATCTTCCGTACTCAGCTCTCAGCCAGCTATTCGAGGTGATGTAGGCGAGCATACCGGCACGTTTCTTGAGCAGCTGACATCCGCGCTCGTAGAAGAGTTGGTAGACGTCACCGGTGCGGGCGAAGGTTTGGTAGCCCACGCCTTGGTAGCGATCGCCCAACCTGCCGCCGTCCCTCTGAAGTTGGACGTAGGGCGGATTTGCTATGACGACGTGGAAACCTTCATGCGCCGAGAAGACTTCGGCGAAGATGATGCGCCAGTCGTTAGACCCTGCATCCCCGAGCGTGTTCTTCGCCTGATCCTCAACAGCTGCAATGTTCTGCTTGAGCCGGTGCTTGTCGCTCTCATCGACGGCGCTCATGTACTTCGCCTTGAGACCGCCGAGGTCCAGACTCTGCGCCAGATGACGAAACAGGTCGGAGTAGCTTCCAGGGCTTGGATCCGGGCCTAGCAGACTGTCGCCACGGACGATCTTGAAGTCCAGGTTAGGTAAGGGCTCGGGCCTCTTGCCTTCGATGGTGAGTGAGAGCCACAGTCGCAGCATGGCGATGTTGACTGCGAATCGGTCACTATCCACGCCGTAGAGATTGCGTTCGATGATGTGGTGTTTCAGACGATATAGCTCGCCAAGGCTGTCACGCTCCGCGTCTCCGAGGAGGGCCTGTTGAAGCTGCACTAATTCCTGGAGCATGCCGAGCAGGTAGGCACCGGAGCCACAGGCAGGGTCGACTACTGTGATCTCGCTCAGTGCGACGGCAACGGCTGGCCGGGCGTCGAGGCCGATCGCGGATCTGTCCTGCCCGTCAACGAACGCTCGGATGGCCTCCGGCGACGCACCAGTAGTTCGACTCTCGAGATAGCCTTTGAGGGCCTCGCGGCACATGAAAGCCACCACGGGTCTGGGTGTGTAGTAGGAGCCAGTGTCATGGCGACCGGTGACCAGTTCCTCGAAGACTTTCCCGAGCATTTCCGGGTCCACAGCCACCTCGATGTCGAAGGGGGTGGATTCCATGACGGTGAAGTTGAACTTGTCGAACAGTCCGGTCCGATCGCGCAGCATTGGTTCGATGGCGCCATCCGGTACGTCAATGTCGTCTCGCCGGTCCAAGTCGGTTTGCTCGAACAGGCCGCCATTGAGGAAAGGCACGTCACCAAAGATCGGTAGGTCTCTTGCCTTCTGGGCTCTGGTTCGGCGAGTGCCGAGACCTCGGAAGAACAGGGGCCTAAGCCGGTCAGTGTAGAAATTAGCGTTCTTGGACCTATCCGCTTGGTGCTCGTAGTTCTGCCAGAGCGCTTTGAGGTAGTCGGTGTCGCCCCTGAAGTTCAACCAGCGCTTACGCGAGAGGAAGTGCACGAACAAGAGCCGATTGAAGATCGTCTGGACGAACAGTCGCCAGTCAGCCGTCTTGCCGCTGTTGGACTCGATGATTAGCTCTTCCGAGTCCTCAAATACGCGCTTGTATTCGGCGAAGAAGCGTTTGGTGACCGGTTCGACGTCGAAGGCTTCATCCAATGCCGCGCGGATCCGGCCGGACTCGAGATAGCTGGCGTAGATGTTGGCGATCTGCTGGACAGCGGTGCGACGCGGCAGGTCGCGTTCGACGACCATGCGGCGGAGGGTGGGCTGGGCCTGAGCGAATACGGGGTGGATGAGGTGCAACTGGCTGCCGGAGGTGTTGGTGAATACCAGCAACAGGTCGTCGTCCAGCGATTCCTCCACCTGCTGGGCGGCTGCGACAGCTTCAGCTTTGCGAACGCGGTCAGTTTCCCGGATGTCCAACGCGATGTAGCAGACATGGACGCCATCGAGCGAAGCGATGTGCTGGGCGAACTGCGGGAGGGCAATGCCGGCTGAGGCGGAGTTTAGGGATACCTGCGCGGATTCTGGCTCGAAGTCGAGGGTCTCTACGAATAGTCGTCGGATTGCCTGGGCGCGTTGGTCCGCCGGGGCGACAAAGATTCTGTCGATGTGCTCATGCACCTCGCGCGCGTCCTGCACGTTCTTGATCGACACGTCGTGAATGCCTCCCGCCCAAAGGCACGCGGATTATAGGAGTGAATGGACGGGCGAGGCGTGAGTGAAGAGAAGTGCATAGGGAGAGCGGCGGGTTGAGACGTAGGTTGCCAGGGATGGCTTGGGCGGGGTGTTGGGGTTGGGTGCCCGGAAGAGGCCGGTTTGAAACCGGTCCGTACGCAAGAATTGGGATGGGACGGGGAGGTTGGGAGGTGTTGGTCAGGCTGGGTTGGGGGATTCGGAGGTATTAAGCGCCTGGAGTGCTGGGAGCCAGGGATGGTTAGGGAGCGCGGGATAGCTGGGTGCTGCTGGGTCCCGGCCGAGGACGCCGGGATATCGGAGCGGAGGAAGACGGGCGGGTCAGAGACCGCGCCCCTACGCAGGATTGGAATGGGGTCCCCGCCCCGGATCCAGTCCCCCGGATCGCGTCCGGGGCAGGCTCGGACGCCGGGGTTGGGGAGGGGATGGGGGTGGTCCACGAAGGGCACGAAGGAGCACGAAGGTGGGGGACGTGGCGGCTTGTCGATGTGGCGGGGTGAGCTGGAGATACTCGGATTGACTGGAGGGTGCAAGGGGGTGCGGGCGTGGTGGGTGATGGGGTGATTGGTTCGTATGTGGATGGGCTGGTGGGGCGGGGGGTGGTTCGGTCGGCGGGGGTGGAGCGGGCGTTTCGGCGAGTGCCGAGGCATCGGTTCGTGGAGCGGTTTTGGGTGGGGCGGGATTCGGCGCATGAAGTGGGTGCGGACGGGTGGTCGGCTGAGGCGCTGGGGTTGGTGTATTCGGACGAGGCTTTGATTACACGTCGGGACGCGGAGGGGAATCCGACGAGTTCGGCGTCGCAGCCGTCGGTGGTGGCGATGATGCTGGAGGCGCTGGACCTGGGGCCGGGGATGCGGGTGCTGGAGATTGGGGCAGGCACCGGCTACAACGCGGCGCTGATGGCGGAGGTGGTGGGGGACCAGCGGTTGGTGACGACGATTGATATCGACCCTGACGTGGTGGCGCAGACGCGGGGGCTGCTGGCGCGGGCGGGGTATGGGGCGGTGGAGGTGGTTTGCGGGGATGGGGCGCTGGGCCACGCCGCGAGCGCGCCGTTCGATCGGGTGGTGGCGACGGTGGGGTGCTCGGATATTTCGTGGGGCTGGGTGGAGCAGATGAACCCCGACGGGCTGCTGCTGGTTCCGCTGGATCATGGGGGTTCACATCCGCTGGTGAAGCTGCGGGTTGGTTCAACCGGCCGGGTAGCTGGGCGGATTGTGGGGTGGACCGGGTTCATGCGTATGCGGGGCGATCTGGAGACAGCGGGGCCGTGGGCTTTGCGTCCTCCAGATGTGGGCGACAGGGCGCCGGATGCGGTGCGTCCGCTGTTTCCCGCGCTGGAGCGTGCGCTGGCCGACTCGCCAGCGGGCGCCGACGCGGAGGCGGAGTGGTGGCGGATGCCGAGCGCCTGGTACGACTTTCACTTTTTTGCGTGCCTGTGCGATGAGCGCGCCTATCGCGGGCCGGAGGGATTGGGGCTGGTTGACGAGGCCGGGACGCGTGCGGCGCTGATCAGGCGGGACGGGGTGCAGGTTTGGGGTGGTTCGGGGCTGTATGAAGAGCTTGAAACTGCCTATAGGCGATGGGAGCGGCTGGGCGCGCCGGCGCTGAGTTCCTGGCGGATTGAGGTTGTTCCACGTGGGACAGGGATTCCAGAGTCCAGGGGGTCTGAGGAGGTGTTTGTGGTGGAGCGGGGGCGGTCGCGGCAGGTGGTGAGGAAGAAGGGGAGAGAGGAGAGGGCAGAGTAGTGAGAGGTGAGAGTTGGAGTAGGAGTAGGAGGTTGGGAGCATTTGGTGAGAGTTGGTTGCCAGGGGTGGCGCGTTGCACTTGGACTAATCGGGGTGCTGGGTCCCGGCCGGGGACGCCGAGATGACGAAGTAAGGAAGGAGAGAGCTGAGAGCAGTGAGAGAAGGGGTTGGTTAGGGGGTGGCCCAGGTTTGGGAGAGGGCTTCGGCTTGTTCGAGGACGGTGAGGGTGGCTTTTTCCTGCTTGTCGGGCGGGTAGCCGTGTTTTCGGAGGATGCGGCGGACGAGGCGGCGGAGGTGGGCGCGGACGTTTTCGCGGAGGGTCCAGTCGATGGTGACGTTGTTGCGGACGGTGTCCACCAGCTCGCGGGCTATGTCGCGGAGGGTTTCGTCGCCGAGGACCTGGACGGCGCTGTCGTTGGTTTCCAGGGCGTCGTAGAAGGCCAGTTCGTCCTCGGAGAGTCCCAGTTGCTCGCCGCGGGCGTTGGCTTCGCGCATTTCGCGGGCGAGGGCGATCAGCTCTTCGATCACCTGGGCCGCCTCGATCGCGCGGTTCTGGTAGCGGAGGAGGGTCTTCTCGAGCATGCAGGCGAAGGAGCGGGCCTGGACGACGTTCTTGCGGCGGCGGGTTGAGACCTCGCCCTTGAGGAGTTTTTCCAAAAGCTCAACGGCCAGGTTGCGGTGGGGCATGCCTCGGACCTCGGCGAGGAAGTCCTCGGATAGGACCGAGATGTCCGGCTTCTCCAAGCCCGCGGCGGCGAAGATGTCCATCACGCCCTCTGAGGCCACGGCCTGCGAGATGATCTGGCGTACGGCGAAGTCCAACTCCTCCTCGGGGCGCGTCTCGGTTTCCGCTCGCTTGGACAAGGCCGCACGGACCGCCTGGAAGAAGCCAACGTCGTCCCGGATCCGCACCGCCTTGTCGTGGGGCACGGACAGCGCGAAGGCCTGCGAGAGCTCCCGAACCGCGTTAAGGCAGCGTTCCTTGCCGTCTTCCTTGGCCAGGATGTGTTGCTGGGCGGCGGGTAGCAGCCCCAAGCGTTGCTGCGGCGTTCCCGTCGTCCAGAGCGACCAGTCGAATCCGTGGAAGAGGCCGCGGCAGATGTCGTACTTCTCCAGCATGACCGCAACGGCCTTCTCCTGGTCCAGTGCGGTCTCACCCTCGCCGCCGCTTTCGGTGTAGGTGGCGAGGGCTTTCTTCAAGTCCTGCGCCAGGCCGAGGTAGTCCACGATCAGGCCGCCGGGTTTGTCCTTGAAGACCCGGTTCACGCGGGCGATGGCCTGCATGAGCCCGTGGCCGCGCATGGGCTTGTCGACGTACATGGTGTGGAGGCTGGGAGCGTCGAAGCCGGTGAGCCACATGTCGCGGACCAGCACGATTTGCAGCGGGTCGCTTGGGTCGCGAAATCGCTTGGCGAGTCCTTCGCGGCGCGGCTTGTTGCGGATGTGGGGTTGCCAGTCGACGGGATCGGAGGCGGCACCGGTCATCACGACCTTGATGCGACCGTTGGCGTCATCGTCGTCGTGCCAGTCGGGACGCAGGCGCACCAGTTCCTTGTAGAGGTCGATGCAGATGCGGCGGCTCATGCAGACGACCATGGCCTTGCCGTCGATGACTTCCAGCCGCTGCTCGAAGTGGGCGACGATGTCTTCGGCGATCTGGCTCACGCGCTTCTCAGAGCCGACCACAGCTTCCAGCTGCGCCCACTTGGTCTTGAGCTTCTCCTTGCGGTCGATTTCCTCGCCCTCGGTGGCTTCTTCGAATTCCGGATCGATGCGCGGCTTTTCACGCTCGTCCAAGGTCAGCTTTGCCAGACGGCCCTCGTAGTAGATGGGCACCGTGGCCCGGTCCTCAACCGAGCGCTGGATGTCGTAGATGCTGATGTAGTCGCCGAAGACGGCGCGGGTATTGGCGTCCTGTAGCTCGATGGGCGTTCCGGTGAAGCCGACGAAGGAGGCGTTGGGCAGCGCGTCGCGCATGTGGCGGGCGAAGCCGTCGACGAAGTCGTACTGGCTGCGGTGGGCCTCGTCGGCGATGACGACGATGTTGCGGCGACGGGACAGGGTGGGGTGGGTGTCGCCCTTTTCCTCGGGATAGAACTTCTGGATGGTGGTAAAGACCACGCCGCCGGCGTTTACCGAGAGGAGTTGGCGCAGGTCGGCGCGGTCCCGGGCCTGCACGGGGGGCTGGCGCAACAAGTCCTGGCAGCGGGCGAAGGTTCCGAATAGCTGGTCGTCCAAGTCGTTGCGGTCGGTGAGCACGACGATGGTGGGGTTCTCCATCGCGGGCTCACGGACGATGGCGCCGGCGTAGAAGGCCATGGTGAGACTCTTGCCCGCGCCCTGGGTGTGCCAGACGACGCCGATGCGGCGGTCGCCGGGATCGCCGCCGGGACGGCGACCGGCCTCGTAGCGTCCGGTAGCTTCGGCGGCTCCCTGCAGTTCAGCGGCACGGAGGGTTTCGTCAACAGCGACGCGTACGGCGTGGAACTGGTGATAGCCGGCCATCTTCTTGGCCAACGCGCCGCCATCGTCCTCAAACACGATGAAGTCGCGCAGCAGGGCCAGGAATCGGCTCGGCTCGAAGACGCCTTCCAGCAAGACCTGCAACTCGGTCAGATGAGAATCGGCCAGCGTCTCACCGGTGACGGTGCGCCAGGGCTTGAACCACTCCCAGCCGGCGGTGAGGGTTCCGAGTCGAGCCTCGATGCCGTCCGAGACCACCAGCGCCTCGTTCATGGCGAACAGGGTTGGTAGCTCTGCCTTGTAGGTCTGGAGTTGGTTCCAGGCCGTGCGGATGGTGGCGTCCTCGTCGGCGGGGTTCTTGAGCTCGATCAGGCCGAGGGGCAGGCCGTTGACGAGCAGCACTATGTCCGGCCGACGCGTGTTCTGGTTCTCGGAGACGGTGAACTGGTTGACGGCTAGCCAGTCGTTGTTGGCCGTGTTTTCAAAGTCGATAACGCGGACCTGACCTCCGCGCACCCTGCCCTCGGTATCGCGATACTCGACCTCCACGCCGTTGACGAGCATGCGGCGAAAGGCTCGATTGCGCGATTCCAGAGTCGAGCCCTCGGACCGCGTCACCTTGCGAAAAGCGTCGTCAAGAGCGTCGGGAGGCAGGCCAGGATTCAGCACCGCGAGGGCGTCGCGCATCCGCCGCTCGAGCACTACCTCGTCGTAGTCGTCACGCTCAGCGTTCCGCGCGTCAGGGGCGATGTCCTGTCCGTGGGACGTCTCCCACCCAAGACTATTCAGCCAAGCAAAACTGGCAGCCTCTGCGACAGCCTCGGATATGCCGGTCAATTGCGATGCCTAGCGACCAACACCGGACGTGATCCAGATTAGTGGCAAACCATCACGGAACCTCGGGACTCTCAGCATTACCGCTCACCTGCGACATCGGCCAATGCCGCCTTGAGCACTTGAAAACAGACCTTGGCGGTGTGCTCGTCGGGGGTGAAACCTGAAACCATCTGTTGATATGGGTGGATGTAGTTTCGGAAGTCCCGCAGCCCGTGACTAAACGTATGTACATCCGCCTTCAAAAGCCCGATTTCGTGGGATACATTTATTAGTTCCGACAAAGTCCATTCGTGGAACCGCTTGACCTTGCCATTCTCTTTCGGGCTTGCACCTGAACGATTGAATTTCTCTGGTTCGCTCTGTGCTGCGCCGAGAAGTACAGCTTCCAGAACGCTTCCACATTGGAAGATGACGGGGCTTATAGCGATGGCTAGCCAGCGGGCCGCTGGTCGTCGTCCGGCGCTGACGGGGTGAGCAAGGCCACAAGCCAGTCGGGTTCGGGCGGATTCAGCCAGCGCAACCCGTCGGGGCCGCGTACGCACACGATGGAAGC
>JAJDZD010000044.1 GCA_022824865.1 Chloroflexota bacterium | reverse complement strand
TCAAACCACGCCTGCGCGGTCGCGTCGTCGGGGAACATGTCGGCGAGCTGAATCATGGTGATGCCCGCTCGGTAATTCTTGCCCGGTCCCTTGCCTGCCATCGTCAATCCCCGCCGTTTCCAATGTGACTATATTGTAAGGCTTCGGGCGGGCACCGTCAAGGGAAAATGTGACCTTTGTATATAATCCCCTCTAGATTCGCAGTTTCCTCAGGCGCGGCGACGGTCCTTGGCACGGGCGGCGCAGCCGCCGGGAGTCTCATGCCCGGACCGGGTAACATTGTCGGTGGTCTCGCTGGAGTCCTTGCTGGCGCTGGGCTCGGCATATACCTCAACAAACTCTCTCAGCCTCGCATGCTTGATCTTGCGCTCAGCATTACCGGGCTGACACTCGACGACCTTTTCTACTACAAGAACAAGTCTCGCATTGACGACGTCGCCGTCCGCATCCATGAGACTGCCAACCGTTTAACCGCCGCAGATTGGCTGGCTGTCCCCGACTGACAGCTTGGCCTTCCCCCTGGCTCCACACCATCGCCCGGGGAATCTGACCTGTTAGTCGTTCAACCAGGCCTCGTCCGGCTCTTCGCGCGGGCGACCGCCGGCGGCGCTGTGACGCTCGATGGCCGCCACCACGTCCCGCAGAAACCCATCCAGTTCCTCTAAGTGTCCGGGCAACGCCTGGGCCACGGGCGCGCGGCCGATCGGCCCCGGAATGCGGTCCGATCCACCATCACGAAACGTAACCGGCGACTGCGCCACTCGCCGCCCGATGCCCGCGATATCGCCCAGCCAGACCCGTCGCTCTTGCAGCGCCGAACCTAAGGCTGGATCCAGGAACATCAACCGGCCGGTAAGTTCCCGCCCGCCCGGATCCGGGCGCACACGCGGTGACAACCGCAAGTCAAACGCCTCGGCCAGCCAGCGGCCCGCTTGCCAGACGCTGTCCGCCACATGCCGCAGCGCCGCCCCCGCCAGCAGGTCGAATTCCGCCGTGGCCCGATCCGCCTGGGCCGCCCGCGCCGTCGCCACCGCCGCCAGCCGGTAGTGCCCGAAAACGCTCCACGCGCAATCCGACACCGCCGAACCTGGTTCGCCCGCATACGACTCCAGCAGCGGCGCGGCGAACGCCAGATCGACTTCGACGCCATCAGGCAACGGCCGCCGCAGCGCACCTGGATCAGGCGCAGCGGCCATCGGTCGGCTCCCAAACAGATTGTCCACAGGGCGGCCCGTCCTTCTTTTCCGATCGCTACCAACCGGGCGGTTTGGCGATCACGCCTATCTCGTCTGTCAGCGTGGCGGGAAGTTGGCTCCGTCGCAGGTGGCTGACCCAGAGGCGCTTTACGTAGGTCGCGGCATCCGCTAGTTCTCTGGGGCTGGCGTTTCTGGGGTCAGGATTGACCAGGATGACGCGAAGGCCCAAGTCGTCCCGCACGTACTGCATCGCGCCGGCGAAGTCGGCGTCGTTGGACAACACGACCGCCTGTTCGTACTCCCCGTTGAATCCGTCCACCAGCAGTCGCGTGGCGAGATTTACGTCCGACCCCTTCTCCTCCGAGTCCTTGAACAGCATATGGGTAGGCAGGCCCGGCGCGGGCTCCGCCAGCGGACGCCGCTTGACGCCCGATCGGAACCTCCCGTAGTAGATCTCGCAGCTAGGCAGCGTCGCTAGCGCTCTCAGGTACACGAGCTGGCGACGAGGTTGATTGGGATTCTCCGGACGGGCGACGAGTCTGGCGGTGAAATAGCAGACCCTATGGATGGCGTCCTGCGGAAAGAGAACCTTGGCCAACCTCCGCAGATCCAGCCACCTGAACGGAGTGTCTTTAAGAGCGCGATAGTAGAGATTGAAGCCGTCAACGTAGACGTTGGTGACCAATCGCTACCCTCTTGCAAAGACAGAGACCGCCCCGAAGGACGGTCTCGACCCTACCGGCGAAGCGATAGGGGTGGTGCGTAAACCTACGGCGAGCCGCATGCGACCGTCAACTGGTTCTCTCTTCCGCTAGGTCGATGCCAACTTGCCGCAGCGCTCCCAGATCAGGCGGAGCGGCCGCCGGCGGCCCTCCAAACAGACTGTCCATGCGACTCCAGCTCAGCCCCCGCGGGTCGTGCGCAGCCTAGCGCGACCGCCCAGCCCGGCGAGCGAGACAGACCGACGCCCCACGACCACTGCCGAATGTTTCACGTGAAACATCCGCCGCCACCAACCACCAGCCACTGAACCACTACCCCTCACGGCTACACTGAGCGGCCTCTCGCACCCCCATTCCTGGCTCTACCCCCATGCAACGCATGTCGCGGCTGTTTGCCCGCACGCTTCGCGACGATCCCGCCGAGGCGTCGATCGTTTCCCACCGCCTGCTCCTGCGCGCCGGCTACATCCGGCCGCTCGGCGCGGGCATTTACAGCCTGCTGCCGCTGGGCTGGCGAGTGCATGTCCGCTGCGAGCAGATCGTGCGCGAGGAAATGGACCGCATCGGCTGCCAGGAACTCCTCATGCCCGTCGTCCACCCCTCCGACCTCTGGGAGCGCACCGGCCGGTTCCACACCGTCGGCTCCGAGATGGCCCGCCTCAAGGACCGCTGGGGCCGTGACATGGTGCTCGCCATGACCCACGAAGAGGTCGCCACCGAGCTCGGCCAGTGGGTCGCCTCGTCCTACCGCCAGCTGCCCGTCAGCATCTACCACTTCCAGACCAAGTTCCGCGACGAACCGCGCCCCCGCGGCGGCCTGCTGCGCGTGCGCGAGTTCACCATGAAGGACGCCTACAGCTTCGACACCGACCTGGAGGCCCAGGAGTCCACCTACCAGGATTTCATGGATGCCTACCTGCGATCCTTCCGCCGCTGCGGCATCGAACCGGCCATCGTCGAGTCCGATGCCGGCGCCATGCGCGGCTCCGGCGCCCACGAGTTCCACTGCCTCACCGAGGCCGGCGAAGACACCCTGGTCGTCAGCGCCTCCGGCCGTTACGCCGCCAACATCGAGATCGCCACGGCCCAGAAGCCCGTCTTCGACCACGGCGAACCCCTGCCGGTCGAAAAGGTCGCCACGCCCGGCCAGGAAACCATCGACGACGTGGCCGCCTATCTGGGCGTCGAAACCCACCAGACCCTCAAGGCCGTCTTCTACTGGACCGGCGACGCCCTGGCCTTCGTCGCCATCCGCGGCGACCTGCAGGTCAACGAAGCCAAGCTGCGCAGCCTGCTTCAGGCCCCTGACTTGCGCCTCGCCGCCGACCAGGAGCTCGAAGCCGCCGGCCTCGTCGCCGGCTACGCCTCACCCGTCGGCCTGTCCAACGTCACCGTGGTGGTCGACGACTCCGTCGAGTCCGCGACCAACCTCGTCGCAGGCGCCAACGAGCCCGGCTACCACCTCACCAACGTCAACTTCCCGCGCGACTTCCAGGCCGACCTGCGCGGCGACATCGCCCAGGTGCGCTCCGGCGACCGCAGCATCGAGGACGACGAGCCGCTGCAGCTGATGACCGGCATCGAGATCGGCAACACCTTCAAGCTCGGCACCTTCTACAGCGACAAGCTGGACGCCCAGTACCTGGGCGCCGACGGCCGCCGCCACCCCTTCGTCATGGGCTCCTACGGCATAGGCATCGGCCGCCTGGCCGCCTCGGTCGTCGAGCGCTACCACGATGCCAACGGCATCATCTGGCCCGTCAGCGTGGCGCCCTACGACGTCCACATCGTCCAGTTGGGCACCGGCGACGTGGCTGCCGACGCCGAGCGCCTGGCCGGAGAACTGGAAGAGGCCGGCCTGTCCGTCTTGCTGGACGACCGCGGCGACAGCGCCGGCGTCAAATTCAACGACGCCGACCTGATCGGTCTGCCCTTCCGCTGCACCGTCAGCCGCCGCACCCTGGCCGCCGCCGCCGTCGAGTTCAAACCCCGCGCCGCCACCGACCGCCAATCCATCCCCCGCACCCGGATCGTCACCACCGTCCTCCAGGCCCGCACCGCCGCCCTCGCCGCCCTCACCCCCGACGCCCCGGTGACCATGCCGCCGCTTAGCCCACCAAGAGGAGATCGCTAACCGCTCCGGTCGACCAAAGGCCACCTGACCCCACGGCCATTAGCGGTGGATTCGCCCAAGTGAGACTGCGCCTGCACACTCTACTCTTTGCTCTGAAGCAAAGCGCTTTGCGTCTTCGTCGGCGTTCTGGACCTCGAGATCTGAAGCGCGAGTTGAAGGAACAGCTCACGGACGAATACTGGTCCCGACGCGAGCGATCTCAATCACGTCGACTGTGGATGGTCAGGCAGAGATTTAGACTAAGTTCTCTAGTAGCTGCCACACGCGATCGCGTTGGATTCGTAGGCAGCAGCCTTCTTTCACTACTTCGTGGGTTTGCCCTAGGCGGACTGCTCGTCGCTGTAGTCGTATTGACGGAGACTGCTCTCGCCCGATACATGGGACTCAACCTCTTCCCATCAATAGCCTTCACACCACCACTGGGTGCATTCCCGGCACTTGCCGCCCAAGTATCCGCAAGCCTGCTCGGCTTCTACCTTGCAAGTGTAAGCATCGTCCTTGGGAATGCATATCACGATGTCTCTGCAGACGTTCGAGCTCTTGTCTTTGGAAACTCACGTACAAGACTCTACGTGGCATCGATTGGTATGTCCATCGGCTCAGGACTCTTCCTTGTGCTACTGCCAAGCCTTGGGTTTCCGTATGGGTACTTGACTTCTATTGCCTATGTCTTCCTCGTCGTTTTCAGTGGGTGGGCCTTCGTCCAACTCGCGTTCGGAGCATTCAATCTGTTCAACCCTGTCGTGCTTGGCGAAGAACCACTCCAGGCACTGTACCAAGCAATTGATCGGCTTGACTCGAAAGGCCTACTTGGGGATGAAGCCGTGCTACAAGCCGCTTCACGAGAAGCCGACAAGGCCCTTGCTATCCTCGCTCACCTCGTCGACTTGACGAGCAAAAGGGGCTCCGTTGATCGGAATGGTCTTGTCCATATGGTCGAATATCTCCTTGTTCAGGTTCAATTCTACGCGCAGAGAAAGCACCTGCTAACGCCTACAAGCTCTTGGTTTCCTCGGGAGCCGGCGTATCCCAAGTGGATCGAGTCTGACTATACGGACACGAAGATTGCGCTCGAGACCTCAATGCCATTACAACCTCGGATGGCACCAATAACTGACTGGCTTGAAAGAAGGACAGCGGATCTGGCCTCTGCCGCGCTCGAAACATGTGTGCGTGCGAATGACCAAGACGCAGCGCTCCGGATCATAGTCGCGGTTGCGTCCACTGCTCACGCACTAGCAAGGTGTTACCGCCTTGACGATGCGGAATCGCTTGCAAGAGTCGTGCGTGAGCGCTGCTGGTCAATTCAATGCGACAACGCCGCAGCAATCGTGGTCACTTCAGGTCCTCCATCGATTCTGAGCAACATACTCTTGGGGTGGCGTGAAGCAATCGCTGGCTGGGAAGAAGAGATCCGAAAGGCCGTTTCTACAACAGACTGGAACCGAGTGGACACGGCAGTAGTACGGATTCGCGGGCCTGAACACGTCTGGACGACCGCACAACGCTTACTCCGAGAGACCCAAGCCGAGCACGAACTAACTGGCCGTCGCACTACCCCAGACTGGTACCTGCATTTCTCGCTTGCAAATGCGTGCATCTTTACAATTCGTGAGTTCGTGAAACAACTTCCCCAGCTCTTGGAGAACTTTTCTTCTGGACCCGATCTTGCACAATCATCGCCAGCTGTGAAAGCGGCCAACGGAGGACAGGCCCTCCAAGCGCTCGCCAAGGCAGAAGTGGTTGCCCAGACAATTTCTGAATCAGTGGAGGCTCTAGAGAGCTTGAAAGGAGGCAATGATCCGCTGCCTTTCGAGGAACTCGAACGGCTACCTGACAGACTTGGTGCTCTTAGGTCTCCAATCCTTGAGCAGATTGCCGAAGCTGTAGTAGAGCTTCGGCCGGAACAATCAAGCTCTCAACCTGATCTCTTCGGACAGTCGCTGTACACGCTCGTCCACCATACCGAGCAAGCGATTGCGAGCGGAGACGCGTCGCTTATCAAACGGACGTTTCCCAAAGTACTAGTTGCCACTATGGTATTGGAAGAGCACGTCCTCTCGACTTATGGACAGCAAGTCCAAGAATATAACCCCGCTTTGTTCGATCCAGTAATTGACCTCCTCGAGATCTCAGGACTTGCAGTCACTTATGAAGCACTACGTGACGACCACTCAGCCGATTCTGTACGAAAAGCATGGCACGCATACATTGGGGAATCAAAAGATGCTGCGAAGCGAATACTAAATGTACTGGACGCTGCGCACTTTGGCATCCCTATGGGACTCACACCTCGCAGTTTGGCGCGCACAGAGTGGGAACAGCGCGTTTCAGAGCGAATCGTCGAAGCAGGATACGCCAGTCCTGAGGACTCACCGTTCAACAGTAGTCCGGCAGGGAACACTCCACTGCTCATAAGGATGTTGAGCGTATCAGAGGATCTTCCAAGCATGTCTCTTGATCCGCGTGAGGTCTTCGGGGCTATGGTCATTGGTCCGATGACTGGGGAGCCCGAGTCGACACTGCGAGAGCGTGTAGGCATTAAGCGGTACTTCGAAGCATACGACCGCCACAGCAAGTCACAGAACTTTACCGGAACTTCCAGAAGTGCAAGCGAAGAGGAAGCGGGAACGTCGCAATGACCGATCGAAGATCTCGCTGGTTTCCTTGCGGGCCAAAGAGGTGGCTACAGTCGGATCACACTCATATACTGTATCAAGACTTCAACACTCGAGTAGTGCCGTACCGACAACACCCAAAAGCATATGTTATGCAGACTGAAGGGATTTCCCCCCATTATGTTGAGCGGTCGCTTACACTGCGCGAAAATGCACGGAGCCTTGACGGATTCCTTCGACGTGTCGCATCCAAGTTGTTGGTAGATCACGAGGTGTGGCTTGAAGTGAGCTTTGGTGAAAGGGGACGGAACTATGCTCCCTTTGCAGTGAGTAACGTTGACGGGGTTAGGCAAGTGAATGGCGGAAGCATGATTCAAGTATTGCCTAGTCTTAGCGACCTGCCCGACTGGTTTCAGAATGGAGATGGGTGGGGGCGAGAGGTTGACCTAGATTCTGATAGAATGATCTGCATAGTGCTGCCGGACGACTATCCTAGCCAGCTCCTCACGCAAGTAGTTCATGAACTGGCCAATGTTCCCTCTATGGCGGATCTGGGAAAGGTCCTGAATCCGTGGAGTTCTCAGCGGCCAGGCGGAGAGCTCTTTGATTCCAATGTCTTTATTCGGACGCGGGATCTCGCAATTACCCAAGCTGCGCTTCCGATCGGTTGGACAGCGCGTGAGATTCTTATGCAGGCACGTCGTCAGACGAACGAGTACTACTATTACTGGCGTGAACTCCACTTTCTCCACTTTCTCGCTTCTATACGAGCCCGCGCGGAAGAGGCGCTGCGTCAAGTGCTCGCGATGGCGGGGAAACAATGCGGGTTTGTTGCATCAGTGACCGCCCACGGAATTCATACGCCTACGGAAGTCCAAGAGTTCATACACCAGTTTGAAGCAGGCAATCTCGCTTTCTCGGACGTAAACGACATTATCCTCGAAAGAGCTACTGCTCAGCACACCAAACAGAGGCGCGTAATCTAGCAACGTGCACACAATACTCCTCACGCAGCCACTGCTGTCCCTAGATCCACGCTAGAGTTTTATTTCCTGAGCACGCCAGTCTTCAATCTCTCGTAGTTTCCTATAGCTCAATCGCACGCGAAAATCCTCGCCCAGCGTCGGCGTATCTCGTCCAGCCAACCGAATAGTGCGTTCTGCATCGGGAATATATTTGCTTTGGAGCTTGCCGATGGGAATGCAAGCGGCGATGATTTGCTGCAGTCCATGCGAGTCTTTCACCTCTTGATGGACAAACTTCGCTATCGCCGTCACTACGTGAAGTGAGGCGCTCGCAACTGCCCGGAACCCGGCTGTCAGCCAGTGGCCGCCGCGGCCCGGGGCGTACGAATCAGCGCTGCGGCTTGTAGGCGATGCTCTCGCCGTAGGCCACGGCGCCAAAGGCGCTGGGGTGACTCATCCACCGCTTCAGCGCCTGCTCCAGGTTGTCCAACTGCTGCTGGGTCGCCACACCGTACGCTGTCGCCGAGGCGCGAACATCGGCTGAGAAGAACCAGTCTTCGATGACGCGGGACAAGTAGCCGATGTCTTCAACTGTCGTGTAGGACGTGAACGAAGCTGTCGGCTTCACGTCGGTGAAACCGGATTCGAGCAGATGGCGCTTCAGGTCCCGCCCGATATTGGGATGCCCGTCGTCGGCGGTAATGAGTTCTGCCAACGTGGCCCAGGCGTCGCCGATAACTTCGAAGTCGGGCGCGAGGAACGAAGCTTCCATGATCCATTCCCGCACGGAAATCAGGCCGCCGGGCTTCAAAACCCGCTTCGCCTCGGCAAGCACGGCTTGCGTATCGGGAACATGCACCAGGATGGCGTTGCCGTGAACGACGTCGAAAGATTCGTCGTCGAATGAGAGCTCGGTCACGTCGCCGACCTGGAACGTAGCGTTATCGAGTCCGCCCGCCTCGGCAATCGACCTCGCCAGGTCCACCTGCGACTGCTCCATATCCACGCCGTACAGCGCCCCGGGCGCTATCGCCTCGGCCAAACCGATTGACAAGGTGCCCGGTCCACACCCCAGGTCCAGCACCCGCAGGCCGGGCTTGAGATGGGGGAGCAAATGCGCGGCGTGCGTTTCCGCCGTGTGCCGCCTGAGATGCTGGAGGATGCTCTCGCTAAAGCCAATCGTGTAAAACGGCGTTGCTGACGTCGAGTCGGTCATCAATGCCCTCAGCCCCTGCGACGGTCGCTCCACAACCCCCAGGGCAGCCCGCGCCTGTCAAGCGGCTGCCGTGGAGCGTCCATTTTATCGCCGCCGACCTGCTCGGTCGGCCCTTCCGCCTCACCGTCAGCCCCCGCGCCCTGGCCGCCCCGACTCCCGACGCCCAGGGTGGCCATGCCTCCACTTGACTCCGCGCCCGACGCCCGCGAACGCCACGTCCCTGGGGCGGCCCGGACCGGGTATTCGTCAGTTCGTTCAGGCTCGCGGGCTCGGCGCCCAGTCGTCGGATATCAGACACCGCCTAGACTGTCCCCGACCTAGCCGTCAGACACGGCAGTCCGCAGGGCCCGCGCATGCAGTGGTTCAAGGATCCGCAACGCGACTCCCGCGAAGACATTCGCGCGGCTCAGCAGGCCCTCGTGTACGCGGGCTATCCGCATGGCGACGCCGTGACCGCGGTCACGACCCATCTTCATCGCGTCCGCGCCGCTCTGGCCGCCCCGCGCCACGCCGCCGTTGCCGGATTCCTGACCGGCGCGGCCATGGTTCTCGGTGTGTTTCTGGTGCTAACCCTGGCACTGGGCGGCCTTGGCCTGGTGATGAGCGCTATCGGAGATTCCGGGACTCCCGGCGAATTCGTTCCCGCCCCACCCGCCGCACCCTCAGCCCCGCAAGCCGACCCGGACCCCGGATCGCCGCTTGGGATCCTGCCGGCGGTGGCGGTGGCCGCGCCGGTGCTGGGCCTGGCCGGCGCGGGCATGTCGCGCGTGACGCGCAACCGCTGGCGCCGCGCCGGCGTCCTGCAAACCTTCGGCGACCTCCGCCCGCGCCGCCGGTATCTCCTTGAAACCGCCGTTGTCTGGCTCGCGGTGGCCGGGCTCATTGTGCTGATCGTCTGGGCGATGGCCGGGCCCCAGCTGGGCGCCACCGTGGCGCAGATGCTGGCCTTTTTCGGAATCCCGGTCGGCGCGGCCGCCTTTGCCGCCTGGTTCCCCAGGCTCTATGCCTGGATCCTGCCGCGGGTTAGTCCGGTCGACGCCGCCGCGGCCGCCCGGCCAATCATCGAGCGCGAGGCCGCGCGACAGATCAAGACCGAGCGTGACTTCTACGGCGCCAGCGGCTACGACCGAACGGCCTACGACCGCAACCGCTGGGCCGACGAGATCCTGGGAGCCGAACCCGAGGGGTACTTCGCCGAGGCGCAACGCCGCGAGGACAGGGCCCGCGACATCGCCCAGCGGTCCGGGTCGTATTCGTACGGCATGTCGGGGGCGCGCCGGCTCGCGCGCTACGCCCTGATCGCGGGCGTGACCACGCTGGCCATGTGGTTCTTCATCAGCCGGCTCCTCTGGATCATGCTCGTAGATGAGCCTGGCCCCGGGGCGGGCGTCCTGGCCCTGTTCCTCGGCGCAGTCATCGGCCTCGGCCTCACCTGGCTCTACGCCCGCTACTTCGAGGGCCTATGATCGCCCTGTCGGCACCGCCACCCCGTTAACCATGAGTTCCAGGCGCCGAGCGGACCGCGATCGCGTGCATCGCCCGTTTTCCGATCCGCTGGATACCTACAGTGAGACTTCGCGACGGCCATCCCAGACCCAGCGCCGCCGGGCCGAGGCGGAACGCCGGCAGCAGGCGGAACGTGACGTCGACCGCCTCGCCGCCGAACACGATGCACCGCGCGGCCAACGGCTGCTGATCTACGGGCTGCTAACGGCCTTAATCACCATCATCGGCTGGCGCATGCTGCATTGGCTGGTCGTCTTCGGTTCCGTCAGACCCTTGAGCGGCGGCGGGGCCATCGTGGGCCGCAGCGGCCGCGACATCATCGCCTCCGGCTTCGAGACCCCACCGCCCCCAGCCGCCTGGATCGATCCGGTCGGCCTGGCCGTTGGCCTGGCCCTGGGCCTCCTCATCACCTGGATCTACGCCCGCTACTTCCAGAACCTCTGACCGCCAGCGCCTCCCGCTTCAACGCGTACCCGGGTCGTAGAGTAGTCACGGCACGCTGGGCTGCCGGCTCCCAGAGACTGCGGAGCACGGCGGCCCGACCGGCGGGGATTGGCTTCATGCCCTGGTTCTCCAACCCCCAACGCGACTCCCGCGACGACATCCGCGCGGCTCAGCAGGCGCTGGTGTTCGCCGGCTACCCGCATTCCCAGGCCGCGGCCGCCTACGAGACCTATCGGTACCGCGTGCGCGCGGCATTGGCCGCGCCGCGTGACATCGTCTGGGCGGGCTTCGTGGTCGGCGCCGCCATGGCGGTTGTCGGTCTCGCGGCCCTCCTCCTGTTCGTGGGACTCGGCGGCATCGTGTCAATGCTCGTGGAGACGCCCCTGGAGCCCTCCGTATCTGATAGGCCAGCCCCCGCTGAATCTGACCAGGGTTCGCTTTCTGGTCTCATCCCGACGATTCTCGTGACCACCTGGGCCCTAGGCATTGCGGGCGCGGGCATCGCGCTGGTCACCCGCAACCGCTGGCGGCGCGCCGGCGCGCTGGACACCTTCATCGACCTGGCCCCTCGGCGCGTCTACCTGCTGGAAACCGCCGCGGTCTGGCTGGTCGTGGCCGCGTTCATCGTGGCCGTCGTCTGGATGCAGGCCGGTTCGCAAATGGCCGGCGACACCGTGGGGCTGCTGGCTTTTTTTGGCATTCCCCTCCTGTCCGTGGCGTTCGGCGCGGGGTTTCCCGGTCTCTACAGGCGGATGCTGCCGCGCTTCAGCCCGCTGGACGCCGCCGCCTACGCGCGGCCCATCATCGAGCATGAGGCGGCTCTCCAGATCAAGTCAGACCGCGAGTTCTACAAGCAGAGCGCCCACCAACACAGCACCTATGAGCGAAATCGGTGGGCTGACGCGGTGCTGGCGGATGCCGAAGCCTCGGATGCGGCCCGCCGCCGGCAATTGGCCGAGCGCCTTGCACGCAAGACCGAGTCGTACCTGCACGGCGCCCCGCTGGGCGAGCGCCTGCGGCGCTACGGCCTGCTGACTGGCGGCGGAACCCTGGTCGGCTGGTTCGTTACCCGCTGGTTGCTCTGGGCAGGCGACGCCGGGCTCTCGCGCTGGAATATGGCCGGACGGGGCGACGCCCCGGACCTGGCGCCCCTGTCCGCAGGCCTCGGAGCCGACCTCGCGGGCCTAGCGGTGGGCCTGATCCTCGGCGTCGGCCTAACCTGGGTATACACCCACTACCTGGAGGGCCTGTGAACACCCCGCCCCCGCGCCTCAACCGCCGCCAGGCCCTCGCCGCCGGCGCGGCCTCCCTGGGCGCGCTCGCCCTGGCCGCCTGCGGCGAGTCGCCGGCCGACGACGTGGCGGGGTCGCTGCCAGAGGGCCTGCGCGCCGACCTGGAACGCAACCTGGAACGCGCCCGCGCCCAGGCCCGCAACGTCACCGCCGCCGCCCCCCGAGCCGCCGTCAAGCTGCCCACCCCCGGCGCCAAGATTCCCGTCACGGTCGCCATGTACCCCACCAACCGCATCGGCGGCAGCCTCTTCGGCCAGTTCGTCAACGGCCTAGCCGCGGCCCGCGATCGCGGCGAGGACCGCTACACCTACGAGGAGGCCTCGCTCGACTACGGGCGCAACGCCTCCACCTTCAGCATCAGTACCTCACTGGACGCCCTGCAGAACCAGAAGCCGGATCTGGTCATCTTCTTTAGGGCCGACCAGGCCGACCTCCTGGCCAACGACCGGCTGGCGCCGCTGGACGACCTTCTCGTTTCGGATCCCGACTTCAACGCCGCCGACTTCTGGCCGGGGCTGCTGGAGACCGGCAAACACGAAGGCGTGCAGTTCGGGATGCCGGTGGCGGTCTCGCCGCATGTGCTGTTGTTCAGTCGCCAGTGGGCGCTCGAGCAGCAAGTCGAACCGCCGGCCCCCGATCCGCTCACCTTCGATGCCGAAGTCTTCTTGGACGCCGTGCGCGCCCTCCACGTGGAGCCGCCGCCTTCGGGCGGCTTGGGCGGCATGGGCTACATCTCGCGCTTCACGCCGGAACCCAATGGCCAGGGCGACTACTCGGCCTCGCCGTCGCCATACGAGTTGCTGCAGTCCGCCGTCGGCGACCTTCGGGGACCTGATAGGGACTTCGCGCCCCTCACCTCGCCGCCCGCCGTCCAGGTCGCCGAGTTCCTGCGCGCCTGGGTGCACGACCACCGCCTGGCCATCACCGATGGCCGCTCCACCCGCTCATTCCAGCGCACCGGCCAGTTCGGCTTCGCCGGCACCATCCTGGCCTTCATTCCGCCAAGCCGGCTCATCGGCAGCAACATTGATGTCTATCCGTTGCCCAACATGGGCACAGGCCGCAGCCCCGTCTTCGTCCACGCCATGCTGGGCGTGCTGGCCGATTCGCCGAACCCCGAACTCGCCTACGACGCCATGCGCCACCTTGCCGCCGGCCTTAGCGCCAGCTCCATCCTCCCGGCCACCCGCATCTCAGCCGAGGGCGTCGCCGCCCGCGCCACCGAACTGCCCCCCGAAGGCGCCAACCTCGTCGAGCAACTCATGCGAAACGCCGTCTACTCCACCCTCAGCCGCCGCCAGGCCGGCCTCATCACCAACGGCATCGTCGGCAACATCATCTTCGGCGACCAACACCCCGACGACGCCCTCCAAGCCATCGCCGACCAGCTCCGCGCCGGCGACGCTGAATAGGAGAGACTCCGGCGCCGTTCCTTGTTACGTGAGCGCCAACCAGGAGAACGAAGGCTCTCGGCTCTTGCGTAGGCGTGTCCGGGTCAAGGGTTTACTCCGTCGCGAGTCGCCGCCGCGCCAGCCCCACGCGATTGCGAGGCACGCGGGTTCCAATAGCTCGCGCTGGTTGACGCTCCCCGTATGACGAATGACACTCGACATACGTCAACAGTTGTAGGGCGGGCAACCTCAACAACCGGGTAGGGAGATGAGTCGGCAGGAAGTCTTGGAGAACTTGGACGTCTACGAGAGCATGAGGAGCGAGTTCGAAGCGAAGCATTTGCACAAGTGGGTCGTGTTTGCGGATAAGCAGTTGGTCGGGGTTTACGACACGAATGTGGAGGCCACCTCAGCAGCCATTCAAAGGTTCGGCGAGAAGCCGTTCCTGGTTCACGAAGTCCGCAAGACGCCTGTTCCGTTGCCATCGTCCCTGATATTCGGACAGCCTCGTGCCGGTCGTTGACTGTGGCACTCCAAACGAACCGCACCGTCTGAGGCAGGAAGGTCCTGGACTACTCGTCGAGATCCGGCACCCTCCCAGCATCCATGACCCTGATCCCGAGACCTTGACGTTTCTTGGTCTGATCGACACTGGCTCGAGCCACTGTTGTGTCGATCGCAGCATCGTGCAATCCCTGGGTCTCCAATACGCCGGCAAGGCTGACTTCGGCGGCGTTGAAGGGAACTTCACAGCAGGCCGGTACGTCGCGCATCTCCGATTCCCTCAGTTGGACGCGACGTACCAGATGACGGTCGCGGCCATGCAAGCCATGGTCGACGGAATCGGCCGCCCGGTACTGCTGGGCCGCGACTTCCTGCAGTTCCATCGGCTGCTCTACGACGGCCCAACCGGATCTGTGACCCTCCAGTGACGCCCTAACAACCACCGGTCCATCCAGCACTCACGCCGACCTCCCCCGCGCCGACGACGTTGGGTAGCGTCTCGCTATGATCAAAGAGGCCCGACGGGACCGGGCAGGTGTGGCCTGCAACAAGGAGGGTTCGATGGGCGGGGAGATGCCTCGAGCCACGCTGGAACAAAACATCGCGGCCTACGAGCGCATGCAGGACAAACTCGAGGCCGAACATATGGGTCAGTGGGTCGTGGTCGACAACGAGCAGCTCATCGACGCCTTCGACGACTTTCAGGACGCCGCCGACCTTGTGATTGAGAAGATCGGGCCTGGATGCCTCCTCCGCCAAGTCAGACGCCCCCCAGCCCAGCTGCCCGCGTCCGTCCTGTGCCAGCCAGTCAGTGCCGGTCGCTAGCTGCGGATTCACCGGCCGTCCCGGCCGACTCATAGATACGGGACCGGAGCTACAGGTCGCGTTGACCAATCCATGGGCGCCGGATGAGTGTCCACGCGTCTGCAAGGCTTCGATCGATACGAGGGCGAATCATTCAGTGTCTCGTCGAGATCAAAAAGAGAATGCCTGAGCGTCGCGCATCAGCTTGGCAGAGACGAAGGTGGGCGGACCGGACAGGCAACCACTCTAGACATCAATCAACAGCACACTAATAGGCGCAATAGGAAAGTGTCGCGTCATCTGCTCAATGTCGTGTACGGACGGCTCACCTTGTGACACCCCGTGCGACAACCGTTGGGACCGTCTGTGAGCCGGAGTGATTTCAATGGCAACGTCTGCCTTGCCCGAGTGATAGAAGTGCTGGAACTTTGCCAAGTCGTAAAGCATGCAAGAGTGAGCGCCAAGCTGAACTTCAACATAGACATTCTGCTTGAGATAAGCGATATGCTCGCCCTCACGAGCGATGGCTAACGGATCGCTTGCTTGCTCGAAGCCACGGTTGCGAAACTCTGTTAGGAACTGGTCTTTCACATCCTCGAGCGCGTAAGGGAACCGCTCGCGCACGGTCTCGTCATCGGCTTTCCTGGACGGGGCTGGCGTGACTGTGGCTATGGCGGCAAGAATATCAGCCATAATTTCAGGGTGGCGCACCTGAAGTATTTCAGCACCGCCAAGGTGCGAGTACTCGTAAACGGTCCTCATTGCTCGGGTGCGCTCCTGGCTATGGACCAAAGGCCGCAGTAGTGGGTGACCTGAAGCGCCGCCCCCGACTCAGGACGCTCAATAGCATCAGAGCATGCCGCGGGTGGCGCGGACCATCAGCCGACGGACATCAACCGCTTCTGGTGTATTCGGCGTCTAGGATTCCCGGCAACCGCGACTCATAAGCGTGCGCTTGTTGGCAAGGATGGCGGCCGTGGTGCTTCCCGCGACGGGATGACTTGAGAGTGGTTGGCATACGTACTCCAAGTTGGTGTGTAGTCTTCACTCTGGTCACCCCAGGTGAACCAGCCGGGGCGGGTTCCTCGGGCAAACAGCTCGATTCTCGGGGCAGGACTGCATGCCTCTATAATGGCGTACTGCTCGTCAGGTTTGCGGCTGTGCTCCCTTTTTCTTGCGCTGATGATGTTCTCCTGGCTTCGGCCTGGCGGCAGGGTCCGCGCATTCTTGCCACGGACACCGAAGAGGAGAATCTCCGTTACATTCCTGAAATAGAATCCGACCCCGCGCCGATCCGGTCCGCCGTCCTTTCGCACCTTGTACCAGACGAGATTTGTCTTGTACGTGAACCCCCAGGCCTGCATGACCTTAAGGCCTTCGGCCAATAGCGCGTTGGGCACCCACAAATACAGGTGTGCGGGATCAGCCGCTATCGACGCTACCGGAAGGTCGCAGATCGCCTCCAGTGACAACGTTTGATAGCGGGAAAGCCGCCGATGCTCCGGGGCAACCTTGCCGGTACGGTTCTGAAACTGCCACGGCGGGTCGGCGAGAATGGTTGAAAACCTCTGTTCCTCAAATCCATCCAGCAGGCCCTGAGAGATGCTCACGGCCTATTTCCCAGGCACATATAGCTTTGACGTGATGCCAAAAGCCAGAACTGGGCAGCCACCACCACCGCCACCGGCCAAACGCGGTAACAGCTTGGACATGTGGGTCGTTGACGATCCGTACGACTTGCCTCGGCCCAGCCGATTGAAGATCTCCTGGAGATTGTCGGACCGTGTGATGATAATTCCAACACTCACCGCATGCAAATCGAACAACAACCTGAAGTTGTTGAGGTCGCGGTCATAGAACGTATCTTTGTTATTCCACTCGATCTCCAGCGCGATGCGGTTACGGAAACAGTCAATCTTGTGCGTGGGCTGTTCGCTCGCCTGACCGTCCACTACAACTGCTGTTTCGAACTCTTTCTCAAACCATCCGCGATTGTAAAGATAAGAGTCGATAAACTCCGATATCTGTGACTTTCTGCCTCCCGGCTTGGAGACATAGCTTTCCAGGAGCCTGAATTCGGTCAGCATGTCGACCAGATCACGCCATTCCCCGGGAAAATCCCCTTTGAGTATGGCGCAGCTGTGCTTGGTTTCGTGGACTTCGTAGTTCAACCGGATGAAGTCCGGCAGAAGGTTGACGCTCACGACGAGCTAACGGCTCCCTGGCGCCGCGAACGCTGGTGCAGCCAGTGTGGGGCTGTGCCGATGCGAGCGGCGGACGTTCATGATGGCGGCCAGCGTATCGGGGGCGCGTCACGGGATCCACCTTGTAGACCAGAGCAGTCGCTCGGGGCGAATCAGGATTGCCGGTGGCGCCAGAGGATGCCGCCGGCGTTGGGGGTGCGACGGCTATGTCTTGGCTCGGGACGGGCTGCGGATGACCTCCACCTGGAGAGATTCAATGTTGCCCGACGCCAAAGCCATCCTCGACCGCCTCCGCACGGAGACCCGCCTGATCTCCACGCCGAAACCGCCCACGAACCTCCGCGCCGCGGCCGCCCGCGCGGAGGCGCCGTCAACCCCGACTGAACACATCGGCCTGGAAAGTGAACACATCAGGGGGCGGAAACTGAACACATTGGCCCGAAAAGTGAACACATTCGGGCAAAAACTGAACACATCGCCGCCAACACGGTGAACACCCCCTGCTCCCGCGTCGCCGCCCGACGCCAAGGCCATCGCCGACCGACTGCGGGCTGAGGCCGCCCGATCTCTACGCCAAAAACCGCCCAGGAACCTCCGCGCTCGGCCTGCTTGTACGGAGGCGTCGTCAACCCCGACTGGACACATTTGACCGAAAAGTGGACACATTCGGGTGAAAACTGGACACATTGACGCCGAAACAGGACACATCGGCCGCAAACACAGGACACCTGTCCACCTCCTCCTCGGCCTGGCCGTCCATGGGGGTATCCCGGCGAACCCGCTCCAAAACGCCTGGGTTGGCGCCGCCTCCGCTCGTCCTCAGCTTGTCGAAGTGCCGGCCTGCGTCCACCGAAAGCCTGTCCTGAGCCTGTCGAAGGGGGCTCTCACCACGACCACTACCCTCCCTGCCCCCTCTTGCCTGTCGTAATCATACGGTGTACACTGGGCGTGCCGTCCTCTCGGCCTCTTTTCCCGGAGTTCCTCATGCCCGCGTGCCTCCCCCGCCTGCGTTCCCTCGCCACGCTCGCCCTCGGCCCGCCAACCTGGAACCGCCATCGTCGCCCTGGCCCCAGCCGCTTCACCGCTGTACCTCGCCCGCCTGGCCGCGACCGATCCATGCGCCCCCCGGTGTGTCCCCAGGGCGTCTCCACTCAAGGCGCCGAATCTCTTCGCCGTCCACCCCAAAATCCGGCCCAAACTGTCTCTGGCCAGCCCGACCCCTATGGGGTCGGGCTGGCCAGAGACAGTTCCCCCCTTCACCCCCAACCCGATCACACCGTCGCGACCGCCGCACGCGCCCGTCCCAAACCGCCGATAATGCAGGCAGACATCGCCTGCACGCCCACCAGGGAGCACGAATGACTACCACCGCCACGGCGCCGAGCAGTAGCGCGGACGGGGTGACCTGGGATCTCAGCATCCTCTACGACAACCCCGACGACCCCAAGATCGTGGCGGACCTGGACGCGGTGACCGAGCGGGCCGCGGCCTTCGAGAAGCGCTACCGGGGGCAGGTCGCCAGCCTGGACGCCGCCGGCCTGCGCGACGCCGTGACCGAGTTGCAGGACATCCACGAGGCCATGGACCACCCGGCCATCTACGCCCACCTGCTGCACGCCGGCAAGACCGACGAACCAACCCACGGCCGCCTGGTGGCCCTCACCCAGGAACGCGGCACCGCCATCAACCGCCACCTGATCTTCTTCGACCTGGAGTGGATCGAGGTCGACGACGAGCGGGCCGAGGAACTCATGGCCAACCCGATCCTCAAGGACTTCGCCTACCTGCTGCGCCTTGAGCGCCGCTACAAGCCCCACCGCTTGTCCGAGGGCGAAGAGCAGCTGATGGACGAGAAGGCCAATACCGGCAGCCGCGCCTGGAGCCGCCTCTTCGGGGAAATCACCAGCCGCCTGACCTGCGAGGTCACGATGGAAGGCGAGACCCGCACCCTCACCGAGGCCGAGACCCTGGCCCTCAGCTACCACCCCGACCGCGACACCCGGAAGTCCGCCGCGGACGGCATGACGCAAGCCCTCCGCGACAGCCTCCACCCCCTCACCTACGTCTTCAACGTCCGCCTCCAGGACCACGCCACCGACGACCGCCTGCGCAGCTACCCCACCGCCATGGCCTCCCGCAACCTCGCCAACCAGATCACCCAGGAATCGGTGGACGCCCTGGTCGCCGCCTGCGTGCGCGGCTTCCCGATCGTCGGCCGCTACTACCGGCTCAAGCGCCGCCTGCTGGGCCTGGACGAGCTCTTCGACTACGACCGCTACGCCCCGCTCAGCTCCGACCTGCCCTCCTACGACTGGGCCACCGGCAAAGAGGTCGTGCTGGAGAGCTACCACGCCTTCTCCGAGACCCTCGGCGGCATCGCCCAGCGCGCCTTCGACGAGCGCTGGATCGACGCCGAGCTACGGCCGGCCAAGCGCGGCGGCGCCTTCAGCATGGGCGGCACCCCCAGCACCCATCCCTACATCCTGGCCAGCTACACCGACACCGTCCGCGACGTGATGACCATGGCCCACGAGCTGGGCCACACCGTCCACCAGTACCTGTCCTACGGCGTCGGCTACCTGCAGGCCCACACGCCATTGACCACGGCCGAGACGGCCTCTGTCTTCGGCGAGATGATCGTCTTCCGCCGCCTGCTCGACGCCCAGCCCTCCGCCGCCGCCCGGCTGGGACTGCTGGCCAGCAAGATCGAGGACCACTTCGCCACGGTCTTCCGCCAGATCGCCATGCACAACTTCGAGTTCCGCGCCCACCAGGCCCGCCGCGAAGAGGGCGAACTCTCGTCGGACCGCCTCAGCGACCTCTGGTTCCAGGCCAACGGCGAGATGTTCGACGGCTCGGTCACCCTGCGCGACGACTACCGCATCTGGTGGAGCTACATCCCCCACTTCATCGGCTCGCCCTTCTACGTCCACGCCTACGCCTTCGGCGACCTGCTGGTGCTCGGCCTCTTGCAGCGCTACCAGGAACAGGGCGACGAGTTCGAGCCCCGCTACATCGAAATGCTCTCCAAGGGCGGCTCCGTCAGCCCGATTGCGTTGCTCGAGCCCTTCGGCATCGACCTGGCCGACCCGAAATTCTGGGACGGCGGCGTGCAGGTCCTGAGCGACCTGGTAACCGAAGCCGAGGCAATGGCCGAGGAGGCTTCATGATGCTCTCGGCCAGGGTTCTAAAGGCCGTCGGCTCACCCGCCATCAGCATGGACGATGCCTGCGCCGTGGTCCGCGAGGCCCTGCGCGGCTCGCCCGCCGGCGAGCGCCGCTTCCTGGTGCTGGTCCCGGACTCCACCCGCAAGGCCCCCGTGGCCGACGTCTTCCGCGCCATCCACGACGCCGTCGAGGGACGGGCCGACCGCGTCGACGCCATGATCGCCCAGGGCACCCACGGCCCCATGTCCGAAGCCGAGAAGTCCGCCTGGGTCTTTGGCGGCCACCGCTACCCCCGCAGCACCGTCTTCGACCACGACTGGGACGACCCCGACGCGCTCACCCCGCTGGGCGTGGTCCCGCTGGACGACCAACTGGACCGCTTCGGCGAGAACCGCCAATACGCCTCCTTACTCGGCTTCGACAGCGACATACGCATCCGCGTCAACGCCAGGCTGCTGGAGTACGACCGGCTGGTGCTGCTCACCCGCGTGCAACCGCACGAGGTCGCCGGCTTCGCGGGCGGGGCAAAGCAGATCTTCCCCGGCGTCTCCGGCCCCGAGATGATCAGCCTGCTGCACGCCATCGGCAGCCTGCGAACCAACCGCGGCATCCACGGCGTCATGCCCAACCCCGTGCGCGACCTGATCGACGACATGGCCCTCAACCTGCCCGTGCCCATCACCACCCTCGGGCTGGTCATCGACGACGACAGCGACGCGATCAACGGCGCCTTCGTGCAGCCGGACGGCTGGCGCGAGTGCGTGGAGCAAGCGGCCGAGCTCAGCGCCGCCGTCAACATCCGCTACGTCCCCCGCCGGGTCCGCCGCGTGGTCGCGGCCCTGCCCCAGCGCAAGGACGGCAGCTGGCTCTACCCCGACTTCTGGACCGGCGCCAAGGGTGTCCTCAAAACCGAGGACGCCGTGGCGGACGGCGGCGAACTGGTGGTCTGGGCGCCCAACATCGATTCCATCTCCGACGCCCACGGCGACCTGATCAGCGCCATCGGCTACCACACCTACGCCTACTTCCTGTCGCGGCCCGAGTCCTGGCAGCGCGCCGGCGCGACCCCGCTGGCCCTCAACGGCAGCGCCCTGGTGAAAGGCGAGGGCCGCATGGATGGCGACCGTGAAGTCCCCCGCATCGACGTCCGCATCGCCACCGCCATCCCGCCCGAGGCCTGCGCCCGCATGAACATCGGCTACGAGGACCCCGACGCCGTCGCCGCCGAAATTGCCGCCACGCCTCCAAACGCCATCACCGACGACCGCCTCATCGTCCGCGACGCCGGCGGCGTCCTCTGGCGCCACCGGGCCGAATAGCCGACGCGGGCTTTCTGGAGAACTCAATGCTGGACGCTCAGGCCTTCTTTTTTGACCTCGACGACACCCTGGTCGACTTCGGCAAGGCCCGCCGCAAGGGCCTCATCGCCCTCGCCGGCCAGCTCGCCGCCCGCATCCCCCACCAGTCCCCGGACCAACTGCGGGAACTCCAGTCGCGAGTCGTCGAGGACCGCACGCGGCGCGGGCTCGGCATGCCCCAGGACGGCGACCTGCGGGGCACTCGCATCCAGGTATGGACCGAAGTGCTCGACTTCATCGGCGCCCCCGGCCTGGCCGAGCCCGCGCAACTGGTGGACGACCACGATCTGCTGACCCGCCAGAACCTGGAGCTGTATCCGGACGCCGACGCCTCCATCCGCTGGGCGGCCGAGCGTTTCCAGGTCACCGGCATCATCACCAACGGCCCCAGCGACGTGCAGTGGGGCGAGGTCTACGCCGTCGGGCTGGAAAACCGGGTCGACCGGGTGATCGTCGCCGGCGACATCGACGCCTTCAAGCCCGACCCGCGCATCTTCGAAGCCGCCCTGGCAGGCCTTGAAATCCCGCCCGAGGCCGCCGTCTTCATCGGCAACTCCGCCGCCCACGATGCCGCCGGCGCCATCCAGGCCGGCTGGTCCGCCATCTGGCTCAACCGCGACGGCGACACCTATCCCTCGTCGCTGCCGCCGCCAACGGCCACCGTCACCACCCTCGACGAACTGCCAGCCCTCTTCGGCTAACCCGTGAAGCTCTTCCTCAAGGTCGCCCTCTTCACCCTGGTGGTGCCGGGCACGGTGGCCGTGCTCGTTCCACTGCTCATCAAGTGGGATCGGCCGCTCAGCAGCGGCCCAACCCTCTGGCTCGGCATCTGCCTTCTCGCCCTCGCAACGCTGCTCTATCTCCGCTGCGTCTGGGACTTCGCGGTCTCCGGCGGCGGCACCCCTGCTCCAATCGACGCTCCCAAGCGCTTGGTAACCAACGGCGTCTACCGCTATTCCCGCAACCCCATCTACGTCGCCGTCCTCATCGCCATCGCCGGCTGGGCCAGCCTCTTCCAGGCCCTGGCCCTGGTGGTCTACGGCGTCGTGCTATTCGCCCTCTACTCATTCTTCGTCCAGCGCCACGAAGAGCCCCACCTGGCCCGCGAATTCGGCGACGAATACGCGGCCTACGTCGCCACAACCGGCCGCTGGCTCCCCCGCCTCCGCCGGAAGGACTAGCCGGTCCCTGCCGTCGTCTCCTCAATCAGCCAGTCCACCACGGCCTCCAGCGCCTCCTGCTCGCTGGCGCCGGCGCGGCGTTGGGATTCGTAGACGGCCAGTTGGCGGTGGGCGCTGGTGCCGCGGGACAGGATGGTGCGGACGTGTTCCACCTCGGCCACGCAGTCCAGCCGTTCGGCGTCCTCGCGGATAAGGTCCAGCAACTCCTCCATCAGCACGTCCAGCGGCTTGATCCGGTTCTGGCCGAAATCAACCAGCCCGTTGTCGATCCCGTAGCGCTGCGCGCGCCACGAGTTCTCGGCCAGCAGCGCCAGCGGATACGTGCGCCAGCGCTGGTTGGCCCGGCGCATCCGCGCCAGCAGCGAAACCGTGCACACGTACAGCGCGGCGATGCAGACCGCGTCGTCCAGGCTGGTGCAGGCGTCGGTAATCCGCATCTCCAGGGTCGGCAGCCGCGCGTGCGGCCGCGCGTCCCACCAGACCTTCGTCGGGTCGTCGATCAGCCCCGCGTCCAGCAGGCTCTGGATCATGCGCTGGTACTCGCCGTCGCTCTCGAACCGTTCCGGCAGCCCGGTGCGCGGCAGCTCGTGCAGGATCGTCAGGCGGTAGCTGCGCAGGCCGGTGTTTCGGCCCTGCCAGAACGGCGACGAGGTGCTGAGCGCCAGGAGGTGCGGCAGGAAGTAGGTCACCTGGTTCAGCACGTCGATCCGGTCCTGCGGATCCGGGATGCCCACGTGCACGTGCATCCCGCCGATCACCATCCGTTGCGCCAGCGTCTGCATGTCCTCCGTCAGCGCCTTGTAGCGCTCCCGGTCCGTGGGCAGCTGCCGCGACCAGAGCGCGAACGGATGGGTGGAAGCCGACACGATCCGCAACTCGTGCGCCGCTAGCGTCTCGGCAAGGGTGCGCCGCAGCGTCGCCAGCCGTTCGCGGACCTCGGCGATCGAGCCGCACACGCTGGTGCCGACCTCGATCTGCGAGCGCAGCAACTCCGGGCTGACGCCGCCCACCTCGGGCGCCACGGCGGCCTTGCACTCGTGCAGCAGCGCCCGCGGCGGATTGGCCACCAGGTCCCGCGTCTCGGGATCGACGATCAGGTATTCCTCTTCGACCCCTATCGTGAAGTCCGGCAGCCCGTCAATGAAAGCCGTCACGTGCGCACCCCCGTCAACCTAGGCCGCCATGCTACGCGGCCACGATTAACCCGATGTTTCACGTGAAACATCGGCCCGCCCCGGTAGCCGCCGCGATGCCCGCGCGGGTACCCTGCGCGCATGATCAAGATTGGCCTGCGCTTCGTCGACCTCTCGTCCGACCACCTGCAATACGCGGCCCAGATCGGCGTGGACGGCGGCACCCTGCGTACCGACGAGCTACCCGGCGTCGCCGAGACCGGAAGTGTCGACGCCGCCGGCCTGCGCCATCTGCTCCAGCGGCTGGACGCCCTGGACCTTGAACTGGCCGGCATGGAGTTACGCCGCGCCCGTATCGCCGGGGTTCTGCGCGGCGATCCTGAGGGCGACGGCGAAATCGACGACCTCTGCGAGACGATCCGCGTCCTCGGCGGCGAGGGCGCCCCGCTGGTCACCTGCGGTTTTGCCGTGGCCCACGCCGATGAGCACATCCAGCCCTGGCGCGGCTACAAGGACCTGCCGGGCGGACGGGCCGGCACGGAGCTGCGCACCTTCGACGCCGCCTGGGTCGAGGAGTCCGACCAGGTGACCTGGGGCATCGACACCGGCGACCCGGCCGTGCGTGTGCCGATCGACGAGGTCTGGCGCCGCATGGACGGCTTCATGGAGCGTGTCCTGCCCGCGGCCGAATCAGCCGGCGTGCGCCTGGCCTTCCACCCCAACGACCCGCCCCTGCCGCTCTACCGCGGCGTCGAGCAGCCGTTCATCGATCCCGACGGCCTGGGACGCCTGCTGGACCGCTACGACAGCCCCAACGTCGGCCTGCTGTTCTGCCTGGGCACCATGCAAGAAACCGGCAAGGACATGCCCGCCGCGCTGCGCCGCTTCGGCGAGCGCGGCAAGCTCTTCAACATCCACTTCCGCAATGTTCGCGGCATCATTCCGCGCTTCGAAGAGGTCTTCCAGGACGAGGGCGACTACAACGCGGCCGACCAGATGCGCACCCTGCACGAGGTCGGGTTCGACGGCTTCGTAATGCCCGACCACTACCCCGGCCTGCTGGGCGACAACGAAGCCCGCGAACGCGCCCGCGCCTGGTGCGTCGGCTACCTCCGCGCCCTCATCCAAGCCACCGCGCCCTAACCCACCACCGCCTCGGGGCGTACGATCAGCGCGGTGTGGGGCCGTGAGCGCTGAGACGCAGAAGGGCGAGCCGCATGAGTGATCCGGTGAGGGTTGGATTTGTTGGGGCGGGGAACCTGGCGAGCCTGGTGCATTACCCGTCGCTGGACGAGATTGACGCCACGGACCTGCGGGCGATTTCGGAACTGGACGAGGACAAGCTGACCGCAATCGCCGACCAGTACGACGTCCCCGGCCGCTATACCGACTACCGCCGGATGCTGGAGCGCGAGGACCTGGACGCCGTCTACGTGGTGATGCCGCCCCACCTGTTGCACGACATCGTGATCGACTGCCTGCAGGCGGGGAAGCACGTCTTCATCGAGAAGCCGCCCGGCGTCTCAACCTACGAAACCGAGGCCTTTGCCTGGTACGCCGAGCAGCACGGCTGCCTGACCATGACCGGCTTCAACCGCCGCTTCATCCCCCTGCTGCGCCACTGCAAATCAGTCGTGGAGGCGGCCGGCCCCATCCACATGGTCGCCGCGCGGTTCCACAAGTTTGACACCTGGCCCGATCAGTACGGCTTCTACCGGGGCTCCGTCAGTCACCTGACGTCCGACATCATTCATGCCGTCGACTCGTTGCGGTTTCTGGCCGGCGGCGAGGTGGTGGAGGTGAACGCCCACACCCGCGCGCTGGGCCGCCCCTACATCAACGTGCATGCCGCGCTGATCGAGTTCTCCACCGGCTGCTCGGGCGTGCTGCTGGCCAGCCGCCGCGCCGGCGCCCGCCGCCACACCTTCGAAATCCACGGCGGCGACGTCTCCGCCTACTGGGAGGACGGCATCGAGGGCATGATCTACCGCGACGACTCGACCACTCCCGAGGTCGTACGCGGGGCGGACCTGGTTGGCGATGTCCGGCACCGGGTCTCGGGCTTCCATGCGGAGAGCCGTCACTTCATGGAGAGCATCCAGGCCGGCACCCAACCCCTCACCAACTTCGCCGAAGCCGCCAAAACCATGCGCCTGGTGGACCAGATCGCGGCCGACGTGCGTTAGCTGGTCGGGAGGCCGTGTAGTCGGTGGTCCGCCGCTCGTTCAACCGCTCCGGGCCATCTCTCCTACAAGGCGCGCCAATTCCGCTCGCTGGGACCGGTTCATCCGTGAATTTGACAGGAATTGGCTCCAGCCGATGAACTGCCTGCCCAGCAGCTCGCCACAGAAGAGAGTCGCCCCAAGGCTTCCATCATCCGGCAGCCGGTCGAAGCGCATCCCGAAGATGCGTCCCAGCTGCTTTACAACCGTCTTGCCATTGCCCAGCAGCAACCTGATGTTGGGGCTGGACCGCAGAACTGTCTCAAAGAACGGCAGGCCGTCGTCAATCAGCCTGTCTTGAACTCGCCTGTCCAACTTCCTCCACAAGGGATCGGTCGGCCACTGCACGACATCCATAGAACAGGCCAGATCAGGCTGACTAGAGACGTAGAGGCCACCGTAGGACGCGCCGCACGCGTTGAGGATCGGCTCAAGGGCCGTGAAATACCTGTACCGGTGGTTCTCGAAGTACCGCCGCTTGTCCTCCCATAGCTTTTCGGCGCCGCCCTCTTCCAAAGGCGGATAGTCACTGAGGTGCCAGACGCCGTGAGGATTTATGCCAACGGTTGCGACGACGGCGACGTTGACGTGGCCCTCGACAACGTGGGGCAATGCTCCCGGCGGTACGCAGCAAGCGTCAGGCGGCGTGGCGTCGCGGATGTATGCCGGATAGTCCATCTCTTGAGTCGTCCACCGAGCCTCTTTGTTGTTCACCGCGGGCACCACTGCTCCCGCAGAACACGCCAGCATCCACCCAGCCGTTCGTGCCTCCTCAACCCCTGAGCCGTCTCAGCCGTCTTTCAGGTATTCCAGGGCTTTGACGTAGCTGCGGCGTTGGAGGAAGTGGCGGAGTTGGGGTGGGGTGTCGGGGCCCAGAGCCTGGGTGAGGTCGTCAACCTGGCGCAGGGCGGCCTGGAGTTGGCCAGGTGGACCCGGCGGCGGGCCGATGGCCCGCAGCAGGGTCTCCAGCGCCTGCGTCATTTCGGCGCGGCTTTCGCTCACCGGGGTTAGCCCGCCAGGGTGGCCTCGACGGAGATGTCCACGTTGCCGCGGATGGCGTTGGAGATCGGGCAGCCGGCCTCGCCCTGCGCGGCCAGGTCGGCGAACCCCGCCTGGTCCAGTCCGGGGACCACGCCTTCCACGCTCAGGGAACTGCTGCCCACCTTGAACCCGCCGGCCGGCAGCGGCTCGAACGTGACGGACGCCGACACGCGCAATTCCTCCGGCGGATGTCCGGCTTCGGCCAGCGTGTGCGAGAACGCCATGGCGTAGCAGCTGGCGTGCGAGGCGGCCAGCAATTCCTCCGGGCTGGTCTTGCCGCCCGGTCCTTCCGTGCGCGCGGGCCAGCTCACTGCCTGAGCGGAGAGCGCGCCGCTTCCCACGTCGAACGTCCCCGTACCTTGAAGCAAGTCTCCGCGCCACACGACGTCGGCTCGTCGCACGATGTCCGCCATAGCGTTGCCTTCCCGTTCTGTGCCTGCGATGGCCCCACTGTGGATTGTTACCGTTTCCGGCCACGCGTACCACCCGCGCCACGCGCTGTGCGCCGCAGCGCGCACGCCAATCCGTGCGCTACAGGTTTGGCTACTGTCAGGCTGCGGCCGGTTTGGATGCGGCGGGCTGGCTAGCTATAGTGCCTGTCCCCTGTCATGGGTTTTGCCAACGCCGTCCGACAACTCCGCGAACAACGTCGCCTGACCAAGGCGGCGCTTGCCGCGCGTTGCGGGCTCGCGCCCTCGTACCTCTCACGGCTTGAAAGCGGCGACTACAAGAGTCCCACCGTCGCCACGCTTGTAACGCTGGCCCAGGGGCTGGAAGTCGATCCACGCGAACTGCTGGTGCTGGCCGGCTACGTGCCGGACGACATGGCCAGCACCCGCCGCCGTTTCGCCGAAGAGACCATCGCCAGCGTGGCGGAATCCGCCATTCGCTCCATCTCGCGCACGGTCAGCACCACGCTCAACCCCGACCAGGACGAGGGCGACGACGAGCCGATCAATGTCGACCGGGGGCTCCTGGCGGAACGGCTGCGCACGAACCGACGGACGGCCAGTCGCACGGTCCGGCAGGTCGCGCGGCAGGCCGGCGTGCGCGTGAGCGCGATTACCGATCTGGAGGCGGGACGCGAACCGTCCGCGCCGATCGACTTACCGCAGGTCCTGACGCGCGGCTACGCGTTGGCTGCGGCCGAGGTGGACGATCTGCTGTTCGAGGTCGGCCTCAGCCAGTACCTGTCCGACGATATCGTGCTGTCGTCCGAGTCGCGGCGCATGACGCTCGAGTTCGCGCGCCTGGCACGGATTCGTGACCGTCACAGCCGTCAGGGCCTCGGGCTGCTGGACTAGGTCGTCGATTCGGGCCAACGGTTCCGCCTATCGCCCCACTCCTCCAGCGCAGCTTTACGGACAGCGAGCCGCTGGGGTCTGCCGCGACAGTCGGCTAACGCACGAAGCCGGTGGTTATGGAGCTTGCGGTGCTGGCGGGCAACCCCTGAGCGCTGGTGAACGAGGTCCATGTGGATCCGTCGAAACGAGCCACGCCGCCGTCCGTCGCCACCCAGATACGTCCCTGACTATCCTCGGCCAGGGCCCGGACGCTGTTGGATGGCAGCCCCTCGTTAACCACATTGGCCGTCGAGAAGACGCCGTTCTGGAGCCAACTCACACCGCCGCCGGTCGCCACCCACACGGTTCCGTCGCTGGCCGCCAGGATGTCGCGAACGTTGTTGCTTCCCAGCCCTTCACCAGTGTCGAAGTGGTCCCACGCCAACGGGTTGAGCGTCCGCGACACACCGGAGTCGGCCGTGCCGAACCACAGGGCCCCGCCGGGGCCCGCTTCGACCGCAGTGACATTGTTGCTGGCAATATTCGAGTTAGACGTGTTGTAGAAGAACCAGGTTCCGGCGACTTTGTCGTACAGCGCGACGCCGTTCGCCGTGGCAAACGACAGGCCGCCTTCAACCCCCACGACCACGCGCACCTGTCGCACGTTGGAGCTTGGCATCTGGGTGTTGTCGGATCGGAACCGGTCCCAGGTTTGGCCGTCAAAGCGGCTGGCGCCCTGGGTGGGATGGGCCATCCACACGCCGTCGGACACGTGGCGGCCAGCCAGTCCCCGCACGTTGTCGGACCCGATCCCATTGCCGGTATTGGCCATTCGGAACTCAACGCCCTGGCCGTTCCGGTCGAGTCGGAACAGACCGGCGTTGGTGCCGGCCCAGATCTGGCCATCCGTATCCACAAGGACCGCCTGCACCTGGTTGGTGCCGAGCACTGAGCGGTCCTTGTCGAGTTGGCGCCAGTTGGTGCCGTCGTAAAGCAGGACGCCGCCGTCCGTCGTACCGACAACAATCAACTCGCCCGTTGCGCTCAGCGGGCCGAGCGAGGACGTCGGCGTGGGGCTGGCTGTCGGGGTGGTGGCCGCGGGGGTAGGCGAGGGCGGCGTGTAGTCGATGATCTGCGGGGTGAAGACCTGTCCGGCCGTCACTGCTGTCGCGCCATTGAAGGCGCTGAAGCTCCGCCAATCGCCTCCCGGATACCGCTGGTCGCGCAAGTCGTCGCCTAAGAGCCGCAGCTTCACCGAGTCTTGCGGGTCCAGCGGGTGGTGCTCAATGACCGCCGCCTGGAAGTACTGCCGAACGAATCCGGGGGTCGCCGCCGCGATATGCACGGTGCCGGGCGCGTTCGTATCGACGCGCGCCTCCGTCTTGGGGAAGCCAAATGCCTGTACGCCGCCGAAGGCGTTGAAGAAATCAAGGAACCCGGTGCGCCTGCCGCCGACCGAGTAGTTGGAGACCTTGTGGTTCCACGGCCCGAGTTGCTCGCCGCTGTTGTGGTTGGTCGTTCCAGGTTCCACGCCCAAGTCGGGGCTGCCGCCCGCCCCGCCGCCGAAATAGTCCCAGGTGAGCCGACGCTCCAGGACGTAGATGTCGCCCAGATCGGGCCGCCGATGGAAGTCAACGACCCCCCGCTGGTAGTACTGCGTCAGGGTGCCGCTCTCTTCAATGAGGACTTCGGACGTAGCGAATCCCCAGCGCTGCAGGCCGCCCGTGCGTTCGTAGAAGTCCTGGAAGTCGGCGGTCAGCGTCTCCGTGCCCACGGTCACGCTCAGTCGCGGGATGTTGTGCTGGAGCGCCGGGTTGTCCGGTGCACTGAGGAAAGTGTTGTCCACGACCGTGATTTGCCCAAAGCCAGAGGTGACTTGAGCAGTCAGGGTTGCTGGACCTAGGGCCAGGACCATCAGCGAAGCGATGGCCGCAATTCCGAGCGTGACGCGTACGCGGGTCAGGTCCGCGACCCTTCCTTCGTCGCTACGGACGGTTCCGTGTTCGCCGCACCCGTCGGGAGTGCGCTGCGCCGGCGCCGCCTCAACCGAGCAGGATTATATGTAACAGTTCGCCCGCCGCCACCGGTGGCTAGCCGGTGGCCAGCCCAACGACGATCACGACCAGCGTCAGACCGAGGCCCAGAGCCGCACTGAGTAGCAGGTCTCGCCGCAGGTGGGGCAACGACGGCAACGAGACCGCGCGCCGGGCACTGGTGGCCGCCGGGGCGGGTGCATCCGTAGCGCTGACGAACCGGGGTTGAGCCTCGATGGCAGGTGTTGGCCGCCGCCCGGCGCGCCGGATGGGCGCGCGACGCCTGCGGCGTGTCGACCGGCGACGATTAGCCATGCCTGCCTCCTCGACCGTTGTAAGGCGAACCCGCGACGCCACGGGCCGGGGGCTCCGCCTCACCGGGCCCCTCACTCCGCCGCCGTCGAATCTCCCAGCGCACAAGCAATCCTCCCAGGACGCCCACGGCATACCCCGCAAGGTGAGCTTGCCACGCGACGTCCGGATCCAGGAGCTGGGGCGCCCGGGCCACGACCCCGAAAATCTGGACCGACAGCCACAGCCCGCCAGCTATCAGCCCGCCCCACCCGCCGACCGTCACCACACCGACCAAGCCGGCTACTCCGGCGCTGGCTCCGACAGTAGGGATGATGGACCCGCTGTTCATCAGCACGTGGAAGGCTCCACCGAGAACAACGGCGACCGTCCAGAGCACGGCGACCCGCCATGCGCCGACCGCGCGCTCCACCATCGACCCAAGGACCGCGATGAAGGCCAGATTGACCGCCAAATGCCCCAGGTTGCCGTGGAGGAACGAGGAACTCAGCAGCGTCAGCGCGTACGGGGTCGGCGCGCCGGGGATGGAAAACCGCTCACCCTGCACAAGCACCGCGGGGATCAGCCCGTAGCGGACGATCCACTCCTGCCCGGCTGGGCCCTGGGCGGTCTGGAGCAGGAAGACCGTGGCGTTGGCCGCCAGCAAGACGCCGGTCACCCGACCAGGCCGCCAATGTTTCACGTGAAACATCTATTCGGGCAGAAGCATGCTCAGCAAGGTGTCAAGGTCTTCCGGATCCCGGTACTCGATCTGGATGCGCCCGCGCTTTCGAGTGCCCACAAAGCGCACGCGCGTTCCCAACCGCCATTGCAGACGCTCGGCGACATGCTCGAGCTCGACGTCGGGCCGTCGTGGCGGCGCCAGCACGCGGCGGGCCGCGCGCTCGGCCTGGCGCAGGTTCAAGCGACCGGTCAGCATCCGCAGGAACAGGCGGTGTCGTGTCACCGGGTCGGAGATGCCTGCCAGTGTGCGCCCGTGGCTTTCCGTAATGCGGCCTTCGGCCAGGGCCTGCTGCATCTCTTCGTCCAGCTTCCGAAGCCGCAGCGTATTGGTCACGGTCGAGCGGCTGACGCCCACGATCTCGGCCACCTGCGCCTGAGTCATGCCAAAGTCGTGAATCAAGGTTTGGTAGGCGCTCGCGCGTTCCATCGGCCCAAGGTCGGCGCGCTGCATGTTCTCCACGAGCGCCAGCTCGGCTCGCCGTTGCGCGTCAGCGGCGATGATGGTGACCGGCGCCTCGGCCAGACCCGCTTTCCGGGCCGCCCGCCAGCGGCGTTCGCCGGCAACCAGAAGAAACCGTTCGGGTCGGGTGGTCGATGGTGTGACGAGCAGCGGCTGGAGTACGCCGTGCCGCCGAATCGACTCGGCCAGCGCGCCCTCCTCCTCGGGATCGAATCGACGCCGCGGCTGCTGGGGATTGGGTTCGATGTGGTCCAGGAGAACCGACCGCCGATCGCCAGGCACAGCCTCGAAAGAGTCGTTCGCGCCGCCGCCCACCGACTTCTGCGAAAGTGTCATCGGCGGTTCCCAGCCCCCTGATTGTACACGGTCAGGTTACGCAAGTCCAGAGATTCTGTCCAGGCCTCCCATTCGGATCCCCAAATGTCGTACAGGCCACGGGTGAAGGGTCTCCTTGGTGGCTTAGACAGCATTCTGCCGACAGGAGGACCTGCCCCTACGCCGGCCTGAAGGATCGCTTCATGGTCGGGAATGGTTTTTCCAGAACTAAGGGCTTAGGTAAAGAAACTAAGAATAATCTTAATAAGCTCGTGAAGTATGTGGAGAGAGCGGTCGCCACTCGGAGCCGCCTTCTGATCGCGAAGGTGGACGGCGCTCCGCAGCTGGCGGTCGGGCTGTGGGGTGATCAGACGCGGCGGTGGATATGTATCGAGGTTAGCGACGGGGCGTGGGAGGGAATCTTCATGCAGGCCGTTTGTATCCACAGCGAAGGCCAGTTGTCCACACGAGACGGCGAGTTATCCACAATGAGGGGTCAGGAACCATCGGCAAGGTGCGCGCGGATCGATTCAAGGTCGGCCTTGAGCTGGTCCTCAAGCTTGAGCCGACGCTCAATCTTGGCGCAGCCGTGCATTACCGTGGTGTGGTCGCGGCCGCCGAGGACGCGCCCGATTTCAGGTAGCGTTTCGCGGCCGTCGTTGCGCATCAGGTACATGGCGACCTGGCGTGCACCGGCCGTGCGGGCGTCGCGCCGCTTGCTGAGCAGGTCGTCTCGCGGGACGTCGAAGTGTTGGGCCGTGGCCGCGAGGATTGCATCCGTGGCCGGCGGGCGGTCTGCCGCCGCCCGGCCGAGGCCCGAGAGCGCCTGCTCAGCGGTGGATGGCTGCAGGTCCAGCCCGTGCAACTCGGCGTAGATCAGCGTGCGGGTCAGCGCGCCTTCCAGCTCCCGCACGTTACGGGTGATGCAGTCGGCCAGGAAGTCCACCACGTCGTCCGGCACCCGGGTGCCGGCGGCGGCCGCCTGCTGGTGCAGGATCATGCGGCGCAGGTCCAGGTCGGGCGCCTGGAGATCGGCCACGAGGCCGACTTCGAAGCGGCTGCGCAGGCGGGCCTCCAGGCGGGCGATTTCGCGAGGCGGGCGATCGCTCGTAAGCACGATCTGCCCGCCCGCCTCGTAGATGGCGTTGAACGTGTGGAACAAGGCCTCCTGCGAGGCCTCGGTGCGCGAGAGGAACTCGACGTCGTCCACCATCAGCAGGTCTACGGCGCGGTAGCGCTCGCGGAAGCGGCGGAGCCGCTCGCCCCGGCCCTCGGTGCGGATGGCATAGAGCAGGTCGTTGACGAACGTCTCGCAGGGCACGTACCGCAGACGGGTGTCCGGACGGCGGGCCAGGACGGCGTGGCCGATGGCGTGCAGCAGGTGGGTCTTGCCCAGCCCGACCCCGCTGTAAAGAAAGAGCGGGTTGTACACGCTGCCCGGCCGCTCGCTCACCCGCAGCGCCGCGGCGTGCGCCAGGCGGTTTGACGAACCGACGACGAAGCGCTGAAAGGTGTAGCGGGGGTTGAGGCGGACATCGGAGGAGCCGGCGGCGCGCGGCGCGGGCGCCGGCTCCGGCGGCGACTCCGTCAGCCAACTGGGTGGAGCCGCCGGCGGCTCGGCCTGAACGACAAAGGTAACGTCAACGTCACCACCGTGCGCGGTTGAAACCGCACGCGCGACCAGTTCGCGGTAGCGGCGCGTCACGATTTCCTTGGCGAATATGGTGGGGACCGCTACGACGATCTCGCGCCCGCCGGCGCGGACAAACCTTGCATCTCGAAACCATGCTGCGAAATCCGCTTTTGGAACCTCGACTTGCAGCGCGCCGAGGGCCGCCTCCCACGTTCGTTGGCTCAGCATCCCATCCCTGACTCCCGCACCGCGCCTCTGATGCGGGATGGAGAGACTAGCAAACGGCCCGTACGAAGCCGAAGCTCCGCATACCTGTTAAAAAGGGAACAATTGGGACGCTTGAGATTATTCGAGTCACGATCCAGGCCGAGCGGAGGTCCGGTGGTCGTCTCGCCTACCTGAGTCCGTCGCGGCTACTTCAAGTCGCCGACATCGACGATTCGACCCATTCGTTACGCGCGACAAGCCAAAGTGCGCTGACCTGAATTGCAGTTAATCGGATCGGGGCTGGTTCGGCGAACGCTTAGCACGTGTGGCGTGGCTCCAAACCTGTAAAGACCACACCATTGCGAACCTGCGATTATCCAAGTAACCGGTTACGCCACTTGTCGGCGCATATTTTGTGAGCGAAGACTAGAATTGGGCCCAAGGCACACCGCCTTGCGGGCCCACGCGGAAGGAGCAAGTCCGATGCGGTTCATCACGGGAGCGCTGGCTACTATCGGTCTGGCGGTCATGCTCATCATCGTCGTGGCGGTGGGAGTCTTTGCCTATGACGAGGCCAAGCGGCGCCTGGTGGGCGACGAGTTCGCGCCGGAGCCGCCAACCGAGGGGTCCAGCGCCTAGCAACTAGTGGTTCAGCCAGCCCAAGAGTTGCAGGCCGGCGACCCCCGCCCACGCGAAGGCGATGTTCTTGATCACGAGGCCGGGCCACGACGCCAGCACGAATCGCACCAGCCCAATGCGGGTGGCGCCGGCGATCATGCCGGCCACGTCAAAGAAGGGGTTGGGGATCGCGGCCATGACGAACAAGGTCACCACGCCGTAGCGGGCCATCCAGCCGCTGAGACGGGCATAGCCCTTCACGTGGGTCAGCGCGCCCTTGCCGGACCACCCCACGTAGTAGCCACCGAGTTCGCCCACCATCTGGCCGGTGGCGGCGACGAGGCCCACGGCCCAGATGCTGTCCAGGGCGGCGGCAAAGGCACCCACGCTCACAGCCGCGGGCGCCGGCAGGATCAGCGTGGCCGCGCCGACGGCGGTAATGACAAAAACCGCCGCGTAACCCGCGCCGGCCAGCCGGTCGCGCAGGACGTCCGCGTAGACCACGGCAAGAATCGCAATGGCGAACACGCCCACCAGGCCGAGCGCCTGCGCCGCAAGTCGCCAGCGGGATCGGGGCGTCGACGGCGCGGCCTCGTGACTCGCGGCCATTACGTAACGGCCCGGGTATGAGTTCTCATGGTTGATGCGGCGGCCTCACGGTCGTGCAGCGCGTAGCCTTGCATGGGTGAGCGTTGAAGGAGTGCGGACGCGGGCCTACACGGACCTATGGTCAAGCGTAGACGGCTAATCGCAAGACCTCGAAAGCGTAGCAACCGGCTTTGGCTGTGGCTGGCCCTGGCCGCCAGTTCCCTGGCCGGACTGGGCGTTGCGCTGCTCGGCCTCGTTGTGGCCACCGGCGCCGGGGTCGTCATCGCTCTCAACGTCGCCGCCACCTTCCTGACCGACCTGCCGCCGGTCGACGAGATCGCCACCGTCGGCGGCGAGCTCTTCCAGACCACCACGATCCACGATCGGCGCGGCCGGCCGCTGGGCGAACTGTTGGGCGAGGGCCGCCGCCGGGTGGTGCCGCCCGAGGACATCCCGCAGGTGGTCAAGATCGCCGTAGTCGCGGCCGAGGACGCCACTTTCTATGACAACCCGGGCGTGGAGATACGCGCGATCGCGCGTGCGCTCTGGGATAACTGGCGGGGCGGCGAGGTGGTGTCCGGCGCCAGCACCATCACCCAGCAGCTGGTCAAGAACGTCCTGCTCACGCCCGAGGAGACCTACGAGCGCAAGCTGCGGGAGGCGGTACTGGCCTGGCAGATCAGCCAGAGGTTCTCCAAGGACGAGATCCTTGGCCTGTACCTGAACCAGAACCACTACGGGGGCCTGACCTACGGGGTGGCCGCGGCGGCCGAGACCTACTTCGACAAGGATCTGGCCGAGGTGACGCTGGCCGAGGCCGCCATGTTGGTGGGCCTGCTGCCGGCGCCGTCGCTGCACAACCCGCACGTTGATCCGCAGGCGGCCAGGCGCGAGCAGTTGCGGGTGTTGGCGGCCATTGCCCGCCACGGACTGGCGCCGGCGGGGGCGGTGGTGGCGGCCCGAGAGGAGGAGGTGCAGATCGCACCTCCCCGCGAAACAACGTCGCCGGCCCCGCACTTCCTGGACTACGTGGTCCGCGACCTGCAGGACCGCTACGGTCCCGAGATCAGCCACCAGGGCTGGGAGGTCACCACTACGCTGGACCTGGACCTGCAGGCTGCGGCCGACGCGGCGGTCCGCGAACACGTGGCGACCCTGGCGGACCGTGAGGTCACCAACGGGGCCTTGGTCGCCATCCGCCCGGCCACCGGGGAAATCCTGGCGATGGTCGGCAGCCTGGATTTCAACGACGAAGTGATCGACGGCCAGGTCAACGTGACGACGTCGCTTCGGCAGCCGGGATCGGCCTTCAAGCTGTTCACGTACGCCAGCGCGCTGGAGCAGGGCTACAGCCCGGCCACGATGCTGCTGGACATCCCGACCACGGTGCCCATCGCCGGCCAGGAGCCGTACCGGCCGCGCAACTACGACCGGAAGTTTCGCGGCCCGGTGAGCCTGCGCACGGCGCTGGGCAGTTCGCTCAACATTCCGGCCGTGCGCACGCAGTTGTTCGCCGGCCTGGACGCCACGCTGGATGTCGCGGACCGGCTTGGCATCACGTCGCTCACGGACCGATCGCGCATCGGCCCGGCGGTCGCCCTGGGATCCAACGAGGTGCGGCTGCTGGAACTGACCGGCGCGTACGCCACCGTGGCCAATGGCGGCCGGCGGGTGACGCCCTCGGCAGTGTTGTGCATTCGCGATGCGCGCGGGCTGATCGTGGAGCAACTGGGCGACGGCTGCTCGCTGGGGGACGACGAGTCGCCATTCACACTTGCACGGGTTCCGCTCAGCGCACGCGTGCTTGCGCCGGAGATTTCGTACCTGATGACGGCAATCCTCTCGGATCGGGTCGCCCGTGAAGTCGGCTTTGGGCAGGTTCGCGAACTACTGGACCTGATCGACCGTCCGGCCGCCGTCAAGACCGGCACTACCGAAAACACGCGCGATGCGCTGACGGTGGGCTTTACGCCGCAACTGGCAACCGGTGTGTGGGTAGGGAACGCCGACGGTACGCCAATGGACGACGTGACCGGCGTCCGCGGCGCCGGGCCGATCTGGCGGCGCTTCATGGATCATGCGCATGCCGGCCTGAACATCGTCGACTGGCCGCGCCCCCCCACCCTGATCGAGCAGGAAGTCGACGCGCTGTCCGGGCTGTTGCCTTCGCCGTTTACGCCGGAGACCCGCATGGAGGAATTCGCGCCGGGAACGGTTCCAACGCAGCGCGATGTCATCCACCAGCCGTTCCGCATCCACGTCCCCACCGGGCTCCTGGCGACGCCGAACTCACCGCTCGACGAGGTGGAAGAACAAGTGTTCGTCGTCCTGCCAACGGAAGCCGAAGCCTGGCAGCGCGCAGTGGACGAGGATTCGCCCTTCCGGCTGCCCCCGGATGTCTTTGCCGGGGGGGGCGTAGCCTCAGTCGCTACAGCCGAGGGCATCGGCGCGCAGATCGTGGTGCCGGTCGAGGGTCAGGCTGTCCGCACCATCCTGGAGATTTCGGGCACGGCCACCATCGGCGGGTTCGTCTCGTCTGATCTGCACTACGGCGTCGGCCCCGCACCCGGCGCCTGGACGCGCATCGGCTCCCCGCTGGACGTGCCCCGCATTGACGAGCAGTTGGGCGCGGTCGACACGATCCAGTTGCCCGATGGTGTCTACACCCTGCGGCTGACAGTTCTGGCCGCCGACGGGGGTGTCGAGATCGCATTCCGACGCTTCCTCGTGGACAACACACCGCCCACGGTGGAGGTGGTGGGCCTGGGCCCGGAAGCCGGCGCGGCCGCCGGAACCGTACCGCTGGGTGTTGCCGTTGAGGATGCTGGCGGCGTGGCAAGCGTCGAATACCGGGTCGACGGGGAGTCGGTCGGAACGGCCCGCTTCGCGCCGTACCAAGTGACCTGGACCAGTGAGCCTGGCGAACACGAGGTGGTGGCTATTGCGACCGACCGCGCGGGAAACGCAGCCACCTCCGAGCCGGTCACGTTTCGCGCCGGCTGAGGCCCGGCGAGATCACGGACCGGCCAGCCTGCGGCAGTCGATTAGGGCGCCGCGCGTGTACAATACGGCTACGTTCTAGTCTGCAGCGCGCGTTCTTGGGCTCCAGGCGTTTAAGGGAGGCTCCGTGGCGCGAGACCGCCGGCAGTTGTTGACCCGGGGACGGCTTGAGACCAGCGGCCCCGGGGATTAGGGGGCTGCGGTGAGGAGCCTGCGACAGTATCGGCTGTTCGTCACGCTTCTGGTTCTGCCTGTACTGGCCATCGTCTTGATTGTGGTGCTGGTGATGGCGTTGACGGGCGGAGGGGAGGAGGAGCAACCACCAGCGACCACTCCAACGGCGGCGCCCACGGCCGCCGTTAGTGGGCTACAGCCCACGCCTGGCCGAGCGCCCGCCGCGCCGACAATCACCGTCGCGCCCACGCAGCCGCCGGTGCCTGAGCCTACGCCCACGCCCGCGCCCACGCCCACACCAACCGAGCCGCCGGTTCCTACGCCCACGCCCACGCCAGAGGGGCCGATTGAGTACGCCGTACAGGACGGCGACACGCTGTTCTCCATCGCCTCGGCGTATGGAGTGAGCGTTGCCGACCTGGTCGACTTCAACGACCTGCCGGACGAGAACTTCATCTTCGTCGGCCAGGTGCTGGAGATTCCGACGGACCCGGCCCAGGTCATTGAGCGGCGCGAGTCGCGGCCCGTCGCTACGACAGCCGTGGTGGTGCCCAGCGATGGCCTGAACGTGCGCTCGGCGCCCAGCACCGAAACCGGGGACATCCAGTACGTTGCGCCCGGTGGCACCGAGCTGGCGCTGACCGGCGTGATCGAGGTGATCGACAACATTGAGTGGCGCGAGGTGGAGGACGGCAACTGGGTGCAGGCGCAGTACCTGGAGATCGGCGTGCGGGCCGCACCCGCGCCGGCCCCCGTCGCTACGGCGGCGCCGGCAGCAACGGCGGCGCCTGCGGCCAC
>JAJDZD010000017.1 GCA_022824865.1 Chloroflexota bacterium | reverse complement strand
TCGGTGATGATGAGCAGCACGTTGGGGGGGCTCTGGTCCTGGCTCATGCGGCGTGTCCCGTGGGCAGGCAGCGTCTGACGGTACCGCCTGCGGGCGGGCGGCTCAACCCGGGCGGTTGGGGACGAGGTGCGAGCGGCGGCGGAACGGGCGAAAAAGGCGCCTCTCGCGCGGGTAAGAGTTTTTTCCAAAAAACTCTTGAGGCGCCGTGGGGCCTGGAAGATCCCGAATAGGAGCGTGCTGGGGAGCCCTGGTCGAAATCTTGGGAAGCAGGCTTGGGCGGCGGACACGAGGGATCTCCGAGAAGGCTTGCGAGAACGTCAGGCCCAGTGTACACTTACCGAGCACAGACAGCAACCCAGAACCCGACCAAGGGAAGCAGTCGATGCGCTGAATTAGCCGATGGCTGGGCCAGTCAGGCGCTGGGAGTGGAACCATGATGGAGTACAAGGGCTACGTGGCGACGGTGGAGTACGACGACTCGGTGGAGCGGCTGCATGGGCGGGTCGTGAACACCGGCGCGTATCCGATCGCGACGTTCGAGGCGACGGACGTGCGGGAACTGCGGACGGAGTTTGAGCGGTCTATCGGCGAGTACCTGGCGTCCTGCCGGGAGGACGGGGTAGAGCCGTTGGCGCCTTTTTCGGGGAAGCTGCAGTTGAGGCTGGGGAGTGAGTTGCACCGCCGCGTGGCCCAGGCGGCGGCCGAAAGCGGGCAGAGCATTAACAGCTGGATTACGCAAGTGCTGGCGGCCGAGGCGCCGGGGTAGGACAACGACCGCCGGTCCGGGAGAGGCGGGTTAAGCGGGGAGCGGAGGCTGGCGTTGTTCGAGTCGGGAGCCATCGCGTTCGCAATGCAGTCGAACACTCGACCGGCCGTGGTCGGCAACCGCCATGGCTTGACTAAGGCGAAGCTGGCCGAGCCGCTTGAGCGCGACGCAGTTTGCGACGGAATATCCGCGCTAGGGGACGGTCTGCGGGAGGCGCTCGAGGATTCGGTCGAGTTTGTCGTTGTTTTGCCGAACCTCGGACCGCAGATCGTCGATGTCGTCGTGCATTTCGGTGCGGAGTTCCTGCATGTCAGCCTTGACGTCGGCGCGCAGTTCCTTGATGTCGGTCTTCACCTCAGTCCGCAGATCGCGGACTTCCGTCCGGACGAGTTGGATGCCAGCCTTGACCTCGGTCCGCAGATCGTGGACTTCGGTCCGTACTTGCTGGACCTCGGTCCGCACGCTTTGGACGTCGGCCTTCACCTCGGTTCGAAGGTCCTGGACCTCGGTTCGCACCAACTGGATGTCGGCCTTCACGTCGGTTCGTAGATCCTGGACTTCGGTCCGTACTAACTGGGTGTTGTCATTGATTTCGGTTCGCAGGCTCTCGATGCCGGTCTTTACGTCGGTCCGAACGCCCTGGATGTCGGAGTGCAGCCGGGCGCCCTGGTCCTGGACATCGAGCCGAAGATCTCGGAGCCGGAGGTCGCAGCCGTTAACGCCTTCCTCGACGGTACCGACACGCATGCCGATTCTCCAGGCCGCGCCGGCGACGGCAAAGACCAAGGTCAGGCCGACGGTGATCATGGTGACGACAATTGGTGTGGCGTCCAAGGCGGAACTCCTTGTCAGATAGCCACGCGTCGCCGGATCGTTCCGCCAGCACGCCCTCAGCCGGTGGCTCGGAAGGTTCGCGAACCAGCCGCCCACGGCTCGTTGGTTGTTTGTATCAGGCGGCCTTCGGGCTCGTCAATCCAGTGGGTACACGCAGCGCCGGGCGACGTGCGAATCCGCTATGCGGGTGGCGGAGGGAGACGCTCCAGGATGCGGTCGACTTTCCGGTTCAAGTTACGGATGTCGGACTCGCAGACTGCCAGGCCTTTCTCGACGGCTCCCAGCCGACTGCCGAGTCGCCAAGCCGCGCCGCTGACAGCAAAGACGATCGTTGCTCCGACCGTGACCATGGCGATGATGATGGGTGCGGCGTCCGTGGCGGTGCTCCTATTCGAGTGGCCACGTTCCGCGTGCGCGGAGCGCCAGTTCGCCAGTGGCAGCCGTGGCTTGGATGGTCTGCGAACCGACCGCCCACGGCTCGTCGGTTGTTTGTATCAGGCGGCGTTCGGAATCGTCAATCCGGCATTTGAATGGAACGATTCGATAGGAGCGCGCGTACTATCTATCGGAGCGGCGAGGAGTATCCGGTCACATGTCGAAGCTAATGCTTGATTCAGACGGCTGGCGAAGGCGCGATGTTCGAATACCTGGTCGGACATTCGCGGCAGGGTCGCTGCGCATGCCGTTGCCGACCGGGCGATTGGCGATTGGGTTGCTGGTCGTGGTTGCGGCGATGGTTGCCGTGCTGGCTTCGACACCGTCCGTGTTCGCGTGCGGCGGGTTCTTTTGTACGACGACGCCGGTGGATCAGAACGCGGAGCGGATCATCTTTACGCAGAACGGGGACGGGACCGTGTCGGCCTACGTGCAGATCGAGTACACGGGCTCGGCGCCGGACTTCTCGTGGATCTTGCCGTTGCCGGAAGCCATCGATGTGGAGTCCGTCCAGGTGCCAGAGGACGCCATGGCGGCTTTCCGGGAGCTTGAGGTTGCAACCGATCCGGTATTCATAGCGCCGGAACTCCCCGAATGTGTTCTTCGCGAGCCGCAAGTCGAAAGAATTATCGCTGCCGCCCCGGCAGCTGTCACCGTCTTCGCCAGCGGCGAAGTTGGACCCTATGGATTCGACGTCGTCGGCTCCGAGGATCCGGACGCCCTGGTGACCTGGCTACGGGAGAATAGCTATCGAGTCACCGAACCGATGGAACCGCTGATCGACTTGTACGTCGATGAGGATTTCGTGTTCCTGGCCATGAAGCTGCGTCCCGACAAAGGTGCACAGGACGTGGAGCCGGTCAAGGTGACGTATCCCTCGGAACGTCCGATGATTCCACTGCGTCTCACGGCTGTCGCGGCGAACCCGGACCTGGCAGTGATGGTATGGATCTACGCCGAACGGCAGGCCATCCCCGCGAACTACGCAAAAATGGAAATCTCGAATGACGAGTTGACGTTCTTCGGCCGAGGCCAGAGCAACGACTACCGACGGCTGATGGGCACCAAGGCCGACGAGTATGGCGGGCAAGCGTTTATTACCGAGTACGCGGCACCAACGCGGGAGTTAAGAGTCACCCATCCGCTGCTGCAAGATTTGGCAAGGAGATTCGCGTACGTCACGCGTCTCAACACAGTTATTTCGCCTGAGGAAATGACTATTGATCCCATCTTTGACTATGATCCGCAACTGAAGGATGTGTCCAACGTTCGCAATCTGAGCGGAATGACAGGTCTGTACCAGTGTGAGCGAGATGAGCGAGCCAACTCTCCGTTTGGTCGGCTTCAATCCTTTGGCGAATCGGTGTTCGAAGCGAGCGACGAGGAAGCGGGGGCTGAAGCCGGCGAAGACTCCTTGTCAGTTGGCACGCTTGTCGTGGGCATTGTTGCCGGGGTCGCGGGGGTGCTGGTGTTGGGTGGGGCGGTGTACTTGGGGGTTCGGATCGGTCGGCGCGACAAAGAGTAGGGTCACTACGACTTGTTGTAGCTCCGAAATCGCGTGACTCGAAGGAAGGGCCCACTTGGCGACACGGGGACGGCATCGCCCCGCAATCCCCAAAATCCACTGCATGCCCAAGAATCCAGCAACCCGGACACGACAGGAGGTGAACGACTCAGCGCGAACTGTGCGAGCCTGTCAATACGCGGTTCGCGAGCGTGCCGCGGCCGGCGTCCTTGGCCGTGCCCTATTCGGGTTGCCACGTTCCGCTTATACGGATCGCCAGTTCGCCGCTAGCAACCGTGGCTCGAAACGTTCGCGACCAGGCGACCCTCGGCTTGATGACTGTCTGTATCACTTCATATGCTACTAGTCGGCTCGTGCCGGATGACGTTGCTGTCAGTATGAGACAAAGCAGGAACGGACTCCGCCTACCACTTCACTGACTATCTGCTTCGCCTTCTAGTGGAACACAGGTTGATTATCTAGTTCATAGTATTATATTAGTCTCATAGGCGTCAGGCCTCTTGCTGGTTGACTGCGTCCACAATCTCATCAATGCGCGGCGTGACAACCTCGATGAAATGCCTGAGCGTCTCGGCGAGCGTGTCCGCATACGGTTCGTCCAGCGCACTTCCGCGGCGGGTTACGAGGAGCTCATCCCATGGATCGTTCAACCACTGGTCTCCGTATACCTGTAAATCCGTGAGTATGGATTCCAAGTTCTCAATACCTCCATCCCGAAATCTAAAACCTAGATTCGCTCTCCATCCCGTAGACTCGCCCAGTTGTTCTTGGTAGAGGTTAATCAAATAACAAAGCCTGTGGACTCCCCAGTTGGGCTGTGAATACCACATCTTGTAGTATCTGAAGTTGCGGCCCATACCTGCCCATTTACTCTTTCTATTCGGCCTGAGATCGTCAGGGAGGCTACTTCTGACTCGATTTGACACCTCCCTGAGAAAAACTGGGATTTTATCGTTCTTATTCCTCGCAATAGTCTGAGAGAGCTTGACCCCCTTTGTTGTCATAGATCGAATTTCGTTCGAGAAGTCGCCAAGCCCGATAATGTACTCGTCCATACCAGGCACCGGTATAATCGTGTTTGACTGTACGTAAAGCGAGTCACTTCGAACGTCCCGATAGGGTGTCAGTTGAACGCAGGTGATCAGATCTTCACCTGGGACCTTTTCGTTCAGCCAGAGAGCGGCTGACGTTACTTCCGGCGCGAACCGGTGGCTGGCCAAGATGATGCGCTGGTCGTTGTTCAGCGCATTGAAGTCGTCGGTGTTGAGATGCTGCAGGAGGCTGTTGGTGGCTTCTTCCTCGGAGTCTCCGGTGTGCTCGGTAAGCATGCGAATGATGTCGTCCGCGCTGGCTCGTTGGAGGTAGCTGGCGTATTTGATGGCTTGCCAGTGGGCGTCAGCGCCGGAGTCGTCTCGCTTGAGCTCGATGACGACGAGTTTGCCGTCGGCGTCCACGGCGAGGAGATCCAGGCGCTCGTCGGTTCGGTCGAAGCCGCTGAACTCCTTGCCGATGATGAGCAGGTTTTCGCCGAGGCTGCCGGGGTTGGCGGCGACCCATTCCTGGATGTCGCGCCGCTCCTGGAAGCCCAAGCTGGCGAATTCGACTTCGGCGATCTTCTCGGACTCGCGGTTTTCGGGGTTGATTCTGAAGAGTTGGGGTTCGGCACTCATGTGTCTTCTCCAGCAGGTCGGGTCCCTTAACTGTCTTGCCGTTCGACAAGCTCACCACGAACGGTCACGAACCCGCCGCGCAGCGGACTGGGCTTCGTATCGCGGTCGCAGGAAAGATGAGCTTACGGCGAACGCTTCGCGGATGCCAAAAAGGGCGCCAACTGAGGGCAACCAACGTGCCGCCGAATTCGGGAGCGATGACGGAGAAGGTGTCGGCGAAGACGCGTGCGACCTCAGGCAAGTCGCTTCACCTATCTCACAATGACTCCGGTCACCACGGGCACGACCGGCAATCGGGATGAAGTGCCCACCGGCTACCTGAGTGCACGGTCACTCGACTCCGCCACCGGATGGACTCCTCGGCATTGCCCTTCGCACCTACCTGATTCCGTCGGAATCCCATGGAACTCAGCGCGTGAGTCCTGGAAGCAGCTCAAAGTTCGTCGCGTTTCATCGTCGAGACACAGCGTGTTTCCACAGCACGACACAAATTAACATTACCACTAGGAAAGCTACCGCCGACACGACGAAAAGAGTCCGTGTCTGGGCTGCCTGCTCCTCTCTGACCCTTGCCTTAGCAATGTCCTCCCGGGCCTTAATGAGGGCTGGCGGCACCGGCCCACTCGACCCGGGCTCGGGGCGTTGGCCCTCGCCCAATTCAGCCAAGTCTTCATTTGCGTTCATTAGCAACCGTGTCCGGCTGCTCACGTAAATATCATCGTAAACGAGATACTCTTGCCCCACAATATATTGTTCATAGGTTCCCTCGCAACTTGTGCCTTTTGCATACACTCCTACGTTTCTGAGAATAAAACGGTTGTCGTGCAGAGCGCCCTTCCATACAGTGTGGACCTTGAACTGATAAACCCTGCCGTCTGGAATTGAAGTTGCCGCAATGACTTTTCCAGCGAAAACCTCGGATGCCTTTCCAAGTTCTTCGGTCGGAGACCCTATTGGCGCGTACGTACAGGCGTTCGATTCGCGTGCGAATACGAGGAATGCCGCAGCCGCGACGACGATCGCGATCATGAATCGAATAACGATTGTCGTATAGGCACTCAGCTGAATTGTGCGGGGGTCCATGGGATAACTCCGCTGGCGCGAGGCCTGCTGGTAACTTTATCGACAATACTTGACGTCAGCAATTTATACCTTGTGAGTCGGATCAAGAATTCAAGGCTCAGATGCCAGCTGTCTCGCAGGTCGGATTACTTGCGCGCGCCCGATGCCTGGCTCGATGAGCGCGAATGGAGGCGAGATTGGAATCAACGAGTGCCATCTGGCGTTCAGGCTGACGACGCCCAGAGCCGGCCCCATGCAGAGACGTCGGCTAGGTAGAGCGGTTTGAGGCTGCGAGGAGGTGGTGGGTGAGGGTGACGAGGGTGGCGGCGGTTAGTTGGGTGAGGATGAAGATGAGGGCGGACTGGGGGGCGATGCCGGCGAAGGTGTCGGTGAAGATGCGGCCGATGGCGACTGCAGGGTTGGCGACGCCGGTGGATGAGGTGAAGTAGTAGGCGCCGGCGACGTAGGCGCCGACGGCGCCGGGCAGGAAGTTGTAAGACCTGGTGGCGACGAGGGTGAAGATGAGGCTGAGGAGGCCGACGGTGGCGACGAGGTCGCCAAGCCAGGTGATGGGGGCGTCGCGGACGGTTGTTGAGATTTCGGCGGGGGGCAGGCCGAACATGACGTTGGTGAGGAGTGTGCCGGCGATGCCGCCGGCGACCTGGGCCGGGAGGTAGCTGGCGGCCTCGCGCCAGGGGAGTTGCCCTACGGCGGCAGCGGTGAGGGTGACGGCGGGGTTGATGTGGGCGCCGGAGACGGGCCTCAGGGCGGCGATGATGGCAGCGAGGGCGAAGCCGGTGACGAGGGCGTTCTGGAGGAGTTGGAGACCGGGGTCGTCGGTGAGGCGCTGGGCCATGATTCCGGAGCCGACGATGGCGATGAGGAGCCAGGCGGTGCCAAGGAATTCGGCGAGGGTTCGGATTTGGAGGGATGGAAGTGCTTTCATGATCTGGCGGGGTGCGCGCGGATACACCTTTAGCCAAAAGGCCCTTGCAGATAGGTGAACCAATAGGCAGCTTGATGCAATTGGTGTTTGCTAACCCGGGATGGGTTGCTCGGAAGACCCTCACCCCCGGATCGCGTCCGGGGCAGGCTCCAGCCCTCTTCCACAGGGAGAGGGGGAAGATGGTGGCTCGGCGCTGACAGGTATAGCGACGATGGCGGTGGGGCGGAGCGCCTTGACCGGAAGACCCTCACCCTAACCCTCTCCCACGGGGAGAGGGGACAGATCGGCGTCCGGGAAGGCGAATCCCGACCACGGGCCGGGTGGGGCCGGGCGTTTCGACCGGAGGACCCTCTCCCGTTCGCAGAGGAAAGGACCGGCATCAGGCGCAGGAGCGCGGTAGTGTGTCGAGATTTCGCTTGGTTGGAGGCTGGTTGGCCTCGAGACGCCAATTGGGTCAACATGCGTCGGGTTTACCCACCGTTCGAGAAGACCCCGCCCAAGCTGCTTTCGCTTGCACGCTCGCTGCGGAGACGACAGACGGACGCCGAACGGGTGATGTGGCAGTTGGTTCGTCGCCGGCAGCTTGGGGCGAAGTTTCGCCGTCAGCACCCGATTGAGCCTTATGTGCTGGACTTCTACTGCCACGAGTTGCGCCTCGCGGTGGAAGTGGATGGCGCCGGACATATGCAGCCGACGAAGCGCGCAGAGGACCACCAACGTTCGGCCGCACTGCAGGCGCAGGGGATCAGAGTAATCCGGTTCACGAACATTGAAGTGCTCCGGGAAACGGACGCGGTGGCCGAGGCTTTGTGGCTGGCGTGCGAGGAGCGACGTGAGCCTTGTGAAGACGCGGAACGGCTGTGCCATGAAAAGGGGGTGGAAGAGAGCGCCGGGGTGACTCGGGGCGCTTCGACCGGAAGACCCTCACCCTAACCCTCTCCCACGGGGAGAGGGGACAGATTGAAGCCCGGGATTGGGGGTTTCGGCCTAGATGGGAGGTGATGGAGCGGACCTGGCTGGTGGCCAAGAGGGTGGGTGGCGGTCAGGCGGGCATGGAGCCGTTGTTGGGTGGGGCGCCAGAGTCCGGGGGGACGGTCTCGCCGACGTCGGGCCAGCGTTCGTCGGGGGCGGGGGTTTGGCCGGTGGTGAGGTAGATGACGCGTTCGGCGATGTTGGTGGCGCGGTCGCCGATGCGTTCGAGGTTGTGGGCGACCCAGGTGAGCCAGGTGGCGCGCTGGATGTTGCGCGGATCCTCGAACATGTAGGTCAACAGCTCGCGATAGACCTGGTCGTTGAGTTGGTCGACTTCGTCGTCCGTGTGCCAGACCCGGCGCGCGAGAGCATCGTCGCGCTCATTCAGGGCGGTCAGGCTGTCGCGCAACATGCCGATTGAGATGTCGGCCATGCGGGGAATGTCGATCAGCGGCTTGAGCGGGGGTTCGTCGCCCATGCGGATGCTGATCTTGGCAATGCCCTCGGCGTAGTCGCCCATGCGCTCGAGCTCCGAGCCGACCTGCATGCCGGTGATGAGCGCGCGCAGATCGCTCGCCATGGGCTGCTGCCGGGCGATGATGTCAATGCAGAGTTCCTCGAGCGCCAGGTACCGATCGTCGATTTCGTCGTCTTCATCGACGATTCGTTGTGCCAACTCGACGTCGCGCGTGCGGAGCGACTCGACTGAACGCTTGATGGCCTTTTCCACCATGCTTCCGATGAGCAGGAGCTCGTCGTGCACCTGCTGGAGCTGGCTTTCGTATTCAGCGCGCGGGGACATGGGACTTCCTCACCTGGCCGTCTTCCAATAGAGACGTGTGCATGACCCGGGGGTGGTTGCCCGGAAGACCCTCACCCCAACCCTCTCCCACTGTGCAGACCGGGGACATCATTTACACGTGTTCGGAGACATGGTTTACACATCTGGACATGAAATGGAGGACCGGGATGTGCCGTTTGCGGAGCGACAGGTGAGCGACTTGCGGGCCGAGTTTGTGGCGTTGGCCACGCAGCCGGGGGCCAACCGGCGGGCGCTGTGCCAGCGCTTCGAGATCTCGGCGCCGACGGGCTACAAGTGGCTGCGGCGCTACGCCGCCGAGGGAGCCGCCGGGCTGCAGGACCGCTCGCGGCGGCCGCGGCACAGTCCGGCGCAGACGGCCCCGGCCATCGAGCAGGCGGTATTGGCCCTGCGCGCCCAACATCCCACCTGGGGCGGCCGCAAGCTGCGCGTGCTGCTGGCCCGCCAGGGCGTCCAGCCCTTGCCCGCGGCCTCCACCATTACCGCCATCCTGCGGCGGCACGACCGGCTGGATCCCGCGCAGGGCGCCGGCCAGCCGCGCGCCTGGCAGCGCTTCGAGCATCCCTATCCCAACGCCCTCTGGCAGATGGACTTCAAGGGCGACTGGCCCTGTGGCCCCGGGCGCTGCCATCCGCTGACCATCCTGGACGACCACTCGCGCTACGCCCTCGGCCTGGTCGCCTGCCCCAATCAACGCACCGCCACCGTGCGCGCCCACCTGGTCACGGCCTTCCAGCGCTACGGCTTGCCCGATCGCGTGCTGGTCGACAACGGCAGCCCCTGGGGCAACCACCCCGCCCATCCCTACACGCCCTTGACGGTCTGGCTGCGGCGCCTGGGCATCGCCGTCAGCCACAGTCGCCCGTACCACCCGCAGACCCTGGGCAAGGACGAGCGATTCCACGGCACCCTCCAGCGCGACTTCGGCCCGCAGCCGCCGCGCCCCGATCTGGCCGCCTGGCAGGCCAGCTTCGACGCCTGGCGGCACGAGTACAACCAGGTGCGGCCCCATGAGGCGCTGGCCTTGGCCGTGCCCGCCAGCCGCTATCACGTCAGCCTGCGGCCCTATCCGGCCGAGCTGCCGCCCGTGCCCTACGGGCCCGACGACCAGCGCCGGCGGGTGGGCCTGGGCGGCCGGGTGTCGTTCCAGGGCCGGCGGCTGCGGGTCCCCAAGGGCCTGCGGGGCGAGCTGGTCGCCTTCCGCCCCACGCCCACCGACGGCTGCTGGACCCTGCACTTTATGACCGACCAGCTGGCCACCATCGACCTCCGGAAGCCCGCCTAAATGTGTAAACCATGTCCCCGAACGTCTGTAAACCATGTGTCCGGTCTGGACATATCATAGGGGTGAGGCCACGGAGCGCCGCCGACAGGAAACCGCGATGACGTTCGATAGCGCCGCGACAGACCAGCCGCTGGTGGAAGTGACGGATGCCGCCAGGGATCTCGTGCTCGCCTATCGCGGCCACTCCGACAAGCCAAACCCCGAGCGGCTGGCCATGTGGATCGAGATCACCGGCGTTTCCGGGACTGGCTTCAGCTACGACATGTATTTGAAGTCGGTTGACGACGCGACGCCCGAAGATGCGGTCGTGACCTCGGCCGATGGCCTGCAGGTTGTCATCCCATCCGGCAGCGTGGACCAGATGCGCGGCTCGACGATCGACCTCTCCGACTCGCCCGGCGGGGGCGGGTTGTTCGTGCGCAATCCGCAGAGTCCCAGTCCCGCGGTCGGCGGTAGCGGCCCCGCCCACTCGACGGCTGCGCCCACTGGGCCCGTGGCCGAGCGCGTGATCAGCGTCTTGGACCACCAAATCAACCCGGCTATCGCCGCTCACGGCGGACATGCCGAGCTAGTCGCCGTGGAAGACGACACCGCGTACCTGCGACTATCCGGCGGCTGCCAGGGTTGCGGTATGGCCAGCGTCACCCTGTCGCAGGGCATCGAAGTCGCGCTCCGTGACAGCGTGCCGGAGATTTCACGCGTGGTCGACGTGACCGACCACGCTGCCGGTGCCAACCCCTACTACGAAGCCGCCAAGAAGTAAGCTAATCGTCAGCAAGTAGCCGCAGCAACCGGCCAGGAGCTGCGTGTTCGACGGGGAACCGTGACATGACCAATGACTTTGCTGACCTCGCGTCCCAGTTGCAATCCGGGTTGGCGCTTGACTTCCCGCCAGTAGCCCTCACCCGCGTCGCCGAGGCCCCAGAGGGTATTGCCGAGGCAACGGCTGCCGTCCCATCCGCCTGCACCTTCTGGCGCCGCGCGGAAATCGGAGTGTTCTTCGCCGATGCGCAGGCGCACATGGCCTGCCCCATCGGCGCCATGGTCATGGGCTTTGAATTGGACGAGGCCAAGAGCGCGGAACTGATGGGTCTGGTTGGCGACATGTGCGCCATCAACTACATCGATGAGGCCGAAGTCGCGAACATCCCGCACTTTGATCCGCCCGCCGGCGGCATCGTCTACGGGCCGCTGGCCGATTTCCCATTGGCGCCCGACGCCGTGGTGGTCTGGACGAACCCACGCCAGGCAATGCTCTTGGAGGAGGCGCTCGGCGGAACCCACTGGCACGGCGTCGGCGGCTCGATCCTCGGCCGGCCCGCATGTGCGGCTCTGCCACGCGCGGTGGCTAACGGAACCGCCACGCTGTCCGTCGGCTGCGCCGGCATGCGCACCTTCACCGAAATCCCGGACGCCTATACCCTCACAGCGATTCCGGGAGCGCAGCTTGCGGGGCTTGGCGAGGCCCTTGAGACCACCCTGGCCGCCAACACGCACATGCTGGCGGCCTACCGGGAGATGAAGGCCGCCGTCTAGCGGCTTCTTGCGAACAGGCTGCCCCGATCAGGTTGCAGCCGGCCCGCGGAAGTCGCACGCTGGAGCCGCCTGCCGCTCCCTGGAAGCGAACCAGGATGCTGGGGCTCCGGACCGTAGCAAGGGTGTTCATGCGCGCATTGGCCGACATCGGCAGGGTCATTCGCGAGCTGGGTTCGCACGAGGCCTACATGACCGATCTGTATCACCGCGGCGACTCGTCGATGCGGGGTGGTGATCCCAAGCCCGAGGCGCGACGCCGGGACTTCACCGAATAGACATGCGCGCCGCGCGGACCCAGCGTCGCAATAAATCTTCCGCGCCGCGCCCTCTCTCGCGGTCGATATCTCGATGACGCGAGAAACGCCCGACGCGCCGCACGCACTCGACGTCTTCAAGGAGGCTATGGCCTCGCTGGCCTCCGGCGTCGCCGTCGTCACTGCCCTGGATCCTGACTCGGGGCCTTGTGGCATGACCGTTACCTCAATTGCGTCGTACTCGGCGAGTCCGCCCTCGGTGATCGTCTGCGTGGACGAGTCGACCCGGAGCTACCGCGGAATGACGGAGGGCGAGTACTTTGCTGTTCACCTCCTGAGTGAGGAACAGCCTGATCTTGCGCGCCTGTTCGCGTCGAAGGTCGACGACAAATTCGAGCAGTGCGAGAACACCGCCGGTCCACATGACCTGCGGCTGATCGCCAATAGCCTGGCCACGCTCATCTGCCGGAGATCGTTCGTTGCCAAACACGGTGATCACGCAATGGTGATTGGAATCGTGGAAGACGGGTGCGTGGCGGATCTGCAGCCGCTGGTTTACTGGCGACGCGAGTTCTCAGGACGCCGCTAGGTTCAGTTATCTGGTCGAGCTGCCACTCAGGCGGCTGGCGTTAGGTCCTTCAGGCGTGGCATGACCTCTTGCGTCAGCAGGTGGAGCGAGCGCTTCCAGCCGTCGGCCGGCTCCCATTCGTGGGCCATGGCCAGCAGCACGCCAAAACCGCCGACCTCGTCGTAGAGCGCGCGCAAGCGTCGCTCAACCTCGTCGGGACTCCCGACGATCCAGACTTCATCGCACAGGTATTCGAGCGTCACGTCCTCGTCCGGGATATCAGACGAGGTTTTGAACAGGTCGAACATCCCGGCTAGCGGCAGCAGCCGGAAGAAGTAGTCGCGAAAGTCCCGGCCCATGCTGCCTTCGATGGCTTCTTTCCGGGCTTGCTCGGTGGTATCGGCGACGTAGATCGTTCTGGCAATCCGCCAGTCGGTTCGGCTGGGCTGTTTGCCCGTCTTCTGAGCGCCCTCTTCCACGGCGGCCCAATGCGTCTTCAGCGTCACCGGCGGGATGATGTTGATCGACATCGGGATCCAGCCGCGTTCACCGGCCAGGCGCAAAGTTCCCGACGACGGCGACACGCCGGCCACTCCGATGGGCGGGTGCGGCTGCTGGTACGGGCGCAGATGGAGGCGCAGACCAACGGCATCCACCTGTTCAGGAATCGTGTATTTCCAATACTTCGACTCATAGGTGCCCGGCGCCTGCCCGTTCCAGATATCCAGAACGGCCTGGATTGTCTGCCCGGTCATCTTGCGATTTTCACCAGACGTTAGGTCGAATCCAAATGCTTCAAGATCCCCTGGAAAACCACCGGAACCGACACCCCAATAGAAACGTCCTTTCGCCATATGATCCAGCTGAGCGATTCGGTGAGCCAAGCCGAACGGATGATGATTGGGAAGGCAGGTTACGCCCGTACCAAGAATAATGTTCTTCGTGCGGCCAAGGGCCTGAGCTATCAGCAAGTCAGGCGCTGGAATGTTCTCCCACTCAGCCGTGAAGTGCTCGCCGATCCAGTATTCGGAAAAGCCGAGCCGATCAGCCTCAACAATTTGCTCGAGATCGGCGGCGATCGTTTCGGTGAAGTTATGGCCGGGTGGATGCAACGGCATCATGAATCCGCCGAGCTTCATGCGATCGCCTCGCTCATCGATGCGGCGTCAACGCGTCGGCGGCAGCGTACGGCGAGCACAAAAGGCCGTCAAAGCCGTCGTGCGACCCGCGTATAGACATCTGGCCGAGGGTCCTAGGGCTAATCGCTCAGTGCGGCGGCGTCAATCCCCAGCTTTTCTGCTGTGTCCAGCAGCGTCTGCAGCGTGGCGGGCGCCACCTCGATTCCCGACCTGCGCTGCTCCGCGCGCGCCCGACGTTCCGGCTCACCGGGTATAAGGACTTCGTCGAATCCTGGCGCTGGCTGCACGCCCGTGACGCGGTCGAACAGCCCATCCACCGACGCTCCATAGGCGTTCCTGGGCCGGAAAACGGCCGGGTCGATGCCAATCAGGATCGATCCCAGCTTGTGATAGCGATCCGTCAGCTCCGATCCGGTCATCCCGCTTCCAAGGGCATCGATCAAGATCGACAGAGCCGAACCCTTGTGGCCGCCGAACGGGAGCAGCAGACCGCCGTCAAAGAAGTCGTTCGGATTCGTCGTAGGAGTGCCCTCGGAGTCGAGAATCGAGTTCTCAGGCATTTGACTTCCGCGTGCCTGCGCAATGCGGATCTTGCCGACGGCCTGCGCGGACGTTGCAAAGTCCAGGATCATTGGATCGCGCGATCCGGCCGGCACTCCCGCCGCAATCGGATTGGTGCTCAGCGCCGTCTCGGCCCCGCCGAACGGGGCCGTCACAATGTCCGAGGGACCGCCGACCACCATGAGGGCAATGACGTCGCTGGCGGCCGCCAACTCGGCCCACTCCCCCACCCGGCCCACGTGATTGCAGTTCATCATTCCGGCCATCGCGATGCCGGACGCCTTCGCCAGCTTGACAACTTCAGCCACGGCATCGGCGGCCGTGATCTGCCCGAATCCCCAGTGGCCGTCAACGAAGACCGCATTGGGCGAAACTTGCTTGATGGAGGGTCTCACCAGGGGATCGACCAGGCCTTCGTCGATGTAGGTCACATAGTCGGGGATCCGCATGACGCCGTGGGACGGATGCCCAGAGAGGTCCGCCAACACCAGCGAGCAGGCCACCGCGTCGGCAATGTCGGGAGGCGAGCCCGCAGCCTCGAAGACTTCCCGGCCAAACTGCTCCAGGACGCCGCTTGTGAATTCAGGCATGGCTAACCCGCACCAGTATTCGGGATGAGGTTCGAGAGTTTACACGTGCTTGCTGCTGGACTCAAGGAGTCGAAGGTGTATTCATAGGCACATAATCCAGACTTAAACGAGTGTTTCAATGAAGCGTTTATTGGCTCGTTCAGAGCACTTGAAGAGGTTGTAAGACATGATGATTGTCGCTGTAAACCATCAAAGCAAACTTGAGGTTTGTCAACCAATGTGCACACTCCACTACACCTGCTCAACCAGGGCGGCGATGCCCATTCCGCCGCCGACGCATAGGGCCGCCACTCCGCGCTTTGCGCTGCGCCTTCGCATCTCATGCGTCAGCGTCACCAGGATGCGGCAACCGCTGGCGCCGATGGGATGGCCTAAGGCGATTGCGCCACCGTTGACGTTGACCTTGTCAGAGTCGAGGCCCAGCATCTGAAGCACGCCCAAGACCTGACCGGCGAATGCCTCGTTGATCTCATAGAGGTCGATGTCTTCGTCGGTCAGCTTGTGACGATCAAGTAGACCTCGAATTGCCTCCACCGGGCCCAGGCCCATCAACCCGGGCTCGATGCCCACCGAGTGAAAGCCGCGCAACGCGTGGTCGTATCGGTGGCCGTGGTCGTCCGCCCAGCGGCGGGACGAAATGGCCGCCAGCGCGGCGCCGTCGTTGATGCCGGAGGCGTTTCCCGCCGTGACCGTGCCGTCCCTCTGAAACACGGGCCGAAGTCCCGCGAGCGCCGAGCGGCTGGTTTCTCGAGGATGCTCGTCAGCGTTGATCTCAACCGGACCATTGGCGGTAGGAGCCGAGATCGGGCTGATCTCCGCCGCCAGCTGGCCTCGGGCCGCCTGATAGCGCCGCTGGCTCTCCAGGGCGTACGCGTCCTGCTCGGCACGGGAGATGCCGAGCTTGGAGACGATTCGTTCGGCGGTGCAGCCCATGTGGATATTCTCGAAGCTGTCTACCAGCCCGTCGCCCTGCAGCGAATCGATCGGCGAGGCCGTGAGTTCGGGAGCGCCCTCGCCGTTGCGCGGCGTCAGGAATGGCGCGCCGGACATGCGTTCGACACCGCCGGCCAGGACGAGGTGGCTCTGTCCCAGCCAGACCTGCTGGGCGGCAAGCTGCACCGCCAGCAACCCGCTGCCGCACACCTGGTTGACGGTGAAGGCGGGTCGCTCGACGGGGATGCCCGCTCGAACCGCGATTTGTCGGGCCACGTTCATGCCCAGTCCGGCCTGTAAGGCACAACCCACGATCACCTGGTCGATCTGCTCGGGATCGATATGCGTGCGGCGCAGGAGGTCGACGGCGAGTTTGCGCCCCAGTTCCGTGGCGCTGAGACCGGCCAGCGCGCCGAGGTACCTGCCGATCGGCGTCCGCCGGGCGGCCAGGATGACAGCTTCGGGCTGGTCAGGCATGGGCGGGCTCCGCTTGGAGGAGTTGCGCGCGGAGCGACTCGAAGACGGTCAGGCACTCGGGGTTTGCCAGGGACTCGCGATTGGTCACCGGTTCGCCTCGAAGGATTCGTGTGACGGTCAACTCGGCTAGCTTGCCGTTGCGCGTTCGCGGCAGATCGGGCACAGCAAGGATGCGGCGCGGTACGTGGCGGGGCGAAGCCGACGTCCGAATCGCGCGTTGAATCTCTGTGCGCAGCGCTGCATCAAGGTCGTGCTCGGGCCGCAGCACGACGAAAAGCACGATCTCGTCACGGCCCTCGCGTCGAACCGTAGTCGCCAGTCCTGCCACGACCTGGGGAATGGTCTCGAGCGGCCGATAGATTTCAGCCGTTCCAATTCGTACGCCGCCCGGGTTCAGCGTTGCGTCGCTGCGACCCAGCATGACGATGCCGCCGCGCGGCGTAATCTCAATTAGGTCACCGTGGCGCCATACGCTTGGATAGGTTTCAAAATACGCTGCGCGGTACCGGCGACCGTCCGGATCGTTCAAGAATCGCACAGGCATCGAGGGAAACGGTCGGCGGCAGACCAATTCGCCCTGTTGACCCTGAACCGGCTTCCCGTGCTCGTCGAAGGCCGCGACATCCATGCCCAGGCCGGCGCATTGAACCTCGCCGGCATAGACGGGCAGCACGGGATTGCCCAGCACGAAGCAGGACACCAGGTCGGTTCCCCCCGAAATGGAAGCCAGGTGCAGGTTGTCGTTCACGTTGGTGTACACCCAGCGGAAGGCGTCCGGCGAGAGCGGCGAGCCGGTTGATAGCAGGGTTCGAACTCCTGAGAGGTCGGCTATCTCGCAAGGCCGGATGCCATCCCGCATGCAGGCTTCCACGAACGACGCACTGGTGCCGAAGACCGTGACGCCAAGCTCTTCGGCCAGACGCCAGACGGTTGTCAAATCAGGATGGTTCAGGCTGCCTTCGTAGAGGACCAGCGTGCAGCCGGTGGCCAGGGCCGAGACCAGCCAGTTCCACATCATCCAGCCGCAGGTGGTGAAGTAGACGATGGTGTCGTCGGACCGCAGGTCGGTGTGGAGCTGGTGTTCCTTGCGGTGCTGGAGGAGTGAGCCGCCGGAGCCGTGGACCATGCACTTGGGCGCCCCGGTGGTACCCGACGAGTAGAGGATGTAGAGCGGGTGGTCGAAAGGTAGCGGGGCGAATTCGGGTTCGTGGCTCGTTGCGAGGTTCAGCAGGCTGTCCCAGCCGAGCCAGTTTCTGGGCATTTCGGCCGTTGGCGATTCGCCCAAGGGAACCACGACGACGTGCTGTATCGACGGAATCTCCGAACTGAGAGTCCGGATGATTGGCAGGCAGTCGAAAGGGCGGCCGTTGTAGGTGTAGCCGTCGCTGGCGAGCAGCAGGTGAGGTTCGATCTGACCGAGACGGTCGCGGGCGGCGGCGGCGCCGAAGTCGGGGGAGCAGGCGCTCCAGACGGCGCCGAGGCTGGCGCAGGCGAGGAAAGCGATAACGGTCTCGGGACCGTTGACCAGGTAGCCGGCCACGCGGTCGCCGGGTTGGACGCCCAGGCGGCGCAGGGCGCTGGCGCAGCAGGCGACCTCGCGCCCAAGCTGCGCGTAGGTGAGGCGGCGGGTCTGGCCGGATTCGGTGCGGTAGACGAGGGCGAGCTTGTCGTCGCGGCGGCGGAGCAGGTGTTCGGCGTAGTTGAGGGTGGCGCCGCGGAACCACTGGGTGCCGGGCATGCGGTCGGGGCCCTTGACTTGGACGGGTGGGTTGGTGAAGCGGATGCCGGCGAAGTCGGCGTAGAAGGACCAGAAATCGGCGCTGTGTTCGACCGACCAGCGGTGGAGGGCGGCGTAGTCGGGGAAGTGGTGGCCGGTGTGGGCCTCGGCGGCGCGCCAGAAGCGGGCCATGGCGCTGTTGGATTGCCGAGCTTGGCTTGGCTGCCAGAGCGGCGCGTCGTCAGCGAAGGTCATTCTGGGAGTGTGGCACGCGGCTCATGCGTGGGGATGATAGGGGGAACTGTCTCTCGCCAGGCCGCCCCCTTAAGGGGGCGGCCTGGCGAGAGACAGTTTTTGGCGGATTTTTCGGGTGATTCGACGACTTCCGGAGGCCGGGAGCGGCGTGCGGAGCGGGGCTGGCCACCTGGAGGTGTGGGCGTGACGGAGAGAGCGTGACGAGGGAGGGCAGACGGGTGCAGCCAGATCGGATATGGACGAGGAGGGCGGGCATGAGGACTCCAGGGAAAGGGCGGCAGGCATGTGGATCCATTGTACACGATATGATTACAAAAGGCAAGGGGAGGGGTTAGCGGTTCGGGGTGCGGGAGGCGCGGAGCGGAGGGCGTCTCTCCGGGTGTCCAGGCCGAGGCGTGGGTGGACAGGTGTCCACTTTTGGCGGCCGATGTGTCCAGTTTTCGGCCAAATGTGTCCAGTTTTCCGGCGAATGTGTCCAGTTTTGGCGCCGAGGTGTCCAGTCCGACCCGGGGAGGGATTCAGTTCGGCGGTAGTTGGAATTCTGACCGGCAGACGCATTGGAGGCCGCGAGAAGCGGGGCATTGTGCAGTCGGCTCGCTCGGTCTCGTCAGGCCTCCAGAGCGGGGCACGCGATTGCCATTTACGGCGTCGCCGCACTGTACCCGTCGTCTGAAACGATGCTGGTCGCCACGGCCTTCCCTCGCCCTAAGCGGCGAGCCCTTCGGTGATAGATTCATGTGCTGAGTGTTCCAGTCTGAAGTTGGTCTGAACATGCGCGTGCTGCGGTTTCTGAGACGCATTCTGAAGCGGGCGCTGGCGGACATCGGCAAGGCGGCGAACGATACAGCTGGTACTGGCGCAAATAAGGTGGAACGGCTGCACGGCGGTGACGCCATGGGCAATCCGCCTGGTGGGACCGGGATGTAGCCGGTTGAAACTTGCCCGGTCTTACCGCAGGCTCGGCTCGAAGGGGGTGAGCCCGTGGTGTGAGGTTCGAAGATGAGAATCCTGCGTTTCCTGGCTCGCATGTTGAAGCGGGCGTTCGCGGACATCGGGAAGGCAGCAAACGACACGGCTGGCAGCGGGTCGAATAAGGTCGACAAGCTGCATGGCGGCGACGGAATGGGCAACGTCGGTCTGTTCATGTAAGTGGCCCGGTCCGCATTTGTTGACGCATCCAGGCACGTCGACGCTAGCCGCCAATCTGGTACATCTCGACAAGCGCCCGCCGGCTGCGAATTCAGCCCTCGTGATAGATTCCGATGTGAAGTATTTCAGGCTGAGATTGGCTGGAATATGCGGGTATTGAGGTTCCTGGGTCGAATCCTGAAGCGGGCGTTGGCGGACATTGGGAAGGCAGCGAATCAATCGGCTGGCACTGGCTCGAACAAGATAGACAAGCTCCACGGTGGGGGGACCGGCACGATGGGCGGGCCGATGGGTTAGCGACCGTTCAGCCGAGTTAGCCGCCGATTTGGTACATCTCGACTTTGGGGGGGCTGTGGGGGTGGCCGGATTCGTCGAGGAGGCCGGCGCGTTCTTCGGAGTAGCGGTCGGTGCGGGCGGTCCAGACGCTTTGGATGAGGGCGCGGAGTTCGTGGTCGGTGGCGCCGTCGCGCAAGGGGGTCTTGAGGTCGGTGCCGCCGCCGGCGAAGAGGCAGGTGAGGAGATGGCCGTCGGTTGAGAGGCGGGCGCGGGTGCAGTCGCCGCAGAAGGGTTGACTGACGGAGGAGATGACGCCGATTTCGCCTGAGCCGTCGACGTAGCGGTAGCGGTTGGCGACTTCGCCGCGGTAGTTGGGGGCGGCGGGCTCGATGGGAGCGACTTCGTTCACGCGGGCCACGATTTCGCGGGCGGGGACGACTTCGGAGAGGACCCAGTGGTTGAGGTTGCCGACGTCCATGTACTCGATGAAGCGGACGATGTGGCCGGTGCCCTTGAAGTGGCGGGCCAGTTGGGCGACGGCCTCGTCGTTGACGCCGCGCTGGACGACGCAGTTGATCTTGATCTGGTCGAACCCGGCGGCTTCGGCGGCGCGGATGCCTTCGAGCACCGGCTCGACGCTGATTTCGCGTCCGTTCATCCGCTTGAACACGTCGTCGTCCAGGCTGTCGAGGCTGACGGTGATGCGGTCCAGCCCGGCTTCCCGCAGCGCGGAGGCGTGGCGAGGCAGCAGGTAGCCGTTGGTGGTGAGAGCGGTGTCCTCCACGCCGTCGATGCGGGTGAGCATCCGGACCAAGGTGGGCAGGTCGGCTCGCAGGAGGGGTTCGCCGCCGGTGAGGCGGAGCTTGCGGGCGCCCAGGTCGACGAAGAGGCGGGTGAGGCGCTCGATTTCCTCGAAGGTGAGGATCTCCGGCTTGGGCAGAAAGGCGTAGCGCGCGCCGAAGACCTCCGCCGGCATGCAGTAGGGGCAGCGGAAGTTGCAGCGATCGGTGACGGAAATGCGCAGGTCGCGCAGTTCGCGTCCGAGCGTATCGGCGACGGTGGGCAGGGTGTCTATGGCGTTCATGGCTGGGGATGGCGGGGCGAGGGCTCCGCGTACTTGAGTCTACGTGGGGGATTGGGAAGGAGTGAGCTGAGAGCACCTGTGTTGAGGGTCAAGGGTTAGGCCACGGTGGGATTCCACATGGTGTGGTCGCGACATAGGGCGTTGCAGAGGACGAGGAGCTTGCGCATGCAGGCGACGAGGGCGACTTTGGCCGGCTTGCCGGCAGTGATGAGGCGCTGGTAGAAGGCGTGGAGGTGGGGATTGCGGCGGGCGGCCGTCAGGGCGGCCATGTAGAGCGCGGCGCGCACCTGGGCGCGGCCGCCCCAGCAACTGCGGCGCCCGCGCCAGGCGCCGCTATCGCGATTGAAGGGGGCGACGCCGACGAGGGCCGCGATCTGCTGGCGGGAGCACGCCCCCAGTTCGGGCAGCTCGGCGAGCAGGGTGGCGACGGCCACGGGGCCGATGCCGGGGATGCTGCGCAGGCAGGCGGCGCGGGCCTGCAACTCGGGCGTGGTCTGGACCAGGGCCGCCAGTTGGCGCTCGACCTTGGCGAGGGCCGCGGTCCGCGCGGCGGCCAGGGGGTCGAAGCCCAGGTCCAGGTGGGGGCGGTCGGGGCGGCGCCGCTGCTGCTCGGCCGCGCGGTCGTTGACCAGTTGGCGCCGGCGGCGACTGAGGATCTGGAGATCCTGGACCACGGCGCTGGGCTGGGGGCGCCGCGGGGGCCGCACCTCGGCCGCGAAGCGGGCCAGGACCTGGGCGTCCAGCCGGTCGGTCTTGGCCAGGCGCCCGAGGGCCCGCGCGAAGTCGTGGGTCTGGCGCGGATTGACCACGACCACCGGCAGGCCGGCCGCGGCCAGGGTGGCGACCACGAGCCGCTCGTAGCCGCCGCTGGCTTCCAGCACGATGCGGGTGGGCCGTAGCGCCAGGAGTTGCTCCTGCAAGCGCCGCAGGCCGCCCCGCGAGCGCGGCACGGTCCAGGTCGCGCCCGTCGGCTCGACCGCGATGTCCAACTGGGCCTTGGCCACATCAATCCCGACCGCGACGTCCGTGTGAGCTGCCA
>JAJDZD010000045.1 GCA_022824865.1 Chloroflexota bacterium | reverse complement strand
TTCGGGCTCTGGGTCAGCGCTGGGGCCGGGACGACCCTGCTCACCGACGGTCTCAAGGGACCCAGAGGTCAACGGTCTGTCCCGGCCCACTAACACTGCCCTTGGCCAATCCAAGGACCCAGGAACATACAAGGGGTCTTCCGAGCAACCAACTACGGGTTACGCAAAGGTCTCTCTCCTGGGGGAGAGGCAGGTTCGGCCGTCCCCAGCCGAACCCGGTGACGGGTCTTCCGGGCAACCACCTCAGGGTTACGCAGAGGTCCCCGTCTAGCAGGGCCCGCCGCCGGACCCACCGCAGCGCTCCGGCGCGATGGCTGTGCTGTAGTCCTGTCGCTTCAACTCTTCGTCGCCGCAGCCGCCCATCGCCAGGCTAAGCGCCACCAGAAACGCCACACCGATCAGCGACGAGCGCTGGAGTCCCCGACGTCCTGCTCGAACCCACAGGCTCATGGTTCTAACCTGTCAGAAATCCGGCTCACGCCTAACCCTAGCGCAACCGGTTTCCCAACCGCACGCTGGCCTACCCGGCGTAACTCATCCCCGTGTCCCGCAGCGTCGTCGACGTGCCCTCGCCCATGCCACCGCCGATCACCTCGCCGAAATACACCACGTGATCGCCCGGCTGAGATGACGAGACCACCTTGCACTCGAACCACGCCGTCGCCGCATCCAGAACCGGAGTACCGGTCTCGTGCGTCGACACCGGTTCGCCTTCCAGTCGCCCTTCGCCGCTGGTCGACTTCGCCGTGAACTTCAGCGACAAATCCTTCGACCCTTCAGGCAGCACCGAGATGCTGAACACGCCCGTCTGGTCGATATTCTTCCGCGTGTGCGCCGTGTCCTGGATCGCCACCGCGAAGATCCGCGGATCGAACGACACCTGCGACATCCAGTTCGCCGTCATCCCGTTCGGCTCACCGTCCGCTGAAACCGTGCCCACCACGGCCAAGCCGTAGACCACGTCACACAGTGCGTCGGAAGCGGGGTCGCTCTCAGCCATCATCAGTCCTCATCGGTATCGCCGGTGCCAGTCCGCCCGAGTCTCACACACCCGCCGCGAGCGCATGACCGTTCGCCCTGAGCCTGTCGAAGGGCAATGCCCGCATTGGCTATGTGCGCGCCAGCGGAAACTCCACCTTCGCCTGCCCCGCGTCATGCGACCGCCGCATCGCCTCGATCACCTCCACCGCCATCAGCCCCGTCCGAACGTTCGCAAACGTCTCCGGCCCGCCCTCGTGCCGCCGGATCAGGTTGTCGATGCTGCTCAACATCGCCGATCGGTACACCTTCTGCGTCGGCAACTGCCGTTCCAGCCACTCCTCCTGCCCGCTCGGCGTCGTCGCCGCGAACTCCACCGTCGAGTGCACTCCGCCGATCCGCACCCGCCCCTGCTCGCAGAACACCTGCCACTCGGTGAACTTCGCCACGGCCTTCGTCTGGTTGATGAACGCCAGCACCCCGTTGTCGTACTGCACCAGCGCGCTCGGCGCCGGCTCCGCCCACTCGCCAGGCGGCTCATGCACCCCCACCACCCACTCCGGCGCACCGCCCGCGTACATGTTCACCGCGTCCACCGTGTGTGAGCCATTCCGGTACTCCAGCGCCCGCTTGCCGCTCCACGTCCCCACCACGCGCACCACTCGCCCAATCCGCCCCGACTGGATGAAGTCATACGCCTGCCGGAAAAACGGGTCCCAGCGCCGCGTATGGTCCACGCTGAACGACGTCCCCGCGTCCTCCACCGCCCCCACCAGCGCGTCCGCGTCCTCCAGCGATGTCGTCATCGGCTTCTCGCAGAACACCATCGGCACGCCCGCCTCGATCGCCGTGATCCCCAGGTCCGCGTGCGTGTGATCCGAGGTCGCAATACTCAGGATGTCGATGTCCTCGGCGGCCAGCATCGCGTCCAGGTCGTCGTACAACGCCGGCCCCTCGCCCCACGTCTCCCGGAACTTGTCCAGCAGCGACCCATCCAGGTCGCACCCCGCAACCAGGTCAATCCGCTCATGCGCGCTATGAGCCGAGGCATGCGTATGCGGCGCCGCCCGGCGGTTCCCGCTGAACTTCTCCTTCTCCGCCCCCGCGCCAATCCCCCGCAGCCCCACCACGGCCGCCCGATACCGCTTCTTGCACGCCATCTCGCACCGTCCTCGCACAGCCCCTGCCGCAGCGCGCTAACCTTAGGTCATAGGACGATGCGACGGGCGGTCGAACGTATGCCAGTCAACATCCGTCCGTTCTGTCAGACTTACTAGACCCCATGCAAATGACCAGCACGTTCAGACAGAGACCCGGACGGGTCCGCTGGCTTGCCGCCGCTGCCTTGGCGGGTGTGTTGGCTGTAACGCTAACCGCCTGCGGCGAGGACCCCGAACCTGCCCCGCCCCCGCCCGCCGTCGCGGCCACCGCCGCCGCGCCGGCCCCTGCTGCGCAGCCTCCCGCCCAGTCTCAGCCCGCGCCGCCCGCTGCTGCGCCACAAACCGCTGCGCCCGCCGCAACCGTTGTGGCCGCGGCCCCCACGCAACCACCCGCCACCCAAGCTCCGGTGACACAACCACCCGCCACCCAGCCGCCGGCAGCTACTCAGGCACCGGCGACGCAGCCGCCCGCCGCGACTCAGGCCCCCGCCACACAGCCCCCGGCCACTCAAGCCCCGGCCACCGCGGCCCCACCGCCGCCTGCAACTCCTGCTCCCACAACCGCGGCGCCGCAGCCCACAGCCGCGCCCGCAACGGCCGCCCCCGCGCCCACCCAGGCCCCACCCGCCGCCACCCAGGCCCCCGCGCCCCAGGTCGCCGCGGGCCCCGTGGCCCCGCTCTTCACCCTCCCCAGCGCCACCGGCGGCGAAATCAGCCTCGCCGGCTTCCAGGGCCAGAAGAATGTCGTCCTCGTCTTCTACCGCGCCTTCTGGTGAGGGACCTGTCGCACGCAACTCGTGGAGTTGCAAAACAACTACCAGCAGATCGCAGCGCAGAACGCCGAAGTCGTCGCCGTCAGCACCGATAACCTCGAAGGCGCCAAGTGGGCCATCGACAGCCTCGGCGTTCCCTTCAAGGTCGCCTACGACCTTTCCACCGACGTCCCCAAGGCCTACGAGGTCTGGAACCTCTACGGCGACAACCTCGCCACCGGCTCCGCCTTCGTCATCGACACCAACGGCATCGTCCGCTGGAAGCAGATCTACTCCGGCATCCACGACCTCGTAACCGCCAACGCCATCGTCGAAGCCCTCAAAGCCCTCTAGCCCCCTGCTTCACCTCCTCCTTCCGAGGCGCCAAATCTTGCCTCTCCCTGCGGGAGAGGCCGGCGCCGTCTTCGGCGCCGGGTGAGGAGTCTTCCGCGCAACCAAGCCCGGGTTATGCACGGCTTTCCAGACGGAAATGGTCGTCCGGCCACACCTCCATCTGCCGCGCCGTACAATTCAATCCCAGGCGCCGGCTCGGCCCGGCGCGCGGGTTGCCACGGAGGCAGTCATGAGCGATCAGATGCGCGCCGGCGTTGTAGGTCTCACCGGAATCGGCCAGCGGCCGGCCGCCCAAGGCGCGGAGCCTGGCTGGGGCACCGCCATGCCCCACTCCCACGTCGCGGCCTATCACCATGTGGCCGACACCGAAGTTGTCGCCGTCTGCGACCTTGACGAGGGCGCCATCGCCAACTTCAACGCCGACTGGAACGAAACCCTTCCCGAGGTCAACACCTACACCAGCCACGTCGAGATGCTCGAGAAGGAAAACCTCGACATCCTCAGCGTCGTCACCGGCGACAACGTCCACGCCCAGATCTGCATCGACGGTGCCGAAGCCGGCGTCAAGGGCATCCTCTGCGAAAAGCCCATCGCCTCCTCCCTGGCTGACGCCGACCGCATCATCGAAGCCGTCACCAACGCCGGCATCCCCTTCCTCGTCGACCACTCCCGCCGCTGGATGTTCCCCTGGGTCCAGGCCGCCCAGCTCATCGAGGAAGGCGCCATCGGCGACGTCAAGCGCGTCGTCGCCAACCAGGGCGGCCCCCGCGCCATGCTCTTCCGCAACGGCACCCACATGTGCGACACCATCAACTGGTACGCCCAGGGCAACCCCACCGCCGTCTACGCCGTCAACGAAATCAACTTCGAGGACTACGGTCCCCGCTACGCCAGCGACGGCGGCCACGACCCCGACACCGACCCTGCCGTCAGCATCCTCATCGAATACGACAACGACGTCCGCGCCTTCTGGAACATGTGCAAGCCCATGCCCGGCGTATTCGACGTTGACGTCTTCGGCAGCGACGGCATCCTGCGCGTCACCCAGGAGCGAGCCACCCTCACCACCGTGAACGAATCTCGCACCCTGGTCACCTCCGATATCCCCCATACCCAGTACACCCAGGGCCACATCGCCGGCGCTGTCGTCGAACTCATCGACCTCATCAACAACGGCGGCACCCCCACCTGCGGACCCATCGAAGCCCGTCAGGTCATGGAAGTCCTGCTCGGCGCTCTTCAGTCTTCCGCCGGCGGCAACGTTCGCGTTACCATGCCCATCGTCGACATGTAACCTCACATGACATCTAGTTGCCTTCCGCCACCCCGGAAGGCACCCTGCGCGCCCAACGCAGGGACCCCCCCGGAGGGGCGCCACCCCGCCACCGTGGCGTCCCTCCTTTTTGTTGTCGCCGCCCTGCTGGCTCTCGTCGCCTGCGGCGAAACCCCCGCACCCCACGATCCGGCGCCCCAGGCCATCGCGGGTTCAGCGGACCTGTCCGACGCCGCACGTCAAGGCAAGACCGTCTTCGACACAAACTGCGCCCAATGCCATGGACCCGAAGCCACCGGCACCAACCTCGGCCCCACCTTCATCGACCGCATCTACCACCCCGGCCATCATGGTGACGCCGCCTTCCACCTGGCTGTCACGCGCGGCGTCCGTCAGCACCACTGGAACTTCGGCAACATGCTCCCCGTCCCCGGGGTAACCGAAACCCAGGTCGGCCAAATCATCTGCTACGTCCGCCACCTCCAACTCACCAACAACATCTTCAAACCCACCGAATACCAACCAGCCTGCTAACCGGCCAGGCCGTCGACTTCCCACGCGGGCCCTCCGTAGAGGTAACGACCCGGGCCCCTCTGTCGTCATACGCCGGGCTGCGGTGCCCTCGGCCGTCAGATGGCGTGCGCCGACCGCACCGTGCGGTGGTGAGAAATGCTCGCCAGGTCACCGGAGGCCGGAAAGTGGTCGGGGCGAGAGGATTTGAACCTCCGACCTCATCGTCCCGAACGATGCGCGCTACCAGACTGCGCCACGCCCCGAAGAAGCCCAGAGTATAGGCCACCCTGTCCACTCAGCCCGCCAGAATATTGCGCCGACTCCGCGGCCCACTCGGTTCGTATCCGCCGGCTACCCCCTGCCGGCAGCCGATCACCCAGAACCCATGCGTCCGAGTTGTCTCCAGCTTCGTCACCGGCGAATCCCAAGCCGTGGACGATGGAGAGTCAATGGAGACGCTCGGCCCAATAGCCGCCGGTTGCCGAAACTGAACGCTGCGTTTACTTGATGGCATCCGGAGCCGGCGGTCGAAGGTCGATCCGCATCTCGGCGATCCGTTCAGGATCTCCGGCGACGCCGCGGCGTTGAAGCACGGCCAGCATGTCCTCTTGTCTGGGCTGTCCGAAGGCCAGTCGATAGAGCGCCAGCGACTCTTGCAGCCGGTCCCATCGCTTCTCGTCGCGACTCAGGGGAAAGGCCATGATTCGCCGGTGGAGTTGAGCAGCGCCCGGGTAAATCCAGTAGGGCGAGAGGTCGCCCAGCCCGTCGTCTCGTTCCGTCGCGGCGGCTTTGAAGGCCGCGGTCCAGGGATCGCCGACTCCTGGGGCCAGCGCGGCCGATCGGTGAGCGGCCGCCACGTTCTTGCGGATTGCGTGACCCTTGTACCGATCCACCCGGCCCTCCCGCTGCTCGAAGTCGACCGGGTTGCCCGGGAGGTCCCAGTGGACCACCGAATGGCACCACCAGTGGAAGTCGATTCCCTCCTGGCCAATGGAGGTAGTCGCCAGCACGAACGGCCAGAACGGCGAGTTGAAGGCAGCCCTCACTTCCGGAAGTCTGGCTTCGTCCTGGCTATAGCGCGTGCTGCCGAAGCGCATGGCGAACCGGCTCGGGAACGCGATGCCCTCGCCGTCAAAGTGATCAATGTCCGTAGCGCGGTTGACCGACTCCCGGACGGCAATTGCCCGCCGTGCGGTCACCGCCAGCGAGATCAGCCCCTCGTCGGTCGTCGTGTCGGCCCCGGACTCGCCGGCAAGGTGGTGGATGTACTCGTCGAGGACCGCCTGGAGCCCCCCGTCGATGCAATAGCGCGCGACCCTGCGCCAATAGGCGCCTTCGTCCGCGCGCGCGCTGCCTTGGCCTTCGTACAGGCCGTCGAGGAGCAGCATCGCGTTGGGCCGCGCGAAGAGACTCCGCAGGCCGGACGCCAGGATCGCCGCCGCTCGCCAGTGGCCCAACTCGGTCATCTGGTCGTCCGCCCGTCTCAGCCGCTTGAGCGCTCGCCACGCGATGTTCCCCGGCGCTCCTAAACCGAGCAGCGCCGAAGTCGCTACCAGATCGGCGGGCCGTTCCGACTCCGGCGCCCAATCCCCGAGGGCCTCCTGCATGAGGCTGACGTGCGCGATGAGCGCCTCGCCCCGCTCCTCCTCGGACCAATGATCGGGCGAAGCTCCCCGCAGCGCGTCGGCAAGGTTGCGTCGCCACTCCCCGCTGAGCGCGGCTGCAAGCGCGCTGCCCCGATCGGCCTGCACCGGCGCGAACCAGTGCCAGGCGGCGCTCGCTGTTGCACTCGTGCTGCCGTTCGATCCGACGACTTCCTCGACGCGGCCGGACGCCCACTCGAGCAGACGCTCCACGCTCGGCGACTCGGCGTGGTCGCGGGCGGCGTCCAACGGGTCGGTGCGCGCGGCAAGCGCCGGCTGCGGCCAGAACAACGCCAGCGTCGACATCGAAGCGGGCCGCCCATCGGCCATTCGATAGTCGAGGCGCCTCGCCAGAGCTGCCCGGGCCGCCGGCGTATTCGAGTGCTGCCCCGCTCCCGTGAAGATTTGTCGCTGGACCTCGTAGCTCAGGAGTGAAGCGATAGCCGCGGGCGCGGCCACCCAGCCGGAGAAAATGAGCTGCTTGGTGATGTCGGTCGAATCGACCGATGCATAGGGGCCGCCGGGTTGGTGATACGGAAGCGATGGCGGCATCCAGAGCAATCGCCACCAGCCCTTTTCGAGCGTCGCCCCGTACAGCGCACGCATCCGCGCGTTCGCCCAGTCGAGCGGCCGGAACTGCTCAACGTCGGACTTGTCGATGCGCTGTGCGCCCTCAAATAGCGGTACCAGCCGGGCCTGAAGTTCCGCATCCTTCATCCACTCGCGCACCCGCTCCCCAACCCGATATCCGCTCAGGAAGTTGAGGAAGTAGGGCGCCGACTTCCAGTACTCGACCCCAAGCGGCGCCTTCACCTCGTCCGCGACGCGTCGCAGCGCGACGAAGCCGGCAAAGTCGCCCGACTGCACGCGAAACGCGCTCGCTGCCGTATCCAGGGTCGTCGCGCGCCGGTCGCCCGTGGGTCGCTCGGTTCGAGCAATCCACTGCCGCAGTTGCGCCTGTACCCGGTCTCGGATCCCCGCCGTCGGCTCGCCCGCCAGCGCCGCCTGCCGCATGGCGTCCAGATCGGCCTGCAGGCTTTCCACGGGCTCGTCCGTGTGCGCCAGGAACTCCAGGGTCTTCAGGAAGTCCGCGTAATGACCGCCACCCTCGTCGGCTTCCTCCGCATACGTGAACGGCTTATACGGCGTTGCCGAGAGCAGCAGGACGCGCGCGTCGGATTGGTTGAAGAACTCGTGCGCCAGTTCGGCCGCTTCGCCGCCGGTCTTCACGTCGAGCAGGTCCCGAAAGCGCTGGAACTCGTCCAGGATCACCAGGTCCGGCTCAAGCGCCGAAACGGCGGCTCGCGCGAGCATCCGGCGCAGCCTGCCAACGATCTGGCGCGCCGATGAACGCTGGCTGTCGGTCAGGGTCCGTCGTCCTGCGGCCTCTTCGACGAGGGCGACGAACGACCCTCGCTCGCTACTCCGATCGAACGCCTCGAGAAACGTCCGTTGAATGCTCGACTCGAACGGCCGCGAGCGCACGGGGGCGATGTACCAGTCGACAAATCTCTGCCGGCTCGACACGCCGCCCTGGAAGATTCGCTCGGCAGCGGTCGCTCGCGCGCCTCCGAGACCCAGGTGGTCGCGCAGCAGGACGTACAGCACGGCACGCTCCGCCGCAGTCCCCAGCTGCCATCCGAATTGGAACGATGTGGCCGGCGTGAATGCGACGAACGTGGCTGGCTTGCCCGTGCCGCCCGGCGCGGGCTTCAGCACGTCCGGTTGCCTGATCAACAGGGTAAGCCGCGTTGCAAAGCTCGGGCTTTCCGAGCCCGTCGCGTTGAGCTTGCGAATGTTCTGCGAAGCAATGTCCGCGTTGGAGCACACGTAGACGATGTCGATGCGCCTCACGTGGTCGACCTGCTCGAGGTGCTCGAGGGTCTGGGCAATGACTTCCTGCGCCACGTGCGTCTTGCCCAGTCCCGTCTCGTCCGCCACCAGGAAGCGTCGCGACGATTCCCGATCCCGGTACAGCCGCCGGAACGCGTGCTCCGCGGTCGCTCGCTGAAAGTCGCTGAGAACTGTGCCCCGATCTTCTCGGGTCGTCTGAGTCACGAAGCCTCCGCGCGCATCGCGCGTCGCGCCTCAAGCACCGGCAGCCACACGTCGTCCCAGCCCGGCGGAAGGACCTCCCGCCCAAGCGGCGACCGGCGCAAGTGCTCGATGATCTCGTCCAGGTGATCGATGGACTCCGGACTCTCCGCCAGCGCGCGCGCCAGCAGCTCCAGGACGCCCTGCCCAGCGCCTCCCGCCCAGCGTCCCGACCCCTCGCCGTTCACCACGATTTCAGTGACCGTCCCGGAGGCAAGTCCGATGAGAAGGGCGAGCAGCCGCAGGAACTTCTCCGGCGTGTCGATCTGCCGGGCAAAGATCTGCCGGAATCGGTCGTCGGGCGAACCCTCGAGCTGTGAGCAGACGACCGTGGACCGCTCCAGCAGTTTCCCCTTGACCGTCTGGCTCGCGGAGAGGCGAAGGAACGCCGTGATATCTGCGAGTTCGCGGGGCGCCAACTCGACGTCAAGCGGCTCCGCGGGATCGAGCGGATGGGCCTCGTCCGGACGGTTGTGGGGAGCGATCGTGACGCAGGCCCCATCCGGGATGCGACGCGGCGCCTCGTCGGCCGATATGCGCGCGACCCATCCCTCGGATTCCTCGGTAACGGTTGTCCGGAAGCGGATCCCCCCGGCGATATCGATCAGCAGATTCTCGATCGCTCGGCCGTCCTCGCTGGCCGGATCGTCACGACACTCCGTACTGCGATCGTACGGCGTCAACATGGCCCGAAGCGGCGCGTCTTCGCCCACCAGCGCGTCGACTCCAAGCGTCCGTATCGGGCCCTCGAGCTCACAGAGAAACTCCACGTTCTGACTCAGTCCCGCATCCGTCGCGTTGGCTGAACCAACAAAGAGATGCGCCCGCTTGTTGCGCTCGACCACAAAGACCTTTGCATGCAGCTGCGTAAAGAAGCTCCGGTCGGCCTCCCCTTCGGGGTCATCCCCAGCGAGGCTCGCCGTCGGATCGAGCTCATAGACGTCCACGTGCTCGAGCGCGTCCTCTGGCAGAACATCGAGTTCCGCGCCGCGCGAGATGAGCGCGTACCGACGGCCGGACCTTGGCGGAAAGATCCGCCGAATCGCGCCCTCGCGGACGAATGCTGAAATCACGAGCTTTCGGTAGCCGCTGAAGTGCTCCTCGACCGGAAACCGTCGCGCATACGGAAGTCCGATCGGATGAAATCGGACCTCGCGAACGCCGCTCGGCAATTCCCATTTGACCCGTCGCAACTCCTGGGCGAGCTCGGTCAGAACCTCGTGACGGTCCGGCGACACCGGTGTCGCGGCCAACCCGGGCAATGCGCGAATAAACCGCGCGAGCGGCACATTGCGTTGGTTGATCCGGCCCGCCCGCCGGCCGTCCAACCAGAGAATCGTGTCCCAGCTGCGGTCCGAGGTGAGATTCCGGGAGAGCACCAGCAGCCGATAGGAGGTCTCCTGCGATTCGTTGCGGAATCGGAGCACCCAGGTCTTCGGATGGAAAATGTGCCCCGGTCGCGGTCGCCGCACCTCGTGGACCACGTCTTCCAGCAGCGCCAGTAGGTCGGACGGCCACCGCCCGGCCCCAATCGCGCCGGCCTGGCAGAAGATGTCAATCCGATCGCTCATCCCGCGCAGCGACTGCATGACCTCAATTGGATCCGGCTGCTCGTCCAATCGAAAACCGGCAAACGCAAGCGGCACCGTCAGCGCCGTCTCCAGGTCGAGCGTGAACGTTGTCGCCACGGCCCGGTCCAGCGAGCAACCCGCCGGCGGCCGCAGCGCGTCCAGCAGCAGTTCTCGGCTGTCAGGCGCCAGCACCACCGTTCTCCCGTCCGTCCACGATCTCATTGAGAATCCGCCTTACGACCGGCCAGCGGAAATTGAGACGTCCGGACCCGGATGCCCCGCCCCACTGACCCATCAGACGGTCATTGATCAGCCGCGCCTGGCCGCGCTTCTGCACGCGTTCTCGATTCCGAATCAGCTCCCGCGCCTCGACGTTGTCCGCCACCTGTCCGCCGCTATTTCGTGCCAGGTCAACCCATTCGGAAACGAATGAACGCGTCGGCAACGCGGCAGGCCGACCCCGTGCGGCGACCAGCGCCCACAACCCGTTCAGGTCCCAGGCCCCCGCGTTGATCCTCTCAAAGTCCTCCTGCCACTCGTCTAGCAGGCTCCTGTACCGGTCCCGGTGCCCCTCGTACCTTGAGAGACCCAGTTCCTTCGCCCGTTCGGCCAGCAGCAGGTTGTAGAGCAGCGCGGCCCCGTGCATCGCCACCGAAAACCGTCGAGCCTCGTCCAGCGCCTCCCGGACCGGACCCTCCGCCGCAACAGCCTCGGGATCCTCCCAGGCATACGCGCTGTCCGCGTGGCGTTTCCGCTGCGACACCAGGAACTGGAGCAGGCTATCGGGCACCGCCGCGACGATCCGCTCCGCAAGCCACGTCGCCTCGTCATGCGTCAGGCTGAAGTCGCAACAAGCAAGGTCGAAGAAGTCGTCCGGCGGCGATGGGATCGAGGGCGCCCAAACCGCGTCCGACTGCTCCAGAAACTCCGTCGCTTCATCCTGCGGACGTGCAAGCTGTCGGAGACCCGCAACCTGGCCCTCCGTTCCCTCGCGCCGCAAGATGCCGAATCGTTGCAGGGTGTTCCAGTAGATTGTCGACGGCAGGATTCGCACCGCGGGCCCCACGTAGCGCCCGATCAGCCCCTCGCGGTCCCCGCCGGCACGCAGCGCGCCAATCAGCTGCCGTTCATGCCAATCAACCCACGCCGAGAGCTTCTGGCCGCCGTGTCCCCGGCGCACCCCCTCGCGATACAGCCACGGTACAAACAGCAGGTACCGGGCCCGCGTGAGCAGAAACGAGGTTCCGGGAAACAGCGTGCCGCTCAGCGCGTCCCGGATCCGGCCCAGCCCCAGTTCGTCTCGACTCTCGGGCTGCAGGAACATCGAAACGATCTCGCGGGCCCGTCGCTGGTCGGACTCCGAATAGTCAAGCCACGCCAGAACCGCCGGCGACATGAATATTCCCTCACGCGCGCATCCGCCCAAGGAATTACAGCGTCTGCCTGTCCCTACCGCAAGTCAGAAGCCGCATCTGGCAGGACTTTGCCGACTAGCCCGGCACTGCCTGAGCATCGTGAACGAATCGACGCCCTGCGAGCTTGAGTCCCGCGTCGACCAAAGCGTCAGGCCACGACTTATCTAAACGAACACCCCACCCGGATCCAACGCCCCCCGCGCCACCTCAACCGACGAGCTCTGACCAACAACCTCCCCCGCCACAACACACGCCTCTCCCCTCTCTTCTCCCCCTTTCTCCATCCCACTTTTCATCCCTCTCACTCCTCTCCCCTCTCCCCTCTCCCCTTCCCCATCCCTCTCCCCTTCCTCCATCGGCTCCACCCACACCGCAATCCCCCGCGCGCGCAACGCGGCCGCATCCGCCTTCGCCACCCCGCGCTCGGCATAAACCCCAACCGCCCGCAACCCGTCCGACGACGCAACCGCCCGCACCGCCCCTGCCATCCCATCCACCGCCTGCCCCGCCGTCCCCGGCGCCAGGTCCTCGCACCGCACCAGCGCCGCCGCGCAGTCCAGTTCCTTGCGCTCCAGCACCGCACCCAGACCCTCGTCTTCGGGCCGCCGCCCCCGCACCCGCAACGTCAACCCCACGATCGCTCCCAACTGACCCTGCGACCCCCACAGTGCATGCGTCACCCCGTACCCCACCGAGTTCTTCACCGTCGCCCCGCCCACCGTCAGCGCCTCGCCCGTCCCATCCACTAGCTTCGCCCCCAGCACCCACCGCCGCGCCGGCCCGTCCTGCGCCGCAATCGTCGTCCCTCGTCCAGATGCAATCAGACCGCCCACCGTCCCCGGCGCTTCCACCCGCCGCACCGGCCACACCAGTCCCAGCCGCGCCAACGCCTCGTCAAGCTCCGCCAAACGCACCCCCGCCCCCACCCGAACCGTGAAATCCCGCGCCGCCACCTCCATCCACGTCAACCGCTTGGTCGAAACAAGATCCCAGCGATCCGCCTGTAACGGCTGCCGCCCAAACCGCTCCACGCTCCGCGTCCCCACCACCCGCAACCGCACGCCCGCCGCCCGCGCCGTCCGCACCGCGTCCTGAACGTCCCCAACCGTCGCCACGTCCACTACCGCCGTACCGTCCATCCCGCTCCCCACACCCCTCCCAACCAACCCGCGAACCATATCGCGCCGCCACCCTGCCCGCCCCAACGCCGATGCTCGCGACTCTTAACCTCCAAGCATCGGGCAATAGTGCGCCCGGCCGACCCATTACATTGGGGGCTGGCGACCGGACAGGAGCGACCCCGTGAAAATCACCGACGTCCAAACCACCCTCCTCGTCGTCCCCCGCGACCCGCCCATCTCCGACGCCACCGCCCTCCAGATGACCGCCGGCGGCTACTGCTTCGTCCACCTCCGCACCGACGAAGGCATCGAAGGCCTCGGAATGTCCGCGCCCTCGCGAGCCCTGCGGGCCGTCGTCGAGCACGACCTCAAAGACATCCTGCTCGGCGCCGATCCGTTCGACATCGAAGGCCTCTGGCAGGACATGTTCTGGCGCGTCCGCGGCTTCGGCCGCAAGGGCCTCGCCTTCCAGGCCATCTCCGCCGTCGACATCGCCCTCTGGGACCTCAAGGCCAAAGCCCTGGGACTCCCCCTCTACAAGCTGCTCGGTCCCTGTCGCGCCTCAATCCCCATCTACGGCAGCGGCGGCTGGACCTCCTACACCGACAGCGAACTCATCGACGAGCAACTCTCCTACGTCCAGCGCGGCATGACCCGCGTCAAGATGAAAGTCGGCATGGACTTCGGCACCCAACCCGAGGCCGACCTCCGCCGCGTCGCCGCCGTCCGCCGCGAACTCGGTGACGACGTCGAGATCTACATCGACGCCAACAACGGCTACACCGCCAAGCAGGCCATCGGCCTTGGCCGCCGCTTCGAGGAATACGGCATCGGCTGGTACGAGGAACCCGTCCTCGCCGACGACCTCGACGGCCTCGCCCGCATTGCCGCCGCCCTCACCGTGCCAATCGCCACTGGCGAGCACGAATACACGAAACACGGATTCAAAGACCTGCTCAGCCGCGGTGCCGCCGACATCGCCCAGCCCGATGTCGGCCGCGTCGGCGGCGTCACCGAGTGGATGAAAGTCGCCCACCTCGCCGACGCCTTCAACATCCCCGTCGCCTCCCACGCCTACCAGCTCGTCCACCTCCACCTCGCCCTGGCCACCCCCAACATGCAGGTCGTCGAATGCCTCGGCACCGTCGAAGCCGCCGACCGCATCGTCTTCACCGAATTCCCCGAACCCGCCGGCCCCGACTGGACCCCCGACCCCGCCAAACCCGGCCTCGGCCTCGAACTCGACCCCATCGCCCTATCCACCTACGCCGTCGACTAACCCCCAGACCTCCGCCAGCCACGCCCGGCGTCCCGACTCGGGCCCAACCCCATGCCCAACCTCGCCCCACCCGGCCACCCCGATCTCCAAACGCACACCAGCCATCCACCCCCCGTCTCCCGCAACTCCCCACCCCTCCTCACTCGACTCTCCCGCCTCTGCCCGCTCCCCTTGCCCTCGTTACTCAGAAAGTGTACACTGGCTCACATGCCAACGCAACCCATTTCGCCCACTCCCAAAACGCGCAAAATCCCGCGGCCGCCGGGGGGCGAACACCCCCTAAGGGGGTTCGGCCCCCGGCGGCCGCGGGTACCCCAAAAAACCGCCAGCCCCTAGCGCCAATCGCCGCCTCGCCGCACAATCCACCATGCCAATCCGCCGCCCCGCCGCCACCCTCGCCGGCCGCACCGCCGGCTGGCTCTCCCGCCTCACCCGCCGCGGCGGCGGCACCGCCGTCAGCGGTCTCGTCACCTCTGCCCTCGACCCCGTCTTTGTCCCAGACACCCTGCGTCAACTCCACTCCACCATCACCATCACCGGCACCAACGGGAAAACCACCACCACCGCCGCCCTCTGCGCCCTCGCCCGCGCCGCCGGCCAGCCAGTCCTCACCAACCCCACCGGCTCCAACCTCGAACGCGGCCTCGCCGCCGCCCTCCTCCCCCACGTCAACTGGACCGGCCAAATCCGCGATGCTCCAGACCTCCGGGCCGTCCTCGAACTCGACGAATGGGCCTTCGCCTCCCTCGCCCCGACCGTTCGACCCCGCGTCGCCGTCTTCCTCAACCTCTTCCGCGACCAGCTTGACCGCTACGGCGAAGTCGACCGCACCGCCGCCTCCTGGCAGGAAGCCATCGACCGTCTCGACCCTGACGCAACCATCGTCGCCAACGCCGACGACCCCGCCGTCGTCGCCGTGGCCCGCAACCATCGTGGTCCCGTCCTTTACTTCGGCGCGGACGTGACCGGCAGCTCCACTACACCCGACGCCTGGGCCGACGTCCGCCGCTGCCCCCTCTGCGACGGCCGCCTCGACTGGAACCGCGTCGTCTACGCCCACCTCGGCAGTTACCGTTGCCTCTCCTGCCATTTCCACCGCCCCAAACCCGACGTTCGCATCACGAACTTCCAACCCCGCGGCCTCGCCGGTTCCTGCTACTGCCTGATCACTCTCGATTCCGACGCATACATCCAGGTGAAGCTGCCCGGCCTCTACAACGCCTACAACCTCGCCGCCGCGGTCGCCGGCGCGCAGGCAGCTGGCATCCCAACCTCCGACGCCAAGGACGTTCTCGAAACGTTCCAACCCGCCTTCGGCCGCGCCGAAACCATTGTCGCGCCGGGCGCCACCATCACGCTCCTGCTAGTCAAAAATCCCACCGGAGCCAACCAGACGCTCGACTTGCTGCGCACCGAATCCGAACCACTGGATACGCTGGTCCTGCTCAACGATGGCGTAGCCGACGGCGAGGACGTGTCATGGATTTGGGACGTCGAATTCGAACGTCTCGCTCCTCGCCGTCTACTCGTCGGCGGACGCCGCGCCGAGGATCTTGCCCTTCGTCTGAAGTACGCGGATGTGGCTCCCACCGTTGACCAACTGCTGGTACGCCCGGGAATCGAGCCGGCACTTGACGCCGCGCTTGAGTCGGAGCCCGGCAACCAGTCTCGTCGGCTGATCGTGCTGGCGACTTATACGGCCATGCTCGACCTTCGCGCGGTTTGCACTCGTCGTGGTTGGGTTGACCCGTACTGGCAAGCTGCCGCATGACAGCTTCCGGCCCGGTGCTGCGGATTGCCTACCTCTATCCCGACCTGATGAACCTCTACGCCGACCGCGGCAACGTCACCTGCCTGGAGCGCCGCTGTGCCTGGCGCGGAATCAAGCCGCTGGTTCAGCGACTCGAGTGGAATGACCGCCTCAAAGAGTCAGCTGACCTCTACGTCATCGGCGGCGGGCAGGATCGCCAGCAGCAACTCGCAAGCCAGGGTCTCACTACGAAAAACGCCGACCGAATCCTGTCCGACCTCGCTGACGGCGCGGCAATGCTGGCTGTCTGCGGTGGATATCAGCTAATGGCCCATCGATATCGCGCCGCCGACGGCTCGGAGCTGGCGGGGCTCGGAGTGTTTGACGCCGAGACGGTGCATCCGGGTTCCGACGTGCCGCGCTGCATCGGGAATGTGGTTTGCGACTGGAACGGCTCCAGGCTGGTTGGCTTCGAAAACCACGGCGGGCGTACGTTTCTTGGTGCGAACGCGAGACCGCTCGCGCGGGTCTTGCGCGGGCATGGCAACAACGCCGAGGACGGTACCGAAGGGGCAGTCGCCAACAGCGCCGTCGGCACCTATCTTCACGGGTCAGTCCTGCCCAAGAACCCCCACCTGGCTGATCACATCATCAAGGCGGCGTTGGTTCGGAGCGCCCCAGAATTCAAACTCGGGCCGCTGGATGATTCCGCCGAGTGGGCGGCTCATCGAGGCGCCTTGCGGGCGGCTGGTCTTCGCTGAGATCCGGTGCCAGCGCAAGTCAACGTAACTGGGAAATGAGTGCCGCAAGCTCGCGCTGGTCGCGCCGTAGTCTGATCGTTCCGGCTGCGCTGGTGCTGGCCGGTGGCGCGGCGGCGCTGGCCTGGCGGTGGATCAGCCCGCCGCCGTCGCGAGCCTTTGGCGGGCTGGTTCGCGCCGGGCGACCTCGGGACTACGCGGTGGGCCAAGTTAAGTCCTGGGCCAGCGGCCGCTTTTACATGGTCCGAGGCGCAAGCGGCTTTGTGGCGCTGTACCGGCAGTGCCCGCACCTGCGATGCACCATTCCGCCGCCGGTCGATGGGATATTCGAATGCAAGTGTCACCTATCGCGGTTCGGCCTTACTGGTCAACTGCTGCGAGGACCGGCGCAGCGGCCGATGGACCGGTTTCCAATCCGGCTCGTCAGCGGCGAACTGGTCGTGACGACCGGCGAGGCCGCGGTGATCCGGCGAACTGAGTACAACGATGCAGACGCCTTCAATCCCGGTCCCGTGGCATGATGCGGCGCGACACCACTTGGCGTGGAGGCCTTCCGTGAAGCACCCATCCTACGACCCGACCTGCGGCATCTGTCATTCCAACGCCGGGGAAGAAGAGACCCCAGGCGGCGTGGTTTTCGAAAACGACTTATGGCATATCCGGCACACAGGCGCGCCCTTCCCGCTGGCCGGCTGGCTGCTCCTGCAGCCGCAGCGCCACGTGCAGGGGCCGGCGCGATTCAACGACGCCGAAGCGACAAACTTCGGTCCGGCGCTTCGCCACTTCATGCGCACGCTGGAAGAGGTGACCGGGGCAGAGCGTAGCTACGTGGTGGCGTTCGGTGAAAGCGTTCCGCACATGCACGCCCACATCATTCCGCGGTACGCCGATCTGCCTGCTCCGGATGTGGCCTGGGGGCTGGCCGATCGATTCCGTGCGATTGGGGACGGCAGCCGCGAGGGGATTCCCGAGGCCGAAGTCTTACGCGTGATTGATGCCTATAAGGCGGCGCTCGCGGAGAGCCCGCCGCCGAGCTAGGCGTCGACCGGGGCGAACGACGCCAATAGATCGGCGTCGGTCTCGCGAGGTCGGGTGACGCGCGCCTCTCCGTCACGCACCAGCACAGTGGCCGGGCGGCCGACGAGGTTGTAGTTGCTGGCCATCGACATGTGATATGCGCCGGCCGCCGGCACGGCGAGTACGTCGCCGCGGCGAAGCGACGGCAGTTCGATGTCGCGTAGGAGCACGTCGCCGGACTCGCAGTAGCGCCCAGCGACCGTTACGAGCCGTTTCGAGCCCTCGGGTGGGCGGTTGGCGATGAGGGCGCGGTATTGGGCGCCGTAGAGGGCGGGGCGGATGTTGTCAGCCATCCCTCCGTCAACCGAGACGTAGGTGCGGACGTCGGGAATCTCCTTGATCGTGCCGACCCGGTAGAGGGCCACGCCGGCGCGCGCGACGATGGAACGTCCGGGTTCGATGAGCAACCGCGGCTCGGGATCCAGGCTGCGCCCCCGCAGAGTTTCGGCAATGACTTCCACGAACGAGCCGGCCGCGGGCGGATCGTCGGCTTCGCTGTAGCTCACGCCAAAGCCGCCGCCGGGACTGATGTCCCTCAGTACAAGGCCGTGTCGCTGAGTCATTGCGTCGGCGAAGTCGATCACGATCCCGAGGCTATCGGCATAGGGTTCGACGTCGAGGACTTGCGAGCCGATGTGGGCATGCAGGCCGGTCAAGTCGATCGAGTCCGCGGCCTGGGCCTGCGCCACAGCTTCTTCGGCGGCGCCTGAGTGGAGTTGGAGGCCGAACTTGCTGTCGATGGCGCCGGTGCGAATGTACTCGTGGGTGTGGGCTTCCACGCCCGGGGTGATGCGCAGGATGACCGGGGCGGGTTGGCCGCCGCGTAGGGTCGCGATCTCGGCGATCAAGTCCAGCTCGTCGAGGCTGTCAACGACGATGCGGCCAACGCCGACGTCGAGCGCGTAGTCGATCTCCGCGGGCAGCTTGTTGTTGCCGTGTAGCACGATTCGGTCGGCCGGCATGCCGCCGGCCAGCGCCACCCGAATCTCGCCGCTCGAGACGGCGTCGGCGCCGAGACCCTCGGCAGCGACGATGCCGGCGATGGTTGGGTCGAGGTGGGCCTTGGAGGCGTAGAGGGCGAGGCTGTTGGGGTACGCGCGGGAGAGCGGCTCGGCGTAGGCCCGGCATTGGGCGCGCAGCGTGGCTTCATCGAATACATACAGAGGTGTGCCGTGCGCGTCGATCAGTTGGTCGATGGGGGCGCCGCCAAGAATGAGTACGCCGCGGGCGTCGCGCCCAGTGTCGCGGGGAAAGACCTCGGCGAGTAGCGTGGCTTCGGATTCAGCGTTGATTGGTGGTGTCCTGGCGGATACCTCGGTCGGCGTCATGATAGATAGTCGCACCCAAACTTAGATTTCTACCAGAACAGCGATGCGCTTCTAGTTCGGTACCCGCACTTCCGGCAGACGAGCGGTGGCTGTCGGACTCTGTCAAGCCGGATTGGCAACGGCTCCTCGCAGATCGGGCATGGGACCTCCTCCTCCTCAAGTCCCCAGAACTTGAACGGCAAGCGTAAGAACCAATGCAGGATGCGCCACGCTGCGCTTAGCACGTTGTGCACGGCGACGCCCTAGATTCCGGGAGCTGGGTGGGCGGCTAGGGTTTCCTCGATTAGGGCGGTACCGAGGCCGGGGGTGCTGGGGGTTTGCATCCAGCCGTCTTGGATGGTGGGGGAGGTGGTGACGAGGTCGTCGCGCCAGGGGGCGGAGTCGACGTCGGTCTCCATGATGCGCAGGTTGCTGACGGAGGCGGCCACGTGGGCGCACATGAAGGTGGAGACGTGGCTGTAGTAGTTGTGGGGGGCCACGTATACCTCGTGGGCGGCGGCCATTTCAGCGATGTGCAGGGACTGGGCGATGCCGTTCCAAGCCACGTCGATCATGGCGACGTCCATGGCGCCGGCCTGGAAGAAGCGCGCGTAGTCGTGGACGGCCGTGAGGTTTTCGGCTGAACAGAGCGGGGTGCGAATGGACCGGCGCACATGGGCCAGAGCCTCGGGGTCGTAGCTGTCGTATTCGATCCAGAAGAGTTCGTAGGGAGCCAGCGCGTCGGCGATTTGGATGACAGCGGCGGGGCGATAGCGGAAGTTCAGGTCGAGGCAGATGTCGATGTCCGGGCCGACGGCCTCTCGCATGGTTTCGATCTGGCGCACGATGATGGCGAGGTCTCCGCGCTCCAGGTTGCCGTCGGTGGGGCGGGCGAAGTGACCGGCTTCGGCGGGGCAGAGCGGGTTGGTCTTGAGCGCGGTGTAGCCGCTGGCCGCCACCTCGCGTCCCAGGTCGGCGAAGTCGTCCCAGGTGTTGATGGGCGGGGTGCCCAGCACCTTCTGGTGGGCCAGGCGGTAGCTGCCGCAGTGGGACCAGTAGAGGCGGATCGCGTCGCGTGTGGGACCGCCGAGAAGCTCGGTGATTGAGACGCCGTGGGCCTGGCCCTTGATGTCCCAGAGCGCGGCCTCGATACCGGCCAGCGACTTGCGGGCGACGCCGCCGATGTTCTGGCGCATGCGGAAGGCCATGTCGGCGGTGAGCGTGACGACTTGCCTCGGGTCCTTGCCCATGATTTCGGTGGCCAGGTCGTGGACTCCGGCGGCCAGGGCGCGGGGCATTTGCCAATCGCTGCATTCGCCGTAGCCGACCAGGCCGGTGTCGGTCTCGACGCGGACGAAGGTCCAGGGCGACCAGCCGTTGGAGCACTGCAGGGGTTCGACGGAGACGATGCGCATAGGATCCGCCTACTCGCTGCCGGGGGAGAGGTTGAACAATGGAGTATCGATCATGGGCAGGTCCCGACGCCGGCGAAGCTGGCTAGGGCAGTTTGGCAGCCAGGCTTGAGGCCGTCGAACCGGAGGGCTACCACTCATGGCCGGACTCGCGAAGGCTGACGAAGCCGCCGGCGCCGCGGGCGACGACGATGTGGTCGAGCACCTTGATGCCCAGCAGGTTGCCGGCCTCGGCGGCGCGGCGGGTGAGGGCGACGTCCTGGGGCGAAGGCGTGGGGTCGCCGCTGGGATGGTTGTGGGCCAGCAGGAGCGCGGTGCAGCCGATGCGCACCGCTTCCTGAAACAGATCCGCCATGCGGGCGTTGACGGCGTTGACCGCACCCTGGGCGACCTGGCGGACGCGCAGGACGCGATGGCGGGTATCGAGCAAGACCACAACCAGGCGTTCGTCGCTGGCGTTGTTGAGATGGCCGGCGAGGACGCGGGCGGCGTCGGCGGGACTCTCGATGGCAGGGCGTTCGCCGGCGGCTTCGATCTGCAGGCGGCGGGCGAGTTCAAGAGCTGCCTTGACTTCGGCGGCCTTGGCGAGGCCGACGCCGTGGACGCTGGTGAGTTCATCGATGGTGGCGTCGGAGAGTCCGCGCAGGGAGACGAATTTGGCCAGGAGGGCCTGGGCGAGTTCGAGGGCGCTGCCCTGGGAGGAGCCTGAGCGCAGGATCAGGGCGAGGAGTTCGTGGTCAGTGAGGCTGGAGGTGCCGTCGCGCGCGAGGCGCTCGCGGGGGCGGCGGGACGCGTCGATTTCGCGGATGCGGACGCCGTAGCCCGGTCGAGGTTGCCGCCCGGTTTCCCCCGTCACTCTCCGCCGACGGCGCGCAGGGCGCGGGCGGCGGTCTGGCGGTATTCGCGGGCACGTTCGAGGATGAGGTGGCGAATTTCCTCGTCGGAGGTGGCGCGCACGGCGCGGGCGGGGACGCCCAGGAGGAGGCGGCGCTCGGAGAACTCCTTGCCCTCGCCGACCATAGCGGCGGCGCCAACGATGGAGTGGCGGCGGATTCGGGCGCCGCTGAGGACGGTGGACTGGATGCCGATGAGGCACTCGTCCTCGATGGTGCAGGCGTGGACGACGGCCATGTGGCCGACGGTGACGTCGGCGCCGATGTCGAGCGGCAGGCCAGCGTCGACGTGCAGAACGCAGCCGTCCTGGATGTTGGTGCCGGAGCCGATGCGGACGGGGGCCAAGTCTGCGCGGATGACGGTGTTGTACCAGACGCTGGCGTCGTCCTCAATGCGAACATCGCCGATGAGTTGGGCGCCGGGCGCGAGGAAGACGTTGCGGCCGATGGTGGGGGTGAGGCCGTTGGCGGGGTGGAGTTGGGCGCCGCCGGAGGCGGCTTCCATCTCCTGGAGGAGGGTGTCCTCCTGGAGTTGGCGGAGGTGGATTTCGTCGAGGGTTTCGGCGGGGCGGAGGAGCAGGTACAGGAGGGCGCCGAGGGGGCCGAGGCCGAGGACGAGGAGGGGGGCAAAGAGGCGGACGTAGATGTCCTGGGTGCGGCGGCGGATGTCCTGCCAGGCCCAGACGAAGGCGGCCGCCCAGATGGCGGCGCCGAAGGCGGCGAGCAGGGCGAGGACGATGGCGATGGCCTGGCCGATGGACTCCACGGGTTGGGCCTGGGGGGGTGGGGGCAACTCCGAATTGTAGGCGGGAAATGGGACGGGGTTGCGCGCGTAAGAGTTTTTTCTAAAAAACTCTTGAGGCAAATCGGGGCGCATTTTGGCGGGGTTGGGGAGGAAGGGTAGAGGGGAGAGGGAAGAGAAGTGAGAGCGGATAGGCACGGGGACTGGGGACGGGGTGTGGATCGGGTGGGCGTGGTCTTGGCAGGGCGATGGGGCGAGGCTTGGGCGACGCGGCGAGCCGGGGGCGGGGATCGGACGGGGCTGGGGGCGGGTGGTTGGCGGCGGTAATTGGGTGGGGGTGAAGGGGGAGCTGTCTCTCGCCAGCCCGACCCCTAGTGGGGGTCGGGCTGGCGAGAGACAGCTTGGGCGGATTTTTTTGCGGGTCGGCGACGAAGGTCGGGGCTGTGACGGGATAGCAGGAGGTCGCTGGAGAGGCCGCATGTGCAGGCAGCGCCAGGGCGTCAGGAGGGCGAGTAGT
>JAJDZD010000069.1 GCA_022824865.1 Chloroflexota bacterium | reverse complement strand
CCCAGCGAACCGATTCCAGGTGCGCGATGCACGCTTCGTTGCTGGGGAATCGCTGGAAGATTCGGATGAGGTCCATTGCTCGCCCCTGTCTGCTCAACTGCCCTATTGTAGCACGCTAAGCCAGGAGTGACTAATTCCGTTTCCAAAAAACTCTTGAGGCGCCGCGGGGCCCGAATTTGCCCGATCCGAGGCGTGCTGGGATGGCCTGGGCGGCGGCTTGGGATTCGGGCTGGCGGGGTGGGCACGAAGGGTTCTCCGGGAACGGTTGTGTGAACGTCTGCGGATAGTGTACACTATCCGGGAACGACTGGCAATGAAAGCCCTGGGCGCGGATGGCACCGGTTCGCTGGGGACCGGTGGACGCGCGGAGGAGGTGACGGGTCACGGCGTCGAGAGACGAAGGGTGGCCGCGCTGCTGCGTGGGGTGGACGCTAGGTTTCGTCGGTGTCCCAGCGGAGGAGGAGGCCGAGGGTTTGGTTGGGGTGGTCGTGGAGGGGGTGGAGGGCTTTGGGGGCTCGGGTGTAGGGGAAGCGGTGGGTGGTCAGGAGGCGGCGGTTCGCGGCGCCGGAACTGAGGAGGGCCAGGGGCCACACCATCGACTTTAGATGAATTGAGCGCCATTCGTTCGTTGCTACTTGAAGGGAATTTCATATATGATCATCCCGGTTCATGGCTCGCTGGAGTCAGGATCAACGGCGATTCTCCTGGCGGGTAGAGCCGAGGAGGACTGCTATGTGGCAGTCAGTGCTCCGAATTGTGATTGCCCTGCTGATCACAGCAGTCGGCGCGTCCCTGTTGATTGGGACCGTGTATGCCTGAGGTCCGGTGCCCGAACGCCCCCTTGGCACGTCGGTCGTGACTATGGACGTCGCGACCGTTGACATCCCGGTCGAATCGCCCGCCGTCTAAAGCGCCGCTGGTCTGGAGTTCACCAAGGTCGCGCATGGCCTTGGCCTGGGACCCACTCGTTCCGCTGATCCGCACGGCGCCCGCGTTGCCTGGCAGCGGACTCATCATCTTGCGCGCACAGGATCGATTCGGTGCGTGGAAGGCAAGGGTTGTGATTCGTGCGCTTGCGCTAGTCGCGGCCCTGGGGCTGAGCTTGACCGTCTTGCACCTAGTGATCTCCGGTCCTCCATTCATCCTGCTGGGATAGGAGGCGATGACATGGGTCTCGGACCGATTGAATTTCTCATCATCGGGATTCTGATCTTGGTCGTGGTGGCGATCATCCGCACAGCACTCCGCCGGTGAGCAACCGTCCAACGTCCTTGTTGGACTCCCGGCCCTGGCCCGAAGGCCAGGGCCGGGACTTTGGCTTGCCTAGTGGGTGAAGCGCTGGTGACCGTAGTCCAGAGGCCTCTTGTTATGTCCTGCCGATCGCGGCCTCGAGCTCCCGCACACGCGCCCCGAGGTCGAGATCATCGAGTGCCCGGTCCGTCAGCTGGTCCCACTGGTCGTTGTTGATCTGGTTGATCTGCCGAATGTCCTCGTGGTTCGAGGCAATCGCAAACGCGTGTTCATTGAGCCAGTCCTCGGTCGTCTCGACCCGCTGCAAGGCCTGTTCGGCCGCCCGGTGAGCCATCTGGATCCGGACCTCGGACACGGCCACATAGGCCAGGATCACGATTCCGGCCACCAGGAGGACCAGGGTGCGACGCGAGGTGCTCATGTCGGGCCTCCATTGTTAATGCCGTCTGCCTGAGGCGAGTCGGTCAGGGCATTCGACTGCTCGTTGACTCATGACGTCCCTTGCAGATTCCAGGCTCAGCGCAAGAACTGGCAGGGGGCAGTCCATGAGTGCATTTCCGCGACTCACGCCCACGGGGCATGGCTGAGCATAGAAGTTCATGAACCCGGCCGATTGAGATTGACGAACTGTCGCAGCGCTCATTCGTGCAGATCGCCCGCCAGCCGCCGCTATCGGGACAAGTCAACCTGCCGGTCAGCGCCAGCGGCTTCGCGAATGTCGCTGAGCACTTGGAGCAATTAGGTGAAGTAGTCGAGCGCACCCTCAGCGCCTGAGAGCACGTTGGCGCCTTCGTGCATGCAGTCGCTGGTGCATCTGCACCCCCGCCGTCAGGCCGCTGCCTGAGACGTTCGGCCGGCTAGGTTTCGTCGATGTCCCAGTGGAGGAGGACGCCGAGGGTTTGGTGGGGGTGGTCGTGGAGGAGGTGGAAGGCTTCGGGGGCGCGGGTGTAGGGGAAGCGGTGGGTGGTCATGCGGTCGGGGTCGATGGCGCCGGACTCGATGAGGGCGAGGGCGCGGCGGGCGGAGCCGATGTGCCACTGGCCGCCGAAGTAGCCGCCCACGATGCGGCGGCTCTGGATGATTTCGGAGCTGAGGGGCAGGTATTGCTGCTCGTATTTGCCGATGAGGTGGAGGGCGCTGCCTTCGGCGAGCATTTCTATGCCCTGCCGGAAGGCCTTCGGGCCGGCGGGTCCGCCGACGGCGTAGACGACCAGGTCCGCGCCGACGCCTTCGGAAAGGCGCCTGACGGCGGCGACGGGGTCCTCATCGGCGGCGTTGACGACGTGGTGGGCACCGAGCGCGGCGGCAAGCTCGCAGCGGAGCGGGGCGGCGTCAACGGCGATGAGGCGTCCGGCGTCGATGGCGCGCATGACCTGGAGGATGAGGCTGCCGACGAGGCCCTGGCCGAGGACTACGATGACGTTGCCCGGTTGGAACGGGGCGATGTCGGTCCAGCGAACGGCTGAGGCGCTGAGCATCCAGTAGGGAGCCTGGTCCCAGGTGACGCCGGGGGAGAGCGGGAGGATTTCGGGCAGCTTGGCCTGGCGCTCGGGGATGGCGGCGCCAACGACGTATTGGGCGTGGGGCGCGACGGCGCCGACGCGGTCGCCGACGGCGAGGTGCTGCACGCCCTCACCGAGGGCATCCACCACCCCGGCCATGGAGTAGCCCATGATCTGGGGATCGACGGCTTCTTCGAGGACGTAGCGCCGGCCGATTTCGGAGCCGCGGCTGATGAGGCTGCGGACGGCTTTGACGCGGACCTGGCCGTAGCCAGGTTCCGGGATGGGAGCGTCTTCGAGGACCACGTTGCCCCGGCCGGCGGGCTTGGCCATTCGTTTCATGTCGCCTCCTGTGGCCGGCGGCCGGAGTGATTTCCGTCCATCGTATATGCGTTGCGTCTACGGTTTTCCTGGTTGATGGTTGTTTGGGGTTGCGAGCCGTGAAAACCCTCCCTCTAATACACTCGCCCAGGACAGAGTGCTTTGCATAACCGAGGCATGGGTGCCCGGAAGACCCCTCACCGATTTCGGTCGAAGACGCCCGAGTCTGCCTCTCCCCTTGGAGAGGGTTAAGAGGCTCGGCCCTTCGAGGGGATTGATACCGCACACCCGTCCCTCGGGTTACGCATGGGTCTCAGGAGAGGGGAAGATTGACGGCTCGCTTCGTGGAGCGGGCTGCGATCAGGACTACCCACTACCTTAATCGTGTTGGATGGTTGAGACGTACCGCGAGTGTCTCGGGATTCAACTGTGCGGATATGCGTAAGTCACCTTATAACCTGTAGCGCTCCCGGGACTATTTCTACGGTGATTGGTGTCTGAGCGAGGCGTTCGCCGTCGGCCCAGATCCATAGGGGGCGTTCGGCATCGATTTGAATTTGGCGCGTGCGTTCGATGCGAACGGCCGGGTGTGTGATGTGTTTGCCGCTGAAGGTTTGCGGCAGGACACGCAGGACTTCAAGCTTGGAGACCTGTCGAACCATACATACGTCGAAGTGGCCGTCATCCGGTAGTGCCGCAGGAGTGATTCGTATGCGGGCGCCGTATCGGTCCGTGTTGCCGATCGCGGCCAGGAGGAGCGGGCCGCTAAACGTTCCGAAGTCGCCGTGCAAGGTCACGCGGGGAAACCTGTACGCGTAAAGACTCATGACTGCCGCGTACAGGTAAGACGCCGAAGCTCCAAGAAACGACGGGCAGCGGCCGGCGTCGACGAACTCACTGACTTCGCTATCGAAGCCAAGCGTGGCAATGGTGGCGAAGTACTTGTGATCATTCCCGCCCAGATCGACCCGGCCCAGGTCGATGCTCTGTACGTGCAGTTCAAGAATCCTGCGGATCGCTTCGTCCGGATTGCTGGGGAGTCCCAGGGCGTAGGCAAGATCATTGCAGGTGCCGCCGGCGAGAATGCCCAGTGTGGACCTTGCACCTGACGACATGATGCCGTTGATGGCTTCGTGAATCGTACCGTCGCCACCGCAGGCGACGATCCTGTTAGCCCCTGATTCACTCGCCCGCCGGGCGAGCTGAACTGCATGTCCCGGACCGCTGGTCAGTAAGAGATCAGCCTTTGCTTCTCGTTCTTCCAGGGCCGTCATCAGAAGTGCCGCAGCCCTGGCTGCTCTGCCTCGACCGGCTGTGGGATTGGCGATGACAGCCCAGGTGTCCTCTACTTCAGGTCTCATGTGAGTCCTTGGAATGGTGGTGATCGGTATGGAAAGCAGGGCACTGTATACTTGGCAGGAAGGCACCGAAACTGAAGGTAAACCAGTTCCGGAACCGCAGTTTATTGTCACTCTTGGTAAGTTTACAGGAGCAGTTCACTCTAGCTGCACTTATGATTATGGCGACCCTGCGAACGCTACGGGCAGCATATCGTACTGTTGCCGGATGGTCGAAAGGCGATGCAACCGCCAAACCGAGAGGAAGGGTTGTAACACTCAGAGCGAGCGCCACATCGCCGGGGGCGACGGGCCGGCCACCGGTGTATGGGCAGGTGGGCCGTCCGGCGAATCGGAGGAGAGATTTCGTTGGTCAAGCGTGTGCAAGCGGGGGTGAAGTCCGGGTTTCCGGAGCGCATCAAATGAGGCTACGGACGGCCTTGACGCGGACTTCGCCGGAGCCCGGATTCGGGATGGGGCGCGCTCCAGTGCGACGTTGCCCCGGGCGGGAGGCTTGGCGATGCGCTTCGCGTTTGGGCTCCAAGCGGTGCGGTTGCGTGCAGGGGCGACCGGTCCATAGTGCCGGTGGTCGCGTAGGAAGGGCCAGCGGAGGTGCGGTGGCCTAGACTGGCTACCCGCCAGTGTCGTGATGTGGGCGAGACTCTTGCGGCGCGCCGCGAGAGTTGTCGAGAAGCTCAATGCCGATTGCGCGGAACGTCGTGGATGCTTCGTGCTTCAATGCCGACGCCGACTTGCCATTTGAGCTTCGCCTGCAGGACTTTGAGATTGCGCTGCAGGACATCTACGACTTCTTTTTCGATGTCAATTCGCACCTCACGTCACGAGGCTTTCAGCGGCTGGATGACATGCTGCGCCCAGCCATCATGTCCGGTGTTCTGTCCGACATGTTGACGTCCAGTCTCGCCAAGCATTCGCGCGTTCTGACCGAGAACAGATATCACAATGGGCATCCCGATCTGCTGGTGCAAGGCGTGTATCCCAACAACTCAATCAAGTCTGGCAGTGAGGGCGTCGAGATCAAGTCAACGCGCAATCGTGGTGGGGCGGTCGACATGCACGGCGCGCGCGAGCAGTGGATGTGCGTGTTCGTGTATCGAGTGGATACCGAGACTGAACCCGCCGTGAGTCGATCGCCCATGACGTTTACCAGCATCTATCTCGGCCACGTCACACTTGATGATTTTCGGAAGAACCCTCGTTCAGAGCTAGGAACGCGCACGGCAACCCTGCACAGAGAAGGAATCCAGAAGTTTCGAGAGAGTTGGGTCTACCGGCTCGACTGACCGTTGGCGGGCGAATAGTCCGTGAGTTTGGGTATGGCCTCTTTGGCCATCTCGAAGTACAGCAGGTCCTTTTCGATCCCTACGCTTCTGTAGCCGACGGCTTCAGCCGCTGCCAGAGTCGATCCGGCGCCCGCAAACGGGTCGAGAACAACACCTTCCCCCAGCGGTAACGCCGCTCGCACGAGCGTGCGCAGGAAGGCCTGGGGTTTGAGGCTGGGATGCGGGGCCAGGTCGCGCTCGGCCTTTCGGGTCGGGGCGGAGGCGATGACGTCGCCGAACGGCTTGTCGGGATTCGGTCGGCGGAAGCCGCCAGTTCCCCAGGTTCGCAGGTTGTCCTGGACACGTCCCTCAATGGGTTTTCGGTAGACGACCCAGGGTTCCCACATGGAGCGCGGCATCACGCTGATTTCAGAAAACTCCTTGTGCGCGGCTTTGGGCCGGTCGCCTCCGCGCATGGTCATGGTCAGGCGCACGACCTCACCGCGGCGCTCCAGTCCCGCATCCGCCAGCGCACCCGAAACGAGGTATGACAACAGGGGGTTGGAGGCCACGACCACTTGCGCGCCCGGCACGAGCTTGGGGAGCAGCAGGCGGGCCCAGACGAAGAAGAACGTCCTGATGTCGTTGAGCTGCTCGGGCGTGAGCGTTGTGAACCGGGGCAACGGCGAGCGTCGATGACCGTCGAACGACGGGGGGATCCGCCAGACTCCGCCCCTGCCTCGACGCAGCTTGGCCTGCTGTTCGTGGGTGTATTCGTGCAGGCCGTACGGAGGATCGGTGACGACGGCGTGAATGCTGGTGTCGTCTTGCTCGCGCAGCCAGTCGAAACAGTCGGCGTGGTAGAGCGTCGCCCGACCGAACGAGGCCGGGGCTTCCCACTCGCGCACGGCCGGCAACTCGCGCTGGACGCCGGATTCGGCCGATGACCGAAGCCTGTAGACACCGCGCCGTTCGCGGGCGAACACGGTTGGGGTGTTGAGCCGCAGGTAGGAACGAATCGAGGAACCTCGCGCGGGTCCAGCGACCTGCGAGACGCGCTCCTCGATCTCCTTGACCGACAGGGGCTGCGAGGTGTGCGACAGCACCTGCACGATGCCGTCGCGCACCCGTCCGGGGGCCTGTCGCGTGTGCTCGTCGGTCATCTCGGCTGGACTTTAGACGTCGGGACGTCTTTAGTCAAAGTCACAGCCGACGCGCGTGAGACTTGGGCGGTAGCTGGCAGGACTTATCCGGGCCGTCCAGGTCGTCCAGGAATCAGCGAAGTCATTCGGTGCCGTGTAGTCTAGGCACCTGACTATCGGGGCGGCGTAGACGAAGCAGCGCGACCTAGTGCTCGGGGATCGAATGATGGGGCGAGGCGGGTTGTGGATAGATTGCCTGACCCTGAGCATGCCAATCGCCGCTCTTGATAAGGACCCGTTAAGTCCAGTCAAGTCCCGCGGTGAGCCGAACGGCACGAGCGGACCTTGAGAGTGGCACCGGCATGGCTAAAGGCTCGCGCCGAATCGAGGTTGTCGCATGATGAAGGCACTCGTTCTCCCTGTTCTCGGCATCTGGGCCCTTCTGAATGCCGTCTTCAAGCTGGCTACTAACCTGGTGAAGGTCCTCTGGGAGGTGCTCAAGACCGTCGCCAAACTCGCTGGCGGCCTAGTCAAGGTTCTCTGGGAGCTACTCAAGACCGCCTGGGAAACGCTGCTGAAAGTCCTCCCGATCGTCTTACCCGCCCTTGTGCTCGCGGCACGTGGAATCGGTAAGGGCGGCCGTGGGATCGGCAAGGGCGGCCAGTCCATCGTCCGACGTATTCGCCAGAAGGACACGCCACCGGACTTACCGCAGTAGCCCAGCGACTCGCGGTGTCCGCTCCTGGTTTCCATGACGCCGGGTGGTGTCCGGACGGCCAATGGACTGAGGGAATCAGCGAACCTGGACGCGAGCTATAGCTCGTAGTCCAGCGTCAGGTCGTGTTGCTCGGCGTGGCCTGCGGAGAAATGGCCGGTGCCGGTGAGACCGGTTAGCTGGTTGGTGCCGGAGCCTGGGACGACTTCGTAGTCGGCAGTAGCCGTTTCGCCGTCGTAGGTGCCCGCGTGTTGCAGGACAAAGCTGCCGGTGCGACCGCCCAGGCTACCGATGACCTTCTCGAAACCGATGAAGGAGGCGGTGCCATCGTCGAAGTGGGTCATCAGGTACATGAGGTTGCCGGTTCCGGAGAGATCGCCGTGGAAGGACTTGTTGATGTGCGCGCGGGTGAGTTTCGGGCCGTCTTCCGGTTCGTCGAAGGGTTCTTCGTCCCAGTTGATGATCTTGAACGTGGCTTTGGTGAGCATCCTGTTCTCCTTGATGGGATTAGACGGAGTCTGCTCACCACCGTACCGGGCGACGCCAATCGCACGCGTTAGTGGGCAAGCCCGCCCTGATGGAGGCTCATGGCGAGGGAGCCGAAGGCGCGATTGACGATGGGACGTGGCGAGTGGTCAGCGTATTCTTTGATCGTGGCATGCGAGGTGAGCTATGAAGCTGAACGTGGATCGAGAGGCGGACGCGCTGTACTTGCGCCTGGACGACTCGGAGATTGTCGAGTCGGAGGAAGTTTCGCCGGGTGTCGTGCTGGACTACAACGAGGCGAATGAAGTGGTGGGCGTGGAATTGCTGCACCTTTCGAAGCGGTCCTCGGACCTTAACCTGTCGGCTTTGGAGTTCGAGACGGTCTAGCGAAGCGACGCGGCGGACTCTCGGGAGAGATGCGGCGTCGAAACTCAGCCACGAAGAGGCCTTTGCCTGATCCGAGGCCGGTTGCCCGGAAGACCCCTCACCGATTTCGGCCGAAGACGCCCGAATCTGCCTCTCCCCCAGGAGAGGGTGAAGAGCGGCGTCGCCTTGAAGAGATTGACACCGCGCACGCGCACCTCGCGCCTACTTGACCAGCGGGCCATATGGCCAGGCTGCCGCCACACACAAATGAGGAGGGGGAACGGCTACTGCCTGGAGGCTAGTGCGTCAGTCCGCCGCGATGGAGATCCATGGCGAGGGTGCGGAAGTTGGGGATGCGGTGGATGGTGCAGAGGTCGGCGTCGTGCTGGTTTTCGGCGTCGCGGCTGGTGCGGGAGAGGATGACGAGGTCGTCGCCATCGATGGCGGCGCTGGGGTACATGAAGCTGCGGTGGACGGGGTCGGGCCAGCGGGCGACGCAGCCGGCGGGGAACCAGTTGAGACAGTCGATGCCGTAGTGGAGGAAGAGCCAGCGGCGCTCGTTGCCGGGGCCGCCGGTGAAGCCGGTCTCGCGCATGCGGTGGCCCCAGCCGAGGAGGTCCTGGGAGTTGGTGACGAGGTTGCTGAGCATCCAGTACATGCGGTTGGGCCGGTCGTGGAGGATGAAGAACTTGCACTGGCCACCGGGCCAGGACGCGAACTGGCTGAAGCTGAGCTGGTTGGCCGCTTCGTCGTAGTCGAGGACGGCGGCGATGTTGGCGGTGGCGTTTTCGTCGATGATCGCGCGGACGAAGACGCGGATGCGGCCGGCGACCTGGACGGTGTTGGGCTCCAGCCAGACGAAGGGCGAGGGCCAGCCGAGGTAGATCTCGGGGCGGTCGTCCACGGGGAATAGGCCGCGGGTGAGGGCGTCGGGGACTTCCGGCGGAGGCACGACGTTGGAGATGGACCAAGCGTCAGGGTCGAAGGCCGAACGGGTGCGATCCCAGCGGACCATGACTTTGCCCTTGTAGTCGATGCCCGACGAGTCGTGGTCCATGGCCCAGTAGAGCGCGTCGGGGCGGATGACCTGGGCGGTTGAGATGTTCCAGAGGGGGCCCTGGAGGACGGTGATGGGCTCGGTCCAGGATTCGCCGCGGTCGTCGCTGGCGACGATCTGGAAGTCGCCGTGGGAGCGCTCCTGGACGAACATGAGGAGCTGGCCGTCGACGACGAAGGGGCGGCCCTCCTCGTAGGGGAGGGTTGGCAGGTCGGTCCAGGTTTGGCCGCCGTCGGTGCTGCGGACGATGCGCAGGGACCTTCCGAGGTTGGTGTGTCGGCGGCCCCACTGGGGGGCGGCGACGATCAGGATTCCGTCGTCGAGGCGGGCGAGGTTGGGGTCGTGGAAGAAGTAGAGGCTGGGGTCGGGGACCTGGGCGGCGATGGTGAAGGTCTGGGCGAGGGGGGTGACGTTGGGGTTGGACATCGGAAGTGTTCGGCCAATGGGCGTCAGCTATCGAGCCTCAGTCGTGGTTCGGCTGGGATTTCGAGTCTGGACGGCTCATTGTGCAGGGCTCGCGCAGTGGTCACGGTGTCGTGCGCCAATGCGCATCTGCATTTCGGGCTAGTCTCGTGGCATGGGCAATCTGCATGTTCGGAACATCCCGGACGACGTGTATGAACGTCTTCGGCGGTATGCCCGCGAGAACGACCGCACGATGAGTTCGGTTGTCATTAGTGCCCTGGAGCGGGAGTTGGCGCAGTTGGAGTGGCCCCAGCGGATTGCTCGGCTCCCGAAGACTGACCTTGGCGTTGACGCGGCGACGCTGATTGCCGAGGAACGGAGGCGGCGCGACCGGGAGCTCGGGTTAGGCGACGCTAGCTGAGCCGGAGACGTGCACCGGGATCCGAAGGGCTCGCAAGCCATTGTCAGGCCGTGGGGTTGATGCTGGCGCGGGTTTCGGCGAGGACGTGGTCGACGACCTGGTGGAGGGACTCTTCGTGGGTGTCGCCTTCGAGGCGTCTCAGGCGGTAGAGGTCGACCTGGCGGTCGGCGCCGGTGCCTTCGGTGATGATGGTGAGGGCGTGGCGCAATTCGGGCTCGCAGCCGAGGGCTTGAGCGTCGTCGGTGAGCGTGTCCACGAGTTCTTCGGTGACGTCGATGATGTCCTTGCGGCCGCCGCCCTGCTCGTTACCGAAGAAGGCCAGCACGCCGTAGCGCTGGGCGAGCCAGCGGTTCTCGGCAATGATCTCGGTGGGCGGTTCGGGCGGGAGCTTGCCGGCCTGGTCCTGCCGGAGCAGGTAGCGGACGAGGGAGGCGTAGAGGGCGACGATGCACATGGCGTCGTCGATGCGGGTGCAGACGTCGCCGATGCGCATTTCGATGGTTGGGAACTTGCCGGAGGGGCGGATGTCCCACCAGAGCTCGCTGGCGTCGCCGATGAAGTCCATGCGCTGGTAGTCGGCGACCAGCCGGTCGAACTCGGCGCGGGACTGCAGCGGGCCCGGCAGGCCGGTGCGGGGGAGGTTGGTCATGAGATTGAGGCGGAAGGACTTGAAGCCGGTTTCGCGACCTTCGACAAAGGGCGACGAGGCGGAGAGCGCGTGGAGGACGGGCAGATAGCGCCGGACAGCGGTCATGACGCGGATGCGCGAATCGGGATCGCCGAAGCCGGCGTGGATGTGCATGCCGCTGATCAGGAATCGACGGACGCTGTCCTGAAAGGTGACGACGAAGCGCTCGTAGCGCTCGCGGGGCGTGGGGGCCTGTTCCTTCCAGTCGGCGAACGGGTGGGTTGAGGCGGCCATGACGGCGGCGCCGTAGGTCTCGGCGGCCTGGATGACGACGCGGCGCGTCTCGAGCAGCGCGGTTCGGACGTCGGCCACGGAATCGCAGACGCGGGAGTTGGACTCGATCTGGGTGCGCAGGAATTCCCTGACGAACTTGTGCGGGCCGCCATGGGCCTCGCAGGCCTCGAAGATGCGGACATCGGGATCGGCCAGGAGGTCGCGGGACTCGGGGTCGACGAGGAAGAACTCCTCTTCGATGCCCAGCTTAATCATCGAGTGGCCCAACCCCTCAATCTTCGCAACCACTTCGTACACATCAGCGTGGCGCCTAGTTCGGGTGAAAGTGCGTGCGGATGACGTGGTTGAGCAGGTCGGCGGTGCATTCGGCGCAGTAGATGGTGCGGGTTTCGTGTTCTTCCTGGGCGAAGTCCAGCAACTGCCCCACGTCCGGCGCGAAGCGCAGCGCGCAGCGGTTCAGGCAGCCCAGCCTGCCGAGGGCCATCTCCACGTTGGTTTGACGGTCGGCCGCGGGAAGTTCGAGCACCTGGCCAAAGGCGTTGATGGCCAGCCGCCGCAACGCGGTCTGCCGCTGCGACGTCTGCGTGATGGCACGCAGACGGTGCACCGACATCACGGCGGCCAGATCCGGCCGGCAGCTGGCGAAGACGTGCGGATCGCTCTGCGGCGAGATGTTGTGCTCGGAGGCGTCCCGCAGGTCATGGTCCAGGATGGCCACGTCGTAGTGCGGCCCGGCCTGCTGCCAAGGTTCCTGCTCAAGCGTGCGGATGAAGCGAGGTCCGACGATCTGGCCGCTGTCCTTGTCGAGGCTTTGTTCCACGTACCAAAGGGTGCTCCAGTAGGGCGATCCGCGGGGAAGCTGCGGAATCACCCAGGTCCCGAACGGCCGCAGCTGCCCACGCTCCACGCTGAACCCAGCGCGCTGGCCCAGGACCAGGGCGACTTCCTGCACGTGCGCGATGGTGGAGACGACCGTTTCGGCCTCCCAGTTTTCAACGCCGGGCGTCCATTGGAACGAGATGGATTTCATGGATCAGATCAACGAGCGGCTATTGGGCCGGCGAACTGCGCGCATTCGGCAAGTCTCCTTCATACTGACGCGAGTATGCGACGCCTGCCACGATGCGTGTGAGACCTGACTCGCCTGAACGCCTGATGGTGATGGATCTGGGGCCCTGGGTCCGTGCCGGCATCTATGCGCGCAGCGCGGGCGGCTACCGCATTCTGGCCGCAGGCTCCGCGCCGTCCACCCTGGATTCGCCGCACTTCGATCTCACGCCGGCATTCGAGGGGGCGTTGGCCGACGCGGCGGCGCGGGCGGGCAGCTTTGCCTTCCCCTCCCCGCCTCACGACGGCCCGTTGACGGAGCGCGCGCCGGTGATGGCCGCCGTAACCGGCGACCAGGTCGCCGGCGGACCCACGGCATTCCTGATGGGCAACCTGGTGCAGCGCGATCAGGAGGCCCTGACCGCCACCATCGCCGAGGCGGGGTTCGAGCAGGTCGGCCACGCCACCACCTCCGGCCGTGCCTTCCGCGACCGGGTGGACGGACCGGCCGCGCTGGAAGTGATGGTGTCGCGCACGCCGGACACCGTCGTGGTGGCGCTCAGCGGCGACGATGCCGGCGAGAGCCTGGCGTATGTTGCGGACTTACTGGTGGGCGGGCTGGCCGGACACGAGTCCGGCTACGTGCCGCGGGTGGTCGTGTTGTACGGCGGGCTGCCGGACTCCGCGACCTGCGAGCATCTCCAGAACGCGATGCCCACCACGGTTTTTCAGACCCACGGCGGCTCGCCGGATGAGCCGCTTGACATGGGAACTCCGTTGGCCGCGCTCCAGGATGCGGCCCGCGCCGTACAGCGCGGCATGTCGGAAGACCGGCTTGTCCCGCTCGCCGTCAGCCGCGCGCCTCAGGTCTCGCGCGCCGCGGCGTTGGACGCGGCGGCCCAGGGGCTAAGCGCGGGCCAGGAACTCGACTGCGCGGTGATCTCCTATGACTACGGCGCGGTCACGGCCGTGACGGTGCAGGGTGAGGCTTCAGTCGTAACGCGGCTTGGATCCGAACGCCCGCAGGGGCGGCCGTTCCATCTCGGGCTGCACACGCCCGTCGACCGGGTGGCGCGCTGGACGACCGACGACCCGCTGCCGGAGGCTCTACAGGTGTTCGTCCTGGAACGAACGGCGCATCCGACGGCGTTGCCCGCCACCTCCGCGGAACTGCAACTGGCACACGCCGTCTGGACCGCGGCGGCGCGCGATGCCCTGCGCGGGTCCGGCGGCGGCCAGGGCCAGCCAGCGGCGGTTGACCTGGCCGTGATCACCGGCGACATCACCCAGACCCTAGCGCGGCCCGTGCAGGCGGCGCTGGTGCTGATCAACAGCCTGGAGACGGCGGGCGTGACGCAACTGGCGCTGGACGCCTCGAACGCGCTGGGGATGAGCGGAAGCCTGCTCCAGGTCGGACAACCGGCCGCCGTGGAGTCTTCACTGGTACGGCTGGGGGCCTGCGCGGCATTGCGCGGCGACGCCTCGCTGGGCAACGCGGCGGTTGGCGTGGAGGTCCAACCGGCCGGCGCCGCGGTGATCGAGCGAGAGGTGACGGCCGGCTCGATGGATGTGATTCAGTGGGAAACGGACGTCGAGGCCGAAGTGCGCATCTGGCCAGCGCCCGAGTTCGATGCCGGGCTGGGCTATGGCCGCCCGGTCCACCTGCGCGCGCCGATCATGGCGGGGAGTATTGGCCTGGTGATCGATGCGCGCGGTCGCCCGCTGGTGTGGCCGGATGCGCCGAATGCGCGGCAGGCCTGGGTCGGGCAATGGCACCGGGCGCTCAACGCCTATCCCGCCGCGCGTCCGCAACGTCAGGAAGCTCCACATGCCGCCTGAACCGGTGAGTCGCCAGGCACTGCCGCGCGGCGTGTTTGTAGGGCGGCTGCGCCGCCGGCACGCCCTGCCGTTCCCCGGGCGGATCCTGGTGGACGTTGGCGACCGCGTCGTCGCTGGCCAGGTCTGGTGCCGTGGGCGCCTGCGGAGCGGCGTGGTTGTGGTGGATCTCCCGCGCCTGCTCCAGGTTCAGCCGGACGAAGTTCCCGACCTGCTGGCGGTCGAGCCTGGGGTGAGGGTGGAAGCGGAGACGCTGCTGGCGGGCACGCCGGGCCGCTTGCGCACCAGTCGTCACTGGCTGGCGCCCACGCGCGGGACGCTGACCGAAGTCAACGCACGAACCGGCGTCGCGGTCTTCGTGCGCGAGGTGCGTGACGCCGCGCTTTATTGCCGCCTGGGCGGCGAGGTGGTGAGCGCCGACCCGGATGATGGAATCGTGGTGGAGGGTGACGGCGTGGCAGTGGCCGGAGCGCTGGGCGGCGGCGGCCGCGCCTATGGGCCGCTTCGGTTCGTGGAGTCCGGCGAGCGCCCCGATTCGAGGGCCGATGGCGCCGAGCCGGGCATCCTGGTCACGCCGGATCCGCTGCGCGCCGAGTGGGTTCGCCGGGCGCTGGAGACGCGCACGGTCGGCATTGTGGCTCCCTCCACCGACGCGGAGATGGCCACGGGTCTGGGGCTCGCCCCGACCATTGCCGGTCTATCGCCGCCCGACGGAAGCTACGGGCGACCGCCACAGACGATCGTGTTGACCGCCGGCGTGGGCGCGGCGCGGATGCCGCACGCCTTGCAGGACATCTTCCGGGCCGCCGAAGGCACAAACGGCGCCGTGATTGGCGCGCGGCAACCGGGCCAGTCTGAAATTCTCCTGCCGCCGACGGCGGCCGAGGGGCTGGCGCAGCGGGCCGCCGACCATCTACCCGTGCGGCTTGCCAGCGGCCCCGGCGCGGGGGCCGAAGGGATAGCGCTGGGTGACGCGCCGGAGGTGGGCCGGATGAGTTCGGGTATCGCCACCCAATTCATGCGCGTCCGGCTGGCGGAAGGCGGCGTGGCGACCTGGCCAACGCCAAACCTGGCGACGCTGGCGTAGCGCCGGCTTACATTCGCTCCGGCGCGGCGATTCCCAGCAGGCCAAGTCCGTTCGCCAGCACCTGCCGGACCGCACGTACCAGTTCCAACCGGCGGGCCGTCCGGGCCGCGTCGTCCGTTACGACCCGGTGTTTGTTGTAGTACGAGTGGAAGACGCGCGCCAGTTCAAGCAAGTAATGCGTAACCCGGTGCGGTTCACGGTTCAGGCAGGCGTCCACCACGACCTCGGGGAATGCGAGCAGGCGGCGCGCGAGGGCGACGTCGTCCGGCGTGAGGCTGGCCGCTCCGTCAGCGGTGGGGGCAGAAGCGGCGGTTCGCTGGATGCCGGCGCAGCGAGCGTGGGCCATCTGGATGTAGTAGACGGGATTTTCCGGGTCTTCGCGCTTCGCCAGTTCCAGGTCGAACTCCATCTGGCTGTCGATGGCTTTCGAGAGAAAGAAGTAGCGAGTCGCCGCCGGACCCACCTCGTCCAGGACCTCCCGCAGGGTGACGAACTTTCCGCTGCGCTTGCCCTGGCGACCGAGTTCACCGTCGGTGCGGATGCCGACCATCTGAGTGACCAGGATTTCGAGGCGAGCGGCGTCGGCGCTCGCGTCCAACGCCTCCATGGCGGCGTGCATGCGGGGAACGTGCCCGTGGTGATCCGCGCCCCACACATCGATCACACGCTCGAAGCCGCGCGCGGCAAACTTGTCCTGGTGGTAGGCAATGTCCACGGCGAAGTACGTGGGGTCGCCGCGCGACCGAACGAGCACGTTCTCGCGATCTTCGGCGCCGGCGCCGCCGATGAACCAGACCGCGCCATCGCGTTCCGCGACGAATCCCTGCTCGTCCAAGGTCCGGAGCACCTCGTCGACAGCGCCGCGGTCGCGCATGGCCTGCTCGGAGAACCAGACGTCGAATTCGATCCCGAGATCATCCAGGTCGCGTCGAATCTCGGCGAGACCGATCTCGACGGCCCGGGCTTCGAATGCCCGCGGGTCGCCGGGAACGCCGTTGCCAAGCCAACGCGAACCGTCCTCGCGTGCGATCCGCCCGGCCCAGTCGGCGACATAGTCGCCCTGGTAGCCGTCCGCCGGGAACGGCGCCTGCTCGCCCAAGGCCGCGGCGTAGTGGTGATAGACACTGAGGCCCAGGATCTCGACCTGATGGCCGGCGTCGTTGACGTAGTACTCACGCGTGACGTCGTATCCGCAGGTTTCGAGCAGCCGGGCCAGGGCATCGCCAACGACGCCGCCGCGGCCAGCGCCGGCCGTGAGCGGTCCCGTGGGGTTGGCGCTGACGTACTCCACCTGGACGCTGGCGCCGTCGCCGTGGTTGGACCCGCCGTAGGCGGAACCGGCGTGGACGATTTCCCGCAGCTGGTCAAGTACCCAGGCGTCGTCAATCCAGAAGTTAATGAACCCCGGGCCGGCGGTTTCAACGCGGCTGACCTCCGGCGCCGGAGGCAGATGGGCGACGATGGCTTCGGCGATCATGCGGGGCGGGGCGCCGACGATCCGGGCCAGCCGCAGGGCTTCGGAACTGGAATAGTGGGCCAGGTCGTCCTCGCGCCGCTCGAGGCTGAAGGTTACGGGCGGCGTGGCGGGGATCGTGCCGGCAGCCTGCGCCGCGGACAGCCCTTGAGACAACAATGCGGAAAGGCGACTGCGAATCATAGTGGTTGGCCCGCGAGCGCGTGGGTCGTGCCGTGCAAGTACGCGCGGGATGTTCTGGGAGTATAGCGAGACCTTTGGAGGTGGAACGCCGCCGCCTGCCGCGACACAACGTGTGACCGGCGGCATAACACAAGTCCTCACAACCTTGCGAACGTTATGTCACGTTGTTAACATCTGTAAGGCGCGCCCGGGCTGGCCTGAGTCGGGTTGAGGCAGCGGCCGCCAAGGGAGTAGCGCGCGAGTTGCAGTGTCCGCGGTGCAGGGCGCGGCAGTATGGACCTGTCGCCCGGTGCAGTAACTGTAGTAAAGATCTCTTGCCCGGTCGGTCGCCCCTTCTCCGCTATTACGCATTCCTCGTGGCCGTCTTCTGTATCACAGTCGTTGCCGGAGTTGCGGTGGGCACCGAGCGCATTCCATTTGCCTACCTGATCATCGGCGTGGGGTTGGTGACGGCGGCCAGCGCGGCAGTATGCGCGGCGCTACCCGTCTCGATGGCCAGCCGCCATCGGCAGCGGGCGTTGGCCAACCTGCGCGGCAACCCCGAATTTGCGCTGTTGGACCTGACCCGGGCGATCGAGCTGGACGCCAACGACCGCAGCCTGCTGGTTGACCGAGCAGGCGTCTATCGCTTGCTGGGTCGGCATCGTGAGGCGGCAGCCGACCTGCAGGCCTACCTGCGACACACCCGCGGCGAGCCGCCGGACCGCGTCCACCAGGCTCGGACGCTGTTAGAGCGCGTCGAAGCCGGCGGCGGTCTCCGTCTGTGGGAGTTCTGAGGGCGCCCGTCCTTCCGCCCACGCGTCGGCAATGCGACGAATCAGGGCGGCGGTAGCAGCGGGACCCGACGCGCCGGTTCCCACTTCGAACGTCCAGGCGCCGTCGAAGCCGATTTCAATCAGCGCCGCGCTTACGCGACGCCAGTTGATGTTGCCCAGCCCCGGTGGCCAGTGCCGATCCTCCACCGCGTCGGTGTCTTGCAGGTGCAGGGCAATCAGCCGCTCGCCGGCGATGCGCGCCTCGTCGGCCGGGTCCAAGCTGTTGTTGTTGGCGTGGCCGGTGTCCAGGCAGATGCCGACGGTCGACGGATAGTGGTCAACCACGCGCCGCAGGTCCTCCATCCGGCACAGTGGCCGCGACTGCCCTTTGTGCTGCAGGTTCTCGCAGGCAAGGCGGATGCCCAGCTCTTCGGCCCTGGCCGTCAGGGTGTCCAGCGAACGCCGAAAGGCGCCGATGTGCAACTCCGCATCAACGTTGGAGTCGCGGCCGGTGGGATGCACGATCACCGCAAACCCGCCGAGTTCGGCAAACGGCTCAAAGCATGACTCCACTGACGCCACGGCCCGGGCGCGTTCGTCGTCATCAAGCGCCGCCAGGTTGACGCCAAGGTCGGAGTGAATTGTGCGGACCCAGACGCCGTGCTGGTTCAGGATGCGGCGGCGCTCCCCGGCCGTGCGCTCATCCGCCATATCTTTGGTGTCGAAGAGTTCGCACTGCGTGAATCCGGCGGCGGCAACTTCGGCAATCACCTGGTCGAACGGCACGCCGTTGGGCCACAGGGCGGTGGCCAGGCTAAAGACAGGCATTGGTCAGCGTCCCCAATCGCGCGGGTAGCGGAAATCGCGGTCAATCGTACGGTTCGAGAGCTTGGCGATGAGCGGCAGCCGCCGTTTGAACTGCGATCGAACCACCCGCCGCTGTAATTCGTGGACCAGATCGGCGTCGAATCCGCCGGCTACCAGGTCGTCCGCCGCGTACATCTCGTCGATCAGCAGGTAAAGCACCTGGTCGGCGGTCTCGTAATCAAACCCAAGCTCATCTTCGTCGGATTGCCCAACCCAAAGGTCGGCGCTGGGGGCCTTTTCGCGGATCGCGACGGGTACGTCCAGCGCCTCCGCCAGGGCGCGTACCTGGGCCTTATAGAGATCGCCGATCGGGTTCACGGCGCTGGCCATGTCGCCGAACTGGGTGCCGTAGCCCAGCAGCAGCTCAGTCTTGTTGCTGGTGCCCACCACCAGCCCCCCGAACGCCTCCGACTGGTCGTAGAGGGCGATCATACGAGCGCGCGCCATGATGTTGCCGCGGCGCAGCGGGCTCGGGTCGTCGTCCAGTTCGCCCAGCAGACCGTCGACCGACGCCGAGATCTCGATCAGCGTCGAGAAGATGCCCAGCTGATCAACCAGGGTCTCGGCATCGGCGCGGCTGGCGGGGTTGCTGGTGCGGTAGGGCATCAGGACGGCCAGCACCCGGTCGGGGCCAAAGGCCCGAGCGGCCAGGGCGCAACTGACCGCGGAGTCGATGCCGCCGGAAAGCGCGACAACCGCACGCTGGATGCCGAACTTCTCGATCTCGTCGCGAATGAAGGCCTCGAGGACCCGGCAGGTCAGGCCGGGGTCCAGGTCCAGCCCGCGCCGCGCCCGCTGGCGCAGGTCTACCTCAGCCGTCATCCAACCAGTGCCGTTGGGCGGCGATGCGGGCGAATTCCAGGCCGTTGAGCGTCACGTTTTCGTCCCGCCGCAGCGGCAAACGCGTGCGCTGGCGCCGCAATGGGGCATCGGCCATGGTGGCGAACACAAGGGCCTCCTCGAAGTCAGGCGCTCGCGCCACCACCTCCCCATCCGGGCCAACCACCTCGGAACCGCCCCAGAAATTCACGCCATCCTCGAAACCGACGCGGTTGCAGTGGACGACGTAGCCGACGTGCAGGGTGGCGTAGAGGCGGTTGATGGCGCGCCAGGTTTCGGCGGAGCCCAGTTCGTGCGTTCCGCCCGCCACCCCGCGGCCGGGGCTGCTGGACAGCCCGTAGATCACGTCCGCGCCGTCGGCAGCTGCGATGCTGGCCGTGGTGGGGTGCCACAGGTCTTCGCAGATCAACATGGCCTGCCGGCCGAACGGCGTGTCGAAGGCGCGCACGGTCGCGCCGCCGGCCAGATCGCGCGCCTCGTCGAACAGCCCATAGGTGACCAGGTAGACCTTGTGGTGGACGTGGACGAACTCGCCGTCGTGCAGGTAGCCGGCGGCGGGTAGGAAGCGATGGTCCGAGGTTTCTTCCACGAAGCCGAAGATCACGTCGATCTTGCGGCTGGCCTGACGTAGCGGTTCCAGCCGGGGATCGTCCCGCCGCAGGGCCACGTCGGGCACCAAGTCGCTGAGGAAGTACCCGGTCAGGGACTGCTCGGGAAACACCACCACGTCCGCGCCGTCCGCCACGGCTCGGTCAATGTAGTCCAGGTGCAGCGCCAGGTTGTGTTCAAGGTCGCCCAGGGCGGGCCGAACCTGGGCCAATGCCAGCCGAAAGTCCTGCACGGCGCCTCGCGGTTCGGTCGGTCGGCGCCAGTCTAGCGGCGCACTTCGCCCGGGACGCGGGTCGTAGCGATTCGCACAGAACGCCAAGCGGGCGTGCCTATACTCAAAGTGTTCTGCATTCGACTGGCCCGCCCGTGTCCCAATCTCCACAGCCGATACGTTCAGCGGGCGTTACGCGCTGGGTTGCCGGCCTTCTTGTGTTGACCGTCGTCCTGGGGACCGGCGGTGGGGCAGTCAGCGGATACCTAGCGGGACGCGCGGCCGCACCAGCCCAGCCAGTTGCTCCCGCCGCACCACAGGCACCGACGGCGGCCGCGACCGCCTCGGCGACAGTCTCCGACACCGCCCCGACGTCGTACGTTGATCTGCTGGAGCAGCTCATGCCGGCGGTGGTGACCGTTGAAGCCCGGCGAGGAGCGCTCAGCCGCGGCACGGGTATCGGGACAGGGTTCTTTTACAGCACCGACGGCCGCATTCTGACCAACGCCCACGTCCTACCGGAGGATGCTGGCGGCGAGGTGCGGGTCACGCTGTCCGACGGCCAGCGGATTCCGGCGACGATCGTCGGACGCGACGTCTGGGGTGACGTCGCGGTGCTGCAGGCCGAGGGCGGCCCCTTCCCGACCCTGGAGCTGGCGGAGAATTCCGAGTTGCGGGTCGGCGAGCCCGTCCTGGCGATCGGCAGCCCTCGCAACTTCCGAAACACCGCCACGTCGGGCATCGTCAGCGGTCTTGATCGCCTCATCCCGCGGACCGTGAACACCGACAGCGGGCCCATGGCCATCCCGCTGCGCGGCCTGATCCAGACCGACGCGGCGGTGAACCAAGGGAACAGCGGCGGCCCCCTGGTCACCGCCGACGGGCGCGTGGTGGGCATCAATACGGCCGTGCAGTCCAACGCGAACGACATCGGGTTTGCCCTGCCGATCGCACGCATCATTCCCCGACTGCCTGAACTGGAAGCGACCGGCACGGTGGCGCGGGGCCTGCTAGGCGTGCGCTATCAGTTGATCGATCCGGAAGTCGACGCCTTTGCCGGATCACCGTACCCGTACGCGGTGGGCGTGAGCGGGGTGATGCCCGACACGACCGCAAGCGCAGCCGGCGTGGCGGCCGGCGACCTGATCGTGGCGATCAATGGCGAGCCGTTGACGCGCGAGTACACGCTGGCTCACGCCATCGATGGCGCCCAGGTAGGTGAGACGATCACCATTTCCGTCCGTCGCCGAGGGCAGCTGATCGAATTGGAAGCAACGCTGGCGCCACGACCGCAGGCGATTAATACGACGCCAGGACAGTTGCCGCCGAACTGATCGCCCGCGACGCACGCGCCACCTCGTTCGGGTTGTGATCCAGGTACGGTTCGGGCAAGGCTCCAGCCGTTGCCGGTCCACGGCCGACCACTACACTCGGGAGTTCCAGGCATCGCTTTGAGGGAGCACTCCGTGACCGCCACCCGGTACTTGCGCAAGGGCTTGCGCGATAGCTGTCTTGGCGCCGAGACAGCAGTGCCCGACGTATTCCGTCTGGCCGGCGAGAGCGGGTTCGAGGGCGTGGAACTGACACTTCCGGCGACGGGCCGTTTTTCGCTGCGGGCCACTCAGGCCGAACGGCAGGAACTGAGGCGCCTGGCGGCCGACGGACCGCCGATCTTCAGTCTCAATGCCGGCTTGCCCTGGCAGTTCTCGGCGTCGTCGTTGGATGCCGAATCCCGTGCGGAGGGGCAGGCGCTGGTGCGCTGCAGTATTGACCTGGCGTCGGATCTGGACGTGGACACGCTGCTCTACATCCCCGGCGTGGTCACCGACGACCAGCCGTTTACCCAGATCTGGGATGCCGCGCGCACCGCCACGGAGGCTCTGCTGCCGGCGGCCGAGGATGCCGGTGTGACCCTGGCGGTCGAGAACGTCTGGAATGCGTTGATTCTGAGTCCGCGCGACATGCTGGAGTTTGTCGATGGCTTCGCCAGCCCTTTTTTACGGGTCTACTTCGATGTCGGCAACGTAATGCAGTTCGGGCGTCCGCAGCACTGGATCGAGGCGCTGGGAGCCGAGCGCATCGCCCGCGTACACGTCAAGGACTTCACGCTCAGGCCAGGCGGATGGTTGGGCTTCACCCAGCTGCTGCACGGCGACGTGGACTGGCCGGTGGTGATGCAGACGCTGCGGCGCGTGGGCTACAGCGGCTGGATTACGCCGGAGGTGAGCCCCAGCACCGCGGCCCCGGAAGCCTGGGTCACCGAACTCTCGACGGCCATGGACACGATCATCGGCTACTACGACGGTTGAGCCGTCCATCGCGGCCAATGCCGCGGCTACCGGTGAGATACTGCGCGCCATGACTCAGCCAATCCGTGTACGCATGGCGCCAAGCCCCACGGGCGACCTGCACGTGGGGAACGCGCGCACGGCGTTGTGCAACTACCTGATGGCCCGCCGCGTGGGCGGCGCCTTCATCCTTCGCGTTGAGGACACCGACGCCCAGCGCAGCGACGCGTCACACGAAGAGGGAATCTACGAGGGACTTCGCTGGCTGGGCCTGGACTGGGACGAAGGCCCAAACGTCGGCGGACCGTTCGGACCCTATCGGCAGAGTGAGCGGCAGGACATCCACGGGGACGCCGTGCAGCACCTGCTGGCTACCGAGCGGGCCTACTACGACTACACGACAGCGGACGAGCGCGCCGCCGAGCGCGAGGAGCAACGGGCGGAGGGGCGACCGCAACGATACTCCGGCTTGGGCCGCCACTTCACGTCTGCCGAGATCGCCGAGCGTAAGGCAGCGGGCGTCGTTCCGGCCGTGCGGTTTCGGACCGACCCGAAGCCAGTTCGGTTCGACGACATCGTCCTCGGAACCATCCGCGCTGGTCCCGACGAAGTCGACGATTTTGTGATTGCGCGCGGCGATGGGTCAGCGCTTTACAACATGGCCGTCGTGGTCGATGACGAGCACATGCGGATCAGCCACGTGGTGCGCGGGAAAGATCACGTGTCCAACACGTTTCGGCAGGTGCTCTTATACGAAGCGCTCGGCTGGACGCCACCCGCCTTTGCGCATCTGCCGTTGGTGGTCAATCGACGCCGGCAGAAGTTCTCGAGCCGGGACGGCGCGCAGTGGGTCGGGGAATACCGAACGCACGGCTACTTGCCGGAAGCGCTGGTTAACTTCCTGGTTTTCCTGGGCTGGGCGCCGGGGGACGAACGCGAGATCTTCAGCCTGGACGAGCTGGTGCAGGAGTTCCGGCTGGAGCGCGTGAACCGCGCCGACGCCGTGTTCGACCCGCAGCGGTTGGACCACTTCAACGGGGTGTGGATTCGACGGCTGGACCTGCAGGAGTTGGCCGAGCGGGCATGGCCGTATGCGGTCGCGGGCGGCCTGGACCTAAGCTCCGACCAGCGCCCGTACTTCAAGGAGGCGCTGGAATTGGAGTACGAGCGCCTGTCGCACCTGAACCGAACAGCCGAGTTGATGGACTTCTTCTTTGACGAAGATCTCGATCCGGACATGGGGCAAGTCAGGTTCAGGCGACACTCCGCGGCTGAGACAGCCTCGGCGCTGGAGCGAGTAGCGGCATTGGTTGAGGCGACCGAACCGTTTGACGACCCGACGCTGGAAGCCGCGATGCGCGCGCTGGCCGCCGACCTGGACTGGAAGGCCGGCGACCTGTTCATGCCGGTGCGTATTGCCGTCACAGGCCGCCGGGCCACGCCGCCGCTGTTTGCCACGATGGAGGTTCTGGGGCGCCGGCGTTGCCGGGATCGGCTGCGGCGCGCGCTGATTGGTCTGGCCAAGCTGGCCGCCGCCTGAGTCGGTGTACGACCGCACGATTCAGTTTCTCCCGCACGAACTCGGGCCGCCGTGGGAGCGCGTTCGAGTCGAGGTCGACGGCGAACTGGTCAGCTGGATGCAGACGTTCACGGTCGGACACCGACTGCGGGGCGTAACGCTCGATTGCGCGGGCGTTGTTGGCGTGCACACCGACGACGCACACCAGCTGCGCGGCCACATGCGCTTCATGCTGGAGACGGTGCTACAGCGGGCCGAGTCACGCGGCGTGCCACTCTCGACGCTGTACGGCGGAGTGCCGGATGTGTACCACCGGTGGGCCTACGCCACCGTGATGCCGGAGTTCAACTTCACTATTTCCACGCGTCGCGCCGAAGCCCTGCCCCTCCGGCACCGGATTCGCGGGGCGGAACCCGCGGACCGTCCCGCGATCGCCCGCCTCTACAACCGCGAAACGAGCGGGATCAGCGGCATGCGGGTACGAGAGCCCGAGCGCTGGCTCGGTCCACGCCAGGGTCTGTATTTCGGCCGACTGGACGCCTGGATGCAGGTCGCGCTGGACGACCACGGTCAGATCGTCGGCTACTGCATCGGCGATGAGGTCGACCACGACGCGCAGCAGCTGGACATCGTGGATGCGCAGGCAAGCAGCAGCGGGGTGGCGGGCTCATTGATCCGGGCCATGGCGGATGAGGCGGTCCGACGTCGGATGGGCAATCTGGTGTTTCACGTGTATCCGGCAAGTCGCGTCGGGAGATATCTGCGAAACCTGGACGTGACCGCTCGATCGGAGCGGCCGATCGGCCGGTCGCAGATGGTCAGACTTGGCCTGCCGGACGTGGTCTTGCAGGCGCTCGGGCCGCATGCGCGCATGCGGGCTGAAATCTTGGGTAGCGAGCGACCTTCACGGCTGGTGATAGACACGGAGCTGGGGTCGGGCGAGTTGCCGCTCGGAGGCGATTTACCCCCGCACCGGGTGCGGCTGCCGTCGGCTCAGCTGGCGGAGATCTTGTTTGGATATCGGTCGGCCGAGGAGTTGCGAGACATCCACGGGCTGGAGATTTCAGCCGGCGATGCCGAACTGCTGGATGTGCTCTTTCCGCCGATCGACGCCTACTGTTACTGGCCGGACCGCTACTAGGCGCAGGTCACTCAGCGCACGGACGGATCGGCCACAACCTCGCAGGCGACACAGCCAGCGCGCAGGGTCCGAACCCGTCGGTAGAGCACGCAGGTCATGAACAGGGCCGTAGCCGCACCGATGAACGGGCGCGCCGGGTCAAAGACGTTGGCCGCCGCGCCCGTACCGAAGGCGGCCACCAACAGTCCGTTGCAGAGCGGGCAGGAAATGGCAAAGGCGGAGAGAAAGCCGCCCGCGTAGATTGGGCCGGCGCCGAAGTCCCGGCGCTGGCGCATGGCGAACATGCTCACCCCCGCCAGCGCGCCGACCAGAAGAGCGTTTAGGCCCCAGATGGGGTAGTCAATGGCATAGGCCGGTGTGGCCCGCTCGAAGATCGGCGTGTCGATGGCGCCGGTGATGACGCCAACGCTGAGGCCAAACACAGCGGCCGTAAGCAGCCCGACAGCCACCGCCAGGACCAGCGGCGAGCGGGCGCGGAGAACCTGTGCGCCAACCTGAGTGCCCATACGACCAGTCTAAGCTGTCATCTCGCCGCCAGCCTGATCGACAGCGGGCCACCGGAGGAAACACGGCCAGCGCGGTTCCCGGGTTGTACGGCTTTCGCTTTTCGCACCGAGGGTCCGACGCACAGCCGCCGTGAGGTCACGGTGCGCTTCGACGCCGCCCGCCCAGGATTCGCCCTCAGGGCTTGAACGCGACGGCCTCGCCGAAGGCGATGGCGCCCACCGCGCCTGGGTCGTCTTTCCAGTCGTCGATTCGCGCCCGCCACTCATCGAGCATCTGCTGGCTGGCCAGACCGAACTCCACAATGACCGCGGTGACCTTGGGCGAGAAGAACCAGTCGTTGATGAAGCCATGGAAGAAGGCCACGTCTTCGGTGGCGCCGAAGTAGTCGAATGAGCCGGACGCCTGGATGTTCGAAAACCCGGCCTCCATCAGATGGGTCTTGAGCTCCCGTCCCATTTCGGGATGGCCGCCGTTCCCGGCCAGGAGCCTCGCGAAGGTGGTCCAGGCGTGGACGGACTCTTCTTCGCCGGGATGCAGGAATGAGGACAAGATCGACGATTCACGACTGGCAATGAGGCCGCCGGGCTTCAGGACCCGCTTGACCTCGGCCAGCGCCGCCTGGGTGTCCGGCACGTGCATGAGTACGGCGTGGCAGTGGGCGATATCGAAGGAGTCGTCGTCGAACGGCAGGTCGGTTATGTCGCCGACGTGAAACGTGGCGTTGGCGTGTCCGCCGGCCTCGGCGGCGGCGCGGGCAAGCTCAATCTGGGAGGCTTCGATATCGATGCCGTGAAGCTCGCCGGGCTCGACCGCCTCGGCGAGACCGACCGAGAGCGTGCCCGGGCCGCAGCCGAAGTCCAGCACGCGCTGGCCCGGCTTGAGTAGCGGGAGGAGATGCGTGGCGTGGGTATGCACGCTGCGACGATCGAGCAACTGCTGAAAGTCGTCGCTGTAGCCCATGGTGTAGGTGGATTCCTGTGACGCCTGGTCCGACATTGCCGCCCGCTCTCTGATTGCCAACTGCTTGTCTGACATCGTAGGCGAGCAGCTAGAGTCCCGGAAATCTTCGAACGTCTTGGGCGGTCTCCTGGCTCGCCGCCATGAAGGCGCCGGGCGAGCCGGCGGACGGTCAGCGTGGAGGCGACTCCCGGAAGCGGGGGACGTCGACGAATTCGTGCCGGCGGGCGGAGGCGTAGGCGGCCTCAGTGCAGGCGACGCCGGCCCAGCCGTCACGGCCGTCGGCGCAGGGCGGGCGACCGGTGGCGATGGCACCGGCAAAATCGCGCAGCAGCCCGACGTTCATGCTGGAGGCGAAGGAGACCTCCTGGTAGGGAGACTCGGGATCAGTCGAGGTGACGCGGACGACGTAATCGGTGATGTCGAATTCGACGACGCCGCCATCGCAGACGATCCGGCCGCTGACATCGCCCCACCGGCGCCAGTTGGGTGGACGATTCCAGCTTGGGTCGCAGGTTCCGATGACGCCGGAGTCGAAGACCTCGATCAAGGCGCCGGTGTCCTCGACCGGGATGTCGCGCGCCAAGGTCTCGGCCTCGCAATAAATCTGTGCGACTTCGGACTCGCTGAACCAGCGCATCAGATCCGTGGCGTGCACGATGTGGTCGCGTATGGCTCCGCCGCCGGAGCGCGCCGGGTCGATAAACCATCCGCTGGGCCTGGCGCCCAGCACGTTGGTGAGCGACATGGCTCGGATGGCGCCCAGCTCGCCGCTGTCAAGGCGGCGCTTGGCTTCCCAAACGGGAGGGGCATGCCGAACGGGGTAGGCCGTTGCAAGCGTCACGCCACGCTCGGCGCAGCCCCGCACCATGGCGGTTGCGTCCGCCAGGGTGATCGCCAACGGCTTCTCGCACAGCACGTGCATGCCCGCCTCGGCGGCGGCCAGGGTGAGGTCGCAGTGCGTGACGTTGGCGGAGCAGATGCTGACGGCGTCGATGTCGTCGGCCACGAAGACTTCCGAGTGGCTTGCGTGGATCCGTACGGAGTCGCCCGCGTTGCCTTCGGAAAGTAGGCGCTCGGCCTGTGCGCGAAGCTCCGGATCGGGCTCCGATACTGCGGCCAACTCGATGCCGGGCAGATCAAGCATGGCTCGCAGGTAGGAGTACTGGTGGCCGTGCTCGAAGCTCACCGCGGCGATGCGGACGGGCGCGCTCATACGGTCACCGCCGTTTCGGAATCGCAGGCGTGAACGAGCGCGCGGTAGGCGGCGTGGGCATCGGTCAGCACGGAATCCAGTTCAGCCGGCGGACCGGGCTGACCGGTGCGACAGAGATCGGCAACAAACCGACTGTAGGGATGGATATCCATGGCGGGCAGCGGCGTGGCGTTTCCTCGGCTAATGACCCGATTGACGTCGAGGCGTGAGTCGTACTCGCGGATTCCGCCACGGCCGAGGGCCTCGTAGAAACGAAGGTCGGCGCCCGCGGGCGCTCCGGCGACGGCTTCGACGTAGGCAATTGAGTCGTCACTAAAGCGTCCGACCCCGTAGACCGCGCGAAACACCGCGTTTTCTGGCTGTCGCCGGGCGGCGATCCGTGTGAGGCGTCCCCCCATTGCCGTAAGGGCCAAGACGGCCCGCCAGGCCGGCGGACCGAGGCCAGGCGACTCGGCGACCACGATGGACTTAGTCATTGTGCGCGGACCGAGTGATTCGGAATCTGCCGACATTGCCGCGACGGGTCCGCTGATCAAGTCTGGCCAGGCGGCCAGGATCCCGCGGGCACCATTTGGTCGCGAGATAGGCGCTCCCGCGACGATCAGCGCTTCAGACGCCAGCAGGAGGTCGCGCTGGTCCGAGTGGAGAGCATCGGGGTCGTCGAGGTCCACGACAACGTGGTCGGAGAGCGAGACGTCGGCGGTCAGCCATGCCACACGATCCTCGCCAAGCGCATTCGCGTACGCCGCGTGGCGCACGGCGCCATTTGGCCCAGGATTGACGAGCGCGCGGGTAATCACTCGGGTAGGAGACCGAGCTGCGAGGCAATGAGCACGGTACTGATCATGCCGGCGTGGTCGTAGTGGTCGGTCAGGATCCGCTCGCGCAGTTCGCCAATGGGGACGCGGACGACTTCCAGGATTTCAGACTCGTCCAGCGCAGCCTCGCCCTGAGACAGGTTGCGGCCAATGAACATGTGCATGCGAAAGCCGCTGAGGGCAGGGACGGGCACGAAGGAGCCAAGAGATTGCAGGGCGCCGATGCGCAGGCCGGTTTCTTCCTCGAACTCGCGGTGGGCGCAGGCGGCGGGCGTCTCGCCACGGTCTACATGGCCAGCGGGGAGTTCAAGCATGACCTGGCCGGTGGGATGCCGGTACTGGCGTACGCAGATGGCCCGGTTGTCGTCGTCCAGCCCTAGCACGGTGACGGCGCCGCCGCTGAGCTTAAGGTAGGTGTAGTCCATCTCGCGGCCGTCTTCGCGGGCCCGCAGACGGTCGATCACCACGGGAAAGCGACCGCGCCAGGCCAGGCGGGAGGCGATGACGTCCCACTTGAGGTTCATGGATCTCTCGCGGCAAACAGCCGGACGATTGCAGAGATTACGGCAGTGACCACGGTGGGGGCGCGACGTGGGGCCGGACCAGGTCGGGAAGCTCGGCAATGGAGGCGATGACCGGAACGGGAGCGTCACGGGGCAGGGATGGGTTTACCCATACGGCGTCAATGCCGGCACCCAGTGCGCCCTTCACGTCTGAATCGAATCCATCGCCGACGTGCAGCACGCGGTTAGGTTCGGTCCCGGCAATGGCTAGTCCGCGTTCGAAGAAGAGGCGGTCGGGTTTCTCGACCCCGATGTCGGCACTGACGACCTGGGCGGCGAAGAACTTCTCAAGATCGAGCACGACCAGCAGCCGACCGAGCCAGCCTTCCCAGTTGGAGGCGGCCACGACGCGCAGGCCCAGGCGGTTGAGGACTCGCAGGGCGTCGATGGCCCCGGGCATGGGTTGGTAGGCCTCGAAGGAGCTGAAGCGCTGGTAGAGGGCGCGGCTGAAGTCGCGAGGGTCGGAGAGTCCCAGCGCTTCACCCAAGCGGGCGTAGTGGGTGTGCCAGTAGCGGGACGAGGCTGAAGTGGTGATGGAGTGGCCACGGGAGCGGCTGGCTTTGACGTCCTGGCGCCAGATTTGGGCGGCTCGTTGTTCGAAGGTGCTGGGCGGATGCGTGACGCCGAAGTCGGCGGCAATGGCAAGGACGGTTTCGAGGAAGGGCGGGTGGATGTGGACCACGGTTTCGCCGATGTCGACGAAGACCGTGTCGTAGGGGCCGCTAAGCGGACGTGCGGGTTCGGCGGTCGTACCCATACGCGATTATCGGGACTTGGGCTCGCTTGCGGCCAGTCGGACTGCAGGAAGTGACGTGACGTGCGCGTTGGCCTCGATAAGGCCGTTCCCGGATTGGGTGGTAGGGTTGAATCCGGCCGGGGACGGCCAGTTCTTGGGGTATCGTCTAGTGGTAGGACGCGCGGCTCTGGACCGTGAAGCGGTGGTTCGAATCCATCTACCCCAGCCGATTCCGACGCGCCGTCCGCTTCGACCTCCAGCTTTGGCGAGTGACACGCCAACGCCCGCGTCAGCCCACAGTCGAAGTGACTTATGTCAATCAAGCTGACACCCAGCGATGCTCTGCTGCTGGTTGACGTGCAGAACGACTTTTGCCCGGGCGGGGCGCTGGCCGTGGCTGGGGGGGATGCGGTGGTTCCGGTGCTGAACGAGTGGATCGAGTCGGCGCGGCAGGGGGGTGCGAAGGTCTTCGCCTCGCGCGACTGGCATCCGCCCGATCACCTGAGCTTTGCGGACCGGGGCGGACTGTGGCCGCCGCACTGCGTGCAGAATACGCCGGGTGCGGCGTTTCACTCGGAACTGGAGTTGCCCGAGGGCGCGGTGGTGGTGTCCAAGGCCGACCAAGCCGACCACGAGGCCTATTCGGCGTTCGACAGCGGGGAACTGGCCGAGCAATTGCGCGCGGCAGGCATCGAGCGGCTGTGGGTGGGCGGACTGGCCACCGACTATTGCGTGAAGGCGAGCGTGCTGGACGCGACGCAGATCCCGGGGCTTGAGGTACACGTGATTGCGGCCGCCATCCGCGCCGTGGACGTGGCGCCCGGCGACGGCGAAGCGGCGCTGGAGGCCATGCGCGAGGCCGGCGCGATCCTGGAGAACGCCACGCCCGCATGACCGTCCCGGCGCGCGACTCCGTGCCCGCGGACGCGCTGCTGACCGACCTGTATCAGCTAAGCATGATGCAGGCGTACTGGGAGCACGGGCTGACCGAGACGGCAACCTTTGACCTGATCTGCCGCCGGTTGCCGCCAAATCGCAATCTGCTGATCGCCTGTGGGCTGGAAGCGGCGCTGGACTACCTGGAAGGCATGGCGGTCACGGCGGCGGATCTGGAGTACCTGGCCTCGCTCAATCGATTCTCCATGGACTTCCTGGACCGGCTGGAGCGGCTCAGGTTCCAGGGAGAGGTGCGCGCCGTGCCGGAAGGTACGCCGGTGTTTGGCAACGAGCCGATCCTCGAGGTGACCGCCGCGCTGCCCGAGGCACAAATCGTGGAGACCTACCTGCTCAGCGCGATCCACCACCAGACGATGGCCGCGTCCGCCGCGTACCGGCTGGCGACAGCCGCCGAGGTAACCCCGGTGGTGGACTTTGGGACTCGACACACGCAGGGGGCCGCAGCCGGCGTGGATACGGCGCGCGCGGCCTATATCGCGGGCATGGCCGGAACATCGAACGTGGCAGCCGGGCGGCGGTTCGGCGTGCCGGTCAGCGGCACGATGGCGCATAGCTACATCCAGGCGCACGAGCGCGAGTCGGACGCGCTGGCCTCATTTGCGACCACACACCACGGGACCACGCTGCTGGTTGACACGTACGACATTCGCCGGGGCGTGGGTCTAGTCATCGACCTGGCGGAGCGACAGGGCAACGACTTCGACGTGGCCGCCATTCGCATCGATTCAGGCGACCTGGAGGCCAGCGCGCGCATGGCGCGGGAGATGCTGGACGGGGCAGGCCTGGCTTCGGTCCGCATCATCGTTAGCGGCGATCTGGACGCGGAGAGGATCGCGGCGTTGGTCGACGCCGGGGCGCCGATCGACGGGTACGGCGTCGGCACGGCGCTGGCCGTGTCCACGGACGCGCCTTACCTGGACACGGCCTACAAGATGGCGGAATACGCGGGGCAGGGACGAATGAAGTTGGCCGCCTCCAAGCGCACCTGGCCGGGGCGCAAACAGGTGTTCCGGCAGTTCGAGAACGGCCTGGCGGTGCGGGATGTTCTCGCGGCTGCGGACGAGCCGCTCGACGGCCGGCCGCTGCTCCAGCCGGTGATGACCGGCGGCCAGCGGCTCGACGGCACACAGCCCAACCTGAAGGCAATTCGGCGACATGCCAAGCAGTCGCTCGCTGAGCTACCGCAACGCGTGACCGGCCTGGCTCCGGCCGAGCGGCCGTATCAGGTCACGGTCAGCGACAAGCTGAAGCGGACAGCCGGAGCGCTGGAGCGCCGGCTGCGGGCCGAGGCGTAGCCGACCTCGTCGATCTACGCCCCACCGTTCGCCGAATGGCGACCCGCCAACTCACGGTCAAGGATCAACAGGGCCGCGCCTTCGTCACCGGCGATCTTGACCTGGCTGAGCAGCGTGCGGAGGGTGTCCTCTTCTTCCGTCTGCTCGTCAACGAACCAGTCCAGCATCGCCTTGGCCTGGAAGTCCCCCTGTTCCAGCGACCGGGCATAGACGGCGTTGATGGAGCGCGTGGTGCCCTGCTCAAGGTCGAGTGCGCTGGCAATGACCGATTCGGGGCCGTCATATTCGGTTTCGGCCTGGTCCAGTCCGCTTAGCGTGACCGGGACATCGCGCGCCGCCAAGTGTTCGTAGATGCGCATGCCGTGGCCCCACTCTTCCTCGCTCTGGGCGCGCATCCAGCCAGCGAAGCCGCCGAGGTCGAGCGTCTCGAAGTAGGCGGCCATGCCCAGGTAGACATAGGCCGCGCTGAACTCGTGGTTGATCTGGTCATTCAGCGCCGCTGCCAGACTCTTTCTCATGGTCACCGCCGTCCCCTCCCGGAAGTCAGACGCTGCCTGGAGCAGCGTCTAAATACATTCATTAGGCGATCATACGACGAGGATTAGCATTGGCTAAGAGTTCCATAAAGCACTTGCTAATCTTACGCACATCGACCAATTTAGAACATCACTTGATACTAGGGTAGACGCGGTAAGTTGTCAATTAGATGCGAGTCAATGCCTGCAGATGCGTCTGAAACGACGTAGGCGGAGGGAGTTTGCGACGACCGAAAGGTCGCTGAAGGCCATGGCGGCCGCGGCCAACATCGGACTGAGTTGAAGCCCCCACACGGGATACAGCACGCCGGCCGCGACCGGAATGAGGGCCACGTTGTAGGCGAAGGCCCAGAACAGGTTCTGCCGGATGGTGCGCATGGTGGCGCGGCTGAGGCGTATAGCGGTGACCGCATCGTCAAGGTTGCCGCGCACCAGGGTGATGTCGCCGGCTTCCATGGCGATGTCGGTTCCGGTGCCCATCGCGATGCCCAGGTCGGCCTGGGCCAGCGCGGGCGCGTCGTTGATGCCGTCACCGACGACGGCCACTCGATTCCCCGCGGCCTGCAGCTCCCGCACGATGGCGGCCTTGTCGCTTGGCCGAACTTCCGCCCGCACCTCGTCCACTCCGACCTGCCGAGCTATGGCCTGTGCCGGCGCGTCGCGGTCGCCGGTGACCATCAGCACGCGCAGGCCCAGGTCTCGCAACTGTGCAATCGCTGCGGCGGCTTCGGAACGCGGCGCGTCGGCCAGCGCTACGAGGCCAGCCAGCTCGCCGTCGACTGCCGCGTAGACCGCCGTTCGACCCTGTGCAGCCAACTCCTCGCCACGGTGCGCCGCGGATTCGACCGGCACACCGGCGTCCGCCAGCAGGCCGGCCGTACCCACCAGGACCTGGCGTTCGTTGACCACCGCCTGCACGCCGCCGCCCGTTACCGACCGGAACTGGCCAGCCTGCGATAGTTCAATGCCGCGCTCAGCGGCGTTGTGCACAATGGCCTGACCGATCGGGTGTTCGGAGTCACGCTCGGCCGAGCCGATTAAGCGCAGGATTTCCGACTCGGGCTCGCCATTGAGCGGAATGACGTCCGTGACCTCGGCTCGGCCGCTGGTAATCGTGCCGGTCTTGTCCAGCACCACGGTATCGACGCGTCCGGTCGTCTCCAGCGCTTCGCCGCTGCGCACCAGGACGCCCATCTCAGCGCCCTTGCCGACGCCAACCATGATGGCGGTAGGCGTGGCGATGCCGAGGGCACAGGGACACGCGATGAGCAGCACCGAAACCATGGCGACCAGCGCGTACGTGAACCGCGGGTCCGGACCAACGGCCAGCCACACGCCCAAGGTGACCAGTGCAATGGCGATGACCGTCGGTACGAACCGCGCCGCGACCCAGTCCGCCAGCCGCTGCACCGGCGCCTTGGAGGTCTGGGCCCGTTCAACCAGGGCGATGATCTGCGCCAGCATCGAGTCCTGGCCGAGGCGAGTGGGGCGAACGCGCAGGCTGCCCGTTGTGTTGAGCGTGGCGCCGATCACTTCGTCGCTCGGCCCCTTCTCCACCGGAATGCTCTCGCCGGTGATCATCGATTCGTCCAGAGCGGACGCACCTTCGAGCACCCGGCCGTCCACGGGAATCTTCTCGCCCGGGCGTACCACGACCACGTCGTCAAGCCGAACGTCGTCCAACGCGACTTCGAGAGTTCGCCCGTCCCGCTCCACGCGAGCCGTCCTGGCCCTCAGGTCCAGCAGCCGCTGAATTGCAGCGGAGACCCGGGCTCGGGCACCCATCTCGAAGTAGCGGCCCAGCAGAACCAGCCCGATGATGACCGCGGAGGCTTCGAAGTAGTGCACGTCGGCCCCCGCAACATCGCTCAACAGCCCCGGCCACGCGGTGACTACGAGGCTGTAGCCGTACGCGGCACTGGTTGCGATGGCTACCAGCGTGTTCATATCGGTGCTCGCGCGTCGCGCCGCCAACCAGGCGCCTCGATAGAACGACCAGCCGGACCAGAACTGAACCGGCGTCACGAGCACCAGCACCACCCAGGGGTTGCCGAGGACCTCCGGCGCCCACGGGATGAATTCCACCGCCCCCCACATCGCCAGGGCCCCGACGCCGAGCGCGAAGGCGGCCTGAATCCCCAGCCAGCGACGTTCGCGCCGGCGTCGCGCCTCCAGCCCTCCGTCCGAGGCGGCAGTGCCAGCAGACGTCTCGCTGGGCGCCGCGGTTTCGAGCACGCTGAAGCCGGCACGCTCCACGGCCGCGCGCAGCACGCCATGCTCGGCCTGGCCCAGGGCGTGTCGTACGAGGGCCTGGCCGGAAGCCAGATTCACGGATGCGTCAAGCACCCCGGGAACATCCAGAATGGCTTTCTCGACCTGGCCCACGCACGAGGTGCAGTGCATGCCCTCGACCTGGAGCGTGCGTTCAGCCGCCGGTACTTCGTAGCCCGCAGCCTCGACGGCAGCGACGACCGCCGCTGCCGTGAGATCTTGATCGGAACGGACGGTCAGCATCTCGTCCGCGAGATTGACCGTGGCTTCAACAACGCCGTCGACTTCCGCGACGGCCTGCTCGACTCGGCCGACGCAGGCGACGCAGTGCAAGCCGCTCAGCGGCAGGGTGAGTGGCCGTTCAGTAGCGAGCGTCATGCGTCCGCACCGTTTCCGTGGCCGTGTCGCGGGCTGTCAGCGGCGTTCAGGGTGGCGGCGACTCGCTCGATTGCTTCGCCGGCCGAGGCCACGCGCCGCAGGTGACCTGTCCCCTTGAACACGTCCATCAGTTCCGCGATCACCCGCTCGCGTTCGGCCGGATCTTCCGAGGCGATGGCGGTGGTGACGCAGGTCCGAAGGTGGCGCTCCAGGACACCAGCATTGACTTTCTCGATCGCGCCCTGGATGGCCAGGGTCTGCTTGAGAACGTCCACGCAATAGGCGTCGTCTTCGAGCATTTTCTCGACCGCCCGGGCATGGCCCTGGATTGATTTCCAGCGGTTGAGGAGGCTGCGGGTCTCGTGATCCATTGATTGTCCTCGGGCAGAGGCGCCCGCTTGACCCCACCCCAGGTGGGGTGGTCTAACCAAGGATATTCCAATCCGATCTAAAGTCAACCGGCGCCGGGAGCCATCGTGATTGCATTACTCGCGCTATGTTTCAGGCCCACCAGGACGTCAGGAGATAGCTCAATGGAGTACCGGCGCCTCGGCCGTACGGATTTGCGCGTGTCACTCGCCAGCCTGGGGACGGGCGGCCCCAGCAAGATGGGACAGAATCGCGGCGCCACCGTGGACGACGCCCGTCGCCTGGTCCGACGGGCGCTGGACCACGGGATCAACTTCTTCGACACGGCGGCCAGCTACGGCGACAGCGAGATCCTGCTGGGACACGGGCTGGCCGGCCTCTCTCGCGACGACTTCATCGTGGCCACGAAATACAGCCCGCTTGCCGACAAGGAGTTGAAGAGTCCCGAGGGCGTGCAGGCGTCAATCGACAGCAGCCTGGAGCGCCTGGGCCTGGATTACATCGACGTGATCCAGGTGCATGGTCTGATGCCTGATCGGTACGACGCGATCATCGAGCAGCACCTGCCTGTTCTCCTGGAAGCTCAGCGCGCCGGCAAGGTCGGTTTCCTCGGCGTGACCGAGCAGGCGCATGACGACGTCCACCACGAGACTTTCAAGCGTATGGCCGCCGACGGGCACTTCGACGCCTTCATGGTCGGCTACAACCTGCTGCACCAGACGGCCGAGCAGGACGTGCTGGATGCGGCCGAAGCCGCCGACATTGGCTTGATTGTGATGATCGCCGTGCGCCGGGCGCTGGGTAACCCGGCGCGTCTGCGCGAAGTCATTGCCGAACTCAAGGCCGAGGGGCACCTGGCGGCCGACGCGCTGCCTGACGACGACCCGTTGGGCTGGTTGGTGCACGGCGACGTGGAGTCGGTGCCGGAGGCGGCGTATCGATTCGTCCTGGAGCCGAGCGCGATTTCAACCGTGCTGACGGGCACCGCCAACCCGGACCACCTGGACGCGAACGTAGCCGCCATGGCTCGGGGGCCGCTGCCGCCTGAGGACCGGGCACGGCTAGAGGAAACCTTCGGCGGGCTGGCGCTGGGGCTGGGGAACTAGGCCAACAGCCCGATCCGCAGGTTCAGTCGATGGCGCCGGTGGCACGCATGACGGTTTCCTGCACAACGCGCTCGTGTTCGAGCGATCGTTCCGGCGCCTGCTCGCCGCGCAGCGTGCGAACGAAGGCCTCCAGGCTGGCCACGTAGCGCGGCCGGGCCTCGAGCGTCATCGTTTGCTCGCCTTCCCGGAAACCGTCGCGCGCGCTGTCCAGCGACAGCCGGACTGTCTGCGCGGGTTCCATGGGCTCCATAATGGCCCAGCCGCGCGATCCGTAGACCTCATAGCGGCGCGGCCGAGTCGGAACTTCAAGCCCGGCAATGTCGACAATCGCCAGCGCCCCCGGGTACTCCAGGACAGCCACGCCGTTGTCCACGAATCCGCTCTGGGGCCGGACTCGCTGCATGAACGGCGTCACCCGGTCAGGCCGTCCCAGCGTCCAGACGACCTGATCCAGCACGTGGCCGCACAGGTCATAGAACACGCCGCCGGCAAAGCTGGCCAGCAGGGAGTGGGTGGACGGCTCGACGTACGTGGACATGTGGGCGCGGATGGCAAAGATGTCGCCCAACATTCCGCTTCGGGCCCAGTTGGCAATGCGCTGGTAGCCGTCGTGGTGGCGAAACATGTAGCCAAGCTGGATGTAGAGGTCCTGCTCGGCGGCCGACGCAAGTACGCGTTCCCAGCGCGGCAGGTCGTGCCCGGCCGGCTTGTCCAGCAGCAAATGGCGGCCGGCCGCGATGACGGCCTCGCCCTGCTGAAGGTTCTCCGAGTTGTCACCCTCGGCCGCGACGGCATCAATGCTGTCATCGCCGAGCACGGCGCTCAGATCGTCGAGCCAGTTCGATTGGGTCCAGGGCGCGTTGCCGCTGGCTTCGAGCTCTTGCCGGCGGTCGGTGTCGTCCTCGTAGACGCCAACCACTTCGACGTCCGGGTTGTCCAGCATCACGCTCAGCCAGCCCGACGCGTGGGGATGCTTGGTCCCCCACTGAACCATGCGCAAAGGTGAAGTGCTCACAGGAACAGGCTCCTTGCCGGGGCGTCGGATCGGCTCGTCGTTCGGCATTCAGCCTAGCTGGCTTGTCGAGCGGCCGCTGCCCTTTAGAGCGTGAATGTGGCGCTACATCCGCGATCAATTCGTCGCCGGAGTTCCGGGGCTGAACGCATCCTTAGAGCGCATCCCGAGGCCAGCAATGTCGGTCTGGCCTCTCGTCCAGTCGGAGACTCTAACTAGGGTACGGAACGGCCTCCATGTCTTCGATCTGCCCGTCGGCCTTGAAGCGCCAGATGCCGACGTGGCCCTGCGCGAGGTCGCCGTCGGCGTTCCAGGCGAGCGTGCCGGAGGCGCCCTGGTAGATGACTTCACCGCTCTCGGCCAACGTCTCCAGCGCACGGGCGACTCCTTCTGGCCCGGCGACGACCGGCTGGCCGGGCTCGACGCCGATTGAGCGCAGCCGGTCACGGATCGCAACGCCGTCGGTGCTGTTGGCGGCCTGGGCGGCCAGCGCCAGGGCAATGGTGGCGTCGTAGACCTCGCGAACATACGAGCCCTTTGGCGGCTCCCCGTACGTGTCGAGCCAGGCCGCCATCCAGGCAGCTGAGGACTCGCTGTCCGCCTGAACCGCGGTACCGGCGCCGTAGGTACCAGCCAGCGCGTCAGCTCCAATCGCTTCGATCAGCTCGGTGTTCTTGAGGGCGTCGCCAAGTACGAACCGATCGTAAACGTCTTGGTCCAGGGCTTCGCGAACGGCAGCAATCGCCTCCGTCTGGAACAAGATCACAATCAGGGCCTGGGCGCCGCCGGCCGCGGACTCGCGCAGAGCATCGGCAAAGCTGGTCTGGCCGGGTTCGCTGGCAACGGAACGAACCGAGCCGTCCCAGGCGCCTTCGAAGGCGCTGGCGAGGCCCCGTCCCCAAAGGTCGTTTCGATAGATGACGCCCACGTTCTCGAATCCACGCTGGCGGGCAATCCGGGCCAGCACCGGTCCTTGCGCCAGGTCCGAGAGCGTGGCGCGAAAGAAGAAATCGTCGTCCTCGGCGTCGGTCAGAGTCGGAGACGTAGCTGACGGACTAATCAGCGGCACCCGGGCCGGTCCGGACACCTTCTCAGCAACCGGAAGTGCGTTGGCGCTTGTGCTGGGACCGACCAGCGCATGCACGCCCTCGTCATCAATCAGGCGCCGGGCCTCGGCCACGGCGGTGTCGGGATCAAGCGCGGTGTCGGCCACCGCAGTCTCTACCGGCTGTCCAAAGACCCCGCCGGCCTGGTTGAGGTGCGTGATCGCCAGCTCAAATGCCCGTTGACGGTCTTGGGCGTTTTGGGGCGTTCCGGCGCTGATGTATGTCAGCAGCCCGAGCTTCAGCGGTTCCACTGGCGCTGCTTCGCCGCAAGTGCTGAGACCGGCCATGAGAAAAACCAACGCCAGCACCCTTGCAACCGCCGCGGACGCACGCGGAAATCCGGGGGCGAGCCGACCCGTGCAGACTGCGGGACTTGCACCGGCTTGCCCGTCATACGTTTCGATGCCATTGCGCAACTTGAACATCCTCCGCCCCGGCACGTTCACCCGCGTTATCGAACGTCAGGACTCGTGGAGTATTTCACGTACGTGCTCAATCCGACCGTCGGCGGTGTAGCGCCAGACCCCAAGGTGACCTCGGCGCAGGTCGCCATTGGCGTCCCATTCCAGCGGACCGGAGGCGCCGCTGAAGACGATCTCTCCGCCATCAGCCAGCGCCGCCAGCGCGCGGGCCACCCCGTCCGGTCCGGGTTCGATGGACTCCCCCGGTGGAGAGCCAACGGCGCGCAGATGATCGCGAATGACTGCGCCGTTGGTGCTATTGCCGGCCTGCGCCGCCAGGGCCAGGGCAATGGTGGCGTCATAGACCTCCAGGGCAAAGCTGCCGACCGGAGGTTCGCCGTAGGCCTCGATAAACGAGGCCTCCCATGCCGGCGCGAGTTCGCCCGGAGCGGACGATCCGATGCCGTAGGTATCGGCCAGCGCGTCCGCGCCGATGGCATTGACCAGATCAAGGTTTCGCAGCGCACTGCCCCACACAAACCGCTCATAGACGCCAAGCTCCAACGCCTCGCGGACCGCCACTACCGCTTCGTCCGGGAATAACATGACGACGAGCGCCTCCGCACCACCGACAGCGGACTCGCGCACGGCGTCGGCCATGCCGGTCTGGCCAATCTCAACGGCGACTGACTGAAGGGGACCGTCCCAGGCTTGCGCAAACGTCTCAGCCAGTCCCTGGCCCCAGAGGTCGTCGCGGTAGAGCACACCAACGTTTTGAAATCCACGCTCACGGGTCAACTGCGCCAATGCCGGTCCGTACGCCCGTTGGGACAGCGTGAGGCGGAAAAAGAAGTCGTTGTCATCAGCCTCGGTCAGACGAGATGTGCCCGCGGCCGGACTGATGAAGGGAATCCCGGACGGCCCGGCCACCTGCTCAGCCACCGGAAACGAGTTGGCGCTGGAGCTGGGGCCCACGACTCCGTGCACGCCTTCGTCTTCAATGAGGCGGCGCGCCTCGGCCACCGCCGTGTCCGGATCCAGTTTGGTGTCAGCCACTACGGATTCGACGGGGCGTCCGAACACCCCGCCAGCCTGGTTCAGGTGGGCAATGGCGAGGTGGAACGCGCGCTGCCGATCCTTGGCGTTCTGTGCGGAACCCTCGCTGATATAGGTCAGCAGGCCGAGTTTCAGCGGTTCGGCCGGCGCTGTCTCGCCGCAGGTCGCGAACACCGTTGCGAGAAGAAGCGTCGCGAGGACACGGACTGCCATGGTGCATGTAGTCGCATTCGAACGGTTAGGCCTCCGCGGTACCGGCACAGAACGCCGGAGCCGAGAAATCAGCAACATGTTTGAGGTCATTGCGGCCTCAAAACAGCGTGCGGCCCGGGACATTGACTCGCGTGCGATAGAGCGCTGACCCCGCATTGATGAACAAGCTGCGCAGATCGTCGTCCCCCCAGGTGAAGTTGGCAACGCCCTGCGGCACGTGGATTACACCGAGGCAAGTCGCGTCCGGCGTAAACACCTGAATGCCGCCCGGGCCGCTTGTGTACAGGTTGCCCTCGGTGTCGATCTTCATGCCGTCAGCCAGTCCTTCGCGGTCGCCGGTGAGCTCGGCCCAGACCCCGCCATCGGACAGTCCACCGTCGGTATTAACGTCGAACATGCGGATGTGCCCGCGCATGGTGTCGTTGACGAACAACCGCTGATCGTCCAGCGAAAAGGTGAGGCCGTTGGGCTGGTCGAAGTCGTCCACCAGCAGCCGGAGCGCGCCGCTCTCGGGATCGAGCCGGTACACGCCGCGGAAGTCAAGCTCTACGTCGCGGGCCACGCCGTAGTACTCCATGCGCCCGAACGACGGATCGCTGAAGTAGATCGCGCCGTCGCTCTTGACGATCACGTCGTTAGGGCTGTTCAACTCCCTGCCGTTGTAGTGCGTGGCCAGTACCGTGATCGAGCCGTCGTGCTCCGTGCGCGAGACGCGGCTGGTGGCGTGTTCGCAGGTGACCAGCCGTCCCTGCCGATCGTAGGTGTTGCCGTTCGCCATGTTGCTGGGCTGTCGGAAGACCTCAATCCCGTCCGAGGCCGTCCACTTGCGCATGACGTTGCCGGGCATGTCGCTGAAGATGAGACAGCCGTCAACGTGGTTCCAGACCGCGCCTTCGGTGAAATCGAACCCGGTGGCCACTTCCTCAACGGGAGCGTCGTCGCCGACTACGTGCCGGAAGCGCTCGTCGCGAATTTCCACGTTCATGACCGCTCCTTGCTTTGAGACCGCGTGGTTAACTCTCGCGTCGCGTCTTCGGTTACTGCTCGGTGGCAACTACGGGCAGCGCTTCGTTCATGGCGCCGGAGCGGAAGCCCTGCAAGTCCAGCGTGACGTAGGTAAAGCCAAGCGACTTCAGGCCCTCGATGACGCGCTGCCGGCGCTCGGAGTCCTGAGTAAGTCGGGCCAGTTCGGACTCGGGAACTTCGATGCGGGCAATCGAACCGTGGTGGCGGACACGCAGTTCGCGGAAGCCTTCGGCGCGCAGCAGAGCCTCGCCGGCTTCGATCTGCCGCAGCTTCTCCACGGTGACCTCGCTGCCGTAGGCAACGCGTGACGACAGACAGGCTACCGCCGGCTTGTCCCAGCTGGGCAGGCCGAGACGGCGGGAAAGCTCACGGACCTCGGCCTTGCGCAGGCCGGCTTCGACCAGAGGCGCGCGAGCGCCGCGCTCGCGGCTGGCGGCCATGCCGGGACGGAAGTCTCCCAGGTCGTCCACCACGGGCCCATACAGCATGTGCTGCACGTCGCGCTCGGCCACGAACTCGCGCAGCCGATCGAACAACTCGGCCTTGCAGTGGAAGCAGCGGGAACTGTCGTTAGCCCGGTATTCCGGATTCTCCAGTTCCCGGGTTTCGATGAATTCGTGCCGGATACCGATCTGGGCGGCAAACCGGGCGGCATCGTCGCGCTCGGCCTCGGCCAGACTGGGAGACACGGCGGTGACAGCTAGGGCCTCATCCCCCAGGCTGTCGTAGGTCACTCTCGCCAGAAACGTGCTGTCGACACCCCCTGAATAGGCGACGACTGCACTTTTTAGACCGCCAATCGTCCGCCGCAGGAACTGCGTCTTGGCCTCGAGCGAGGCCTCAAGGTCTATGGACGGCTGGTAGACGGCGGTGGCCATGCTCGAATCCTACGTGCCTTTGTCGTCCGTTGGTTCGATGACGACCAGCGGCTCCTCGCTGATCGCCCCACCGCGCAACCAGAAGCAGCGCATCACCGGCCGATCGGGGTTCATGAGCGAGACGATGATGAAGCGGCTGTACTCGGAGTAGCCGGACTCAACAGCCTCGCGCACGTCCGTTGGCGAAGGGTAGGCGTCGCTGCGTGGGTGGGAGTGGTAGAAAGCCGAGATGTCCCAGCCCTGCACGTCTTCGATGTCGCGGGTGGCGTTGAGCATATCGCGCGGATCGATGGTGTAGTGCACGCGGCTCTGGTCGGCGTTGCGGGCGGGGTAGAGCTTCAGGGCAAAGTCGTCCTGCCCGCCAATCAGACCGCAGCACTCCAGGGGCGCCTCGTCGCGCGCCTGGCCGACGATCTGGTCGTACTGGGCACGGGTCAGGTGAAACGGCATAGCGCAAAGATAAGGGATTGCGGTAGTCACTGGGCAATGTCAGCCGCGTGTTTTCGTCGTTCGCCCAGCCTCGTTAGGATCGACGCTTGCCGGTACGGCGCGCGAACAGGGCCGCCATGACCATTGTGACTACCGGCACCCCAGGGCGGGAAAGGATAACGGTGCCCTATGCCTTTTCGTCCTCAGGGTCTCTGGCGCCACCCCAACTTCCTGAAGCTGTGGGTTGGCGGGACCGTCTCAGCCTTCGGATCGCAGATCACCTTTCTGGCGCTACCGCTCACGGCGGTGCTGGTGCTGGATGCTTCGCCGCTGCAGATGGGCATCCTGGCGGCCATCGGCGGCCTGCCGTCGCTCGCATTTGGGGTGGGCGTGGGCGTCTGGGTCGACCGGCTCAGGAAGCGCCGGGTGATGATCGTTGCCGACTACGGACGCGCGCTGCTGCTGCTCTCCGTCCCGGTCGCCGCATGGTTCGAGATTCTCACGATCGAACACCTCTACGCCGTGGCCCTTGGTACCGGCACGCTGGGGATGTTCTTTGGAGTCGCCAATAGGTCGATCCTGCCGTCGCTGGTTTCGCGGGAGAAGTTGGTGGAAGCCAACAGCAAGCTCGCGATCGGCACGTCGGCTTCGCAGGTTGCCGGCCCGGGCGTTGCGGGAGTGCTGATCCACGTCGCCACCGCACCTGTTGCCCTGGTCGTCGACGCTGTGACCTTTGTGGTCTCAGCGCTGGCGCTTCGAGGAATTCGCCTCAAGGAGGCTGAACCGGCAACGTCTGCGACCGGCGACAGCTTCCTCACGCAGGCCCGCGAAGGCCTGGCCGTGGTCGGCCGGAACCGGATTCTGCTTGCCATCGCCGTCGCCGTCGGGGGAATCGCCGTCTTCAACGCGATGTTCGAGGCCGTGTGGCTGCTTTACGTCAACAAGCAACTCAACGTCGAACCGCTGGCCTTTGGCTTCCTGTTTGCGGTCAGCAGCGTGGGATTCATGGTCGGGGCCTTCACCGCGGAACGGCTCATCCGCTGGTTGGGCGCCGGTCCGGCCATGATCGTCGCAGTCGTCATTGCGGCGTTGAGCGACTTGGTCACCCCTCTCGCCGGAGGGCCGCTCGCAGCCGTCGTCGTGTTGCTTACCACTTCAATGTTTCTGTTCGGCATCGGCGCCACGGTGTACGGGGTCTGCCAAGGCAGCCTGCGGCAGGCAAGCACACCGCTTCGGCTTCAGGGCCGCATGAACGGCATCATGAATACCCTGGAGATTGGACTGGTCCCGCTCGGTGCACTCGTTGGTGGGGCTTTAGCTGAAGTCGTTGGCATGCGGCCGATGCTTTTTGTCGCCGCCGGGCTTGAACTGGCCGTTGCGGTCTGGCTGTTCCTCTCACCCATTCGGTCGCTGCGCGAGCTGCCGGAACCTGAGGATTCCGGCGCCGCGTAGCGTCGGAAGCGCGCCGCGGCAACGGCGGAATCTCTTGACGCTCGTTTTGGCCGATCCCTACAATGGGCTGCTAACGCGATTGATTCGATCCGCGTCAGCGCGCGTCCCGGAAAACTCGGTGCGCGGCGTCTGACTGGCGGACCAGACACGACCCCCACACGAAGACCGACGCATCCTGCTGGCGGTCAGCCGGGTCGAAAGGGACGACAGTATGCCGAAAGACATCCTGCTGGATGTAGAGGCCCGCTCGAAGCTGGTGAAGGGCATCGACGTGGTCGCCAACGCCGTCAAGACGACGTTGGGGCCGAAGGGCCGCAATGTGGCCCTGGGCAAGAAGTACTCCGGCCCCACCGTCACCCACGACGGCGTGACCGTGGCCAAGGACATCGACCTGGAAGACCCCTTTGAGGACATGGGCGCCCAGCTCATCAAGGAAGCCGCCAGCAAGACCAACGACATCGCCGGTGACGGCACCACCACCGCCACCGTGCTGGCGCAGGCCATCATCAAGGAAGGCCTGAAGAACGTCGCCGCCGGCGCCAACCCCATGATCATCAAGCGCGGCCTGGCCAAGGGCGTCGAGACCGTGGTCGAGGAAGTAGGCGCCCAGGCCAAGCAGATTCGCAGCCAGGACGAAATCGCCCAGATTGCCTCCATCTCCGCCAACGACACGCAGATCGGCGAACTGATCGGCGAGGTGATGGACAAGGTCGGCAAGGACGGCGCCATCACGGTTGAGGAGTCCAAGGGTCTCGAGTTCGAGATCGAGTACGTGGAAGGCATGAAGTTCGACCGCGGCTACATCTCGCCGTACTTCGTGACCAACCAGGACCGCATGGAGGCCGTGATCGAGGACGCGCTGGTCCTCGTCACCGACAAGAAGTTGTCGGCGGTGAGTGACATTCTCCCGACGCTGGAGAAGGTCACGCAGTCCGGCAAGAAAGACCTCGTGATCATCGCCGAGGACGTGGAGGGCGAAGGCCTGGCCACCCTGGTGGTGAACAAGCTCCGCGGCATCCTCAACTGCCTGGCCGTCAAGGCCCCGGGCTACGGCGACCGCCGCAAGGAAATGCTGCAGGACGTGGCCGTCGTCACCGGCGGTACGGTGATCTCCGAGGACATGGGTCGTCGTCTGGACGGCGTGATTCTCGAGGACCTGGGTCGCGCCCGGCGCGTGGTGGCCGACAAGGACAACACCACCATCGTCGAGGGTGGCGGCAAGGAAGCGGCCGTGCAGGCCCGACTCAACCAGCTCAAGGGCCAGGTTGAGGAAGTCACCTCTGAGTACGACCGCGAGAAGCTGCAAGAGCGGCTGGCCAAGCTGGCCGGCGGCGTGGCAGTTATCCGCGTCGGCGCCGCGACCGAGACCGAGCTCAAGGAGAAGAAGCACCGCGTCGAGGACGCGCTGTCCGCGACCCGCGCCGGTATCGAAGAAGGCATCGTGCCGGGCGGTGGTGTAGCGCTCTTGAACGCTGCGCACGTGCTGGACGGTGTGGAAGCCGAATGCACGGGCGACGAAGTTGTCGGTGTCCGCGCTCTGCGCCGCGCGCTTGAAGAGCCGCTGCGCTGGATCGCCTCCAACTCAGGCGCCGACGGCTCGGTCGTCGTCGAGGAAGTCCGTCGGCAGTCCAGCTCCAAGGGCACGAACTGGGGCTACCACGTGGTGAACGAGGAGTTCACCGACATGGTGGCGGCCGGCGTGATCGACCCGGCCAAGGTGACGCGTTCGGCCCTCGAGAACGCCGCCTCGATCGCCGGCATGATCCTCACGACCGAGGCGCTGATCGCCGACGTTCCCGAGCAGGAAGAGGCGCCCGCAGCGCCCGCGATGGACTACTAAGTCCACAATTCGGAACGCTCAACCGCCCCGCCGGCCCAGGTCGGCGGGACGGTTGGTTTAAGTCCTCGGGATTGACTGCGAAGTTTCAACCCCGGGCGCGCCGGCGGCCGGCGGGCCGCATCGGGCAATTTCCGCCGAGGGTCACGTCAGGCCAATAGACCGACGCGTCTGCCTCCGAGCCACCCCAGGTCTGGCAACTGAAGCTCACTGATGCCCACCCCGGCTAACCCTCGGGCGCAATGGCCCCGGCCGGGTCCACCACCCATGTCCACTCGCCGATCTCTTCACCGGAAGGCTCCATGCGCACACCGCGCCAGCGCACCGTGATCGGCGGCCCGCCCTGTTCCACCACGGGGAATTGGAATCCCCCGTGCTCAATGCCCCCCGAAGCGACTCGCCCGCGTGGCGCGGGGATGCCCTGGCCGATAGGAATAATCGCGGCCAGCTCACTTCCACCGATCTCGATACGAAGGCCCGTCGCGAAGGCCAGCAGCGTCTCGTCGCGCCGGTTTTCCAACGTGAAGTAGATTCGCGTCTCCTCCGCGGCAAATTCAACCCGCTCCAAGACGATTCGGACGCCTCGTCGTTCGAGAACCTGGCCTACCTGAATTGATCGCAGCGCCGGACGTATTCCCACGCGGTCCGTAACCGTCAAGTGCGTGACTTCGACTTCTGGTTCCCCGAACTTGGCGCACCCAGTTTCCACCGCCGCAACGGGTGATACGACGCCTTCCACCCAGACGAAATCGTCTCGCTCGACGCCCTCAACGGCGCCCAGAATCCTGAACACAGTCGAAAGCTGGTCGCTGTCGAAGTCGACCCAAGCGCACAGCATCAGATCGTCAGCGACCTTGGAAGCGCTGTACACACGGGCCCGAAGCACAACGCGCCGCCCGACGACGGCCGAAGGATCCGCGTGGGCCAGTGGCCAGTCCCGGTTTGTCAGCACAGGCAGCGCCGGGCCAACCGGGGTAGGGGTCGGTGCGGGCGCTTCCGCTCCATCGCAGGAGGCGACCATGCTCAGCACTAGCACGGCTAGCGTCGCCCGCCAGTGAGGCCAAACCCGCCACATGTTCATAACGCCTTCCGCCGGAGATGCAAACGTCGCCCGCACGCGTCATACTCTGCCCCACAGCGTCGACGGAAAGGCACGCGCCCATGACACGAGCCGCTGTGATCGGGCTTGGCCGAATCGCAAGCACCTGGGACGAAGAGCGCAGCAAGTACGACGGCTGGCACCTCCCGCACGCCCATATCGGCTGCATGGCTGCCGTCCCCGAACTCGAAATCGTCGGCCTCTCGGATACGTGGGCCGAGCAGCGCCAGGCGGCCCGCGCCAAGTGGGGCATCGACGCCCTCTTTGAGGACTACCGGGAGATGCTGAGCGAGACCCGGCCGCAAATCGTCAGCATCTGTACGTCCATGAAGCCCCGCACCGAGATCTTGCTTGAAATCGCGAATGGCGACTATGGCGTCCAGGCCATCTGGGCCGAGAAGCCCCTGACCTATTCGCTGGAGCAGGCTGACCAAGTGATCGCCGCCTGTCGCAAGGCCGGCATTCACCTGGCCGTCAACTGCACCCACCGCTGGCGCGACAGTTTCACGCAGACACGCGAAATGATCGACGACAGCCTCATCGGCGACGTCCTGCACGTCCAAGGCGGCCTCAATTGCAATCTGTCCCACAACGGCAGTCACCTGATTACGCGCCTCACTATGTTCACCGATGCGCCGGTCGCCTGGGTTGCCGGCGAGGCCGAAAGCGATGAGGCCGTGGCCGGCGAGGACGATTTTGCCGGCACCGGCTACTTCGTCTGCCACAACGGCGTGCGCGGCATGTTCCGCGGCATGCGCACGGGCGGGCTGGAACTTTCCTACGACATCACCGGCACGGACGGCATGATCCGCCTGATGGACGACAGCCGCAGCCCCGAGTTGTGGCGGATCGAAGACGGCATGCCAGGCCAGCGCGGCCCCGGGCCCGTCCGCCACTTCTTCAGGCCCAGCCACAGCCCGCGGCCGGCCGGCGTGAACGTGCTGTACGACCTGATGAACTGCATCGAAACCGGCGAGGACTCGCGTTGCACCGGCGAAGACGCCCGCGAAGCCCTCGAAATCGCCCTCGCCGTCCGCGAATCGCACCGCAAGGGGGGCGGCCGTGTTGATCTGCCCCTTGAAGACCGCAGCCTCGGCATCGTCTCGCGCGAGGTGCTGGTCTCGGAGCTTCCGCGCGCGATTCTCCGGCGGCAGGAAGCCGAAGCCGCCGCGCAGGCAGGGGAGGCGTCGTAATGGCTAAAGTCAAAGCGGCGGTGATTGGGCTCGGACGCATCGCCAGCACCATCGACGAAGAGCTCGGCGACTTCGACGGCGTCGAGTTCCCCTACGGCCACATCCCCTGCTACATGTCCATGCCCGAGATTGAAGTCGTCGGCATGTCCGACACCTGGGTCGAGCAGCGCGAAGCCGCCGGCGCCAAGTGGAGTTTCGACGCCCTCTACGCCGACTATCGCCAGATGTTGGAGGAAACCCGCCCCGACATCGTCAGCGTCTGCACCTCCGCCAAGCCGCGCGCCGACATCCTGCTTGAGATCGCCAACGGCGATTACGGCGTACGCGCCATCTGGGCGGAGAAGCCAATCACACTCTCACTGGCGGAGGCCGATGCCGTTGTTGACGCCTGCAAGCGCGCCAACATTGCGCTTGGGATCAACTGCACCCGCCGCTGGCGCGACGACTACGTGCAAGTCAAGGCACTGCTTGACGAAGGTGTCATCGGCGACGTCGTATCCGTGGATTCACGGTCCAGGTGCGGCCTCTCGCACAACGGCAGCCACCTGATTACCACGCTCACCATGTACGTCCCCGAGCGCGCCGTATCGGTCGTCGGCGAGGCTGAACTCGACGAAGCCAATCCCGACAACGACTTTCCCGGCGTCGGTCTCATCAGGTTTCCCGGCAACGTGCGCGGCTACGTTCGGGCCTACGACAACGGGCCCAACGAAAGCTCCCACGACATCGTGGGCACGGACGGCATGATCCGCATCATCAACGACGCCCGCAGCATCCAGATCTGGACGGCGCACCAGGCCCTGGACGGCCACCAGCAGCTTCGAGAGCGCGGCACCTTCGTCCGCCGCCACTTCCCGCCGCCCGTACGTCGCCACAGCGGCGGCGTGAACGCAGTTCGCGACCTGATCCACTGCAGTGAGTCGGGTGACGATCCGCGGTGTAGCGGCGAAGACGCGCGCGAGGCCCTGGAAATCGCCATCGCCATCCGCGAGTCCGAGCGACGCGGCAACCAGCCGGTCGAATTGCCTTTGGCCGACCGAAGCCTGCAGATCATCTCCGGCGAGGTCGTCCGCAGCGAGCTCCCGCGAGCCATCCTGCGTCAACGGGAGGAAGCCGCGCAGGCCTGACCGTAACGGGCGGAGGGGGAACTGCCGGCCGGTTTAGCCCGGCACTACGTTGGGCTACCCGTGTATTGGGAAGGCCCGCTCGAGGCCGTGAGTAGCGGCGATCTGGAGAATCGTCTCGTGGATCTTGCCGTTACTGAAGATGCAGCGACGGCTTTCAGGGCCGGCGGGAAGGCCCCGCACGTTCGTGACGTGGCCGCCGGCTCGTTGGACCAACAATCCGGCGCCGGCGTGGTCCCACCACTTGACGCTGCTGAACATCGCGCCGTCGTAACGACCCGCCGCCACCCAGGCTGTCTCCAGCGCCGCGGAACCGGTAAGGCGCACGCGGTGAAATGTGCGGGCTGCTTCGGCCAGCGCCGCGTTAAAGCGGCGATCATCCTCTGCGTCGATCCCACGCTGCGCCCACGCCACGGTGCTCTCGGACGGATCGGTCCGTACAGTCACCTGGATCGGCCGGCCATTGAGCCGTGCAGGCCCATCGGCGACGGCCGCAAACAACTCGTCGCGCACCGGGTCGTAAATCGCCGCGACATCAGGCCGTGTGTCGCTGGTATGAGCCACGCTCACGCAAAACTGCGGTTGCCCTCGAGAGTAATTGTCGGTGCCATCCAGCGGGTCGATCACCCAGACGTCAGGCCCGTCGATCTCCTCGTTGTCGGCGAACTCCTCCGAATAGACCGTGTGACCGGGAACGCGCTGGGCCAGAACCTCGCGAATGGCCCGGTCGGCGGCGAAGTCGGCATCGGTCACCACCGTGCGCTCGCCCTGCCAGGTTTTCCACTGCACGCCCAGTAGCTCGGATTCGAAGCTCCGCAGCAACTCCGCACCGGCGGCCCGGGCGGCCGTCTCGGCAACGTCCAGCAGCCCGGCCGGGTCGGTCGGGCCAGCCATTCTCAGACTGCCGTCGTGGGCATTTCGGCCAGCGCCTTGCGCAGGCCCTGCGTCCAGCCGCGCACGTTGCGACGCAAGCTGAATCGCGCGAAGAAGCCCAGTGGTCCAAACGTGCGCGGACCGGAAACGGTCTGCCGAATCCGGACGCCCGTCCCGCCCTCGACCGGCCGAAGTTCGATCGACATGCCGCGTGTGAGTCCGGCCTTGCTGCCGGTCCACGAGGCCGAGTGGCCCAGGTCGACCTCGGTGATCGTGTAAATGAACGTCATCCGCTCTCGCCCGGTCTTCTGGCGAAACCGGAAACCGGGCACCCAATTGCCGGCGGTGAGCCGCTCGGCGTCCTCAATCGTGGTGTTCCACTTTTGCCAGTCGTTGATCGTGCTCACCAGCTGCCAGATGGTATTGACAGGCGCCATGAGTTCAACGCTCGCGGTCTCCTCAATCACCGGCCTCTCCTAACCCAGCCACGCGGACATCGCGCCTGCGCATCCGGCATCTTACGCCGCCCTACAGGCACATGCTCTGTTGACGCTACGCTACAGCGGTACCGGGCTCCGAGCCGCCCCGAGGAATGCCGATGGACCCGCTGGGATTTGTAGACGCTCACGTACGCGATTTGCGCGAGCGCGGCCTGTTCCGGCAATTGCCGGTCTTGCAGTCACCGCAGGGTCCGCGCATCCGCATCGGCGGCCGTGAACTCATCAACATGTCGTCCAACGACTACCTGGGGTTAGCCAACGATCCGGCCCTGCGCGAGGCGTCCATGGCTGGCGCCAAGACGTGGGGCGGCGGCGCCGGCGCTGTCCGAACGATCGCCGGCACGCTGGACGTCCATCAGGAGTTGGAAGCCGAAATCGCCGCCTGGAAGGGCGTGGAAGCCACGCTCGTTTTTCAGTCAGGCTTCGCGGGCAACCTGGGCACCATCCCGGCACTAGTCGGCCGTGGGGACGTGATCCTAAGCGACGAACTGAACCACGCCAGCATCATCGACGGCTGCCGCCTCAGCCGGGCCGAGATCCGCCGCTTCGCCCACGCGGACGCCGACTCGCTGCGAGAGCAACTGGCGGCCTGCGCCGCCGATCAGCGCAAGCTGGTGGTTACGGACGGCGTGTTCAGCATGGATGGCGACATCGCCCCTCTGCCCGACATTTGCGACGCAGCCGAGGCGTTCGGCGCAATGATCATGGTGGACGACGCCCACGGCAGCGGTGTGCTGGGTCGCGGCGGTCGCGGCAGCGTCGACCACTTCGGCCTGCACGGTCACGTGCAGATTCAGCTAGGCACCCTCTCCAAGGCCATCGGCTCGATGGGCGGCTACATCGCCGGCAGCCAGGCCCTGCGCGACTACTTGACGCAGACGGCCCGACCCGTGCTGTTTTCCACCTCGCACCCCCCCGCGGTGGTTGAAACGACGCGCGCGGCTATCCGCGTCTTGAGCGAGGAACCCGAGCGTGTCGAAAAGCTCTGGGACAACGCCCGTTTCTTCAAGCAGGGCCTCTCCGACCTGGGCATGGATCTTGGCCGCAGTGCCACGCCCATCACCCCGGTCATCGTCGGCGAAGCCGAGCGCGCGCACGCCCTCAGCGACCGCCTGCGGCAACGAGGCGTTTTCGTTCAAAGCGTGGCCTTCCCAACCGTCCCGCGCGGCGCCGCGCGCGTGCGGGCCATGGTTAGCGCCGCCCACAGCCGGGAGGATCTGTCCCAGGCCATCGACGCCTTCGGCGAGGCGATTCGCGACCTCTAACTCGCCGCTTCGCTGATATACGGCCGTGCGGTGATAGCATCGCGCCCCTGCGCCTGCCCGGAGTCTGTGGTGTCTGAGTCGCTTGACGATCTGCGGCGCGACATTGACTCCCTGGATGAGGAATTAGTCACGCTGCTCGGGCAGCGCGCCGAGCTTGTCCGAAAAATCGGCCACCGCAAGGCGGACGCTGGAACCCCCGTCTTCGATCCCGGGCGAGAGCGCGATGTGTTGGCACGGGTCACGGCAATCAACCCGGGCCCGTACGACGACGATCACATCCAGGCGATCTACCGCGAGATTATGGCCGCGTCACGGAGCCTCGAGGAGCCACCCCGGGTCGGCTACCTGGGCCCGCCCCACACCTTTAGCCACCAGGCCGCGCAGCTGTACTTTGGACGCCTCGCGGATCTGACGCCGCTCAGTTCATTCCGAGACATCTTCGACTTCGTCGACCGCTCGCCGCGCGTTTCCGGCGTGGTTCCCATCGAGAACACCACCAGCGGCACGATCGGCGAAACGCTGGATCTCTTCGTCACCCGCATGGTGTATATCCAGGCGGAGATTCAGCTTCCGGTCTCGCACAACCTGTTGGCGCTCGCAGATGCACCGGCCTGGGCCCGAGTCTTCTCGCACCCACACGCCATCGCCCAGTGCCGTGGCTGGATCGAGCGACATCTCGGCACAACGCCCATCATGGAAGTGGCAAGCACCGCGGAAGCCGCCCGGCGGGCAGGCTGCGAACCGGACGCCGCCGCCATTGGACCGCTCAGCGCGGCGGAGGCCTTTGGCCTGGAAGTCTTACACCAGGACATCCAGGACATTGCCTCGAACCGCACCCGCTTTTACGTGATTGGCGACAAGCCCGCCGCGCGGACCGGCCGCGACAAGATGGCGCTGATGGTTGCCGTGCACGACCGCGTGGGGGCACTGCACGACGTGTTGAGTTGCCTTCGCGACCACGACTTGAATCTCAGCTTCATCCAGTCGCGGCCCTCCCGCTTGAAACCGGATGACTACATCTTTTTCCTGGAAATGACGGGGCACCCGGACGATGCGCACGTCCAGGACGCGCTGTGCGTCCTGGCCGAATCGACCGTGCTCACACGCGTCCTCGGCGCCTGGCCGGTTAAAGCGTAAGCCGACTCTTCGTCAGCCCGGTCGGGCCTCCTCGATCGCCGACCGCATTTCCTCAACCTTGGTCCGCACAGCCTCGGCATAGTCCAGGCCACCGCCCGCCCAGAGCGCTGAGCGTCCGGCGTTAATGAGCACACCCTCGGGCGCCGGCCCAAACCCGGCCTTCACCGTGGCCTCGAGCGCTCCCCCCTGTGCGCCAACGCCCGGCGCAAGGACTGGCATGCCAGCTGCGAGTTTGCGAACCGTTCCAACATCTTCGGGACGGGTTGCGCCAACCACGACACCAAGGTTTCCCAGCTCATTCCATTCAGCCATACGCCTCGCCAGTCGGAGGTACACCGGCTCTCCCTGACCGGTCATCAGCCCCTGCAAGTCGTCCGCGCCTGGGTTGCTGCTGCGCAGCCAGGCAAACGCACCGCGATCGGGCCGTTCTATCAAGGGTTGGATTGCGTCGCGACCGCCCCACGGATTGAACGTGATGGCATCGGCGTCGAGGTAGTCGAATAGAAAGTCGGCGTACCGCTCGGACGTGTCGGACACATCGCCGACTTTGTTATCCGCGAGTAGCAGCGCACGGTCGCCTACTGCGTCGCGCAGGTCACGCAGCAGCCGCAAGCCGTCTGGCCCCAGCGCCAGGTAAAACGGAACGTTCGGCTTGAAGGCCACGACCACGTCGGCGCAGGCCTCCACGACCTCGTTCAGGAATGCACGCGCACCGTCCACCGAACGCGGCAGGCCCGCAGGCAAACGCTCCAGGTCGAGGTCAAGACCCAGACACACCCAGGACTTCTTCTCCTCGGCCTCACGCCAGAGACGCGCGGCGAACCCATCGAGAGGGTGGTTTGCCCCCGCGGTCACGTCGTCACGGCTCCGCGGCATCGAGCCAGCCTTTTGAGACCGAAGCAGCCCAGTCTTATACTCAGCCCCGCGTAGAGTGCCGAAAGGCGCCAGCCGCTGGGGGCAGGCATGGGGCTCTTAGATTTTCTGAAGCGCGAGAAGAAAGTGACGGCCGTCCGCCACACGATCAAGGTGATGCCCCGCGAAACGCTTCGAACGATCGCCGAACGCGAGTACGGCGACCAGGACAAGTGGGAAATCATCTTCAACAAGAACAAGTGGCGGTTCGACGGAGCCGACCCGAGCACGATCTATCCGGGCATGGACCTGGATATCCCGGAGATCGAGTCGGACTAACGCCGGAGCTTGGGCTTCTGAGCATCAGGTGCCGAAGGTCGGGATCGAACCGACACGAGGGATGAACCTCACTGGTTTTTGAGACCAGCGCGTCTACCAGTTCCGCCACTTCGGCCTTGGCAGGAGTGGAGGGACTCGAACCCCCGACCTACGGTTTTGGAGACCGTTGCTCTTCCAGCTGAGCTACACTCCTTCCTCGCTCGTAAGCTAGCACAGGGGCTCCCGGTAGCCTGAGGCTGTTGAGCCGTGGGGCGTCGCACGCATACCCACCGTTTTGAGGCGGACTGCGACCCCTGGGCTACGCCGGAAACGAGCATGGCCGACTTGCCCGCGGGCCTCACCTTTCGAGCCGTCGATGCGTCAACCTGGCCCGACCTTGAGCGCCTCTTCTCATCACGCGGCGCGCCGCACTATTGCTGGTGTCTTCCCTACCGTGCGACTGGTGACGAAATGCGCCAGCGTGACCGCGCCACCCTGAAGGCCGGTATGGCCCGGCGCATCTGCCAGGGGGAGCCGGTCGGCTTGCTGGCGTACGACGTCGACGGACCGATCGGGTGGTGTTCCATCGCCCCTCGTCCGACCTTCCCGCGCCTCAACACCTCGAGTGTCAACGGCGCTGCAGTCGCCACCGACGCTTCCAGCTGGTCCCTGACCTGCTTCTATGTTCCGCGCCGGCTCCGCGGCCGGGGGCTCGCCTCGCGCCTGCTGGACGCAGCCATCGACCACGCACGTTGCCAGGGCGCGGTGGCAGTGGAGGCCTACCCGGTTGACCCGGAATCCCCCAGCTATGGGTACGGCGGCCGTCGACCGATGTTCGCCGCCGCCGGGTTTCGCGACATCGGTCAGCTTGGCAAGCGCCGCTACATCATGCGCCTGGAACTGCCAGGCACTACGAACGCTTCCTGAGCAACGCTCAGCGTCGGCGCGGCGTGTACGAGTACAAGGTGCCAATCTGCTTGTAGCCCACCAGCGGATACAACAGTGCCCCCGTGTGGCTCGCGGCAAGCACGGCCAGCTGCGAGCCGTATCGCCGGTCATCGCGCAGCATCCGGCACATTAGTGATCGACCGATACCGCAGCGTCTGAATTCTGGCTTCACGTACAGGTTGGCGCACCAGGTCGCCCCGTTGACTGCAGCGCTGCTCACCCATCCCACCGGATCCCCATTGACCAGGGCTGCGTACATGCGCAACGTTGCGTCCGGCGTGAGGTGTTCTGGAAGAATCTGTCGGCGACGGACCGCCTTGTTCACCTGGTCCGCCAGCTCGGCGTCGAGCACGCGCACGATCCTGGTCGGTGGCGCAATCCGTGGAATCCGCCGCAAGTGGTGGACCATGACCGGCTCGGTAAACCCCAGACGGTAGTCCAGTGCCCGGTAGCCAGTCCGAATTGGCCCGTCCGACTCCCCAGCCGCGCAGATCGCGCAGATTGCGTACTGACCTCGCGTGTGCTGCTTGACGATCCGCACGGTCCGCTCCGGCGTGATTCCATGCGCGAACCACTCTTCCCTCCGATATCGCCCGCTCCGGCGCGGCGCGTCACGCGTCACCCAGAGCCCGTCGACCCGCTCGGCCAGATACGGCTGCGTGAAGCTCCGCGGGACGCAAATCCCGCGCGCAAAGACTTCCAAGGCCGAATCCAGAAGGCGCTCGTCCTCTACCGCGTGCAAGGTGGATTTCCGCCGCGTTGGACATCTCCGGTCCGCCTCATGGGCGACGATAAGCCTCCCGCCTATGGGCCACTCGCACCGCCAGGATCACAAGCCTATCGGCAAGGACTTCATATACGATGCGATAGTCGCCAACTCGGATCCGCCGCAGGCCGCGCAGCTCACCTTTCAGCGCGCTGCCAGCCAGCGGATGTTCTGCCAGGCCATCGATCACCCGAACAATGCGACGGCGATCCGAACGCGGAGCCCGTGCCAGTTCCCTCGATGCACTCCGCTTAATCCGAAGCGAGTAGCTCACGCCTGACCTGGTCCCAGTCCAGCACTGGATCGGAGGGATCCCGCAACCGTTCGATGGCTACGGTGAGATCATCAAAGTCCTCCAGATAGCGTTCCAGCGCCTGCCGGACGACATCGGCGCGGCTTCGTTTCAGTTGCGCCGCGGCCTCATCCAGCGCCCCAACCAGGGCATCGGGCACGCGTGCCGTGATCTGGGCCATCTCAACTCCAATCTCGCAGCCTGACTTCAAGTAAAGTCGATTGAGTCATTTGACATTACTACAAACTCAGGCGATCACCACACCTTTGCAATTTCGGGGCTTGATGCAGCAATCAGCAGCTCGCGCCGATGCGCGCAATGGCTCCTCGGGCAGGACTCGAACCTGCAACCCTGCGGTTAACAGCCGCACGCTCTACCATTGAGCTACCGAGGAATGGCCTTCTGAATCGAGGACTTGCCGCGAAAGCGATCTTCGCCGCAAGTCGCCGCGCTTAGGCTAAGCGCCCGCTTCCGACTCGTCTTCGACGCCCATCAGGCTCTTGGCTTTCCGAAACAGGACTGCCAGAACCCCAAGGACGACCGCAAGCACGCCGAGCTTCTTGATCATCTGTTGCGCCCGTGGGTAACCGACTGCAAGGAGATATCGCGAGAATAGCAAAGTCCTATCCGGCGCCCCTTCGCCGAACCAGGCGAGACCAGCCCCCTCGGCTCCGCGGCTAGACTTGCCCGATCCCCGAGCCGGGCCGCCCGCATGACTGACGTTCAGACGTTTCTCTCAGTAGACGACGCGCTGGAGCGCATCCTACGAGGCTTCACCCCTCTGCCAGCGCGCCACACCCCGTTGGCCGAGGCCCTGGGATTGATCGCCGCCGAGGACGTGCTGGCACGGGACAACGTCCCGGGCTTCGACAATTCGGCCTACGACGGCTACGCAGTCCGGGCCGCGGACCTTGCACTGGCCTCGGCGGACACACCAGCGCAACTGCGAGTCGTGGACGAAATACCTGCCGGACGCGTGAGCCCCCTTACCCTGCATCCAGGCGAGGCGGCGCGGATCATGACCGGCGCACCGGTTCCCGCCGGCGCTGACACCGTGGTGCCGTTCGAAGACACCGACCGCACCGACTGGGGGTACCTGGGAACCGACCCGCGCAGCACTTATGGCGACCGCCGCGTGGTAGCCGTGCTGGAAACCGCGGCGCCCGGCGAAAACGTCCGCCCAGCGGGCGGCGACATCTCGGCCGGTTCGGTCGTCGTCGAGGCCGGTCGGCGCCTCGGGCCCGCCGAAATCGGCGTGTTGGGCTCTGTTGGCGTAACCACGGTCCGCGCCCATCCCCGCGCCAGCGCGGCCATCATCCCCACGGGCGACGAAATAGTCGAAATCGACGCCAGCATCCGAGCTGGCCAAGTCCGCAATAGCAACGCCTGGGCCCTCGAAGCGGCCACCCGCACGCTCGGCGCAGAGCCGAACCGATTGCCCATAACCGGCGACACCGTCGAAGCACTGCAAGCCGCCCTGACGACCGGTGCGGAGTCCGACGTTATCGTCACCATCGGTGGCGTCTCGATGGGCGACTTCGACCTCGTCACAAACGTCCTTGGCTCAGAGGGCCGCATGGACTTCTGGCAGATCAACATGCGCCCCGGCAAGCCGCTGGCGTTCGGCTTCGTGCACGACACGCCCGTCATTGGCCTTCCCGGCAACCCCGTTTCCAGCATCGTCTGCTTCGCCCTGTTCGTGCGGCCCGCCCTGCTGCGCCTGATGGGTCACCGCGACCTCACCCACCCGCGGGTCCGGGCGGTAGCCGGTGAGCGCCTACGCAGCGCCCAGGGCAAGCGCACGTTCCTGCGCGCGCAGCTACGCCGAGAGAACGGCCAACTCCTCTGCACCTCCGCCGGCGATCAGAGTTCGTACCGCATGTCGTCCCTGGTCGACGGCAACGGCTTGGCCGTGCTGCTCGAGGACCAGACCATCGAGCCGGGCGAGCGCGTGGACGTGCTGGCCCTGGACTCCGAGGCGCTGCTGCAACTCTGACCGGCAAACCGCCGGCGTTGCTACGATGCACGCCGTCGGGCGCGTAGCTCAGCTGGTTAGAGCGCGCGGTTCACATCCGCGAGGTCATAGGTTCGAGTCCTATCGCGCCCACCGCTCCTGGTCTCCGGCCAATACCGCGTTCGTCGTCACAGCGCGGTCTTGGGCCGCTCCTTGGTGGGGTCGACAAACGGCACCCGGACCACTTCGCCGTCGACAAGACCGTCGTCCGGCAGTTGGACGTTGACGCGCGTTCCGCGACTCCAATGGGACCGCGGCATCACCGCCAGCGCGATGTTCGACTGGTGGTTGGGCGACCAGAAGGCGCTGGTCACGTAGCCCACGGTCTCGCCGGACTCCTCATCATTGACGAGGTAGAAATCTTCGTTGTACCAGGTCAGCGGCTCACCGCCGACCTTCAGACCAACCAGTCGCTGGGTAACGCCTTCGGCCTTGATTCGGGTCAGGGCCTCCTTGCCGATGAAGTCGCCCTTGGCCAGATCCACCTGCCATCCCAACCGAACTTCGAACGGGTTGTTCTCGATGTCCAGGTCCTGGCCGTATGACAGGATCCCGGCCTCGATTCGCCGAATGTGACTGGGAGCGATCACGCGGAGATTGAACTCCTGTCCCTGCTCCAGGATGTACGGCCAGACGTCATCCGCATGCCGCATCGCGCCGTGCAGGTAGATCTCGAAACCGACTTCAGCTGAGAATCCCGTGCGAGAAATCGTCACGGTGTGTCCGTTCAGCGTGTCGTGGATCAGGCCGTAGTACGGAATGTTCCTGATGTGCGCGCCAAACATTCTCTCCATCAGCAACACCGACTTGGGACCCTGGATCTGGACTGGCGACACATCGATCTCGCGGATGTCGACGTTGAAGCTGGCATGGGAATTGACTCCCTGCGCCCAGAGCAGCACGTCGGAATCGGAAATACTGAACCAGAACTCGTCCTCAGCCACGCGCAGTAGCACCGGATCGTTGATCACGCCCCCATACTGGTTACAGAGAATCACGTAGCGGGCCTGCATAACGGGTACACGAGAGTGGACGTCCCGCGTGATCAGCAGGTCCACAAAGTCCGCGGCGTTGGGGCCTTTGATCCTGATCTGTCGTTCAACTGCCACGTCCCACATGCTCACGTGCTCGGTCAGGTACTTGTACTCCTCCAGCAACCCGCCATCCTCGGGCTTGATGTAGGCCCGCGGGTGATACATGTGGTTATAGGTCGTATAGGCCCAGCAACCAGCCGCCTTCGACAAGTGCCACCACGGTGACTTTCTGATTCGGGTCGAGATGAGAATGCGGGCGTCGCTGTTGCCGCTCTGCCGCAGATTGATTGGCAACTCACGCCGTTTGAGACCGTCGATTACTAGACGCTGAGCCATCGGACGACCTCCAGTGGTTTGGAAATCCTGGTGCCTTCACATTGACGCGTTATGCCTACGCCCTGAGTTGGAGTCCTCGTCGTTGACTCATGCTCGAAAGTTTGGGGAATCTTCATCCGCACACCAACCTGAGAGTTCCACGCTCTCGATTCACGCTCGCATCTTCCTGCCCTGCGGATCGTACAGCGGCTCCTTCGCAACCGTCGCCGGCATTCGCTCGCCGAAGTACACGACGTCCACGCCTGTGCTCGGATTCGCATGGCTCGCGGGCAGGTAACCATAGACGACCCCCCGGCCAATCGTGTGACCGTAGTTCGCGCTGGTCACGTACCCCAGCACACGCTGACTGTCCATGATTGGCTCCTTCCCCATCACGACAGCGCCTGGATCGTCCAGCGTCAGGCAGCAGAGCCTGCGTTGCGGCCCCCGCGCTCGAATGTCCCTCAGCGCGTCCCTGCCGATGAAGTCACCCTTCCGCATCCGCACGGCAAACGCCGTGCCGGCCTCATAAGGATTGAATTCGGTGTGGATGTCGTTACCCCAAAGCCGGTAGCCCTTCTCAAGCCGCAGCGAGTCGAATGCGCCGCCGCCGCCAGCGATCACGCTGAGCGCCTGCCCCGCCTCCCACAGGACATCCCAAAGCCTTAGGCCCTGCTCCACCGGCGCGTAAATTTCCCAGCCAAGCTCGCCCACGTATGAGATGCGTAGCGCCGACGCCGAAACGTCGGCAATTGCAATACGCTTGGCGGTCATATATGGAAACCCGGCGTCGGTCAGGTCGTCCGTGCAGACACGGCTCAGCAGATCGCGCGCCTTCGGTCCCCAGAGTCCAATGCAGCACAGCTCCGCTGACGTATCGGAAACCGTGACCGAGCCATCATCCGGCAAGTGCATCTGGATCCAGCCAAGATCGTGAAGCCCCATCGCGCCACCCGTAACGACCATGAAGCGCTGCTCCGCCAGTCGCGTCACCGTCAGGTCGCACTTGACTCCACCGTTTGGCGTGAGCATGGCGGTGTAGGCGATCGTCCCGACCGGCCTGTCCATCTGGTTGGTCGTGAGCCGCTGCAGCGCGGCCAGCGAGCCAGGACCAGTGATCTCGAACGTGGCAAATGGTGTGAGGTCGAACATGGCCACCCGTTCGCGCGTGGCCACGTGCTCGGCCGCGATGATCGGCGACCATTCGCGGGCTTCCCAGCCGTTCCGCTCAGTGCCGCGCACGGCGAGTTCGTCAAGCAGGCCTTCGTTCGCCGCGTACCACTCGGGACGTTCCCAGCCAGCGCTCTCGAAGAAGGCAGCCCCAAGCTCGCACTGCCGCGAATGGAAAGGCGACAACCGCAGGTTCCGAGGCTCGGCGATCTGCTGCCGCGGGTGGATGATGTCGTAGACCTCGCGGTATTGCTGCGCGGCGCGCATCCGAACGTAAGAGCGGTCATGGGCGTGCGCGTGGAAGCGGCGAATGTCGCACTCGCGCAGATCGCTGGTCGGCTCGCCGTTCACAATCCACTCGGCCACCGCCTTTCCCACGCCGCCGGCGTGCGTGATCCAGACGGCCTGCGCCGACCAGAACCCGCGAACCTGCGGCGATTCGCCGAGCACCGGGAATCCGTCCGTAGTGAACGAGAAAATGCCGTTCAACGTGCGTGTCAAATCCACGCCCCTGAGACTCGGCATCAGCTCGCCGGCCGCCTCCCGCGCCTTCTCGAAGTGCTTGGGTATGAACGGCAACTCCGCCGGCGCGATCGGCGCTTCGTCATAGTCGAGAAGGTCACCAGCCTCCACCAACAGCGGCTCGTGCCGGTACGATCCGATGCCGTAGCAGTCGCCTTCCTGGCGGAAATACATCGCCGCGTCCTGGTGGCGCACCAGGGGCTGGGAGATCTCCTCGGTTGCGCCGGCCAGTTCTTCGATCGGTGTGGAAACCGCGTAGAGGTGCTGCATTGGCGACAGCGGAATCGGCACCCCGGCCAACTCGCCCACGGTGGGCGCCCAGATTCCGGCGGCCGCGATCACCAGGTCCGTCCGAATGTCACCGTGGGTGGTCCGGACTCCGCGAATCCTTCCGCGGGCGACATCGAGTCCCGAAACTCTCACCTTGCCGTGAAAACTCGCGCCGTTGCGTTCAGCCTCCCTCGCCATTGACTCGGCCGGCCTCGTGGCCCTCGTGTGGACGTCGGAAGGGACAGACAGCGCGCCCAGAATTTGATCCGAAAGCATGGGAACCAGGTCGCGGGCTTCGGCAGGGCTGAGCAGATGTGCCTCCACGCCCCAACTCAGTCCGTATCCGGCCTTGCGTTTCAGGTCGACCAAGCGCTCCGGCGTCCATGCAACCTCAAGGCTACCCACGGTCTTGGCGCATGGGACACCGTCAAGTTCCAGCTGGGTCCACAGATCCACGCTATGGCGCGCAAACCCTGTCATCGTCTTCGAGGGGTTTACCTGAAACACCAGCCCCGGGGCATGAGACGTCGATCCGCCGGTTTCGAACAGCGGTCCCTGCTCGACAACCACGACGTCGCGCCAGCCGAGCTTCGTCAGGTGATACGCCACGCTGCAGCCGACGATTCCCGCGCCAATGATGACCGCTCGGGCGTGTCTCGGAGTCATATCTGCGGACATCCCTGCGAATCCCCCGCGTCAGATCATGAGCGATAACGGGTGCGTCGATCTACTCCGGTGGCTTCATATGTTCACTTGGAGATAAGTGTCCTTACGACCTCCACGGCTCCCCCGACATCGACCCCGAGCGCCACCTGCACGGACCCGTCGCGGAAACTCGCTACGGTTCGACCTCGCTCCTCCCCATCCGTCACGACCTCCACCTGCGCGCGTCGATACGTCAGGAGTTCAGGCTCAATGGCCGCCGCTACGGCCAGGGGATCGTGCAGGTAGAAGTCCTGCACGTCAGCTCGCTCCCGAAAACTGCTCGACAGGATGCGGTTCCCCAATTGGGCAGACCTGGACGTGCCCTCGAACCACCGCGGGCCGCCGTCACGGTGCATGGAAGTCTTGTGGGTCACGTCCAGTCCGACGAGAGTGACGGGCACCCCGGACGCGCAAACGGCGTTCGCGGACCACGGGTCTTCGTAAATGTTGAATTCGGCGTGGGACGTAATGTTGCCGGGCATCTCAACAGCCCCGCCCATGACGACGATCTCCGAGATTGCCTTGGCAACGTCGGGCCGACCGTCCAGTGCCGCGGCCAAGTTTGTCAGCGGCCCAAGCGCAATCACAGCTATACGTCCCGGCGCCGCAAGTGTGCGGTCGCGAATGAACTCGATTGCGTCCGCTCGCTGTGGTTTCCGCGCAGTGGAAGGCAAGTCGACCCCAAGACCATCGGTGCCGTGAACGTGGTACGCATACGAAAACGAGCCGCGCGCCGGCTGGTCGGCGCCAACGGCGACTGGAACATCACGCCCGGAGGCGACGTGGTCGACTAGCCGCAGCGCGTTCTGAGTCGTCTGCGCCAGCGTCGCGTTGCCGCCGACGGTCGTGATGCCCTCGATGAGCAAGTCGGGGCAATTCAATGCCATCAAGAGCGCCAGGGCGTCGTCAGTGCCGGGGTCAGTGTCAATAATGACTCGCCGCATGCGCTTCAACCTCGACTCAAGGAACTCGGAAACACACTTCCACCCTAGTCTCGGGGATGCGAATTGGTGGGCAAATCAAGGCCTCGGTTCCAGCGCAACAGTCTGGGCAGCGACCTTGCCCCATAGAGTGGGCCGCGCAGTAGGCTTAGCCTGACGTTCGAACCTCCGAGCCATTAGCGGCGCGCCGATCCGCCAGCACCAAAATGAGCGATTCGATCATCCTTGGAGCCGCTGCCGCGATCATAGGCGCCGTATTGGCTGCGACCGCAGGCCTCTGGGTCGGTCGACAGATGGGCCGGCAACCTGAGAGCCAGGACGACTCGGCCGGACGCATGGCCCGCGACCTTATGGTCGTCAGCGATCTCCTGGCCGACCGGCTGGCCAAAATCTGGACGGCTGGCGACGGCCCCGCGCCCGGCGTCGGCGACAGCGATGCGGTCTACCACCACGTGCGCGAGTCCACCGAGACGATCCTCAAGCAGGCCGGCGCATCTCCCAAGACCGCCCTGGCCGTAGGCGCCCTGACCGCCAAGCACGTTCGGCCCGGTCCCATCGCGGGCTCCGACGGCGAACAGCCGCGGCCCGGTCCTTCCCGCTGGCCCGGCAATCGCCCCGCCGCTCAAGCCGATTCCGCTCAGCAGACTGGAGAGACCGGCTCGCCGCCTAGTCGGTGACCTCGACTTCGTACTGGGCGATGGCGTCTTCGTTTACGCCCACGCCCAGGCCCGGACGCGTTGGCACGGGCAGGTAGCCCTCGGCGTCGATCCGCAGTGGCGCGTCCACGATGCCGCCCAGCTGCTGATAGTGCTCAATCGTGCGGTACGGCTCGTCGAGGATGAATTCCACGTAGGGGCAATTCGGGATACACACGCTCAACTGCATGTGCGCGGCGATGCCAAGTCCGGTGACGCCGTGATGGGGCACGAACAGCTTGCCCGCAAACTCCGCCGCCGCGGCGATCTTGATGAATTGCGACAGAACCTCGCAGCTCGCGGCCGTGTCCGGCTGCAGGATGTCGTAGGCGCCCACCCGGATCATCTCAACGAAGTCGGGCATGCCCAGGTTGCCCTCGCCACCGGCAATGGCAATGTCGGTTTCGGCCGTGAGTCGAGCAATCGTGTCAAAGTCGTCTCGCGGCAGCGGCTCCTCCAGCCAGTACACGTCCAGCTGTTCCAGCTCGCGTGCCTCGGCCAGGGCTCGCTCGTAGTCCCAGGCGGGACGGTGGTCGCTGGACGATCCGCCCGCCAGGTTGGCATCCACCATGATCACCATGCGGTCGCCCACCGCGTCGCGCACCGCTGACACCAACGCCACGTCCTCTGCCAGGGTCGGAAACGCCGTGCGCAGCTTGATGGCCGTGAACCCCTGCTCCAGATAGGCCAACGCATCCTCGGCTCGCTGCTCCGGCGTAGCCGCCACGATGGTGCTGGCGTAGGCGCGCACTCGGGTGTCGCGATAGCCCCATAGACGGTGCAAGGGCTGGCCCGCCGCTTTCCCAATGATGTCGCAAAGCGCCATGTCGAACAGAAACGTCCCGGCCCGACGCATCACTTCGGCATGTCGCGCCAGGGCATACACGTCCTGGCCCACAAGCTGCGGTGCCACAACGTCCCGGTTCGTGACCCCGCTCCGCGTATCACCAATACCCCAGCCGGTCAGCCCCTCATCCGTCTCCACCTTCACGATCACCGCCCCGCGCGAATACTCCACGCGCCCCGGCGGCCCCCACGCATGCACATACGGATGCGGATGCGGGACGTCAACCTGGCGAACGGTGATATTGGCGATCTTCATGGAGCGACCTCAACTGCGAGGGATAACCACCGCGCCAGAGGATAGCCGTGTCTCGCCATCATGAACATGCCGCGCGACAGCTGGTCAACAGTCAAAGAGGTCTCGTAGCCGCCGAGAGACTCGGACCTTCTACCTGGCACGACACCGCTGCCCAGAGGCCTTTCTCACCGCAAATGCGAACCTCAAAATCGATGTCGTACACGTCGTCTACGCGGCGTCAGGGGTCCGTCAGGATGGCCCCGAACCCCAGTCGAGCTCTCGCCAAAACCGCTCCTTCCGCTTCCTCAGACGTGTTCGCTTTTTACGCTCACCGGCAGTCTCGGAAACGTGCTTGCCAAAGGGACCTTCTTCCGCTGCGTACTGCATGCTTTGCTCAATACGAAGTTGAGCCATACGTTCCTCATTTTCTTGACGAATCTGGGCAGATCTAGTTCGTCGGATCGACGGCTGATTCAGTCTCCTTCGTCGCCCCGTGCCGCTTGACGACAACGATTCGGCACAACTGACATGCGCCCTGCGAGAACTGGCATGCACGCGTCTTCGGGCCGCGTCGCCTCGTCCCTGCTTAACTCGCAACTCCTCCTGTCGCCTCAAAGACGCTTGCCGGACACGCGGTCTCCCGGCACCCACGACTGATCTCCCACCCAGGCCCGGCCGTGGATCGAAGACTCGACTTTTACTTCGATGTCTTGAGCGTCGCCGGACTCCGAAGTCACGAGGGTCTATTCGCATGGAAGACCACTCTTGAATCTCACGTGCAGTCTGTTTCGGTCTCCTGAGACTTTCGATCCATCCAGGAAGAAAGTAAATGAGTACGCTTAGTTGGAATCCTGCCAGCACAATTGCCAGAAGAAACGACCGACTGTTCGGCGTGCCAGGCCAGAGGCCTATCACTGTCAGGGCAACAAGAACAACGCCGAGGACAGCAAGCAGGACGATGCGGACCACGCAAAGACGTCCATGCGCTCATCGCGGCTGATTCTAGACAGCCTCCAGGATCGAAACAAGCGAGGGCTTATGACCCAGCCGAGAACGACCGACGCCCACAGCGGGCTCGTAAGCCTTCGCAATGACCCTTCTCGTTTGGAGAGGTTTCACGAGGCCGTGACAGCTTCGAATCGCCTATTCGCGCAGGTGCTTCAGCGCCTCGAACTCCGCCATGCCGCCCAGTGCGATGTAGCCCTTGTCGCTGCCGGCGCTGATGAAGGTGCAGCCGGCGGCTACCCATTTCTCGACCTGCTCCACGTTGCCGGCGGCGATGCCTGGGGCTTTGCCGTGCTTCTGGCAGGCTTCGATCATTCGCATCACGGCTTCGTCGTGTTCGGCGGAGTCGCGAGCGAATCCGATGGAGTTCGCCAGGTCGGCGGGGCCCAGCCAGCAGCCGTCGATGCCGTCCACGGCCATGATGTCGTCGGCGTTCTCGATGGCTTCCTTTGACTCCAACTGGATCGCCACAAAGACCTCGTCGTTGAAGCGGTCGATGTAGTCAGGTCCGTAGGCACTGGCGCCGCCGGCGCCGTTGGAGCGGCCGCCGGCCGGTGGGAAGCGTGAGGCAAACGCCGCCGCCTCGGCCTGCTCCACCGTGTCGACCATCGGCACGATGATGCCCAGCGCGCCTTCGTCCAGCAGACGCCCAATCTCGTCGTAGCGATTCACCAGCGCGCGCGCAATCGGAATCGAGCCGCCGGCGCGCACGGCCATGAACGCCAGCATGGAGGAGTAGCGGTCCCAGCTGCCGTGCTGGTTGTCGATCAGCACCCAGTCGAACCCCATCCTCGCCAACATCTCTGCGGGGAATGGAACACCGAGGCCGCAGCCGGCCCCGAGTGCAACCTTGCCCTGCTCCATGCGTTGCTTTGCCGTGTTCGTAATCACGAGTTCCTGCTCCATTCGCCGCTGAGGCTCGGTGCCGGGTATGACGCTAGGCGGCAGCGGCAGCTACGTCAATTGCGGCAGCCCACGCGGCCGTTTGCACCGACCGCGTAACGCCGCCTGGAGACGATTCAGCCCCGTTTCACCCCGATGCCCACACCGTCGCCGATCTGCACGATGGTCGAGTCCAGCTGAGGGTGGTCCAGGAACGATCGGTTGAACGAGCGGATGATTGGGGTCCACTGGCGCGGACGGTTCGGGTCGTCGGTCTCCATGGCGGCCTGGCCGCCCCAGAGCAGATTGTCGACGCAGACGACGCCGCCTGGACGCAGCCGCTCTACACACGCCTCCAGGTAGGCGGGGTAGTCGTCCTTGTTGGCGTCGATGTAGGCGAAGTCGAACGGTCCGGGAAGGTCGGCCAGCAAGTCGAGCGCCGCGCCGCAGCGCAACTCAACCTTATCGGCTACCCGTTCGTGCGTGAGGTGCTCGCGGGCGCGTTCGAGAATCTCGGCATCGATGTCCAGGCAGACCAGGCAGCCGTCGCGCGGCAGGGCGCCGGCGATCCAGGTGGCCGAGTAGCCGAGGTTTGTGCCGATTTCCAGGGCCGTCCGGGCGCCGCAGGCGCGCACCAGCGTGGCCAGCAGCCGCGCGGACTCGCGCTCAGTTATCGGCTCGCGGTCCTTTGCGGCCTCTCGCTCGATTCGGGCCTGCGCCCCGCTGATCGCGGGATGAATGTCTTGCAGATAGGCCCAGTCGCGTGCGGGGCGGTCGGGATCCTGGCGTCGGCGGGCAGACATCGGCGGCTCAGTCCCAGGGGTCGCGGCCGTCGGTCGACTTCGGCCAGCGCGACACGACGACTTTCGGATCGGTAAAGAAGCGCACGGCGTCTCCGGCCTGTCCGTGCAGGTCGCCAAAGAACGACGCCTTGCGCCCCGCGAACGGGAAGAACGCCATCGGCGCGGCCACGCCCACGTTCACGCCTACGTTTCCGATGTTGACGCCGGAAACGAACTCGCGGGCCGCCGTGCCGCTGTTGGTATAGATCGAGGCGGCATTGCCGAAGGGGCTGGCCTCGATCATGTCCATCGCCTCTTGCAGCGTGCCAACCCGCAGCAGGCTGGCCACCGGCCCGAAGACCTCTTCCTGCGAAATCCGCATGTCCGGGGTCACTTCATCGACTACCGTCGGACCGACCCAGTAGCCGTTGGGCAGACCCTCGGCGGTGGCGCCGCGGCCGTCAGCCACCATCCGTGCGCCTGCGGACGCGGCATCGTCGAGCGTAGCCAGGATTCGATCGCGAGAGTCCTGCGAAATCACCGGCCCCATCCCGACGTCCGGGTCCAGCCCGTCGCCCAGCCGCAAGGCCTGCGCGGCCGACGTCAGGCGATCCGTGAACTCCGAGTAGACATCGTTTTGCGCCACCACCACCGACCCGGCCAGACAGCGCTGGCCTGCACAACCGAACGTGGAGCCCATCAGATTCGGGATTGCCGCGTCAAGGTTGGCATCCGGTAGCACGACCAGGTGGTTCTTGGCCCCGCCCTGCGCCTGGACCCGCTTGCCGTGCTGCCCTGCCAGCTCGTAAATGCGTTGCGCGACCGGCGTGGTTCCGACAAACGAGACGCCCTGCACGCGCGGATCGGCAATCAGCGCCTCGGCCGTCTCCGCGCCGCCGTGCACCAGGTTGATGACGCCCGACGGGAATCCGGCCTCAGCAATCAGGTCCATCATTCGCGCCTGGCTGATCGGGGTCTGCGGCGACGGCTTTATGACGTAGGTGTTGCCGGTGGCCAGCGCGTACGGCGCGAACCAGAACGGCACCATCGACGGGAAGTTGAAGGGGCCGATTTGGACAAACACCCCCATCGGCTCGCGGATCGAGGTCTCATCAATGCCCGCGGCGATGTCGGCCGAGAAGTCACCCATTTGCAGCGTTGGAATACCGGCCGCGACCTCGATGTTCTCCAGGGTCCGGATCAGTTCGCCGCGCGCTTCTTCCAGGGTCTTCCCGTTCTCGATGGTGATCGTGCGCGACAGGTCCTCGAACTGCTCCTCGACCAGGTGATGCAGCCGGAACAGCAACCGTCCACGTTCCACCGCGGGCGTCGCGCGCCACGAATCGAATGCAGCGTGAGCGGCCCCCACGGCATCCGCCACATCGTCGTTCGACGACATCGGCGCCTCGGCAACTACCCCGCCCGAGGCGGGGTTCGTGACTTCCGCGGCATCCGTGCCGCGCGGCGCTGTCCATTCTCCCGCGATCCAGTTTTGGAGCGTCTCTACCTCCGCAGCCATGTCGCGGACCTCCTTGCCTTTTGCCTCGCGCGACGATACGACACCGGCACCGCCGCGCGTAGACTGTCGCGCTTCCCCGATGGCGGAACCCCATGGTCGCACTCGCGCTCTCCACCCGCGATCCAGCTACGGCAATTGGTCAGCCGATCGACGCCCTGGATACGCCGGCCCTGGTCTTGGACCTGGACGTCGTTGAGGCCAACGTCGCCCGCACGGTCGAGATCGCCCAGGCCGCCGGCGCCCGGCTGCGACCGCACATCAAGACCCACCGCATGCTGGCGGTAGCGAAGCTCCAGATCGCTGCCGGCGCCCAGGGCATCTGCTGCGCCAAGACCGGGGAGGCCGAGGTGTTCGCCGACGGCGGCATCGACGATATCTTCATCGCCAACCAGGTCGTCGGCGCGGCCAAGATGCGCCGGCTGCGCGCGCTGGCCGAGCGAGTCCGGCTGGCCGTCGGCGTCGATCACCCCGACCAGATCGACCTGCTCAGCCAGGCGTTCCGCGGGGTCGATCCCCTGGACATCAGCATCGAGATCGACGTCGGCCAACGCCGCACCGGCGTTGTGGAACCCCATGAGGCCGTCGAACTGGCCCAACGAATCCTGGATTCGCCTGGGCTCGCCCTGCGCGGCGTCTACACCCATGAAGGGCATGACTACGCCGCCCGCAATGACGCCGACCTGGCCGTGATCGCCGACCAGGCCCAGCGCCAGATGCTCGAGGCCGCGCAAGCCATCCGTAACGCCACCGGCGCGCCCTGCGAGGTCAGCATGGGATCGACGCCGTCGCTCTTTGCGCGCAAGTTTCACTCGGGCATCGATGAGCTTCGGCCAGGCACCGCGGTCTTCAACGACGGTTCCCATGCCAACTTCCTGGGCCACACCGACTGGTGCGCGGCCACGGTGCTGGCCACGGTGGTCAACCTTCCCGCGCCCGACCGCGTGGTGGTGGACGCGGGCGCCAAGGCGCTGACTTCTGATCGCCGTGGACCCAGCATTCTCGAGAACAGCGGCTTCGGCCTGGTCGTTGGCCAGCCGGAAGCCACTATCGTCAGCCTCTCCGACGAGCACGGCGTGCTCTCGGTCCCCGACGCCGGCGCTTACACAATCGGTCAGGTCCTGCAGATCATTCCCAACCACATCTGCCCGTGCGTGAACCTGTACGACCACGCGTTCGTGGGGCGTAACGGCATCGTCCGAGACGTTTGGGAGGTCTCGGCGCGCGGGCAGAGCCAGTAGCCGACCCGGATCGCTGGAAAGGGGATAAGACGCGTCATGGGAGCCCTTGATGGCCAGGTTGCCCTTGTCACCGGCGGCGGCAGCGGCATCGGCCGGGCGGCCGCGCTGGCGCTGGCGGGCGATGGCGCCTCGGTAGCCCTCGTAGGTCGTCGGACCCACCTGCTCGAGGAGACCGCTCAGCTGATCGGAGCCTCGGTCGGCGCCAGCGCATTGGTCCTGCCCGCCGACCTCGGCGATGCCGACGCCGCCCGAGACACTGTCGACGAGACCCTTGCCGCGTTCGGCCGGCTGGACATCCTGGTCAATAACGCCGGCGCCAACACGGCGGCGCGCAGCGTGGGCACGACGAGTGCCGACGATATCGACGCGCTGACGCGCATCAATGTGACCGGCCCCCTCACCCTGACCCAGGCGGCGCTTCCGGGGATGCTGGAAAGGGGCGGCGGCGTGATCATCACGGTGGCGTCGTACTCGGTCGTGAGCCCCGGGCCACCCGGCGGGACGGCCTACAGCGTTTCCAAGGCTGCCGTGGTGGGCTTGATGAAGAGCGTGAATGCCGAGTACCGCAACCGCGGCATTCGCGCCTGCACCATCTATCCCGGCGAAGTGGACACCGGGATGCTGGACGCCCGCCCGCTCGTACCCGGCGCCGAGGCCCGCGCGTCCATGATGCACGCCGACGACATTGCCCAGATCATCCTGCTCTGCGCCCGCATGCCGGCCCGCACGCTGGTGGAAGACATCTACGTCCGCCCGGCCCACCTGCGCAACATGCAAGCCGATATCGCCGCCGCGATGGAGCACTAGCCGACGCCGCGGGTGTGAACCCGGCGGTGGGGATGGGTCGGGGGTGAAGGGGGAGCTGTCTCTCGCCAGCCCGACCCCTAGAGGGGGTCGGGCTGGCGAGAGACAGCTTGGGCGGATTTTTTTGCGGGTCGGCGACGAAGGTCGGGGCTGTGACGGGATAGCAGGAGGTCGCTGGAGAGGCCGCATGTGCAGGCAGCGCCAGGGCGTCAGGAGGGCGAGTAGT
>JAJDZD010000064.1 GCA_022824865.1 Chloroflexota bacterium | reverse complement strand
ACAAACTCGGCCCGCAAGTCGCTCACCTGTCGCTCCGCAAACGGCACATCCCGGTCCTCCATTTCATGTCCAGATGTGTAAACCATGTCTCCGAACACGTGTAAATGATGTCCCCGGTCTGCACACTGGGAGAGGGTTGGGGCGAGGGTCTTCCGGGCAACCAGGCCGGGGTCAGGCAACAGTCTCTCGCGAGAGACCGGAGACGGGTCCTCCGGCGGCCGGTCGGCTTCGCTGCTCGATGACCGGTCGCGACGCGGACGCGGCGGTCGCGGACGGCTGGGGATAGATCTGTCCTCTGGTCCAGGTGCTGCGAGCCGATTCTACGGAGACGCACAGCCGTGACCGATGCCTCGAGTCCACCAGGGCGGCCTCCCGGCGACCCGGACGCCTGGGTCCGGACCCACCGCGCCACCTACGAACGCATGGCCGTGGACTACGCCCGCCGCATCGACGACTACGCCGCTGCCGACGAGGCCGAACGCTTTGCAGGCCTCGCGGCCCCATCCGCGTTCGCCGGTCCTCGAGTGTTGGACGCCGGCTGCGGCCCCGGCCGCGACGCCGCCCTGCTGAGGCTCGCCGGTGCCGAGGTCGTGGGCATGGACCTCGCCCGCGCCATGCTCCGGCAAGCCCGTTCGCTGGACGATTCCGGCCATATCTGCCAGGGCGACATCCGCTGCCTGCCCTTCCGCACGGCTGCCTTCGACGCCGTCTGGTGCTTCGCCGCCCTCGGCCACCTGCCGCCCATGGCCATACCCATAGCGCTCGCCGAATTCCGCCGTGTCCTGAACGACGGCTGGCTCTACATCGTCGTCCGCCAGGGCTCAGGCGTCCGCACCGCCTCCTGGCAAGGCTCCCTCCCCCGCTACTTCACCGACCTCACACCCCAAACCCTCACCACCGCCCTCCACACCGCCAACTTCACCATCCACCACCAAACCACCTGGCCCGCCCCCACCCAAACCCCCTGGCTCCACACCATCGCGCACGCGCGACAGGAGCCCTGATCAATGAAACCCAAGAGCGTGGAGTATTCTGCCGGCCGATCCAGAGGCTCAGACCAATGCGCCAAAGTATTCGAGTAGGAGAGACACACCAATGCCCATAGGTCGTCGGCCTGAGCCGGCTCCAGAGAGCCTCGAAGCCAAGCACGCCGATGAGGAGCAGCTCAAGGAGACACAGCGGTCAATCGGCGAACGAGTTAGATTCTGGGAAGAGCAGGACAAAATCAACCAAGTGCTGATCGATCGAGTGATCCGACAGAATAAGCTCCTATCTGACCATGTTAAAAGCCACGAGAATCTTCCTGAAGTTGCCGACAGAGCCGTAAGAAAGGCGCTTTCAGACGCCAAAACTGAACAGCAAAAGCAGTACCAATCAACTGTCGAGCAGCTGTCCACAACTTACAAGGATACCGTTCGCCGCCTTCTGGCAGAAGACCGAACTCGACAGAAGCACCAGCACGAACATGCCCTCGCTGCTGTTCGACAGCAGTGGGAAAGTGACACTCATCGCCACAAGACCAAGCTGCACTTCTTCCTCGCGCTACTCACAGTACTTAGTGTCTTTGCGCTGGCTTTGTCCATCTTGTCGTTGACTGTCCTCTAGCCAAGATTGCCTAGGTCCGCCCCTTGCAATCCATCACCGTTGCCCAACAGCTACACGAGCTACCTGCCAATAGGCCCGGCTCCCATGGGTCTTATGAGGACATCCTTGATGACCTGATAGAGTCCGGTCGCACTTTGCAGGCTGCCGAAGCAGCGACTGCCTCAGCCTTTGCAATGTGGGTGATCTTTCCCGGAATCAACGTAGACGACGACCTTTTGCAAGCCTACGAGGCAGCATATCCCGGCCTAGCTCTAGACAAGTCACTGTACGAGCAGTACCTCGATATGGCGGAATCTGGCGACGCCTCCATTACAGGTTTCATCTCTGGCTTAAAGGGTAAGCTGGCAGAGTTTCATGCTCAAGACGTCCTTCAACAAAACGGGTATTCCAACGTCGAGATTGCCTCAACTTCGACGCAAGCGTTGTGGGACATAAGTGCGGTCAATCCTGTCGGCGAGACTGTTTTCCTTCAAGTCAAGACCGGAGCCGAAAGCTACGCCAACGAAGTCAAGGCAGCCTTGGAATCCGAGCCTGACGTTAACTTCATTGTTAGTTCTGAACTCTACAATTCAATCACGTCCAAGTCGCCCGAGTACATCGATCAATTGACCACCTTAGAACCCGACTATAATTTGGTTGAGAACATCGATGACGGACTCAGAACCCTGAGTGGAAATGAGGGGATTGACATTCCAGACGGCGTCGGAGATATTCTGCCTGTTGCCGGCGGAATAATACTTGCGGCAAGTCTAATTCACAGCGCATGGAAGACAGAGAAGGGATTTACAGCGGCGGATCGAACGACGAAGAACAAAGTTCATGTTGTGCGTACGCTTACTCTGATGTCTAGATTGGGGATTATATACAAAGGTCACATTGCGGCGGGGCTAATCGGGCCGCGTGACGGTGACATCCTGGACGATGGCTTTGGCGAGTTCGGTAGGCGTGCACGGTAGCCGGACGACTTCCCGCTGCTCCGCCATGCTCGGCTGATAGTCGCTCGCCACCACCTCAATCTCACGGCGGCGGATGCGACGGCGGCGGCGCTTAGTTTTCGACATCGGGCACCTCGATTTCCTGGACGCGCCAGGCGGCTTTGGCTTGCAGACTCGGATAGCTCACGCGAACTCGAAAGTCTTCACCGCGCGTCGGGGCATCCCGTCCAGCGAGCCAGAACGTATCGTCAGCCGTCGGGTTGTACCGGTCCTGCAACGCGCCATTGGGCACGCAGGCCACGATGATGCGAGACAACCATCGCGCCTCGTCCGTTTCGACGTAGACGAACTTGGCCACGATGGTCACGACCCAGAGCGTGCGGTCTCCGCGCGTCAGGACGGTGTCCAGGTGGCCGGCTTCGTCCACTAGCCGTCCGCTGCGGTGCTGGCGCACGCGCATCGAGGTCTGCGACATCTGGATCGTGGCCGTCCGGTCGCCGTTCCGCTTCTCGGCTTTGGCATCCAGCATCAGGGCCACAGGATGGGCCTCGGGCAGGAAGGCGTAGACGGCCTTCTTGACATCGACCTTGCCGTACAGCCGCTCGCGGATACCGGACACACCCAGCGAGTCCACGGCCTCGCGCAGGACATCCTCGGCGATGTCCTGCGGCAAGTCCGTTTCCTCGCGGAATATCGTCGCCGCCTCGTCGCGGTAGTCACGCAGCGCCTGGACCACCATCGCCATGACGGTCTGCTCCAAGTGCTCCAGCCGGTCAGGGTTGAGCGACACGCTGCTCCGCCATCGCCGCGTACGACGGCATCAATTCCACGCCCAGCCAGCGTCGGCCATGCTTGGCCGCCATGGCGGCCGTGGTGCCTGAGCCGACGAACGGATCGAGCACGGTGCCCCCAGGCGGCGATAGCAGCCGAATGACGCGCTCCGCCAATGCCTCGGGAAACTCCGCCTCGTGGCGGTCGTTGCTTCGCACAGAGCCGATATGCCAGACGCCCCGGGATCCCCAGGCCGCCCATTCCGCGTCGTCAAGCCGCGTGCGGTCCACCTCGGTAATCCCCGGCTTCCAGAACACGTAGAGGTGCTCAAACTCATCGACGGCGCGGTACGAGTTGGAGTGCCACCGGCTATTCGCCCAGCACGGGTCTTTGTGCCAGATGCGCTGGTCGTAGAGGTAGAACCCCGCAGCCTCTGCCCATTCGACCACCAGACAGCCGGTGAGCAACACTTTCGTCATCGCCGTGGCCTTGCCGCCCCGCACGTTGTTGTGCTCCAACCGGCGCTGAATCGTCTGCTCGCTACACCCGAACATTTCGGCCAGCTCGTAGCGGGTGGCCGTCGGGTGGTCTTCTAGCACGGCCTCAATCTGCGCCTTCGTAATCGGGTGGCGGTGCGCCTGCGGCTTGCTGGCCTGAAACCGTGGGATAGACGGGTCGGGGAAGCACAGGATGTCGCCGATGTTAACCACCATGAAGCCGCCCGGGCGGATGATGCGCGTGTGGCACCGAATCACGTCGTCAATCAGGTCTTGCCATTCCTCGAAGCTGAGGTCTTGCTCGTAGGACTTGCCGACGTAGTACGGCGGGGACCAGAAGCTGAGGTCCACGCTGGCAGCGGGGATGGTCGGCAGCACCTCCCGCGCGTCGCCGTGGACGATGCGGTCGAGGTCCACGGGCCTACGCCTTCGGGTAGGCCGGCCCGCCAGCGGTCAGGTCGGCGTAGCGGAGCCGCCGGCCGCCCATGCCGTGCACCAAGGCGGCCATTTGGTCGATGGTGTCCTGCTCGCGCACGTTGTGGCGGCCCGTAAACTCGCC
>JAJDZD010000029.1 GCA_022824865.1 Chloroflexota bacterium | reverse complement strand
CGTGGCTCTACCGAACGCCTGCTTCGCCGAGTTGGGTCTGCCGAACCCTCATGTTCGAACATAGCGAAACTGTTCGAACCGCCGTATACGGACTCGTATGTGCGGTGGTGTGGGAGCGGCGGAGCCACGAGGCTTCCCCCTGTCCCGATTGTTTGCGGGGAGCAGGCCTGGCAGCTTGAGGCGAGAGTCGCTTGAAGCTGACGGAGGTCAAGGCAGGGAAGCGCAAGCCAGCGGTCGCGAGGCGGGACGGCTGGCAGCAGGGCCGGCGAGCAAGGCTAGGCCTCGTCCGCGAGCGCGGCCGCCGATCCCTCCCAGCTGGGATTCTGGAATCGCTCCTGCAATTGGGCCCGCTGCGTCCGGAAAGCCGCTCCCTTCTCGCCGTCTCAGAGGGACTGGAACTGGGCCGGTTCAGCTGCTGCGCGCCCGTTGCAACCGCTGGAGCTAGTGTTCGTCTGCCAGCCACTACAGCCCCCAAACCGTGACGGAACCCTGTCCCGGCTCTGCATCGATTCGGAACAACCGCTCCTCCCACGACACGCCCGGGCGCAGGTCGAAAATCACCAAGTGCCCGGATTCCGCCCCGCACCCGTCCATGTACGCGGCCGTCTGCTCCCGCCCCTCCCGAATCAGGCGGTCGAGGCCGACTTTCCCCGTCCGCACCTTGCACTCGATCACGTACTTGCGGATCCGTACCGTACCCCCGCCAGCAGCCTGGCACCATTCAATCAACAGGTCCGTGCGTCCCCGGCCCACCGCGTACTCGCGCCCGATCCGCCCTCCGCTGTTCACCACCCGCTGCAAGTACGCATGCAGCACCAACTGCGGCCCTGCCTCGGCGTGCCCGTAGCGCTCCACCCACGACTCGGCGTTCTCGCGGAAGTAGCCTTGGAAGGCGCTCAGCAGGCCCGGCGCGTCCAGGCTGCCGTCGGGCTGCGCATACCAAGCCGGATCGACTGACCCCGCCAACGTGGCCTCCAGCGGCAGCACCAGCTCGCGCGGGATGACCTCGGCATAGATCGGATTCGCCATCCGGACTGGGTAGTCACTTGCCACCAGCCCCAAATCGCGCACGTACTCCAAGTCCCGCACCGCCCAAGCAGATTCGCGAGACCCGGCCAGCATCGGCAGGATCACGCGCCGCACCCGCTCCTCTTGCAGCGTGGTGGCGAGTTGGTCGAGATGCGTGACCCGCCTGAGGATGAGGGATTCCCTGGATTGATCGATGGCGTCGACCTGGATTGGCCGGTTACGCTCATTGCCAGCCCCGTCACTAAAGCAAGCCTCGTAGGCCAGGGCGTTAACAAGCCATGGCTGCCCGCAGGTCAGTGCCCAGATTCGATCAACGGCACCGGCCTCGAAGGCTTGGCCGCGCTCGGCCGTGTACTGGGCTAGCAACTCCTGCACCTCGCCTTGCGAGAAGTCGCCGAGGCGCAGCGACTCGGCCTTGATGTTGAAGGCGCTACCGCCCCTGACGTTGGTCCCTTCCCGGCTGGAATAGATCTGGTAGTCACGCACGTCGCGGACCCCGCACAGGATCACGCTCTGCGGAAAATGATGCGGACGCCGGTCATAGTTCCCTCGCAGTTGGCGGAGGACCGAGATGAGTGTGTCCCCGACGAGGGTGTCGATCTCGTCGATCAGTAGCACCAGCGGCAGTCGACTGGCTTGGGACCAGCGCACGAGAGTTCTGCCCAAGGCTGCGTGGGGGCCGTACTTCTCCAAGTACTCCGACATCGTCTGCTCCGGGAGATCATCGTTGAGGACCTCGAGCGACCTGGAAGCCAAATCTGCGAGCAGTGTCTGCATCGCGCTAGCCGTGTCCTCCCCAGCCGCTTGGCCACCTTCGAAGTTCACGTACAGACAGCGATACTCGCCATCTGCGTTGAGCCGGTCTTGCAGGGCTAGCAAGATCGAGGTCTTGCCTGTCTGGCGCGGCGCATGCAAGACGAAGTACCGCCGGTCGGCGATCAGTTCGAGAATTTCGGCTAGGTTGACCCGGCTCAGCGGCGGTATGCAGTAGTGGCGCTCCGCCTCAACCGGCCCTTCCTTGTTGAACTTGCGCACGCCGGTTTGATTATGGCACGTGCCATTCTTGCTCCCGCGATCTCCGCACTCAGGTCAGCTCCTTGCGCCTTGGCAGCGCTAATGGAAGTCGGTTTGCCATGTTCACTCCAATGACGCTGGGATCAAAGGCGCGGGCCGGATCGCCATGGCCGCCGAACAACGGAATGACTGTGCCACGACAAATCCGGAGCCGTCTGCTCAGGGCGAGGAAAACATCCCTCCTGACCGTCATCACTACCCCTCTTGGATGCAAGATGGGGCGCTTGTGGGCGCGCGCTTCGATGGCGAGATCGCCCCGGAAACCCGCCACACGACAAATGGTCTCCACGCTCTGCCGCTGAGCACCAACGACCCCAACACGACGGCGAATAAGGCGCGGCGGTGTCTGATGCTGACTCGCAGCCAGTTCACCTGCAGCCGAGCATGGATCAGCACGTCACCGCCGAAAACGGCAACATGTACACCGTCATGATAAGCGACGACGGCATGTTCTCGGCCGAGTTCGTGCAACCGCCGGCGCTGAGCATCCCGCTGGGCATCTCCGGCTCGTCGGTCCAGGTCCGCCGCAACGAGGATCTGACCTTCTCGGCGATGATCGGCGGCGAGTGGATGATGATCACGGCCGAGACGACCGTGACGGCCGCCAACGGCAACGTCTACGCGGCGGTGCTCTCGCCGGAGGGCGTTCCCATCGGCGTGATGCACGTTGCGGCCATGCAGGACGTGATGCTGGGCGCGCTGGGCGGCACGATCAAGCTGACCCAAGCCGAGGACATGACCTGGTGGCTGGGCGAGATGGAAGTCAAGGACGGCTACATGCACACGGCCGAGAACGGCAACATGTACGCGCTGATGATGGATGCCGAGGGCATGTGGACCGCCACGTACCAGCAGGTGATGGTGATGGTGGCCTTGGGCACGCAGGGCTCTGTGGAGTTGGTGCGGGCCGAGGACATGTCCTGGTGGCTGGGCTCCGCGGCGGTTGACGTGGGCAGCGAGGTGATGTCGGACAACGGCAACACGTACACGCTGTGGTACACCGACGGCGTGTGGTCGGCGCGTTTCGAGCCCGTGTCGATGATGATCGAGGGCACGGGCCTGACGGCGATGACGCGCGAGGCTGATGACATGTACGACGTCGGCGGTGCCACGCTGCCCGCCAGCGGCATGGGTGAGATCACCGTGGACGGTGCCATGTACCGCGTGACCATGATGGACGGCATGCTGTCGGGCGTGCGGTTCGACGGCGCGCCGAAGGGCGACACGGTGTTCATCACGGTCGGGCTCGACAACCCCGACCTTACTCCTGACACGGAGATCACCTACATCGCGGACGACCGCGACACGGCCTTCAACGAGGCCAACACCAAGGTCAAGATCGCCGGCGAGAACATCTCGCTGGGCGATCTGCTCGGCGACGGCATGGCGACGAAGGCTGCCGCGGCCTCCGACGGGATGTCCGGGGAGTTCGTCAAGTCGGCCGTGGACGTGCTGACGGACCTGCTCACCGAAGCCGAGCTGTACGCCAAGTACCAAGCGTCGGCCACCGACGACGCGGGGCGGGGTGCGTTCGACGGGCGCCTCAACAACATCGCGGAACGGGCGCAGGGCGCGGTCGACATGATCTTCGGCACCAACGCTACGGACGGCGACGTCATGAAGAAGGTCGACATCATCGGCGACGGCGTTATTCCGACCGAAGACGCGACCGCCGCCACCGCCGCCACCGACTATATCCGGGCCACCCAGACGGTGCGGGGGCTCAACCGCCTGCTGGATGCGCTGTCGTCGGCTGACGCCTTTGTCGCGGCGACCAAGGACGGCAACAACGGCGTGTTCGAGAACGCGCTGGGCGCGGACGACGCCATGAAGGCGTTCTCGGCGAACAAGAGCGAGTACATGGTGTATCTCGGCACCACTGCGAACACGCGGTACGGCGCGATCGCAATGAAGGATCGGGTCAGCGCCGAGTTCACTCCCACCGGTGAAACGGACGCCAAGGTGGAGGCTGCGGCGGTCCACGGCACGCGGTTCCAGTACGACGGCGAAACTTCCGGGAACGCCGCCGACAACGTGGAGGTCGGAAAGGTCGGGGCGTTCTCGTACGCGACGGTCAACGACACATTGCGGGCGCGCAATCTGCTGCAGACAGGGGGAGCGGTCTACGAGGGCGGCACGGTCGCGGCCACGCCGGCCGGGACGCTGTACAGCGGCGACATGCGCATCGACGTCAATTTCCGCCAGCAGAGCGTCTTCGGGCGGGTGTCCGGCCTCAGGGACAAGGACAACAACCTCTGGAAGTACCTCGACAGCGACGTCGATACGATCTACCTGCCGCGGCAGAACTACAACAACCAGGCCCAGCTCGGCGGAAGCGGCGCCAATGAGGACGCGCGGCGCGGAGGCACCGGCGAGTTGAAGACGGCGACGGTCGTCTACTCGCAGTCCCAGGGCTTCTCGACCACCCCGACCGAGCAGCCGGACAACGCGCGCTTCGCCGGCCGGTTCATCGGCACGGACGGGGGCGAGATCACAGGCACGTGGTCGCTCGGCGATCCCGTGGAAAATGCCACAGGCGTAAACAGCAACGACCTGGACGTGATCTTCGGCTCCTACGGCGTGACGCGCCAAGACAGCTCCGGCCCCGTGGGCCCGGCTGACGGGACGAACGGCGGCAGGGTCAAGACCACGGCGGTGCTGCCCGGCACTGATGCTGACGCGACGCCGGCTACCCTTGGCGCCACATTCGCGGGGGATTCGGATACCGCGGGCATCCTGCGGCTCGGCAAGCGCAGCACGGGTGGCGGCGAGGATACCAACAACGACTTCGCTCTCATGAAGATCTTCGCGAACCCCGGCGCGAATCCCAAGACGACGACCAACAACTCGCCGACGCACGTGTCTGTCGTGGTCGACCACATCGAGGCGCAACGGGCCATCTACGTGATCTACGCCGAGCAGGTGGGCGGCGACTCCGCCAAC
>JAJDZD010000023.1 GCA_022824865.1 Chloroflexota bacterium | reverse complement strand
TTCGACTTTTCCAAACCGCCCCCCACCCACACGGGCGGGCCCCATCTTGCCCCCCCTCCGGGTGGGTGTGGGGGGGGGGGCGGCTCTTCCGCGCACCCAACCCAGGGTTACGCCAAGGTCTCTAGGGAGCGAGCCTCAGGTCAAACGCGGGAACGAATGCCGGCGCGCCCGTGCATCGAAGCCGCGGATGCGGCACCGGGGGCTATGCGTCAGGAGCGCGCTCGACTTCAAGCCACAGCTCCCGCACACCGCGCAACACCACGACGTCCAGGTGCTCCGGCTCGGCCGCCAGCCGGATTGAGGAGAACCGACGCAAGAGCGTGGCAAAGGCGATTCGTCCCTCCAACAGCGCCAGGGGCGATCCCAGGCAATAGTGAATGCCGCGGCCGAAGGATAGGTGGGTCTTGTCACCGCGCCCAATGTCCAGGCGGTTTGGCCTGCCGAAGGCCTCGGGATCTCGATTGGCGGCGCCGATCAGTCCAATGACCCGCTGGCCCTTGCGAATGCGCTTGCCGCCAATCTCCAGGTCCTCTTGCACAACCCGGCTGTCGAGCTGCACCGGCGCGTCGTAGCGCAGCAACTCGTGGATGGCCGACTCCATCAACTCCGGATGGTCGCGTAACCGCTGCAGCTGGTCGGGATTCCTCAGTAGCGCCAACATGCCGTTGCCGATCAGGTTGCGAGTCGTCTCGTGCCCCGCCACCAGCAGCAACATCAGGGTCATCAGCAGTTCTTCGCGGGTCAGCCTGTCGCCGGCCTCCTCCACGGCCACCAGCGCGCTGATCATGTTGTCCTGCGGGTCCCGCTGATAGCGCTCGATCAGTCCGTTCAGGTACTCCCGCAGACTCCCGAATGCGCGCTGGACCCGCCGCACTTGTCCCGGGTTCAGCGCCGGCTCGACCGAGAGCGCCGCGTCCTGCGACCAGGTCTTGAACCGGTCCCGGTCCGCCGGCGGAACGCCCAGCATTTCGGCAATGACGATCACCGGCAACGGAAACGCCAGGGTCTCGATCAGGTCGAATCGGGTTGTTTCTTCGACATCGTCGAGAAGCTCGTCGCAGGTTTCCTGGATGCTCGGCGCTAGCTGCGCGACTGCCCGCGGAGTAAACGCCTTGACCACGAGCGACCGCAAGCGCGTGTGATCCGGCGGGTCCATGTCCAGCAGTGAAATGTAGTCGACGTACCCGTAGTCCCGGCCGCCGTTCGAGAACCGTCGGCTGTCGCGGAGCATCGCGTCGATGTCCTGGTGCTGGGTGATCGCCCACGCGTCGACCAGCCGCATCCGGTGCACCGGATCCTTGCGCCGCAGCCGTTCGTAGGTCGGGTAGGGGTTGCGTCGGACATCCCTGGAGGTGGGGTTGTAGCTGACGCCTGACTCGAGACGTTCCCAGGCCAGCAGCGACCGGATGACCAGCGGGCGGAGCACCGTTTCGGTCGTCTTGCGAAGCGCTTCCCGGACGCGGCGACCGGCAGTGGCATCTGTGGGAGCGTTACCGTTCGGAGATTCAGGCAGCGACTGCGTCAAATCACAATCTCCATGGCCATATCTTCATCCCGGCGATTGTATTGAGTTCAGGTATTCACTTCTGAAAGGTGAAACTCACCAGGGCAATGCTCAACCGGATACTCGGACGAGTTCCCTCGAGCGTGAGATCTAGCCCGCGTCGGAGCCTGGGCGAAAGACCGCCAGGCTGGCGGTATAGCCATGCACGAAGTTGGCCGAGCCGATAGGGCCGATTTCGCCGCCGCAGAAAAAGCCGGTCACCGGCACCTGCTCGCCCAGGGCGTTGCCGATGATCGCGACGTCGGCGTCGCGCTCGCCGAAGAAGCGCTCCCCGCGACCATTGCAGGTAAACAGCAAGGCCCCGGCGGCGGTCTCTTCAAAGACCTGCGGCGTCAACAGCATCTCCAGGTCGTCGCGGGCGCTCTGGGCGTCGCGCACGTGGAACTGCACGAACTCGCCCTCGCGCACGCGGTCGGCCACGCTGATGGCGCCGGACTCCCGGTCCGCGCCGAGGACGACGCGGATGATGAATGCTCCGTGGCCGAGATCGTCCGGTTGCTCGGCAACACCGCGCCCGAGAAGAATGCCGGAGCGCATGAGCTTCTGATCGGCGGGGCTGGCTTCGCTGAACACTTCCTGAAGGACTTCGAGCGGCGGCTTGCCGTCGAGTTCCTGGATCAAGTTGCTGCGGCTGCTCGTAACGGTGAACCAGTCCCCCACGGGTCGACAACCCTGGGAGACGATGGTGCTGACACGCACATTGCCGCGAAGCGTTACACCGACCAGACCGGAATTCGTAATCGCTCCATCCTGCGCCAGGCGATTGCGTCCCGGGGCTGAAGCCCAACTGGCCACGCCGCCGACCACCGGTATGCCCGGCGCCAGCTGGTCAAGCCGCTGCAGCAGTGCTTCGGTCGCCGTGGAGAACGGGTCGACCAGCACCACGCAGGCCTGGAGGTCATCCGGCTCCAGGGTGACGTCGTCGTCATCCAGGTCGGGGATGGGATCCACTCTAACGCCGGGGAGCCGAGCGGCCAGCACGGCGGTCGCCGTGTCATCCTCAATCTCGCGGCCGGCGCCGACGACCCCGCCGGCGGTGCAGCCGATGAATCGTCCCGGCGCGAGCTGCTCGGACAGGGCGGAGAGGATCTCGGCGCCCGCGGGATCGGTTGGAGGCCGGACAAAGACAACGACCAGATCGAATGGGCCGTCCGCGGAGAGTTGGTCGTCTATGTCCTGCGCAATGCGCTCAGGTTCAGTCTCAAGCGAGACGGCGGAGACGAATCTCATTGGCTGGGTCCCCGGCAGTCCTCGCACCATCCAGCGTACACGGAGACGCGATGAGGACGGCTGCGACCGCAATGACATATGCACGCTCCGACGTACCGCGCGGCCCCGTACGGGGCGAGAACTTGCCGCGGAGCTCTACGGCCAGGCCCGAAGTCTCGTGCGGCGAACTCGGCGTGGCCGGGGGATCCTCATGCTCGGGAGCGGGCCGCGGCAGGCGCGGCTTGACGACCAACGTGGACAAAGACCTCGCCGTTCTCGACTTCAACGATAAAAGCCCGCAAGCGTTCCGACTGCGCGCGGATGCGACGCCCGGTATCCAAGTCGAACTCCATGCTGTGCCACGGGCAGATCAGCACGCGGCCCTCAAGCACCCAGGCCAGCCGCCAGTCCGTGTCGGCCGTCGCGACCAGCGTGCCGCTCACGGGACCCGTACAGACCGGCCCCTGCTGGTGCGGGCAGCGGTTGCGGTAGGCGCGAAAGCCGTCATCCAGGCGAAACACCGCGATCTCGATATCGCCGTGCGTCACAAAGGCCGGCTGGCCGGGCTGGATCTCATCCGCCGGTCCAACCCGGATCCGCGCCATCAGGCGACGGAAACGGGAACCGGCAGCTTGAAGAGGCGGCGGGCGGTTTCGCCCATGATGTTGCGCTTGAGCTGCGCGTCGAACGGCATGTTCAGGACTTTGCGCGGATGGTCGAAGTCGTGGTGCGGCCAATCCGAGGCAAAAATGACCTTATCCCGCCCGTCAAACAGGTCGATCATGGTCACCAGGTCGCGGGCGCGCTCGGGTTCCTCGATCGGCTGCGTGCAGTAGTACATCTCCTTGATGTATTCGCTGGGCGGACGCTCCAGGAACGGGGCGCCGGTGGGAATCTCGGCGTACTCCTTGTCCATGCGCCACATGCAGAAGGGCACCCAGGAGACGCCGCCTTCGGTAAACACGATCTCCAGATCCGGGTACCTCACCGGCACCCCGTTGGCGATCATCGTGAACAGGTTGGCCATCAGCGCGAACTCATGGTTGATGGGATGGCGGACGATCCGCGACTCCACGTGCTCCAGGTTGAACGGAAAGTGCGGGTGGATGATGCCGACGCTGTGGAGCATCACGGGCAGCCCCATCTCCTCGGCCGCTTCGTAGATCGGGTCGTACATCCGGTCGCCCCACAGCGGACGCAGCCCCGCGACCGGCAGGTAGACGGCCACAAACCGGTCGTCCGCCCCGTAGGTCCGAATCTGCTCGGCCGCGTCCTTCGGATCCTGCGGCACCGCCAGCACCGCCCCGTAGAGGCCCGTTTCCCGGCTCACCCACGCGTCGGCCAGCCAGGCGTTGTACGCGCGCCCCAGCGCCGCCGCGTAGTCAACGTGCGGGAACACGGCGATCTTGAGCAGGTTGTCAGGAAACAGGATGCCGACGTCAATGGACAGCTCATCCAACTCATCGCGCATCTGGCGAGCCGTAGTCACGGTGCGATTGCCCAGCCCGCGGTCCGGGAACGGCGGATCCAGGTTGAGAATCGGCGCGTAGCCCGGAATGTCCAGGTAACGCTGCGGTCCTCGCCCCAGCAACTCCAGCGAGCGCCGCCACGGCATGTCGATATACGGCGCCAGCGCCTCGGGCGGTTCGTTGGCATGCACGTCGCAGTCGACGATGAACACATCGTCCAGCCCGAGCGGCTTCCTGGAGTCCCGTGTCATAAGCTTCGACCCGTCCCCCGAACGGCGTGGGATTCTAGCCCGGTGACCGCCGGGAAGCGGGGCGGAGACGCGGCGTTTCTCCTGAAACTGCCGCAGAGCTGCGGGTGACTGTCGTTCGGGCGCGCGGGTGCGAGCCGGTCGGCACGGGGTAGCGGCAAAAGGAGCAAGCCATGGCCGAGAACAAGAAAGTCGTAATCGTCGGCGGCGGACACAACGGTTTGGTGGCCGCGGGCTATCTCGGCCGGGCCGGGCTGGACGTGCAGGTGTTGGAGCGGCGCGACGTGGTTGGCGGCGCGGCTGTCACCGAGGAGTGGTTCCCCGGCTTCCACATCTCCACCTGCTCCTACGTCTGCCACATCCTGCAGCAGAAGGTGATCGACGAGCTCGAGCTGCGCAAGCACGGCTTCCACGTCTACCCGCTGGATCCGGGACGCATGCACCCGTTTCCCGACGGGCGCGCCGTCAGGCTCTGGCACGACGACGAAAAGACCGCCGAAGAGATTCGCCAGTTCTCGCCCGAGGACGCCGAGGCCTGGCTGGACTGGGCCGACTTCTGGCACCGCGCCGTGCGGATTCTGAGCGACTACTACCTGGGCCCGCCGCCCTCCCTGGCCGAGCTCACCGAGCGCTTCAAGGACGAGGAAGAAGAAGAGCTGCTGGAAACCCTGCTGACGGTTCCGGTGCGCGACCTGATCGACCGGACCTTCGTCTCGGACGAGATGCGGGCCATGGCCAGCATCGGCGCCATCGACATGGGCAACCTCAGTGCGCCCGGCAGCGCCTACATCATGGCGCTCTACCGCTTCAGCGCCTACCGCAAGGACACCGAGAACTACGGCATCGTGCGCGGCGGCATGGGCTCCATCACCCAGTCGATGGCCCGCTCGGCCGAGTCGGTCGGCGTATCGATCCGGACCGGCGCGGAAGTCGCGCGCATCCTGACCGACGACGGCAAGGCCACCGGCGTGGAACTGGCCAACGGCGAGGTGATCGAGGCCGACCTCGTCCTCTCCAACGCCGACCCCAAGCGCACCTTCACGCAACTGCTGGGCGGGGCCGACGTGGAAAAGGAAGTCGTGGACGAGGTCGAGTCGCTGAAAACGCAGTCCGCCTCGGTCAAGTTCCTCTGCTCGCTGCGCGAGTTGCCGGACTTTTCGCGCCACCTGGGCGACGACTACGACCCCAAGCACCTCTCCATGATCAACCTCGCCCCCTCAACGGACTACTGCGAGTCCAGCTGGCTCGACGCCACCAGCGGCCGGCTCCCCGAGACCCCGATCATCCAGGTGCAGATTCCCACCGTCTACGACCCATCGGTGGCCCCCGCGGGCCAGCACGTGCTGTCCATGTGGGTGTTCTTTGTGCCGGCGCACCTCAAGGACGGCACCTGGTCGGAGAAGCGACAGGAGTTCGGGGAAAAGCTGATCGACGAGTTCTGCCGCTACGCCCCCAACTTCCGGGACGCCATCATCGACTGGACGCTGCTGACGCCCGAGGACATCGAAGACCGCATCGGCCTCACCGACGGCAACATCCGGCACGTCGACATGATTCCCCAGCAAATGATGGCCCGCCGCCCCCTCCCCGGCTGGTCCGACTACCGCACCCCCATCCAAAACCTCTACCTCTGCGGCGCCGGCACCCACCCCGGCGGCGAAGTCACCGGCGCCCCCGGCCACAACGCCGCGCACGTAGTGCTGGAGCGACTGGGGCATTAGGCGCGGAGCGACGAGTTGTGCCGGATCCAGTTTTCGATGCGGACAACTTCAGGTTGATCGGGGAGCGGCATGCGGACGATTGAGGCCGCGCAGTTCAAGGCCCAATGCCTAGCGCTGCTGGACGAGCTTGAGTCCGATGGCCTGATCATCACCAGCGACGGCAAGCCCATCGCGCGGGTCGTGCCCTATGCCCAAGGGGATGCAGATCTGATCGGCAGCCTGCGGGGCAGAGCCAGAGTCAAGGGTGACATCTCGACAACCGGAGTCCGCTGGAACGCCGATGCTGAGTCTTGATACCCAGATTCTCATCCCGCTGCGTCAGCGGCTGGCCTCGCTGTACATCTCTCGAACTATTTCGAGGATGTCCTTGGGGACGTAACGTTCCTCGGCCTCTCTCTGAATTTCAGCAGGAATCCCGTGCAAAGCCTCGCCAATCGGCCCGGCAATTGCAGCCAGGGTGTCTGAATCCCCGCCAAGGGAAACGGCGTTGCGGATCGCGTCCTCAAAGCTGTCGGACTCCAGCGCACAGGTGATGGCTTCCGGCACGGTCGTCTGGCAGATCTCGTTGAAGCGATAACCAGGCCGGATGTCATCGACGCTACGCGAGAGGTCGTAGCCGTAGGTATCGGCGATGGCGGCCCGAATCGCGGAAGCCGATTCGCCTTGGAACGCCAGCCAGATCGCATGCACGGTGGCGCGGGCGCCCTTCAGGCCTTCCGGGTGGTTGTGGGTGACGGCGGTCACCAGGTCTGAAGCCTCCAGCGCGGCCGAAAGGTCGCCGTTGCAGTTCAGGTAGGCCGCCGGCGAGACACGCATCGCGGCACCGTTGCCGAAGCTGTTGTACGGACGCGGCGGGTCCATCCAGATCCACGACGCGAATGAGCCGCCGTAGCTCGCGTCCGGGTAGCGGCGGCACCAGTCCTGCAGGGCTTGAGCCGGCTCGCGGTCGTGAAGCAATGCATCCGCGACGGCGGCCGTGCATACCGAGTCGTCCGTGATGAAGCCCTGATGGTTGAAGAACTCGAACGACTTGGTCTTGATCCACTCCCACTCGTACACCGAGCCCACGATGTCCCCAATGACCGCGCCGATCACCCTGTGCTCCACTTTCGCTCCGGTCGGCGTTCCGAGGATAAGGGTCGCGGCCCACGCACGGACCTACCGGCGGAGCTGATTCGCCTGGTCAGTACCCACCTGTCTGGCAGCTTCCGCGATCCGTCACGGCTCCACCCGCTGAAGTCCCGCCACGCGGTCGAAGTCCCGGTCGTAGCTCACGATCTCCGAAACCTCCAGGCGCTCCATGTGGGCCACGGCCAGCGCATCCTCGAAGTCGAGGAACGGGGACGACGCGTAAACGTCGAGCGCTCGGAGATAGACGCGCTTCTGGGGAAGCCTGAGCCCGCGCAGCGTGAGGATCGGCACCAGGCGGCTGCGGATGCCCTCGTGGCTCAGGCCATACCCGGCGCGTGCTGACGACAGCACATACACGACTTCGCTTACCACCGCTTCACAGGTCACCAACTCCTCGTCGCCGCGCTGGACTTGCTGAAACAGTCGCAGGCAGGCGTCGGCCTTCGCCTCGTCGTCGCGGGTCAGGAATCGCAGGATGACGTTGGTGTCGAGAAACTTCATTCCCCGCGCAATTCCCGTGCCGTGGCCGTTGCCTTCTCGTCCTTGGCGTCTCGGGCAAGCTGCTCGAGGTCCTCGGGCCTGGCGGACGGCCGCACCGACCCGAAGGCCGACTCCAGGCTGAACTCGGCAGCGGCCAGGCGAACCGTGCCGGCGTCGTCAATGGTGAAGGCCACCTTGTCCCTGGGCTTGATGCCCAGCCGGCGTCGCACCTCGGCCGGAATAGTGACCTGGTTTCGCTGCGTGGTCGTAGCGGTGAATTGCTTCATTCGATGATCAATGATTCCAATGAAATGCAATGCTTCCTCAGCTTACATTGCTTGCGATGATGCGGCCGACATGCTCCACGCCCCGCTCGGTCCCCTGTGCTCCTATCCCGTCGACGAGGAATCCGCTGCTCTTAGCTCAGCGGGGGTATTCAGGAACGAAGAAAACGCATCTCACGTATTGACCGGCAGCCGAATCGTCACCGCAACCCCCTGCCCCAGCCCCTCGCTAGATATGTCAACCGAGCCGTCGTGCGCCTCGACAATCGAGCGGGCAATGGACAACCCCAATCCCCGACCTTGCCGGCGGCGAATGCGGGAATCCTCCGTTCGGTAGAAGCGGTCAAACACGTGCGGCAGGTCGGCCGCGTCGATGCCCACCCCGTCGTCAATCACGGATATCGCCACCACCCCATCGCCCTCCACTTCCGCCTTCAGCACAACACTCCCACCCTCCGGCGTGCAATCGATGGCATTGCCCACCACATTGCCCAGGACCTGGCTTATCCGCATCCGGTCAAGGCGCAAGTCCGGCAGATGCGGGCCGGCCTCGAGCGACAAATCGATCTGTCGAGCCTGTGCCTGCGGCCGCCAGCGCTCCAGCTCGGACGCCAGCAGCTCGCGAACCGGAATCTCCTCGCGCGCGAGACTCAACTCCCCGTGGTCGGTCTCCGCCAGCGAGTTCAGGTCGGTCACCAGGCCGCGCAGCCGTTCCACTTCCTGGATTACGTGGGCCGACGTCGCCTCCGGCGTCTGCAGGCCGTCCCGCAACCCAATGGCCTCCAGCTGAATCACGCTCAGCGGCGTATTCAACTCATGCGCCACGTCGTTCACCAGCCGCCGCCGCAGTTCGCGCTGCGTCTCCAGGCTGGACGCCATGCGGTTGAAGGCCGCGCTCATCTGCCCCAACTCGTCCCCGGACGTGACCGGCACGTTGGTCGTATCGCCCTGGGAAACCGCCTGCGTCGCCTTCGTCAGGGCCGTCACCGGTCCGGTGATCCGCTTGGACAGCCAGGCCGCCAGCAACACCCCAACGACTACCGTCAACAGGCCGCCGACTCCGGTGATATAGAGGAGCGTATTCAGAAACCCGAGCGACTCGCTTGCCAGGAACTCCTGGTGGACATCCACGTAGACGTGGCCGACAGGCTGATTCGTCGCCAGGTCCACCACGGTCCCGCGACGCCCACCCAGGTCAGGCGCGACCGTTCCCGGCGACAGCTCGGCCGCGGTGTCCGTCACGACTCGTCCGTCCACGCCCACGACAACAACTCGTAACGAATCTCCGTTGCCGCCCTCCAGGCCTTCGCCCGCATGTTCTCCGGAGCGTTCTCTCCGCGGACCCGAGTCCACGAGGTACCCGGCCTCGGACAAGGGGCGATCCACCGTCTGCCAGCCGCCGGCCGTCGCGTACTCGCGGCTCAGGTTCTGCGCCAGCCGGCTCGCCTGGGAGTCGCCGAGATCCTCGACGAAGACACCCAGCCGCGCCTGCGTCGTGAAATAGCCCACCACCACGCTGACGACCACGGTCAGCAGGATGACCGAGACGATGGACGCCATGATCCGCCAGCGCAGCGACATCACGCGTCCTCCACGACAAACTTGTAGCCGGCGCCGTAGACCGTCTGAATCGGCTGGCGCCCGTCTCGACCGATCTGCTTTCGCAAACGCGTGATCTGGCTGTCGATAGCGCGGTCGAATCCGTGGAATCCGTGGTCGAACGTCAACTCGATGATCTGATCCCGCGTCAGCACCTGGTTGGGGTGGCGCATAAAGGTCGCCAGCAGCGCAATCTGCCGCCGGCTCAGCGACACGGATTGCCCATCGATCGTCACATTGCCGTCGGTTTCGTTGAGGCTGATATTGCCGCGTCTCAGCACCTGCTGAACTCGACCCTTGACCCGGCGCAGCACCGCTTCGGCGCGGGCGATCAGCTCGCCCGGATCGAAGGGTTTGACGATGTAATCGTCGGCGCCGCTATCCAGTCCGATCACTCGCTCCGTGTGGGCTTCCCTGGCCGTCAGCATGATGATCGGCACGTCCGACTCGCGGCGCAGGGTTCGGCACACCTCCACGCCGTCGACCCGCGGCAGCATCAGGTCCAGGATGATCAGGTCCGGCGTCAGTTCACGGGCGCGCGCCAGCCCGGCGGCCCCGTCGTGCGCAACCTCCGCGGCAAACCCGGCGCGCTCGAAGTACACCTGCACCCAGCGCGCGATGCGCGGATCGTCTTCCACGATCAGGACCGTGCGGCTCACGGCGAATTCTCCAGGGCGCCGGCAGAGCCGCGGTACCTCCCAGAGGTACCGCGGCTCCCCACGGATGGGCTGCCGTCTAGGCTAACCCTAGCCGCCACCGCTCCGCTCACCGCCCGAGCCGTGCTCGCCGCCCGAGCCTTCGCGACCGCCGCCGTGCTCGCCGCCGCCTTCACCGCCCTGGCTGCCGTGCTCGCCTCCGGCTTCGCCGCCGCTGCCCACTTCCGCGTGCGCGATCCAGCCCGTGAACGGTGCCGCCGTCGCCGGCAGCTCCACCGCCAGCACCTGGCCCGGCGCCAGGTCCACCGGCGTCGTCGGCCCCAGCTCCACCCCGTTCGACAGGTGCACCTCGATCCGCACCTGCGGCAGGACGTTGCCGGTCGTGTTCTGCACCGTCCCCGTGAACACGTTGCCCGCTGCGTCGTAGCTCAGAATCAGCCGCGCGCCGCCGCGTACCGCGTCAAAGGTCTCGTCCAGCGCCAGCGTCGCGCCGCTGCCTTCTTCGCTGCCCGCCGCGCCGCTAGCACCCGAGCCCTCACCACCGGAGCCTTCGCTCCCGCCTTCGCCGCCGGGCCCGTGGCCCTCGCCGCCCGCGCCCTCGCCGCCGCCGCCTTCACCGCCGCTGTGCGGCACCGGCCCCGGCCCGCCGCAGTCGAACACTTCCACGTGGATCACGTAGCCGTCGAACGCCACCCCGGCCAGCTCCGGCTCACTTGCCACCGCCAGGCTCGAGGTCGCCTGCTGGCCCGGATTGAGGTCGCCCACCTGGCCGGGACCCAACTCGCCGACCGTCTGCGTGCCCGACTTCAGGTGCGGCTCCACCTGCACGTAGCACTGTTTCTGGCCCAGCGCGTTGCGCACCGTGGTGTGGATCGTCTGCGTCGCCGCGTCGTAGCGCGCGTCCACCGCGATCCCGCCCAGCACCCCGGTCCAGGGCTGGTCCAGCGGCGTGATCGGGCTCGACATCGCGGCCTCCCGCG
>JAJDZD010000070.1 GCA_022824865.1 Chloroflexota bacterium | reverse complement strand
GCCCTGTTGTTCCTGCTGGCGCTAGACCTTCAACTGAGAGGACGATCAACAGGCGCGAGCATTGTCGCGGCCCTCCTGTTCCTGACCCGACCCGAGGGCGCGTTGCTCATCATCATGTTGCTGGCATCCACTTGGTTGCGCGAACGTAAACCACCGCTGCGTGATGCCTTCGCGTGGGGCGTCACGGTCGCACCATGGCTTGCGTTCGCAACCATCTACTACGGCAGTCCGATACCCGCAACTCTGCCGGCAAAGCGGGGCGCCCTCTTCGTTCACACGATGCACTACCTGGAGCGAGTCGGCGAAATCTACGCCGACGCCGCGACCAGCGTCGCGGCCACCTACAAGGCATCGCTGATGGCCGCTCCGTTGGGCTGGCTACCGCTTGCCCTACTGGCGGTGACCGGCGCCGCCGTGCTGCTTCGTCGTCGACCGGAAGCATGGCCGTTGTTCGCCTTCCCCACGCTCTCGGTCGTAGGCTACGGGGCTCTTGGTAGCTGGGCGGAGTTCACTTGGCACTACTACCCGCTCAGCGTCCTGGGCGCGCTGGCGGTCGCCGCCGGCGCCTTTGCGGCCGCCACTTTCGCGGTTCGACTCGTACTGAAGGCCGCTCGGCGCATCGGAACATTCGACCTCGACAACCCCGAGCTGCACCGATGGGCGGTTCTTGCCTTCCTGCTGGCCATCAGCTTCCCAATCGGAATGTCGACATGGAGGCAGGCGAACCACCGGGTGGAGCCATCCCCACGCGGCGAAGGGCTGGCCTCCATGGGCCGCGCGCTCGACGAGCGGTTCGGCGGCACGGTTTCCGTTCTTCTCGACGAGATCGGGCACATCGGCTGGGAGGCCAGGATCAGAATCGTCCATCAGGCCGGGCTCGTGACTCCGGGCTTGCGCTACGACGTGCCTCGCCCGCTCGTCGTGAAGCGCCATCGGCCCGACCTCCTGCTACTGCACGACGACGCGCCCTCTCGCCATGGAGTCAAGCAAACCGCGAGGTTTCCCTTCGACGCGGGGTACCGCTGGGTAACGGACTTCCCTGCGGCGCCGAACTACCGTCTGTACGAATTCAGCGGGTCTACCGAGGCCGAACAGGACACCGCACCCAGCCAGATGTACCGGCTGCGGCGAGGGGAGAGCGGCCATGTCGAGGCATTGCTCTTCAACGACCATGGCGACTTCGGAACGAACGACCGGGCCATTCCCATCGCAGGGTCAGGCGACAGCACTACCGGCTACATCGAGCAGGTCACAGAGGAATCGGGCGAATCGCGCGGAACCTCGATCATTAGTCCCTTCGTCGTGACGGGTTGGGCAGCAGACATGAGTGACCCCGCGGGCATTACGGATGTGGTTGTCGTTTCCGGCGACCGGGTTGTAGCCACCAGCCACGCTGGCCTGGTCCGCCCCGACCTAGCGGCCGAACTCGGCCGTCCCTTCCGCTACACGGGGTTCTCGGCGACCGCCTACGCCGAGCCCGAACGCGTGGAAAGGGAGGGCTTCGTCGCCTACGCCGTCTCCCGCCGTGGAGTGGCACGGAGGCTACGCTTCCTGTACCAACCGCTGCCCCCACTGGAGCCGGAAGGACCCGGCGACCAACGGCTGCTTGTCACCGACGGTCGGCGCCTGCCCGTGCGGGAACCGGGCGACGGCTACGCCGGACTTGTCGACGTGAGGAGGGCCGACGGCAGGACTGAAATCGCAGGCTGGAGCGCCGATCTCGAACGTGGCGAAAGACCCCGCCAGATCGTCATCTACCGGGACGGCCAGTTCCTGGCGAGCCTGGGCTTGACCCGCGAGCGACCCGATGTCGTAGAGCGCTACGGGGATCCCAGACTTCAACGCACTGGCTTCGGCGGGCCGGTGCCCGGCGCGTCAGACCCCAGGACGTTCGCCAGTAGCGGCCATCGCGTGTTCGCGATCATGCTTCGCGGCGCCGCCGTCGAGTTGCCCTACCCTGCCTTGCCGGCTCAGCCTCAATGACCGCAGTCGGGCCCGAACTCGGAGGCAACTCCGCCCCTCCGAAACGCCGCCAACGTCACCCCCACCTGCTCGTTGCCGGTGCGTGGATTGCGTTCGGCACGTTCGCCGTCTGGTTCGCCGCGCGCTTGATCCCCAATCTCGCCCTGCACCTGCAGTTCGAGGACCAGATGATCGTCCTCCGATACGCGCGGAACCTCGTCGAAGGCAATGGCCTGGTCTACAACCCTGGCGAAAGGGTGATGGGGTTCACGACGCCGCTGTTCACTCTCCTGAGCAGCGTCTTCGTGCTCCTGGGCGGCGACCAGGCAGCCTTGTGGCAGAACGTCTTCGGCGTTCTCTGCATGCTTGGGACGGCGGCCGTTGCCGCGTGGTTGCTGGTCCGGCTCGGCGCAGGCGCGGCTGCGCCGTTGGCAGTCGCGTTGATCACCTTCAACGCTCCAACCAGCACACTCAACTACCTCTTCATCACGATGGAGGTTCACCTGTTCGCGTTGCTCTTCGTGCTGACCGTGGCTCTCTACGTGGACAAGCGTCACACGGCCGCGGCGGTGGCATCCGCACTCCTGTTCCTGACTCGCCCGGAAGGGGTTCTGCTGACCGTCTGTCTACTGGGCGACAAGTGGGCGCGAGACAGGCGATTGCCGGTCCGTCAGGCGGCCGCGGCGCTCCTCACCGTGGCGCCGTGGCTGCTTTTCGCGACGGTCTACTACGGAAGCCCGTTCACCGCGACCTTGGCCGCCAAGAGCGGCGGCAGCCACCTGTTCGATGGGTTCTTCGCCTATCTGCGGCACGTCGCGGGCGTCTACAAAGATGCGGCGTCAAGCCTCCTGGCGGCCTACGTTCCCGCATCCAACACCGAGTGGTTCACCGCCGCTTCGCTATTGCTCGGCGTCTCGTTGCCGCTCGGCGCGCTCACGATCGTCCGACGCGACTCGCGGGCGTGGCCGATCATTGGATTCCCGGCGCTGGTGCTCTGCGGATTCGCGGCAATCGGCTCATGGCCCATGTTCACTTGGCACTACTACCCACTCAGCACCGCTGGAGCGATCACGTTGGCGTTTGGCGCTCACGCCGTGCTCGAGTGGTGCCTTCAGTGGGACACCCGCAAGGATAACGTGGGGGCGGACCAAGCGACCCGACAGCCAGCGGCTCGACCACCTGTCTGGGGCGGGCTGACGCTTCTAGCTCTAGCCGTTCCCGTGCTGAACGACACCCGAGGGCAGATCGACTACGCTTTCGGGGACGTCGTCAACGAGAAGACACACTCGCTTGAGACCTTGGGCCGCGAACTGGCCGCTCGGTTCGACGAAAATACGTCCGTCCTCGTCGATGAAATCGGCTTCATCGGCTGGCACTCCCGCCTACGAATCATCGATCAGGCAGGACTTGTCACGCCCGGCCTCCGCTACGACGTGACAAGGGAAGACGCGGTGAAGCGCCACGAGCCCGATCTCATGTTGCTGCATGTCGAGGCGCCTGAACGTCACGGTGGACGGAACGGCGAGGGCTTCCCGTTCGGTTACGAACTTGTCGAGGAGTTCGACTTCTTCGACTCTTGGCGCTATCGACTCTACAAACGACCGGGCTTTCCCTTCATTTCGCCAGCGGCTCCGCCCCGGTGACTACCCTACGAACGTTACCGGGTGCGCGATGATCTCGAACGCGTCACAGCCAACATGAAGGGCTTGGCGCTCGCGAAGCGACGCCTGGGCAGCGACAAACCGAAGGTCGTCTACAAGATGCTCCTGAACCGTCACAACCAGCACGAAGTCGAAGCGGCACGCACGATTGCGGAGGACTGTGGGGCGGACTTCTGGCCTGACGACAGCTTCTGGTGTCCCGAAGGCGTCAGTGAAGACTGGTTGGTGGACAGAAAGGAGGCGGCGCCTCCACAGGGATTCACGCCTCTGCCGGTCCCGAACGAAGTCGTCAGCACCTACTGCGCCAGCTCTGGACCGCCGTCGTGGCCAGTTCGAACGGCGACGTGTACCCCTGCTGTCTTCTCTGCGAGCCGGAGCATGCCGTCGGCAATCTTCTGAAAGAGGACCTCTGGGCCATCCGGAACAACGAGCGGATGGTGACCCTCCGCTGGTTCGTTTCAGACCGTGAAGCAGACGACCCCCCGTTTCCGAATCTCTGCGAGACGTGCAGCAGCAGATGGTGCACCGTGGTCGACGCCCAAAGGCCGGTTCAACTGACTGTCGCGGCTGCCCAAGCCTGATCCGCGCCGGGCGGAGCCGCTTGCACATCATCGACTCCCCAGGGCCTCGTTACTGCGGCGGACCTGAAAATGCCCGGCGCGCTGGAGGCGATCGACGGCATCCTCCAACAGGCGGGCGGTGGAGCAGTGACCGCGGGCGAGGCGATCGAAGAGCTGCTCGACGCCCAGATCGCGCTGCGCAACAACCGCCGCCTGCAGACGGCGATGCGCTCCTCGCGAGCTGCCGGCGACCTCTCACGGCGGCTCCGGGTGCTTACCCACCCGGCGCTGCTGGTGGTGGACGAGATCGCCTATCTGCCGATCAGCCAGGACGGCGCCGTGCTCTTCTTCCAGTTGATCAACGCCCGCCACGAGCGGGCCTCGACCGTGTTGACCTCCAACAAGAGCTTCGAGGAGTGGGGCGGCGTGCTCGGCGACGAGATAATGGCCGCGGCGCTTACGGACCGGACCGCACTACTGCCTCACCAACACCCGAACCAGTGGGACATTTTCAGTTGCCACAAGTGGGACATTCTCGGCTGCCATTGACACCCCGGGCCATCCGCGCAGCTTCGCCTCTTCCGAGGTTCCCGGAATCAGCGCGCGA